>DASZNC010000077.1:0-104070 GCA_035551615.1 Acidimicrobiales bacterium
AAAACCGATAACGGTCACAGGCAAATGTGAAAATGACAGAGATCAAACGTGAAGACCTCGGTGGTGCCCCCGGCAGGATTCGAACCTGCGCACCCGGCTCCGGAGGCCGATGCTCTATCCCCTGAGCTACGAGGGCGGGGAAAGGTCGAGTCTAGCGACGGCTCCTGCTCGCTGCCACGTGCCGCCTACAGTGTGGGTCCATGCCCAGTGGGACCGTACTCGTGGTCGATGACGACCCGGTGATTGTGAACCTGCTGCAGGTCAATTTCGAGATCGAGGGTTATGACGTTCTCACCGCCACCGGCGGCGAGGCCGGGTTGGCCCAGGCCCGGCTGGGCCATCCCGACGTGATCGTGCTGGACGTGATGATGCCCGGCATCGACGGCCTCGAGGTGGCCCGCCGGCTCAAGGGCGAGAACCAGACCCGCGCCATTCCCATCATCCTGTTGTCGGCCAAGGCCCAGAGCTCGGATATCAAGGCCGGGCTCGCCGTCGCCGACGAGTACATCACCAAGCCGTTCGAGCCGCTCGAACTGCTGGAGCGCGTGGCCACCGTCATCGCCCGCTATCAGGCGACCTCGGACGACCACGCGGCCAAGCACCCCGACGCCCACTGACGCCGGGGGCCCTGCCCCGGGCCCGACCATCGGGTGCGTCTACGCCTCCTCGTAGGGTGGCTCCTGCCACCACGGGTGCCAGTCCGGGGTGTCGGTGCTCGGCGACAACTTCCATGACGGCGACCTTTTCTCGAAGAAGGCGGTGATGCCCTCCGCCGCGTCGGCCATACGACCGGTCTGCCAGACGGCGCGCGAATCGACCCGGTGCGCAGCCATCGGATGGTCGGCACCCATCATCCGCCACAGCATCTGCCGCATGATCACCGCCGACACCGGCGCCACCGACGTGGCGATCTCCCCGGCGACGTCCCGGGCCGCGTCGATCAGGTCGGCGGCCGGGTGGACGCTGCGCACCAGCCCGCTGGCGAGTGCCTCCGGCGCCTGGATCATGCGGGCGGTGAGGCACCACTCCAGCGCCTGATTGATGCCGACTATGCGAGGGAGGAACCAGCTGGAGGCGGCCTCGGCGACGATGCCGCGGGCCCCCCACACGAAGCCGATCTTGGCCGAGTCGGCCATGAGCCGGATGTCCATCGGGAGCAACATGGTCGCCCCGACGCCCACGGCCGGGCCGTTTATCGCTGCGATCAGAGGCTTCTTGGCCCGGAACATGCGCAACGTGAGGACTCCGCCGCCGTCCCGGGGGGCCAGATCCTGCTTGCGCTCCTCGCCGTGGTCGAAGGTCGACGATCCACCGGACAGGTCGGCCCCGGCGCAGAACGCCCGTCCCCGCCCGGTGAAGATGACGGCCCGGACGGCGTCGTCGGCATCCGCCTCGTCGAGGGCCTGGATGATCTCCGACATCATCTCCACGGTGAAGGCGTTCAGCCGGTCCGGCCGGTCGAGGGTGATGGTCGCGACCCGGTCACTCACCTCGTATTCGATGACTGTGTAGCTCACCCGGGGAGCATAAGGCCGGGCGGCCGGTGATTCCCGAATCGGCCCGGATCCGAATGTCTCAGCGGGACCAGTCGCCGGGATGGCGGAGCAGTTGTTCGAACGCGTCCGCCGGCACCGGCTTCGACCACAGGAAACCCTGCAGGGATTCGCACCCCAGCTCGATGAGGACGGCCCGCTGCTCCGCCGTCTCGACCCCTTCGGCCACTGTTGTCATCCCAAGGGCCCGGGCCAGCTGGATGGTCGAGCCGACGATGGCCCGGTTGGCCTCGGTGTCCAGCGATTCGATGAACACCCGGTCGAGCTTCAGGACCTGTACCGAGAGGCGGGACAGGTAGTGCAGCGATGAATACCCGGTACCGAAGTCGTCGATGGCCAGGCTGAGACCGAGCGTGCGGAGGCGGCCCAGGGTCTCCGCCGACTTGACCGGATCCTCCATCAGGGCCGATTCGGTCAGTTCCAGGCACAACGCGCCGGGCTCCAACCCGGAGGCGCCCAGAAGCGACTCCATCCGGCCGACCAGGTCGGGCTGGCTCAGCTGGCGGACCGACATGTTGACCGCCATCCCGAGGGTGGGGGCCAGATCGCGCCGCCAGGCAACCGCCTGCCGGCAGGCCGTCTCCAAGACCCATTGTCCCAAGGGGAGAATGAGGCCGGTCTCCTCGGCCAGCGGAATGAAGTCTCCGGGATGTATCAGACCCCTGTCCGGGTGCTCCCACCGGACCAGCGCCTCGGTCGAGACGATGGTCCCGTCCGCCGACACCACCGGTTGGTAGTACAGCCGCAGGCCGTTCCCGTCGAGGGCCTGACGCAGTTCGTTGGCCAACTCGAACCTCTGCTGGGCCTGCTCCCGCATGGTGATCTCGAAGAACTCGAACCGGTTCCGCCCCTGGGCCTTGGCCCGGTACATGGCGATGTCGGCGTCGCGGAGGAGTTCATCCAGGCGGGCGTCGGACGCCTCGGCCATGGCCACCCCGATGGTGACGGCCGGCGTCATCCGGTGACCGGCCAGGTCGTAGGGCCGGGCTATCGCCTGCAGTATCGCTTCGGCCAGACCGGAGGCCCCCCGGGCCGCAACGAGTGAATCGGTCAACACGACGAACTCATCGCCCCCGAATCGGGTCACCGTATCCGTGGCCGGAACGACGCCGAGGATGCGGTCCGCCACCTCCCGGATCAGCTGGTCGCCCAGATCGTGGCCCAGGCTGTCGTTGACCACGTTCAGGTGGTCGATATCGACGAAGAGCAGGGTCAGGCGGCCACCGGAATCGGCCCGTTCCTTGGCCCGCTGGAACCGGTCATTCAGAAGCGCCCGATTCGGCAGGTTGGTGAGTTCGTCGGTGATGGCCTGGCGGGCCAGTAGAGCCTCGGTCGCTTTGCGCTCGGTCACGTCCCGCACGAACGCGTTGAAGCGCAGGCCGCCCTCCTGTTCGACGATGACGACGGAGACCTCGACCGGGAACCGGGAACCGTCGGCGCGCAAGCCGGTCAGCTCCACCGCGCCTGCGTGGAACAGGCTCGTCTGTCCATCGGCCACCGCCTTCGAGAAACCGCTCCGGTGGGCCGAACGCAACTCGGGCGGAACGATCAGGTCGTCGATCCGCTGCCCCACGGCCTCGGCCTCGGTCCAGCCGAAGATACGGGCGGCACTCGCATTCCAATTGACAATCAAGCCGGCGGCGTCGACACCGATGAAACCATCGCTGGTCGCTTCGATGGTCCGCCGGAAGGTCTGTTCCGCCTCCAACCGGCGTCGTTCCGCCCGGCGTTCGTCGGTCACGTCGATCACCGCCCCGTGCAACCGGCTCAGTTGCCCGCTCTCGTCACGTATGCGGCGACCCCGTCCGTGCAGCATCCGCACGCCATGTTCGGGAGAACAAATGCGGTAGTCCAGGGCGAATACGTCGTCCTGGCCGGTGACCCGGACGGTCCGGCGCAGGAGCTCGAGATCGTCCGGATGGACCAGGTGGAGGAAGTCCAGATAGGTACCGGTCAGACGGTCCGGCGTGAACCCGTATACCTCGTGGAAGTTCGGCGAGACCACCATCTCCTGAGTGGAGAAATCGATCTCCCACACCGCCATGCGCGAGGCCTCCAGGGCCACCACCAATCGGGTCTGGGTGTCGACAAGGGCCTGTTCGGCGACTCGCCGGTCGGCGATATCGCGGATGCTGATCAGCAGTCCGCCCACGTCGCCGTTGTCGGACAGGTCGGTCAGCGACTCCTCCACCGGGACCCACATGCCGTCGCGATCCTTGATCCGCCACTCCACGAGAGCGGAACCGCCGGCGCCGAGCGCGGCGCGCACATTCGTGGCTCCGGATACCTGGTCATCGGGGTGTACGAAGTCCCGCAGGTTGCGGCCCACCAGGTCGTCGGGTGTGTAGCCGAACAGCGCTACCGCGGCATTGGCGTACCGGATGGTCCCGTCCGGATCGGCGACCAGAGCTATGTCAGCCGAGCTGTGTACGAGCGTCTCGAAGAAACGCGATGAACCATTAGTCGCCATGTGGTCGAACAGTCACTATTTCTCTACGCGCCGCAGCCGATCCCCTCATCCGGAGATACGCACCCAAATTGTGGCCACCCGAACCGGCTACGTCAACGCAGGCCGGCGGGCCGGGGGCCCGCTCCGGTCCCCACACCTGGGTCGGCCCGCCCCAATGGGCCGCATTTGTATATTTGGCCCCCGGCACGGACGGAACGGGGGACTCACATGGCTGCGGCGTCGACATCGGCCGAGACAGCGGAGACAGCGGAGAGCCGGCGGGCGGCTGCCGTTTCGGGCATGACCCTCGCCTGGTGGGCCGCCCGGCACCCGGATCGACCGGCCATCATCAGCCCCAGTGGGGATCGCACCTTCGCCCATCTGAACGCCAACGCCAACCGGTTGGCCCGGGCGCTCAGAGCGGCCGGGCTGCGGGAGGGTGACGCCGTCGCCCTCATGTGCACCAACCGGCCGGAGTTCGCCGAGGCCATCGCCGCCGCCCAGCGGGCGGGCCTGCGCCTGACACCGATCAACTGGCACCTGAACGCCGACGAGGCCGCCTACATCGTCGCCGACTGTGGCGCCCGAGCCATCATCGGGGCCACGGATCTAGGGGCCGTGGCCGCCGACGCCGCCGCCCGGGCCCCGGGCGCGACCGTCCGCCTGGCGGTGGGCGGTGCCATCGCCGGCTTCACGTCCTACGACGAGACCATCGCCGAACAGGACGGCGCGGACCTGGAGGACCCGGTCCTCGGTACGCAGATGCTGTACACGTCGGGAACGACCGGCCGGCCGAAGGGTGTGTACCGGTCGGCGGAGCTGGCCAGAGCCATTGCCGCCGTCCCCGCCGTCAACCTGTACGGCTACGGCGACGACGGCGTCGACCTGCACCTGTGCACCGGGCCGCTCTACCACGCCGCCCCGTTGGCCTTCTCGCTGGCCATCCCCCTCATTTTCGGAGTCGGTACCGTCCTCATGGAGCACTGGGATGCGGAGGAGACCCTCAGGCTCATCGACCGCCACCGGATCACCCACACCCATATGGTCCCGACCATGTTCCATCGGCTGCTCTCGCTACCGACCGAGAGCCTGGAGAAGTACGACGTCTCGTCGCTCCGCATGGTCCTTCACGGTGCCGCTCCTTGCCCGGTGCCGGTCAAGCGCCGGCTGATCGAATGGCTGGGCCCGATCGTGCTCGAGTACTACGCGGCGACGGAGGGGACCGGCACCTGGTGCAACTCCGAGACGTGGCTGGCCCATCCGGGCACGGTCGGACGGCCCATCGTGGAAGGCCAGGTCAAGGTGGGTGACGAGTCCGGCGCCGCCCTTCCGGCCGGGCAGATCGGGCTGGTGTACCTCCGCTCGCCGGCGGCCGGCCGGTTCGAGTACTACGGCGACCGGACCAAGACCGAAGGTGCCTACCGGGACGAGTATTTCACCCTGGGCGACATGGGCTACCTCGACGCCGAGGGCTACCTGTACCTGACCGACCGGACCGCCAACCTGATCATCTCGGGCGGGGTCAACATCTACCCGGCCGAGATCGAGGCCGTCCTGCTCGAGCATCCGGCGGTGGCCGATGCGGCCGTCATCGGGGTGCCCAGCGAGGAGTGGGGGGAAGACGTGAAGGCGGTCGTCGAGTTGCGACCGGGCACCGCCGATGACGGCTTGGCCGGCGAGCTGATCGAGTTCTGCCGCGACCACCTGGCCCATTTCAAATGCCCGCGCTCGGTGGACTTCGTCGCCCACCTACCCCGCCAGGACAACGGCAAGATCTACAAGCGCCTGCTGCGCGACCAGTACCGCGGGCCGGCTTCGGCCGGCTAGCCGGAGCGGGCGATCGCCGCCGCCGGCACCGCTTCGAGGGCGCCCATGCACATCGTCACGTAGATCTGCTCCAGCCAGGTCGCGTTGGCCGGGGTCGGCTTCAGCCGCCATTCGGCGAGGACCCCTTCCATACAGCGGAGAAGGACCGAGATGGTCTTCCGGGTGAGCCGCTCGTCGGTACCCAACGTCCCGCTGGCGATCCGGCTGAAGTACCGGACGGTCTCCCGGTCGCGGCGCTGCCGCTCCTCCCGGAACGTCTGGTCCCGTCCGCCTGCGGCCCGCAACGCCTTCAGGGCCGCCCCCCGCTGGGCTTCGGCCCGGAGAGCCCCGTGCATCAGGGCCCGGAACTTGGAGTCGAGGTCCTTGGCCCCGCGTACCGAAGAAGCCAGTTCCTCGTGCAGAAGCGATGCCTCGCGCCGATATACCGCGACTAGCAGCTCCTGGCGGTTGGCGAAGTGCTTGTACAGCAACGGCCGGCTCACCCCGGCGGCTTCGGCGACCGAATCCATCGACAGGTTGTCGGCGTCAGCCGCAATCAGGTCGGCCGCCGTGGCCAGTAGCGCCTCTCGTCGCTGATCCCGGGTCAGGCGACCGCTCACCGATCCAGGCACCTCCTGCGCCAGCGCCACGTTGACATTATGTCACTACTACCCGTTCAGCCGGCGGCGGCCGCCTCGAGGGTCGACGCGTAGCTGATCAGTTGCGAGATCGGGACCGTGCCCCCGATCACCAGCCAGTGCTGGTTGGCCAGGGACAACTGGAGCTGGGGGCCGTCGGACCGCAGCACCACGGTCGCCGGGCCGAGTCCCGGCAGGTTCTGCGATCGGGTGACCACACCCGAGTCGTCCCATGGGGTGCCCCCGGCGCCCGCTTCGACGGTGATCAGCTGGCCACCGTTCTCGAACGACCAGTCCGACGCCCGGTACAGAAGGGTCCCCTTCTGCTGCGGGTCATCGGCTGTGATGCTGAGCGACGCCACCTTGGAGAACCCGGTCGGCGCCGTCGGCACGGCGATGAAGGACGGAGCCGCCGGGCTGGTGACCTGGATGACGTCCGATGCCGAACTGGACGGCGTCCCCGGGTCCGGGGCCGCCTCGATGCCGGGGAGCGGCGTCGCCAGCGACACGCTCTGCGCGAGACGGCTCAGCACCACCCGTCCCAGGTAGGTCCAGGACTCGGACAACTCGATGCCCGTCGTGGTCAGGCAGACATCGTCGTGATCGCCGCCCGAGACGGCGGTGAGCGGGCCGGCCGGCGGCTCGCTCAGGCGGACCATCTGGCAACGCTGTCCGGCAATGGTCCGGGCCTGGTGGAGATCCTGGGCCAGACCCCACTGGAAGAGCTGGGTCAGCTCGACGCCCAGACTGAGCGCGCCGCTTCCGAGCGCCGGCTCCCGGTGGGATACCAGCGTCAGACCGCCGGCCGAGAGGTTGTAAAGACCGTCGGAGTCGGTCACCGTGCCACCCTGCGGGGCGGCGCCCGTACGGGGATCGGACGCATAGGTCAGGTCGCTCACGTCGACCGGGTCCCGCACGTCGAGCACCTCCCACCGCCTCTGCCCGGATCCCGACGAGGTGTCGTCGACCAGGTAGACCACCTCGTAGTGGGCCGGCCCGATGCCGGTCGCCGGGTGGTCCTTGTGCAGGACGACGATGGCCACCAGCGCTGCGATCATGACGGCGATCGACGCGAAGAGCGACAGCCGGGAGCCTTTGCGGACCGGCTCCGGCTCGGGCGGCCGGCGCACCGGTCGGGCCCGGCCTCTCTGCGATCTGTCGCGGTGCACGTCGCCCGCCGGCCGGCGGTACATCATCTTCCTTGACGTTCGCGGTCGAGGGGTTGTTTCCTGCCAAGCTGACGACCGTGGCCACGGAGGACCGGTACCGTTCCCGCCTCATGGCCGAGGCCGCCGCCCGGCGGGCCGGCATCACCGTCGGTCCGGTCGGGGACGTGGATGGGCTGACCCGGATCAACCGGTTGTTCGACACGGTATGGGGCGGCGGCGGTCAGGACGCCGTGCCGGTGAACATGTTGAAGGCGTTGGCCCACACCGGTAACTATGTCGCCGGCGCGTGGCGAAGTGGTGCCTTGATCGGCGCCGCAGTGGGTTTCGCCCATGGGCCCGATCACCCGGCTCTGCATTCTCACATCGCCGGCGTAATGCCGGCGGCCCATGGCACCGGAGTGGGGTACGCCCTCAAGCTCCATCAGGCGGCCTGGGCTCTGGATAGGGGCCTGACCGCCGTCACCTGGACGTTCGACCCGCTGATCCGGCGGAACGCGCGGTTCAATCTGGTGAAGCTGGGGGGCCGGATCGAGGCCTACTACCCGGACTTCTACGGTCCGATGGCCGACGGGATCAACGACGGGGACATGACCGACCGGTGCCTCCTGGTGTGGGATTTGGAAGGTGGCATCCCCGCCTCCGGGACCGCCGCGTCCGTACCCGCCGGTGGCGTGGTTGTCCTCAGCTCCACTGCTCCGGGCGCTCCTCTTACACGGGCGGCTGATCCGGCCACCAGGGTCATCCTTTGCCAAACTCCACCGGATGTCGTCGAGTTGCGCCGCGATCATCCGGACGCGGCCAGGGAATGGCGACTGGCGTTGCGGGCCACACTGGGTCAGGCACTCGCCTCCGGGGCCGTGGTCAGTGGCCTGACCGCGGCAGGCCACTACGTCGTCGAAAGGACAGGCGGATGAAGATCGACCGGTTCGAGCTGAGGCGGGTGGCCATGCCCCTCGTCACTCCGTTCCGTACCTCGTTCGGCACCCAGACCGATCGGGACGTCCTGATCGTGCGGGTCGAGGGGTCCAATGGAGAAGGTTGGGGCGAATGCGTGGCCATGAACGAGCCCCTGTACTCGTCCGAGTACGTGGCCGGCGCCCATGCCGTCGTCCGCGACCACCTGGTTCCACGTCTGCTGGCGCACGAGTCGATCAGCGCCGCCCGCGTGGCCACCGTGCTGGCCGAGGTCAAAGGCCACCCGATGGCCAAGGCGGCGCTCGAGATGGCCGTCCTCGATGCCGAGCTGTCGGCCCGGGGGATGTCGTTCGGTGAGTACTTCGGGGCCACACAGGAACGCATCCCGTCGGGCGTCTCCGTCGGGATATCGCCGTCGCTCGACCACCTGATCGACACCGTGGGCGGCTACGTCGCCCAGGGCTACGTGCGCATCAAATTGAAGATCGAGCCGGGCTGGGACCTGGAACCGGTCCGGGCGGTGCGGGAGCGCTTCGGCACCGATCTGCTTCTGCAGGTCGATGCCAACGCGGCCTACCAACTGGCCGACGCCCGCCGGCTGGCCGAGCTGGATGCCTTCGATCTGCTCCTGATCGAGCAGCCGTTGCCCGAGGACGATATCGCCGGCCACGCTCTGTTGGCCGAGCGCATACGCACCCCGATATGCCTCGATGAATCGATCCTGTCGGCCGCCATCGCAGCTGACGCCATCCATCGCGGGGCGTGCGCCATCGTCAACATCAAGGCCGGCCGGGTCGGTGGTTACCTGGAGGCCCGGCGGATACACGATGTCTGCCGGGCCCAGGGAGTTCCCGTCTGGTGCGGGGGCATGCTCGAGACCGGCCTCGGGCGGGCCGCCAATCTGGCCCTGGGCGCCCTGCCCGGGTTCACGCTGCCCGGCGACACGTCGGCCTCGGACCGGTATTGGGAGACCGACCTGACCGCCCCGTTCCAGCTGGAGCAGGGTCACATCCGGGTGCCGACCGGACCCGGGCTGGGCGTGCGCCCGATATCGGAAGTACTGGATCGGACGACGACCTCGGTCGAGACGATCACCAGGTGAGCAGGCGCCGCTAGGAGTCGGGCCGGGCCGGCCGCCACCCGCACGGCGCCGCTAGGAGTCGGGCCCGGCCAGCACGGCCCAGATCAGGCCGGCGACCAGGGCGGCCCGCTCCGGCATGGCGGACACGACCACGTACTCGCCTTCGGCGTGGGCGCCGTCGCCGTCGGCGCCGAGCCCGTCCAGCGTCGGCACGCCGATCCCGGCGGTGAAGTTGCCGTCCGACGCGCCACCCACAGCGACGCCGTCGGGCCGGCGTCCCCCGAGGGCACCGGCCACGTCGGCGGCCAGTGCGTACAGACCGGCGGACGACGACGCCGGCAGCGGAGGACGGTTGATCCCGCCCTCGATGCGCAACTGGGCGCCGGGGACGGAGGGAGCCAGCGCCCGTACCGCCCGGTCGACGCGGATCTGCTCGTCCGGCTCGGTGGCCCGGACGTCTATGTGCAGGACCGACTCGGCCGGGACGGTGTTGGTGGTGGTGCCGGCGGAGGCGACGGTCGGAGTCACCGTCGTGCCGATCTCCGGGCGACCCATGGCAGCGACGGTGAGGACCTGGTGGGCCAGTTCGATCGTGGCGTTGATCCCCTTCTCCGGTTCCAGGCCGGCGTGGGCCGACCGACCGATGGCGTGGACCTCGTACATGGAGGTGCCCTTGCGGGCCGTCTTCAGCGCCCCCCGGGCGCTCGGCTCCAGCACCAGGGCGGCCCGGGCCCCGCCGGCCACCGACTCGATCAGGCGCCGGGACGTCTGCGATCCCAGTTCCTCGTCAGCGGTCAGCACCACGGTGACGCCGTCGGGCGACGGCAGGCAGGCGACGGCGTGGAAGAGCTGGACGATACCGGCCTTCATGTCGAACGCCCCCGGCCCGGTGGCCCGACCTTGGTCGTCGACGGCGAACGGCCAGCGCTCCAGGGTCCCGGCCGGCCAGACCGTGTCGTAGTGGCCGATCAGGGCGACCTTGACCTCGGTTCCGAAGCGCCAGACCAGGTGGATGCGGCCATCGACCACCTCCCGATCCGGTGGTGCGCCCATCACCTTCTCGCCGATCTCGGAGACCACGGCCGCGCAGTCGGCCAGCCGGTCGAGATCGGACGACGGCGATTCGACCCCGACGAGGGCGGCCAACTGATCGATCATCTCCGACTGCCTGGCCCGGAGGCGCTCGGTGATATCGGGTCCCACCCCGGCGAACCTAGGTCAGACCCAGGCGGGATGCCGCCTCAGCCCACAATTCCCCATAGGCGCGGGCCGAGGCGCTCTGGGGCGCCGCCGTCACGACCGGCTGGCGGGAGATGCCCATCCGTTCGATGTCACTCGACGACGGGATGGCCGCCGACGCGACCTGCGGGTAGTCCCGCCCCAGGCCGTCGACGATCTCGCGGTGCAGGCGTTTGCGCCTGTCGACCATGGAGAAGAAGGCGATTATCTCGGGCGGATCGGCGACCTGGTCGTCCACGAACCGGATCAACTGCTCGAAGGTCCGCACCGACAGCGTTGTCGGTATGAGCGGCACGAGAAGGGCATGGGCCACTTCGAACACGCTCTCCGAGAGCAGCGAAATGGACGGCGGGCAGTCGAGGACGGCCAGGTCGTAGTCATCGGCCAGTGGTTCGAGCAGCTTGCCCAACCGGGCCTCCGGCTTCTTCGTTTCGCCCAGGGCCAGGTCCATGTGCCGGTAGGAGAAGTCGGCCGGCAGCAGGTCGAGACCCTCGATGTCGGTTCCCTTGAGCAGCTCGCCGACATCGGACTTGCGTTCGATCAGCTTGCGCACCCCGCCCCGGACCTTGGGCTTCACCCGGAACAGGAACGTGGCCGAACCCTGCGGGTCCAGATCCCAGATCAGCGTCCGCAGCCCGGAGCCGGCCGCCAGTGCGGCCACGTTGACGGCGGCGGAGGTCTTACCCACGCCGCCTTTGATGTTGTAGGTGGCGATGACCCTCATCCGCCGGTCGTCCCGAACGTGGTGCGCACGACCCGCCGGGTCTCGTCCGATGCGAACGAGGCGAAGCGCCGCTCGAAGTCGGCCCGGGCCTGGGCCTGCCGGGCCGACAGCCCCTCGACGACGAAACCCAGCGCGATCAGGGAGTCGGTTCCCCCCAGCGCGGCGGCCAGCTCCGGCCCGAGGGACCTCAGCTCCCGGACCTGGATCTCGTCGTCCTGGAAGTGGCCCAACTCGTCCTGCAGACCCTTCAGTGCCGAGACCAGCGGCTTGACCTTGTCGGCCGGCCACATACCGCCGAACAGCTCGAGCAGGTACCGGAGCTCCTTCCCCCGCTTGCGCAGGTCGTGGAGGGCCTCGGGCGGCGACGCATCGTCGATCCGGGATCCCTGCCTGGTCATGCCCCGGTAGACGGCGACGATGCGGCCGCCGGCCAGTTCGCCGATCGGGCGGCCGGAGTCCTCGCCGTCGTACTTCCGGTGCTCCACCGTGGCTCGCCAGGAACTCCATGCCGACTGGAACCGCCGGCTCCTCAGGTTGCGCCGCATGGTCCTGAACGCCTCGGCTCGGGCCCGATGGAGGATGTCGACCAGCGGCTGGAGATCCCCGGCCATGGACGCCGGTACCGGCCCGACCATGCCCGGCCAATCATGGAGGAGGACATCCAGATCCCTGGTCGGGCCGGTGACCTCCTGGATCCACTTGAGATCGGTACGGGCCCGCTCCGACTCGTCCGGGGCCAGCACGCCCCGCATCTCCTTCAGCACCGAACGGGATCGACGGACCGCCACCCGGAGGTCGTGCAGGAACTCGGGATCGATGTCGTCGATAGTGCCGGGCAGATTGGCATCCACGACATCGGCCAACCGGCGGCAGATGAGCGACGTGGCCCGGTCGGCCCGCATTCCCGGTTTCAGGGCCACGTCGACGTCGGACGACACCCCCTTCGGGGGGACCCCTGCGACGATGAGCGCATCCTCGGGGAGCGAACGCGCGCCCCGCTCGAGCCGGCGATCCAGGATTGCCGTGACCCGTTCGTGATCCCGCCCGTACCCGAGCAGCCCGGAAACGGCCAGGCGCGGCTCCAACGGATGTTCCGACCCGCCCCGGTTGACCACTGCCGGCTCCTCGACCTGCAGCCGGACGACGGTCTTGCCTTCGTCGTCACAGACCCGGTAGGGCGTGAACCGGCTGCGGACCCGGACCCGGGCCAGTAGCGCCCGCTCGTCGATGGCTTCACGCACCGGCTCCCACACCGGGCCGGTGGGCAGGTCGGCGGCCAGCAGGCGGTCGGGACCGCCGGTCGGGCGGTCCACCGGGACCGATACCGTCGGGCGGCCGGACGCCTCCAGGGTGAGGGTCAGGCGACCCCAGGTGACGCGGGCATCGCGCCATACGCTCAGGTTCTGGCGCCGGAGCCGACCGTCGAAGGTGTCCAGGAGTATGCGGTCGACCACGCGCGCCCGTCCCGATGGTTCGGCCGCCACCCTCCTCGTGATCCGGTCGGGGTCGGCGGACTGGCCGATGGCATATACCACCGGGTCCGGCAGGGGGGGCATCCGGCCGATTATTTCAGAACCGGTTGTCGGCGGGCGGCACTACCCCCCGGAGACGAGGCGATCCCTTCCTTCCCAGTAAGGCGCCCGCAGCTTGAACTTCTGCAGCTTGCCGGTGGCCGTCCGGACCAGGCTGTCGCGCATCTCCACTGAGGTCGGGCACTTGTAGTGCGACATCCGGGAACGGCTGAAGTCGATCAACTCCGCCTCGGTCGCCTCCGCTCCCGGCCGTAGGACGACCAGCGCCTTGACCGTCTCGCCCCACCTGTCGTCGGGAACCCCGATCACCGCCACCTCGGCGACGGCCGGGTGCTGATAGAGGCAGTCCTCCACCTCGATGGACGAGACGTTCTCACCGCCGGTGATGATGACGTCTTTCTTCCGGTCGGAGATGTTCAGGTAGTGCTCATCGGTGATGAAGCCGCCGTCGCCGGTGTGGAACCATCCGCCGGCCAGCGCCTTGGCCGTCTCCTCGGGTTGGTTCCAGTAGCCCTCGAACACATGATTGCTCCGGGCCAGCACTTCGCCCTCCTCGTCGGTCTCGATGGTCACGCCGACGGCGGGAACACCGGCGCGCGACAGCAGGCTGGCCCGCGCCCCCGGATCCAGATCGTCCCATTCGGGCCGGGTCCGGTTGATGGTCAGGAGCGGGGAGGTCTCGGTCAGCCCGTAGATCTGGATGAACTCCCAGCCCAGCTCCGTGCCCACCCGTTCGATGATCCGGGTCGGAGGCGGCGCCCCGGCCACGACGATACGGACATGGTCTCGCCCCGGGATCGGGCGCCCGGTCTGCTGGCGGGCGGCGGCCGCGTCCAGTACGGCGGACACCACAGCCGGCGCCCCGCACATCAGGGTGACGCCGTGCTCTTCGATGCGGGTCAGGATCTGCTCGCCGTCGACCTTGCGCTGGACGATCTGCCGGCAGCCCATGGCGGTGACCGCGTAGGGCATGCCCCAGCCGTTGCAGTGGAACATCGGCAGCGTATGGAGGAACACGTCCCGGTCGGTGACCGTCGTGTGCCAGCCGAAGATGGCGGCGTTGAGCCAGCAGTTGCGATGGGTCAACTGGACGCCCTTGGGTCGGGCCGTCGTCCCGCTCGTGTAGTTGATGCTGACCGAGGAGTTCTCGTCCCGGTCCCAATCCTTCGGCTGGCGGTCCCCGGTGTCCGGGGAGAACAGCTCGGCGTCGGCCGAGCCGTCGAGGAGGATCCGCTCCTTGGCCGAGACCGACGCGAGGGAATCGTCGATCTCGGGATCGACCAGCATCACCGTCGCCCCGGAGTGGTCGATGATGTACTGCACCTCCTCGGAGTTCAGCCGGTAGTTGACCGGCACCAGCACCCGCCCGTAGCCGCTGACCCCGAAGTACGAGGTCATGAAGCGGCTGGCGTTGGGGCTGACGATGGCGACCCGCTCGCCCAGGCCGACACCCATGTCCTCGAGCGCCAGCGCCATACCCCGGGCCCGGGCCCCGAGTTCGGCGTAGGTCATCGCGCCGAAAGAACCGGGCGTGTCCGGCTCGTCGACGATCGCCGTCCGCTCGCCGTACACCTGCACCGCCCGGTCCAGGAAGTCATTGATCGTCAACGGAACCTGCATCTAGGCCTCCCTCCCATCGATGCCGTCAACTCTCGCACACGCTGCTACCGTCCGGGCGATGCGCGGAGAAGTGACAGTGACGATGAACGCTGACGCCCAGAAGATATGGGATCTGGTCAGCGACGTGACCCGGATCGGTGAGTACAGCCCCGAGACCTTCGGTGCCGAATGGCAGGACGGGGCCACCGGCCCCGCTGTCGGCAACCGGTTCCGCGGCCACGTCCGCCGTTACGGCCGCGGCCCCGTGGTGTATTGGACGGAATGCAAGGTCACGGCGTGCGAGCCGGGGCGGACGTTCGCCTTCGACGTCATCGTCGGCGGTCGACCGGCCAACACCTGGCGTTACGACCTGGCGGCCGGCCAGACGGCGGGAACGACGGATGTGACCGAGTCCTTCCAGCTGGCGCCATCGGCGTTCAGCCGCGTCTACTGGACCCTGGCCGGCTGGCTGCGGGGCCCGGCCAACGTGCGGGGCATGCGGCAGACCCTCGAGCGCATCAAGTCCCAGGTCGAAGCGGCCGCCTAACGAACGACCGCCTGCGCCGGTTCGTGGCGCACGTCGCCGTCGCCGAGCGGCCGGAGCCAGGCGGCGAACTCGAGCAGGATGCCGTCAGGGTCGAAGAAGTAGATGGACCGCACGAACGTCCCGTCGTGCGGCTCCTCGGAGATCCCCATGTCGCTGTCGTCGTGGTTCATGATGTCGGCGGCTTCGATGCGCTTGGCCCGCAGCTTCGCCAGGTACTCGTCGATCTTCTCCGCCGGGACGTCGAAGGCGACGTGGTTCATCGAGCCGATGGCGCTGACCAGCTCGCCCCCACCCGGCAGCGTCCGTGGTGCGGACAGGCCGGGGGCCGGCTCCGGGGCGTCGGGGAACCAGAAGAACGCCAGGCTGTCGCCGTTGCCGATGTCGAAGAAGAAGTGCTGGCCCCACCCGAATGGCAGCTCGATGGTCTTGATCAGGGGCATGCCGAGGACGTTGGTGTAGAAGTCGACCGTCCGGGCCATGTCGCGACAGACCAGGGCCAGATGGTTGATCCCCCGTATTTCGAATTCGGAATTGGCCTTGGGCATGATTCCCCCTATCTGCTCGGCCGGATGACGTCGATCCCGGCATACGGAACTATGGCCTCTGGTAGCCGGACGGTGCCATCCGGCTGCAGCCCGTGCTCGACGACGGCCGCCCAGACCCGGGGCGTGGCCAGGCCGGAACCGTTGAGCGCGTGGGCGAACTCGACGGTGCCGTCGCTCCGCCGGAAGCGGATCTGCCCACGGCGGGACTGGAAGTCGGTGACCAGGCTGATCGACGAGACCTCCAACCAGCGGTCGACCCCCGGCGAGTACACCTCGAGGTCATAGACCCTCGACGCCGAGAAGGTGAGGTCGCCGGAGCACAGCTCCACGACCCGGTACGGCAGGCCGAGCATTTCGAGCGGCCGGGCGGCGTCGGCCACCAGGCTCTGGAACTCGGCCTCCCCGTCTTCGGGCCGGCACAACTTCACCAGCTCCACCTTGTGGAACTCGTGCAGGCGTTGCAGACCGCGCGTCTCCTTGCCGGCAGCCCCCGCTTCCCGGCGCCAGCACGTCGTATATGCCATGTACCGCACCGGCAGGTCGGCCTCGTCGAGAATTTCGCCCTGGTGCAGGCCCATCAGGGCCACTTCACCGGTCGGTATGAGCCACAGCTCGTCGTCGCGGAGGCGGTAGGCCTGCGTGTCGAACTTGGTCAGATGGCCGGTCTTGGATATCACCTCGGTCCGCACCACGTGCGGAGGGATCACCTCTTCGTAGCTGTCCCGGTTGATGTCCAGGGCGAGTGCGGTGAGGGCCCGGAGGAGGCGGGCGCCGTCTCCTTTGACCACTGCGAACATGGCACCGCTCAGCTTGGCCGCCCGCTCCGAATCGAGCACGCCGAGCGCCTCGCCGATGTCCCAGTGGGGCTTCCAGGCCCCGCCCTCGTAGTCGGCCGGGTCGTACCCGTGGGTACGCAGCACGACGTTGTCGGCGTCGGATTTGCCGTCGGGCACATCGTCGGCCGGCAGGTTGGGCAACCTCAGGAGGACGTCCTCGAAGTCGGCTTCGATGCGGCGCAGATCGGCCTCCAGCCCGTCCAGTTCGACGCCCAACCGGCCCGCCTCCACCTTCGCCTGCTCGGCTTCGTCCTTGCGACCCTCCCGCATCAGGCGGCCGATGTCGGCCGCCCCGGAGTTGCGCCGCTGGCGGGCGGAGTCGACCACCTGGACCTGCTGGCGCCGCCGGTCGGCCAGCCCGCGAGCCTCTGCGGGCAGCGCCGGGTCCACCCCCTTACGGGCCAGGCGGCGGACCGTCTCGTCGTAGTCGTCCAGCAGGAGCTTGATGTCGATCATCCCTTTCCGAGCCTACAGGCGCGTACCCTGCGCCGATGCACCCGGTTAGCGAGCCGTCCCCTGTGGTCGCCGCCGCCCTGACCGCCTTCGCCGGCGAATACGGCGCCGACGCCGGACGGCCGGTATGTGTCGTGATCGCCGCCCTGAACGAGGCGCCGTCGGTGGGCGACGTGATCCGGTCGCTCCCCCCGCAGGTCGCCGATCTGGCCGTCGAGTGCCTGGTCATCGACGACGGCTCGACCGACGGCACGGCGGCCGTCGCCCGCGACGCAGGGGCACTCGTCTGCCGCTTCGAGCACAACCTGGGACAGGGCCAGGCGTTGCGGGCCGGCTACCGGCTCGCCGCCGACCGGCGGGCCCACATCATCGTGACCATGGATGCCGACGGGCAGTTCGACACCGGGGAGATGGACCGGCTGGTCGATCCCATCGCCACTGATAGAGCCGACATGGTCCAGGGCTCGCGGCGGCTCGGCACCAGCACGACCACCGACCCGGTACGGGCCGCCGGGGTCGTGGTCTTCGGCGGGCTGATCTCCCTCCTGACCCGGACCCGGATCACGGATCCGGCCAACGGCTTCAGAGCGTTCCGGCCGGAGGTGCCCGAACGGGTGCAGCTCCGGCAACCCCAGTACCAGACGGCCGAGTTGCTGATCGGGGCGCTGGCGGCCGGATTTCGCGTCATCGAGGCACCGGTCACCGTCCTCCCCCGGACCGCCGGTGAATCCAAGAAGGGCCGCAACCTGCTGTACGGCTACCGATTCGCGGGCGTCATCATCACGACCTGGTGGCGGGTCAGGAAGGCCCGAGAGCAGCCACGTCGCTGACCGCCGCCACCTGGTTCGGTACCCCTCCGGTGACGACCACCCGGATGGCCTCGACGCTCCGGGGACGGGGCGGGCGCACCAGCAGGAACGGCGCCGCCCCGTCGCCCACCCCCGAAGCGACGTGCGCCACCGATGACCAACTCCCGGACCGGTCCTGAACCTCCAGGTCGACCGCCTCGGTCGGACCCGACGTCTCGGCCGCCTCCCCGAGCGACAGTTGGCTCAGCTGCTCAGGTTTTGGCAGCTCCCATGTCATCGTTGAGGATCCGGCGGCGTCTGTCTGGACCGACACGGTGCCGGCGAGCAGGTCGGCCAGATCGGGATGGGCCGTGCCCGGACCGATGAGCTCATAGACGCTGCCATCGTCCCGGTTGGTGTGGAGCAGGGCCACGGCCCACGTCGACGTCGGCGCGGTGCTGGCCAGACACGGATTGTCGATCACGCCGGGCTTGTTCAGATTGCCCACCACCAGATAGCCGGCGCCGTCCCCGGTCATCTCCGGGAGCATGAAGGCGCACACCGGATACGAGTTGTAGATGAAGGCGTCCCAGTTGGTCGGATGACCGGTGAACAACGCCAACGATGACCGGTAGTCGGTCTCGACCACCATCGATCGAGGCCCCAACGCACTCAGGATGGCGGCGTAGCGCGACCCTTGTATCTCAGAGCTGTGCTGACCCCATCCGAACAGGTAGTCACGCGGCGCCTGCGCCACCAACGGTACGAGGACGACGGCGGCGACGACGAGGGCGACCGTTGCCGCCGCCGGGCGCAGTATCACCGGCCGGCGCCCGACGAGGTAGCGGGCCCCGGCCCAGAGGCGGGCCCCGCCGATGGCGTACCACAGCACCAGAAGCGGCAACGCCAGGATGGCCCGCCGCTCGTTGACGTAAGGCCACATGACGCACTCGCCGAAGTACACGACGACCATGGGGACGGCCGCATCGCGGTGGCGGCGGAACCATGACACCGCCCCGACCACGACCAGGATGGTGACCTGCCACGAGACGATCTTCCACAGATCGGGCCACCCCCCGTCGAGGGGGAGCGGTTCCAGATACGGCACCAGCGTGGCCGGAAGGGCGGTGGCCAAGATGTGCCAGGCCGAGTGCGGCAGGACGTTCTGGAAGCGGTTGAGCAACCCGCCCTGGTAGTAGCTGCCCAGTTCCTCGGAGTACCGCGAACCGGCCAAGGGCACCCCGAGGGAGGCCCGGGCGACGAGGACCGGAACCAGGGTCAGCGTGACCCCGCCGGCAACCACCACCGCCCGCCACCAGGCCCGCGGCCGGCTGCAGAAAGGGAGCCACAGGACCAGCCCGATCACCAGGCCGATGCCGGCCTGCTTCAACCACACCAGGCTGGCCGCGGCCACCACCGTGGCCAGGGCCGGCCGGCCCAGCAGGCGGCCCGACTCCTGCCAGCGCTCGACCGCGAGCAGAAGTAGCACCAGCACCACCAGGAAGGGGGCCTCGGCCATGACCATGCTTCCGTAGGTGGCGAACGGCGGGCCCAGCGCCAGCACCACCAGCGCAGCCATCGTGAGGCGGGGGCTCAGACCCTTGCGCCGGGCCAGGATCCACGTCAGCGGGAAGATCAATGCGAAGCAGGCCGTCGAGAACAGCCGCAGTGGGAGGAAGGTGTGCGGCCAGATCCACACCAGCGGGGCGAGCAGGGCGCTGTAGCCGGGCGGGTACAGCCCGACGACCGCCTCCCCGCTCGTCAGGTGACCGGTCAGGCCGTGGCCGGCCAGGAGCGCCTTGGCCGACAGGATGTAGCTGGCATCGTCGTCGAACGACCCGACGTGATAGCGGGGCGCCACCAACGCCACATGAGCGAGCCCGATGATCAGCGGCAGGCCGACGGCGATGCCCGCCGGCGGGTTCCAGCCGCGCCGGGCGGGGGTGCGGGTGCGGATCAGCTAATCGCAGCCCGGGCGAGACTGCTCGTCGTGGCCCGCCATTGAACGGTCGGCCGGATGGCCTCGGCGGAGACCCGATCCTTGTGGCGGTCGACGATGCGGAACATCGAGTCGATCAGGGTCTCGCTCAGGAGATGCGGCACCAGGCCCAGGTCGAGCAACCCGGTGTGGGCGGCCCGGTAGTAGTGCTCCTCCAGCTCGACGCGCGGGTTCTCCACGTGGTCGACCTGGCAACCACCCGGCCAGGCGGCCGACACCGTGGCGGCGATGTCGCGCACGCTCATCTGCTCGGTGAACTGGTTGAACACCCGGAACTCACCGGGCTCGGCCGGGGTCTCAGCGGCCAGGCGGATGCACTGCACGGTGTCCACGATGTTGATGATCCCGCGGGTCTGGCCACCGTTGCCGTAGACGGTCAGTGGCAACCCGAGAACGGCCTGGATGGTGAACCGGTTGAGCACGGTGCCGAAGATGCCGTCGTAATCGAAGCGGGTGGCCAGCACCGGGTGGCCGGCCGTCTCCTCGGTCTCCTGGCCGTAGACGACGCCCTGGTTGAGATCGGTCACCCGCAGGCCCCAGATGCGACACGCGAACTCCAGGTTGTGGCTGTCGTGGACCTTGGACAGGTGGTAAAAGGAACCGGGCCGCTTCGGGAAGATCATTCGATCTGTCCGGCCCCGGTGGTTGACCGTCAGCCAACCCTCCTCGATGTCGATGTTGGGCGTGCCGTACTCGCCCATCGTCCCGAGCTTCACCAGATGGATGTCGCGGTTGTGTTGGGCGATGGCGTAGAGCACGTTCATCGTGCCCACGACGTTGTTCATCTGGGTGTAGACGGCGTGCTGGCGATTGAGCATCGAGTACGGCGCCGAGCTCTGCTCGCCGTAGTGGACGATCGTGTCCGGGTCGAAGTCGCGCACCATCTCCTCGACGAAGTCGCCGTCGCAGAGGTCCCCGATGTAGGCCGGCAGCTGCCGGCCCGACAGTCTGGCCCACGCCTGGATCCGTTCCTCGAGGGAGGCGATCGGCACCAGGCTCTCCACTCCCAACTCCGCGTCCCAATCCCTACGGACGAAGCTGTCGGCCACGGCCACCTCGTGGCCACGAGCGGACAGGTGGAGAGCGGTCGGCCAACCGAGATAGCCGTCTCCGCCCAGGATGAGGATGCGCAACTTCGTTCTCCGATCGGTGAAACAACGGGCAAGCAGGGTGTCGATCCCGCCTGAGAATACGCTGTGATCAGATCGTGAGCATTACTCCGGTCGCACGCGCATCCCAGGAACGGTAGCTGCGCGCCGTCGATTACTGCGTCTCAGCCAATTTTAAGTTCCTGTTGTCCCGGCTTTCATCCAGGCCGACTGCACTTGGCGCCGGTATGACCAAACCTCTGCCCCCACGCCCCGTTTCGGCTGCGAGTTGGCTGCTGCTGCCCCTCGTCACCGTGGCTCTGGTAGCCACGGCGTGCGGAGGTAGCGGTACAAAAGCCACGTCCGCCGGCTCGTCCACCTCCACCACGTCGACGCCGGGCAATGCCCAGGCCGCCTTCGCCAAGTACACCGCCTGTCTGGAGGCCCACGGGGTGCCGGCCAGCGAGGCGACCCGGGAGCTGGGCCGCCGGGGTGCGCCGGGTTCGGCCGGTACGCCCGGTACGCCGGCGTCGACCGGTACGTCCGGCTCGTCGGGGTCGACCGGCTCGTCGGGGTCGTCCGGTTCGTCGGATCCATCCGGTTCGGCGGGCGGCGGAGGGACGCCGCCGACGACCACCGCTGCGTTCGCCGCCGCCCGGACGGCATGCCGGAGCGATCTTCCGACCGGCGGTTTCGGCGGGTTCGGCCGTAATGGCGGATTCGGCAACTCGGCCGCCGGCAAGCTCTACCTGCAGTGCCTCCAGGCCCACGGGGTGACGGTGCCCAGTACCCCGCCCAACTCGGCGGCCGGCTCCCCGGCGAGCAGCTCGCCCGGCAGCCGCCCGGGTGGCAACTTCGCCAACAACCCGGCCTACCAGGCGGCTCGCACCGCGTGTGCCGCGCTCCTGCCGGCGGCCAGCGGGACGACGACCACCACGACGGCGTCCTGATGGGCAGCCGTCGCTTCTGGGCGCTCAACGGCACCCTCCTGGTGGTCGTCGCCCTCGTCGCCTACTTCGGGTTGACCTCCTTGTTCCACAAGGCGTCGGCCCGCAGCGCCCAGCGCACGGCGACCGTCGGCGTCGGCACGGTGAGCGAAACCATCACCGCCAGTGGCAACATCTCGCCGGCGAGTAGTGAGAACGTCAGCTTCGCCACCGGTGGGACGGTCACATCTGTCAACGTCACGGTGGGCCAGCAGGTGGCCACCGGCCAGACGCTGGCGTCACTCGACCCGGCCGCCGCCCAGGCCGCCCTCACGTCGGCGCAGGACAACCTGACGGCGGCGGAGGACAACCTGAGTCAGGCCGAGAACGGCAACGAGTCGCCACCCGAGGTGGACCAGGACAACGCCACGCTGGCCAGCGACCAGGAGGCGATCGCTTCGGCCGAGAGCAGCCTGGCCGCCGACCAGGCCACGCTGGCCTCCGAGACGGCCGCCTGCACCAGGTCGGGCGGTACCGTCGCCGCTGCGGCCGCGGGGGGCGGGTCCGCCGGGGGCGGATCGTCGGCCGGGGGCGGGTCGGGGACGACCGGCGGGTCGAGTGGGTCGGGTTCGACCGGCGGGTCGGCGTCCTCCACGTCGCCGACGACCACCGCCGGTCGGAGCACGACCGCAACCACGACGGCGGCGTCGTCCAACCCCTGCAGCGAGGCGGCCGCCGAGAAGCAGACGGTCGCTCAGGATGACAGTTCGGTGACCCAGGCCCAGAACAATCTGAGCCAGGAGAACCTGGCCATCGCCGCCAAGCGGTACGTCAACCCGGCCAATATCCTGCAGGACCAGGCCCAGGTGACCAGCGCCCAGGAGACGGTCACCCAGGACCAGAAGACCATGAACGAGACCACCCTGGTGGCACCGTTCGCGGGCACCGTCACCGCCCTCACCGGTGCCGTCGGCGAAACCGTCAGCGGCGGTGGCAACTCGGCGGCGGCGTCGAGCAACTCGGGTTCGAGCGGGTCGGGCACGGGCGCCAACTCGTCATCGTCGTCGAGCAGCTCGTCGAGCTCGTCCAGCGGCTTCCTCACCATCGCCAATTTGGCCAGCCTCCAGGTCGTCGCCGGCGTGCCCGAGGCGTCGGCGGTGAAGGTGAAGGTCGGCCAGCCGGCCACCGTCACCCTCAGCGCCACCAGCGGCGAGACCGCCGGCACGGTGACCGCCATCAGCCCGACGCCGACGGTGGTCTCCAACGTCGTCGAGTACGAAGTGACCATCTCCCTCACCAACCCGCCGTCGACCGTCCAGAACGGCATGAGCGCAACGGTCGCCATCACGGTCGCGTCCGCCGCCAACGCCCTCGAGCTGCCGTCCTCGGCCATCACGACGGCCGGCTCGACGTCGACGGTCCAGCTGCTGAAGAACGGCAGGACGACGACCACTACGGTCACCACCGGCCTGGTCGGCGACAGCGACACCCAGATCCTGTCCGGTCTGGCCCAGGGGGATCAGGTCGTGGAGCCGTCGGTATCGGCGGCGAGCACCGGCACCGGGACGACCGGTACCGGAACCGGCCGCACCGGACTGTTCGGCGGCGGCGGGGGCGGTGGCGGCGGATTCGCCATCCCGGGCGGCGGCGGGTGACCAATCCGCCGGTCATCGCCCTCCGCAACGTGGAGCGCACCTACCAGATGGGCGATGTCGCCGTGCGGGCCCTCGACGGGGTGTCGCTGGTGATCGAACGCGGGGAGTTCGTGGCCATCATGGGCGCATCTGGCTCCGGTAAGTCGACGATGATGAACGTGATCGGTTGCCTCGATGTCCCGACCAGGGGCCGGTACTGGCTGGACGGCGTCGACGTCCGCAATCTGGACGAGTCCGCCCTCTCCCGCATCCGCAACCGCAAGATCGGCTTCGTCTTCCAGAGCTTCAACCTCATCCCCCGGACCACTGCTCTCGCCAACGTGGAGCTCCCGCTCACCTACGCGCGGGTGCCGGCCCGGGAACGCCGGGCCCGGGCCCTGGCCGCGCTGGAACTGGTCGGCCTGACCGAACGGCTGCACCATGTCCCCGCCGAGATGTCCGGTGGTCAGCAGCAACGCGTCGCCGTGGCCCGGGCGATCGTCACCAACCCGGCGCTGATCCTGGCCGATGAGCCGACGGGGAACCTCGACTCGCGCTCCAGCGAGGAGGTCATGCTGATCTTCGAGGAGCTCAATCGGGCCGGGCGCACCGTCGTGCTCATCACCCACGAGTCGGAGATCGCCGCCCACACCAAGCGCATCGTGCGGCTACGGGACGGCCTGATCCTCTCCGATGAACCGGTCTCTCGCGTTGCCCAGGCAGCCGGTGCCCCGTCGTGAACATCCTCGACGATCTGCGGGGCGCCCTGCGCGGCCTGTCGGCCAACAAGCTGCGGTCGGCGCTGACCGTCCTCGGCATCTTCATCGGCGTCGGCGCCGTGATCATCGTGGTCGGTTACGGAAACGGCTCGTCGCAGGCGGTGCAGAACCGGATCAAGGCGCTCGGCACCAACACCATCACCATCGTGAACCGGGGTCGCTTCGGCCGGGGCCCGGCCACCGCCGGCAGCACCCAGACACAGTCGGCGACCATCACCCCCCAGGACGTCTCCAGCATGCAGGACCAGAATCAGGCGCCTGACATCCTCTCGGTGTCACCGGTTCTGTCATCTTCGGCGACAGCGACGTATTCGAGCGCCTCCGACAGCTCGGTGACCATCACCGGCACCACGCCCACCTACCTGCAGGCCGAGGACTTCCAGGTCGAGGCCGGCTCGTCGATTACGGCATCCGATGTGACAAATCATGCCCAGGTGGCGGTGATCGGCCAGGACCTGCTGAGCGATCTGTATGCGACCGGCCAGAACCCGATCGGCAGCAACGTCTTCTTCGGGTCGGCCCGCTTCCGGGTCGTGGGCGTTCTGGCCGACAAAGGATCGAGCGCCGGGGCCGATGAGAACAACGTCGCCATCATCCCCTACACCACCGCCGAGGACTACATAACCGGCTACACGAACAACTTCACCGAGCTCATCGTCGAGGCCAAGAACGCCAAGGACGTCAACGCAGCCGAGAACGAGGCCGACGACATCCTGGCTTCGGCCAACCAGACGAGTGTCGCCAACCTGCCCTTCACCGCCATCAACGAGGCCACCCTCCTCAGCACCAGCGCCTCCACCAGTTCGACCTTCACCGTCCTGCTCACCGTGATCGCCGCCGTCAGCCTGCTGGTCGGCGGGATCGGGATCATGAACATCATGCTGGTGACGGTGACCGAACGGACCCGGGAGATCGGTATCCGTAAGGCCATCGGCGCCCCCCGATCGGCCATCCTCACGCAGTTCCTGATCGAGGCGGTGATGTTGTCACTAATCGGCGGCGTGGCCGGCGTGATCGTCGGCGTCGTCGGGACCAACTTCAAGATCGACGGCGTCAAGCCGATCCCCACGCCAGAATCGATCATCGGGGCGTTCCTCGTCACCGTGGTCGTGGGCGTGTTCTTCGGCTTCTATCCGGCCAGTCGGGCCGCCTCGCTGCGCCCGGTCGATGCGCTGCGTTACGAGTAGCAGTTCCAGGACAAAGGAATACGCGCCATGGCTGTACCCCTCCCCGACATCCCGATCCACGCCGAAGACCCCGATGACGAGTGGCAGACCGCCGTCAACACCGGTCACGCCTTCCGGATCCGCTACCTGACCGCCGGGCTGCTGACGCTCGCCATCCTGGGCGGCGGGTTCTGGGGCGGGGTGGTGGCCGAGAAGCACCACGGCACCGGCTCCAGTTCGGCCGCCTCACTACTCAGCCGGTTCGCCGCCGCCCGCGGGACGGCGACCGGCGCCGGCACGCTGCGGGGGACGGGCGCCACCGGTGGCACTGGCGCCGGTGGCGCCGGCGGGGCGGCCGGCGGGGTGACGGCCGGCACGGTGATCGACGTGTCCGGCACGACCCTGGAGATCTCCGACACCAGCGGGAACATCGTGAAGGTGACGGTCCCCTCGACGGCCACCGTGACCAGAACCAGCAAGTCGGCCCTGTCCGGCCTCCAGATCGGCGACACCGTGATCGTCAGCGGGGCGACCGGTGCGGGAGGATCGGTGACCGCCACGGCGGTGCGGGCCAGCGCTCAGGGTGTGTCCGCCGGCGGCGGCGGGTTCGCCGGAGGCGGTGGGGCCGGCGGGTTCACCGGCCGGGGAACCGGCGGCTGACTCGGCCCGGCTGGCGACGGCGCGGCGGCTTCGTCATTGTGAGCGATAGAACGTCACTATGACGTTCTATTGACCACAATGGGGCTACTCGGGTTCGGGCGGGCGGGCGGCCGGGCGCACCGGGCTGATGAACCGGGTTTCGGCCAGTTCGGCCAGAATGCGCAGCCCGACCACGGCCATCACCATCCCGGCCAGGGACAGCACCAGGGACGCCGACAGACCGAGGGCCATCAGCAGCAGACCGGCGACGACGAGCGGGATCCCCCACCAGCCGGCACCGAGGACCGGCGCCCACCAACGCAGGGCCTCCCGGCGGGCACGAGCGAGTGTGGGTCGGGTGCGGGGGCCCGTACCTTTGAGCTTGGCTGCGAGGGTCGGATCGGCAGCGGCCGCGGCGGATTCCAGGTCGGCCAGAGCGGCCCGCTCGGCGGCATTCAGTCTCGCGTCTGGAGTGCTCATCCCTCCACCCCTGTCCAGCTGTCAGTCAACCCACAACTTCTATACCCATCGGCAGCCACCCGTTCATTCCGAAGGGCCGTTCATTTCGGGTGCAAGGAATAGTCTCGCGCGATGGCCGCCAGCACAAGCCCCGCCCCCCAGTCGGACACCCTCGCCATCGATATAGGTGGAACCGGGTTGAAAGCGTCGGTACTCGACGCCAGCGGGCAGATGGAACACGCCCGGGTCAGGACCGATACCCCATACCCCCTCTCACCTCAGAAGTTGGTGATCGAGCTTCAGGGCCTGATCAATCAGCTCCCCTCCTTTGACCGGGTCTCCGTCGGCTTCCCGGGCATGGTCCGGGCCGGGCAGATCGTGTCGGCCCCCCATTTCATCTCGCCCGACGGGCCGAGCGGATCCCCGGCCCCCAAACTGGTGAAGGCGTGGCACCGCTTCGACCTGGCCGCCGCGCTGGAGGAGTGCACCGGCAAACCGACCAAGGTGGCCAACGACGCCGACCTCCAGGGAGCTGCGGTCATACAGGGCAAAGGTTTCGAACTGGTCGTGACCCTGGGCACCGGGGTAGGCACCGCCTTCTTCAACGAGGGCCAGCTGCTCCCCCACTTCGAGTTCGCCCATCATCCTCTGGCCAAGGGCAAGACCTACAACGAGGTGCTCGGCGATGCCGCCCGCAAGAAGGCGGGCAACAAGAAGTGGAAGAAACACGTGATTGAGATGATCGAGACCCTGCGCGCCCTCACCTTCTTCGACCACTGCTACATCGGCGGCGGCAACTCCGTCCGTCTGGCATCGGACCTGCCCGAAGGTGTGTCGGTGGTCGACAACGCGGCCGGCATCCTGGGCGGCATCAAGTTGTGGGACGTGACGCGGGGACACGGCAGCGAGGCGGCCTCGACGGGCGCCCCGACCCGGGCCGCCTCGACGGCCCGCCGCCCGACCCGTTCGGCGACCAGGACGATTACTCCCGGCGCAGCGACAACCCCCGCCCGTCGCCCAACTCGGTCAACGACCGCCGGTGCCGCTGCCTCGCCCCGTCGACGTCAGCCGCCTCAGTCCTGATCCCACGGCCGACGACGCGGGAGACAAGCGGGCGCCCGTCGGCCGGGCGCAGGTCGGGGTCGTGAGAGACCAGCTCGACGCCCTCCCGGCCCAGCCGCCAGGCCCATTTCCGGCCGCCCACCGTCTCCTTGCCGGGTGACCGCTTCTGCACCGGTCGGCCCTCGACCTCCACCAGCTTGTAGACGAACCCGCAGGTCGGGTGGCCGCTTCCCAGCACGACGCTGGTTCCGGCGCCGTATACATCCACCGGGGTCGAGGCCAGGCGGGCGATGGACGACTCGTCGAGATCCCCGGTGACCACCACCTTGGTGCCGGTCGCCCCGAGCGCATCGAGGAGGGCCCGGGCCCGCACCGCCTCGGCGCCCAGGTCCCCGGAATCGATCCGGACGGCCGCCAGGTCGGGGCCGGCCGAGGCGACCGCCCGCCGGATGGCGGTCGGGGTGTCGAACGTGTCGACCAGGATGGTCGTCGCCGGGCCCAGGGTGTCCAACTGGGCGGTGAACGCCTGCTGCTCCTCCTCGAACAGGAGCATGAACGCATGGGCCGCAGTGCCGGCTGTGGGGATCCCGTACCGCCGGCCCGCCTCCAGGTTCGAAGTACTGGCCAACCCCCCGATGTAGGCGGCCCGGGCGGCGGCCACCGCCGCCTCGGGGTCGGTCCGCCGGCCGCCCATCTCGATGACCGGACGATTGCCGGCGGCCGCCACGATGAGCGACGCTGCGGCCGCCACCGCCGAGTCGTGGTTCAGGATGGACAGGACCATGGTCTCGAGCAGCACCGCCTCGGCGAACGTCCCGCACACGCTGAGCACCGGCGAGCCTCCGGTGTACAGCTCGCCTTCGGCGTAGCCGTGTACGTCGCCGGAGAACCGGTATTCCCGCAACCACGACAGCGTACGGTCGGACAGGAAGCCCCGGCCGGCCAACCACTCGAGTTGGTCCGGCTCGAACCGGAACCGCTCGAGCTCGTCGAGCACCCGAGCCAATCCGGCGAACACCCCGTACCGCCGGCCGGGCGGCAGGGACCGGGTGAACACCTCGAACACGACCTGCCGGTCGGCCACCCCGGCGGCCAGGGCGGCATCCAGCATGGTCAGCTCGTAGTGGTCGGTATGCAACGCCGACGAGGTCACCGGCGCCCGGCCCACCGCGACCGTCGGCTGCTCGCGGCGACGGCGCCGAAGCGCTCTTTGCGCAACGATTCCGCCTCGCTGTCGTCGAGCGGCTCGAGGTCCCCGACCGCCCACCCGAGTAGAAGATCGGCCAGCGCCGGGTTGCGGGCCAGCACCGGACCGTGCAGGTAGGTGCCGAGGACCCGACCCCGGTAGACCCCGTCATGTCCCGACTCCCCGCCGTTGCCGGAACCGACCCGGACCCGGCCGAACGGGAGCGAGCCGGGCTCGACCGTCGTCACCCCGGCGTGGTTCTCGTACCCGGTCAATGGCGGTAGGCCGAGATCCGGATCGGCGTCGACCACGATCTCACCGACCATGCGCCGGCCGGTGCCCGGGACGGTGGAGCAGTCGACCAGGCCCAGCCCGTCGGTCTTCTGGCCGTCGGGCCCGATGAAGGTGCGGCCCAGGATCTGCAGGCCGGCACAGACGGCCAGGACCACCGCTCCTCCGGCCACCGCCGAACGCAACGGTCCGCCGGCGGACCCGGCGCCCAGCTGGCGGGCCGCCTGGGCCTGCGGCCGATCCTCGCCGCCTCCGACCACGTAGAGCTGGCAGTCGTCGGGCACGGTCTCGCCCGACCGGATGGTGACCATCTCGGCGTCGATCCCCCGCCACCGCAGCCGTTGGGTCAGGATCACAGCGTTGCCGGAATCGCCGTAGGTGCCCAGCAGATCCGGAAACAGGAGGGCCACCCTGACAGTCATGTGAGCGCCGACCGCATCTGCTGGAACGAGGTGTAGTTGGCCACGACGTCGACGTCCGGTTGCCCGGCCGCCGACAACGACCGGAGCAGGTCGGGTTGGTGCACGTGCTCGACCTCGGCGTAGCGCAGGCGGACGGCCAGGTCGCGGCTGCGTTCACCCGTGGCGACGACCAGCCGACCCCGCAGCCGTTCGAACGGGACATCCCACAACCAGGACGGATCCCGGCCGTCGGCGATCCGGGCGTTGATGGCCACCACCACCGGAAGGGGGGCCGGGCGCAGGAAATCGAACACCTCGAGCCAGCCGGCCGGATTCTTGGCCAGCAGGAGGCGGGCCCGCACCCCTCTGGTCTCGACCACGGCGTAGCGGCCGACCACCTCGGTCAGCCGGCCCAGGGCCACCGCCGCCGCCGCCCGGTCGGCACCCAGCACACCGGCCGTCACCAGTGCCATGGCTGCGTTGGCCCGGTTGGCCCGGCCCGGTAGCTGGAGGTCCACGTCGGTCCGCGACCCGTCGCCCCAGACGACCGAACGGCCGTCGATGTGCACATCGATGGGGGGCCGCTTCAGGTCACAGTCGCGACACGCCCAACCGGTGGAGGCTGCCGCCGAGAAGTCGATGCGACCACCGCAGCTCGGACACCCACCGGCGTCATCGATCCACGGCTGACCGGCCGCCACCCACCGCACTGACGGGGCCAGGGCGGCGCCCCACACGACGAGGGGATCGTCGGCGTTGGCCACGACCGTGACCCCGCCCCGATCGGCCAGGGTGGTGCGCCAGGACGTGGCCAGCGTGCGCACCTCGTTGTTCCGGTCGAGCTGATCGCGGCTCAGGTTGAGGAGGGCGACCGCCCTCGGGTCAGTGGCTGCCACCACCCGGCTGAGCCAGGCCTCGTCCACTTCCAGCGCAGCCGGCCGGCCCGCCTCGCCCTGGGCCAGGGCGGAGGCCACGCCGGGCGGCAGGTTGGCCCCGAGCAGGTTGGTTACGACCGACCCTTCGCCGCCCAGGGCGGCGGCCAGCAGGCTGGTCGTCGTCGTCTTCCCGTTGGTTCCCGATACCAGGGCGATCGGGCGGCCCGCGGCCAGGCGGGCGAGCGCGTTCGGGTCCACCGCCAGGATGGCCCGACCGCCGATCACCGACCCGCCACCACGGCCGAGCCGGCGCGAGATACCGGAGGCCGCCGCCCCGATGCCGGCCGCCAAGCGGGTGCGGGCCGGCAGGCCGGGACGTCCGGAATCCGCTCGGGGGGAGTTCTGAGTCGGGACCACGGTCTAGAGGAGGCTAGTGGGACCCGGCTACGTTTAGGCCCGATGGCCAAATCCCGTACCGACCGACCGCCGACCGACCTCGCCGCCCTGCTCCTTCGCCTCACCATTGGCCCGATGCTGTTCGTGCACGGGTACAACAAGGTGTTCGGCAAGGGCGGCCTCAAGGGCACGACCGGGTGGTTCGACTCGCTCGGGCTCAAACCGGCCTTCGTCCACGCCCGCGTGGCGGCCGCCACCGAGATGGGTGCCGGCACATTGATGACCGTCGGCGCAGCCAGCCCGATTCCGGCCGCCGCCGCCATCGGCCTGATGGCCACCGCCGCCCGGACCGACCACCGGGGCAAGGGCTTCTTCGTCTTCAAGGGCGGGTGGGAGTACACCGGCGTGGTCGCCGCCGTGGCTGCGGTGATCGCCGCCCTCGGCCCGGGCAAGTTCTCGGTCGACGCCGTCCGGGGCCGGTCCCGCTCCGGTCTGCGTTGGGGCCTGCTCGCCGCCGTCTTCGGGATGGCGTCGTCGGCCGGTCTCCTGGCCGCCAGTTACCGACCCGAGCCGAAGCCCGACGACCAGGCGGACTGACCTCCGGTGGCGGCGGCAACCGAGCGGGTTCAAGTCGAGGCGGCCGGCCGCACCGTGGACATCACCAGCCCCGACAAGATCCTGTTCCCCGAACACGGGCAGACCAAGATGGACCTGGTCCGGTTCTACCTGGCCGTTGACGAGCCTCTGATGCGGGCCATGGGCGGCCGCCCGGTGCTGATGCAGCGGTTCCCGCACGGCGCGACCGGTTCCTCCTTTTTCCAGAAGCGGGTACCCGACAGCCGACCTGAGTGGCTCGAGACCACCATCGTCTCCACCCCCAACGGCACCGACTCGAGGGCACTCGTCGCGGCCGACATCGCCCATGTGCTGTGGGCCGTCAACCTGGCCTGCCTCGGCTTCCACGTGTGGCCCTACCGGGCGGCCGACCCCGAGCACGCCGATGAGCTGCGCATCGACCTCGACCCGTCACCGGGCGTCACCTTCGAGATGGTGCGCGAGGCCGCTCATGAGACCGACGTACTGCTCCGGTCGGTGGGGATGGTCGGATGGCCGAAGACGACCGGCAACCGGGGCATCCACATCTATGTCCGGTTGGAACCCGAGTGGTCGGCGATCGACGTGCGGGCGGCCGCCGTCGCCGTGGGCCGGGAACTGGAGAGGCGGCGGACGGATCTGATCACCGCCGCCTGGTGGAAAGAGGAACGAGGGTCGCGGGTATTCGTCGACTTCAACCAGAACGCACCCCACAAGACGGTCTTCGGCGCCTGGTCGGTGCGGGCCCGGGCCGGCGCCCAGGTGTCGACGCCGTTCGGCTGGGACGAGTTGGATCGCATCCACCCCGACGAACTGACCATGGCCACAGTGCCGGTCAGGGTGGCGGAGGGGGGCGACCCGTGGGCCGAGTGTGTCCCTCAGTCGCTGGAGCCGCTGCTGGAGATGTCCCGGGCTGATTTAGCATCGGGTCTGGTCGATGCGCCGTGGCCGCCGGTGTACCCGAAAATGCCGGGCGAACCGCCCCGGGTGGCCCCGAGCCGGGCCCGCAAGCCGACCGCCGAGCCTCCCGGGTCCTGAGCCGGGGGCGGCCATCCCCCTCAGCCACCGGCCCGTTTCCTGAGCCGGCGGTCGCGATACCAGGGCCGGAGCCGGACCCGGGCCGGCGGCAGGTGCCCGTATACGAGCACCCCCTCACCGGGCCCGATCCGGCGCAGCTCATCGGTGGGCGCCAGGCGGCGCAGGACCGTGGTCGTGGACCGGCTGCGACCACCTGCGCTCAGATCATGCGTCATCGAGGCCTCCTCGACGGCGTGCTCACCGGCCAAGCCGGAGATCAGGTCGAGCGTCGAGAGGTCGGACACGCCCGACAGCAGGAGCTTGGCCCGGTGATTGTTGGCGATCGTGCGCGACCGCTCGGGTCCGTAACGGTTGCCCAGCTGGGCCAGGTCCTGGCACACGGTGACCAGCTGGATACCCAGGCCGGCGCCGGTCGAGGCCAGGGTGTCCAGGTCGCGGATGGGGGCGATGTTGGCCGCTTCGTCGAGTACCAGCAGCAGCGGCGGGTCCAGTGCGGCTCGGGTCTCGGCGGCGACCCGGACGGCCTCGGCGACGATGGCCGACACCAACGTGGCGTACAGCCCCTGGACCCGGCTCTGCTCGTGCGCCGGCCCGCACAGGTAGAGCGTCCCCTGTCCGGTGATCAACCGGTGGAGATCGATGTCACTGGCCATCGTCGACGCGGCGACGACCGGATCCTCGAACGGCGCCAACACGGTTTCCAAGGTGGTCGTCACGGAACTCCTGATCCGGTCGTCCCGGGCCGCCGATGCGGCGAGCGCCATGGCTGCGTCGTCGTCGCCGGACGCCCGGAGGAGAAGGCCGGGCTCGTCGAAGTTGTCGGAGTTGGTCCACCGGACGACGTCGGCGATGGCCATGCCGGCCCGCTGCGCGGCCAATAGAAGCGGGGCCAACTGTTTGGCTGCGGTCGTGTACCAGAAGGCGGCGTCGGCCATTCCGGTACGCCCGGGGGTGGATTCGACCAGCCACGACGCCACCTGCTGGGCCCTGGACCAGGTATCGCTGGCCTCGACCGGCGACCAGCGGGCCGTTGGTGCATCGCTCAGCCCGGTGGCCCCCGTCGGGTCGAACACCGCGCACGGCCCCAGCCGGGCCCGGTAGGGCCACGTGTGGGCGGCCAGGTCATCCTTGACCGAGGTGGCCACGATGGGGCCCTTCCATTCGAGGATGGCCGGGATGGCCAAACCGGATGTCTTGCCGGACTGCGTGGGGCCTATGACCAGGACGGAATGGCGTGATTCCGTGGCCAGCAGGTGGCTGGAGCCGGCCCGCCGGCCGGTGACCCGGCCGAGGATTAGCCGCCCCTTGGCGCCCGGTCGCCGCACTCTCAGGTCCCGCAGGTCGGGGCTTCTGGCCCAATGGTTGGCCGACCGGCGGCGTGGCGCGACCAGCCGCGACAGGATCGCCGCCGCACCGGCCAGGGCCATGGCCCACAGATAGAAGCGCGTCCCTGAACCGTGTGCGGCGCTGACCGGCCACCCGGCCATGGGCTCTCCGGGATGGCGCCGGGCCGCCATCAGTGCGGCACCCAGCCCGCTCGCCGGCAGGCGCGACCAACGCCCCGTCGCCGACCATGCTGTCAGCAGCGATGTCAGCCAGAACCAGGCGAGCACCAAAGCGACGGCGCCTGCGAGCAGGAGCCCGATCGCCTGACCGTCGGAGTGGTTGGCGGCGGACGGGCCGGGCGCGTACCTGCGGGGCGCGGCGCCTCGTTGGAATTGGGGCCTCATGGCCGCATGGCCCCGTCGGTGTCGACCAGATCGTGGTCGTCGTCGCCGAGCAGATGGCGGACGATGTGGGAGCGGCCCCCGACCCGCCACAGGGCCACGCCGCGGGGCAGACGGGGCACCAGATCGATCTCGGTGCGGGCCAGTCCCAGCCACCGCCCGGTCTGTTCGGCCTCGGCCGGCGACTGACCGAAGACCACCCGTGTCTCTGAATCGGCCAGCAGGCCGTCGGCCAGCTTCTGCTCGGCCGAGCCGTCGTCTCCGGCGGAGCGGAGATCCGAGACCCGGTGGACCACCACCAGATTGGCCACCCCGAGGGCCCGGGACAACTTGAATGTGGCCTGCGCCCACCTGGCCGTGGCCAGATCGTTGAGAATGGCCCAGGCTTCGTCGACGACGACCAGCCGCTTGACGCCGGGGCCGGCCGTCAGGCTGGCCTGCAACCAGGCGGTCGCGCAGGTCATGATCAGCGGCAGGGCGGGCGACGAGAACGTGGCCGACAGGTCGAGGACGACGACCCGTTGGTCGCCTCCCAAACCGGTGGTGGTCGGTCCGTCGAACAGCCCGGCCAGATCGCCCCTCACCATCCGCCGCAGCTCCAGGGCCGGGATGCGCCCATCCGCAGCCAGTCCGGCCCGGTCGGTGTGCACGCTGGCGGCGGCCCCGACGTCAGGTTCGAGGAGGGCCTCGACCAGAGCCGGAAGGGTGGGCGGCTCCGCGCCGGCCGAGACCCGGCGCACCGCCATCTCCACCGCCGTTCGCTCTTCGGGCCCGAGCGGGCGGCGCAGGGACGAGCCGAGCAGCGAGGCGACCAGTTCGACCCGGGCCCGGACGCAGGATTCGGGGTCGGACCGGCTTCCGGTCAACTCCAGCGGGTTCAGCCGCACCCGGCCGCCTGCTTCCAGGCGGATGGGCGACCCGCCGCCCAGCCGGGCCAGGGGCCCGTACTCGCCTTTCGGGTCGATGATCCATGCCCGGCGCCCGAAGGCCAACTGACGGGCGACGAACGACTTGATGAAACTGGATTTGCCTCGTCCGAGTTGGCCCAGCACCAAGACGTTGGGGTTGGTGATGCGGCCCGACCGGTAGAGGTCCCAGGGATCGAAGGAGAAGGGTCCGCCGAGCAGGTCGCTCCCGATCAGGGGGCCACCGCCGAGGGGGCCGGGCGACACGAACGGGTAGAGCGCCTGGAGATGGGCGGTCGTGGCCCGGTGCGAGGGCGGGGCGGCCGTCACCGGAGGCCCCGGCCCAGAGGAAGGGTCCACGTGTAGGCCTCCGCCTGACGGCCGTATAACCGGCGGATCTCCAGGTGGGCCGACTGGGCGGCGTGCTCGGCCTCCGCACACACCCGGGTCAGACCTTCGCGGTCGTCGGCCGACACCGTCAGGTACCCGCTGAACCGGTACTCATGGTGACCGGCCGCCAGTTCCTCTTCCCGTCGGGTCACCCCTTCGCTCTCCCGATCCCGGCGCACACTCGGCAGGAATCCGGCCCGGGCCCGCAGCTCGGCGTCGGCCAGGTCGGCCGTCCGAGCCGACCTCACCTCCCGCATGGCCCGGTCGATGGGCACGGGCGCCATGACCACTGCGAGCCGGGACCGGAAGGACCCGACCAGTACCGGGCTGAGAAAATCCGGTCCCACCTCGAGACGGGGCCACTCGGAGATCCAGTAGGTGGCGTGCCAGCCACCGTCGACCCGGTGACACGACCATTTGTCGTCGGTGGCGAGCGGCGAGCCGCCCGCGTCCCCGTCGATGAGTCCGGCGACGGCCTCGACATCGAGCGGCGGTCCCGGACACAGCTCGGCCGCCCGCAACTGCCCTTCGAGCAGTCGGAGTTCCCGGCGCAGCGAGGAGACCGAAGCGGGACCGGGCCGTCGCCCACCGACGGATATGACGACCCAGGTCCGGTGGAACCAGAGGTCGCGCCCGGCGGACTCGATCAACCGGCGGTACCGGTCGCCCATGTCGCCCTCGCCGGTCGTTGGTACCGGCAGCGCCTCGCTCGTACTGCCCTGCACCCATTGGATGCGGGTGACCGCCCCTCCCGGCCGGGCCAGGGTGCCGAGCACCCGGCGCCAGGACTCCATCCGCTGGGCCTGCCCGTCCGGGTCGAGCAGGGAGAACGAGCAGCCGTCGACCGCAACTATGGCCGAGCAGGTGCCGGCCCGCCGGTCGGTCACCACACCGATGTCGGGCTCGCCCGGCGCCCCCGGGACGGAACCGATGGAGACGCCTGGAAGCCCCGGCCGCCGGCCCCGGCCGCCGTGCCTCGAACGCCGACGGCTCGGCTCGTGCCCGGAGCGGGAGCGCCGGCCATCGTGGGGCCGACGGCGCACGTCGGTCCTGGATCCGGACAGGAGCGCACCCTCGGTCGGCCGGTCGTCCAGGCGCCGGCCGCGACGCAGGGTCCAGCCGGCGGCGAGCACCCCCCACCAACCCACGGGATGGCCGTTGCGCACCCAGAGCGAGGCCACGGTGATGCCCATCCAGATGACCACGCCGGCAACGACGCCGGTCGGGCCCGCTATGGCGGCGTGCAGGAACAAGGCCGTCACGGAGCCCCCGCCTATAGCGGCCAACTGCCCCCCGCTGAGGCCGATGAGCAGGCCCCGGCGCTCCAGGGGGTGGAAACTGAACCGGGGTGCGTCGGTCATCGAGGCCGACCGGTGACCGCCGGCGGCCGGTCCTCGGGTATCGGGAAGTCAGGTGCCTTGGGGGCCATCGGTTGCTCGGTGATGTCGCGGGCGACCGACGGGGCCGCCCCGGACTTGGAACCCAGCAACTGCACGAGCGGATGACCGGCCGCCGCAGCGGGCGCGGCGGCGGCCCGCTTCGCCGTGTCGGCGGTGGCGCGGAAGGGTCTCCTCGACATGCCCTCCATGTGGGCGATCACGCCAGCTTCGACGATCGGCGTCAACCGCAGCAGCGCGAACGGGGCGAACCCGGCCATGAGCAGGATGCCGGCGCCGGCGAAGGTCCCGTCGACATCGTGGCTGCCGTAAGCGGCCAGGCCCAGGCTCAGGCAGCTGACGATGACGAACTTCGACAGGATCAGGCAGGCGAGGAGCTCGATCCCCCGTCGAGCCAGGCTCATCGTCGCCGGCCAGATGTAGGCCACGAGGGCGACGGGCATGAAGAACACGGCTACGTAGACACCGGCCGACCGCACGACCAGTTCCAGCCAGACGAGTACCGCACCCATCATGCTCAGCGACGACAGCATCATGGCGACGAACTGGGGCACGCTCGACACGCCGGCCATACTCTGCGCGTAATGGGCGGCCAGGTCCTGCCCATGGCTGCCGACCACGACCTGGCAGAGGGCGTCCACCACCGACAGAGCCAGGCTGGCCAGCTGGGCGGCGGCCAGCCCGGAGAACAGGCCGACGGGCAGGCCGACCCCCCAGACCCGGAGTAGGCGGCGACCGTCCTGGCGCAGGACCGGCCCGATGGTGGCCGCCAGCAGGATGGGCAGCACGAGGAGCATGGCGACCTGGCGCATCAGGGTCATCTCGGCGCCGTACCAGTTGTATTGAACGGTGGGCGATGTCGTCGCCTGCACGTCATCGATCAGGTGCTGGACCAGGTAGGTGGCGGACACCTGAAGCCCCGTCGATACCGCCTGCAACACCGAAGACGCGGCATCACTTGCGACCTTGGTCGCCAGGTCGGACCCGGCCCCGATGATCGTGGACGGGCAGACGACGGTCGGGAAGCACAGTCCTGCCGGCGGGTGCACGAACATCAGATCCCGGCCCCCTTGTTGGTCAGGAAGTTGATGATGTAGGGGGCGCCCCCGATGAGGACGGCGGCCAGACCGGAGATGAGCACGCCGCGGCGACCGTTGTAGGCCTGTTGGTAGTTCTGGCTGTAGTTCCCGAAGGCCCAGGTGATGGCGCCGATGACCACGCCCAGCATGGCCGCGATGAGCGCCCACCCGCCGAGGCCGTTGGCCAGGCTCTGGATTAACGTCGAACCCGGAAGTTGGCTGGCATCCGGGTTCATCGAGACGGAACCGAGGGGGTCGATCGACATGACGGTCAGCAGGCGCATCGGCATCTCCAGTGGGTGAAACAGCATGAACTGCGTTTGCAGTATGTCATAAGACTTTATGTATTGCTATGTTTTTCTTTGTGCTTGTTGTCAAACCAGTGAGTTCAGGAGTTGTCCCCTACTTCCTCAACGGCCCCGGCCCCGGCCGTTGGACCGCCGGCGCCGATGCGCTGGGACTCAGCGGATCGGTCAGCGGCGGGCCCCTCCGGGCCGTGCTGTCCGGACGGGACCCGGTCTCCGGGGCTCATCTGGCGGCCCCCCACTCGCCTCGGAGGCGGGCCGGCTGGGATCTGATCTTCGCCGCCCCGAAGTCCGTCTCTCTGCTGGCCGCCGAGCGCGCCGCGACCGGCGAGGTGGCCGGCGCCCACCGGGCCGCCGTCGACCATCTGACCGAGCACCTGGCCGGGCGGATCACCCTCAGGCGGGGAGGGCGGCCGGATTCCCTCGTCGGGGCCGCATTCGAGCACCACGAGAACGTGGCCGGGGAACCCCATCTGCACACCCATCTCCTGATCGCCAACCTGGGCCGGGCCGACGGTCGGTGGGGCGCCATCGAGGGCCCCTGGTTCATCGGACGGGAGGCGCTGGCCGCCCTCTACCAACTCGAGCTCCGCCAGCAATTGGCCGACCGTGGCTGGGCCCTGGCCTGGCGGCTCCGGCCGGACGGGCTGGCCGACCTGGCCGACATCCCCCGGTCCACCGTCAGGTCGGCCAGCCGGCAGGGACGTCTGGTATCGGAGGTGGGCCGCTTCCATGCCCGGCGGCAACCCGCCGATCCGGACATACGACCCGGCGTCGGTCCTCTGTCGTGGTCACCGGCGGCCGGCCCTGAACTCGCCGACCCATCTGTGGCCCGGGCGGTCACCACCCGCCTGACCACCGCCCGGTCGGACTTCCGGTCTGAGGATGTAGTAGTCGCCCTGGCCGCGACCCATCCCGGAGGGGCCAGTGTCGACCAGGCCACCGCCTGGGTCGACCGGTACTGCGCCGCCTCGGCCGTTCCTCTGCGACCGTCCTCGACGGCCGGACCTCGATGGGCCACGCCGGCCGCCCGGGCGGCCGACGACCGCTTGGCGGCCGCCCTTCGCCTCCGGGCAGGCCGGGGTCAGGACGACCCGATCCAGCGGATGACGGGTCGGGGCGGGGTGCACTTCCTGGCCGCCGCGCCGGGTACCACGCCGTTGCTGGCCCAGGCCGAGGTCATCGCCGCATGCCGAACGGCGTGGGAAGCAGAAGGGCGAGAGGTGGCGGTGGCCAGCCCCCATCCCGACGGCGCCATGCGGTGGCAGGTCCTGACCGGACTGAAGGAAAGGCGGGGGTCGAAACACCCCGATGTGTTGATCGTCGACTCGGCCGACAGATGGCGCACGACCGAGCTCGACCGTCTGGTCGGCTCGATCGAGACCCTGGTCTTCGTCGAGGGTGGGACCCGGCCCCGGCTCAGCAACCCGGCCAGCCATGGCCTGTTCGCGACGGTTTCCGAGGCCGGCCGCTTCTGGTGCCCGGAGGTCGAGCCGTGGACGCCGGCGATGGCCGGCCCCGACGCGCCGGCCCTCGCCTTCGGTCGGGAGGCGGCCGAGCGGCTCCTCGGCCAATGGCAGAACGCCACCGGCCCCGATCGCCCGCTCCTGGTCGGCCTCGGGGTGGAAGAGGTGCGAGGCCTGAACCGGGCGGTGGTGGGGGACCGGGCCCGGGTCGAAGGTGCCGACCGGTTCGCTTCCGGCGACCGGGTGATGATGCTCAAAGGACGGGCCGGTCTGGCCAACTACGGCCACTTCGGAACGGTCCTGGACGTGTCATCGCGTGGGATGGTCGACTTCCAGTGGGATGACGGCAGTCGCACCGGCACGGCCGACCGCCGGGCGCTGGCCGCCGTCGGGTTCGGCTACGCGGTGGGTGCCCGCCGGGCCGAGCAGTTGACCGGTCCGCTGATGGTCCTGGGCCCGGCGGCGGCGGTCGGGCCGGCCCGGGACCGGGTCGTGGGCCAGGTGGCGTTGGACCGGGCGGTCGGCCGACCGTTGGTGGTCGGATCGGAGCGATCTATCTAGGGAGCCACGGGCGCAGGCGCCCGGCGCCACCCTCCAGCGCTGCGCCCGTTCTGTGGTCGATGTTTGGGGTTAGACCCGTAATTTCGACCACAGAACGGCGGTCTGACCACAGAGCGCGTACCGAAAGGTGCTGAAACGGGCTAGAGATTGGCGTGCCGGGACACGTGATCGGTCCAGGCGTGACCATTCCACCATCGCCACCGGTTGTGACCGGCCGGGTCAGGGTGCCAACCCGGAGGCGGGAATCCAGGTGCCGGCCGGGTGGCGCCAGCGCCGGCGGGTACGGCTGCGCCCAACGCCGGCGTCGGGCCGGCGGGCTCGGGTCCGCCTGCCGACGGCGGGGCCGGCGACCCGGGTGCGACTGCGCCGACCAATGGCGCCGTCGAACCCGACGGACCAGGCGAACCCGGCGGAGCCAGCGGATCGGGCGCCGGCGAACCCGGCGGACCAGACGCCGGCGAACCAGTCGCCGGCCAAGCCGGCCAGCCAGTCGCCGGCGAAGCCGGCCAGCCAGTCGGACCGGGCGCCGGCGAACCGGGCCAGCCGGTCGGGCCGGGCGCCCCGCCCCACGAACCGGGGCCGGGGCCGGGGCCGGGGCCGGGACCGGCCGGGCCGTAGCCGGGCCAGTGCGGGGCGGCGTAGGCCATCTGGTGGCCACGGTCGCTGCGGGCGACCAGCCACAACGGCAGGCAGGCGATCCAGATGCCCACGACCACGAGCGCGCCGAGCACGATCAGGCCGGACCAGCGCTGGCCGAAGAAGGCGGCACCGTCCCACATGAAGTGGCAGAGCATCAAAGGAACGACCTGACGGAACCGCAGGTAGATCCAGAAGTAGAGCGCCGCCCACAGGAGAATCCCGACCACCCCTGGCCCGTAGTAGATGTGGTAGGCCCCTCGCAGCACCAGCGCCACGGTCGTCACTTCCCACCACGGCCGGCCGGCCTGGCGGAGAGAGACCACCACGAAGGCCAGGACGACCAGCTCCTCGATGATCCCGGCGGAAGCTGCGTCGAACACGCTGGCCAACAGCTCGGTGGCGTTCGGGGTGTTGGTGGGCAGGTGCCCGGTCTGGAGAGGCACGTTGACCACCGCACCGGCGATCTGGGCGAAGAAGCACCACCCGCAGATGCGGACGAACTGGCTCACGTCGACGCCGCCGTCGCGCTTGCGGAGGAGCTTCAGACCGAGGGCGTCCCAGGTGATCCCCCGCCGCCCGGCTATGGCGGTGACGGCCAGCAGGGCCAGGCCGATCTCACTGATGAGCTCGATGGCTTCGTACCCGTACACCCCCAGGCTGCCGTCCGACGTCGACGGGAAGTCGTGCTGGTGACCGCCGACGATCAGGGCGGCGGCGACGATGCCGGCGGCGAAGAAGCCGGCGTAGACGACGAGCACCTCGCCGTAGGCCCGCTTGGCCGAGATCCGGGGGAGCTCGGGATCGGGCGCGGGCTTCCACCACGACCTCGGAGCAGGCGTCGTCGGGTAGGCCACCGCCGCCCAGGGTGCCAGATGGGGGTCACCCTAGGAAGGCACCGCCCCGGCTCGGGCTTCGTGGAATGCCAGAATCGGGCGGCTTGAACACCAACGGCAGGACCGAGGACGACCCGGAGCGGCGGGCGGGAGGGGCGGCCGGCCGTAGCCGCCGGTCCCTGCGTGCGCCCCGGTCACCCCTCGGTGCGCCCCGGCAGCCCCTGAATGCTCCCCGGCTACCCCTCGGTGCGTCCCGGCTACCCCTGAATGGGCCCCGCCTGCCCCTGAACGCCCCGCCCGATCCGCCGCTGGTGAAGCCCGGTCCGGGCCGGTTCCGGCGGGCCTGGCCGGTGATCCGGATCGTGGTCGCTCTGGCCGCCGTGGGCTTCGCCATCTATGCCGTCTCCGGCAAGACCCAGGAGCTGACCGGCGTCACCAGCTACCTGGACGACCTGCACTGGTGGTGGATGATCGTCGCCGCCGGCGCTGAACTGCTCTCGTACGCCGCCCTGTCGTCCCTACAGCGCCGGCTGCTCCGGGCTGGGAAGGTCAAGGTGCCGGCCGAGAGCATGATGGGCATCACCCTGGCCGGCTCGGCCATCCAGTACACGTTCCCGGGCGGCAGCCTCATTTATCTGGCCTACCTGTTCCGCCAGTTCCGTCGCTGGGGCGCCGACGAGTTGCTCGCCGGCTGGGTGGTCCTGGCCTTCAACCTGGTCACCTTCGTCTCCCTCGCCGCCCTGTCTGCGATCGGCCTGGCCCTGGCTTTCGGTACCGGCAGCGGCAACGGTCTGGTCGAGTCCATCGGCGGGATCGCCTTCGCCACGCTGCTCCTGATCCTGGTCGTGCGGGAGCGGCGCCGCCTCCTCCCCTACGTCACCCGGGCGGTGGCCCTGTCGCAGAAGGTGATCCGCCGCCCGTACCCGAACCGGTCGCCGGCTGAGCTGGTCGAGAGCTGGACGACCGAACTGGGGGCGGTCAGCCCGTCCCGCCAGGTGTGGATCCGGTCGCTGGTGATGGGCATGTCCAACTGGCTGGCCGACCTGAGCTGCCTGGTCCTGTCGTTCTTCGCCGTCGGCGTGGGCGTGCCGTGGCGGGGTCTGCTGCTGGCCTACACCGCCGGCCAGCTGGCATCCTCCCTACCGATCACGCCGGGCGGCCTGGGGGCGGTCGAGGGCAGCCTCACCATCGCCCTCGTCAACTTCGGCGGGGGGGCCGAGTCCACCGTCGCCGCCGTACTCCTGTACCGGTTGATCTCCTTCTGGATGATGCTCCCGATCGGATGGGCGTCCTGGACGGTCCTGGCCCTCTCCGGGCGCCGATCCGGCACCCCCGTCGCCGACCGCCCCGATGCGCCGATCGAAGGACCCAGCTCCGGCCCGTCCGTCCCCGACCGCCCCGACGCACCGACCGACGGAAGCTACGGGGGCCCGCCCGTCCCCGACCGCCCCGACGCACCGGCCGACGGAAGAAACGGGGGCCCGCCCATCCCCGACCGCCCCGACGCACCGGCGGTAGATTCCGGGGGCCAGGAGTGATGCGGATGACGACCGGTCGGGTGCTCGCCAGCGTGGGCCTGCTCGTCGGCCTGGCCGGGTGCACCCATACCCCCGGCCTCTCCAACGGCTCGGTGTCGGTGTGTTACCGGGCCATCCCGGTGGGCCGCTCGGTCATCAACGATCCCCGCGCCAAACTGGTCGGCATCCACCGCATCGCCGCCGACCGGGTTCCGAGCCGGTCGTCGACCATCGCCCCGACCACCACCTCCGCCACCGGCAACCTGGCCGACAACGACACGACCGTCTGCGCCATGGCCTTCAAGGGTGATTTCACCGCCGGTCAGGTCGAAGGGGCCCCGTCGTCCCAGCACGGCGACTACGCCATCGTCGTGGTGACCAGCCACAGCCTGAAGCTGGTGCGGGCGTTCGTCGTCGACACGCTCCCGCCCGGGATGGGCGGGCGGAAGTACTGATGATCAAATATCTGGGCTCCAAGCGGCGCCTCGTCCCCGTACTGGGCGAGCTGCTCGAGCGGTCGGGGGTGGACCGGGCCCTGGACCTGTTCACCGGCACGACGCGTGTGGCCCAGGAATGGAAGCGGCGGGGGGCCCATGTCACGGCCGTCGACTCGGCCCGCTACGCCGCCGTGCTGGCCCGTTGCTACATAGAGACGGACCTGTCCGAGGTGGATGTGGAGGGAATCCGGGCCGTCCTTTGCCAACTGCAAGAGCTGGAGGGCCATGACGGTTACGTCACCGAGACCTTCAGCCGCAACGCCCGGTTCTTCCAGGAGCACAACGCCCGGCGCATCGACGCCATCCGCGACGCCATCGACGAGGGCTGGCGGGGCCATCCGTGGGAGCCGGTGCTGCTGACGTCGCTACTGCAGGCGGCCGATCGGGTGGACTCGACCACCGGCGTGCAGATGGCCTATCTGAAGAGCTGGGCGCCCCGCTCCTACCAGCCGCTCGAGCTGAGGATGCCGGAACTGCTTGCCGGGCCGGGACGGGCCGTGCACGGCGACATCACCGAGGTGGTCGCCACCCTGGACGAGGCCGGGCTGGCCTACCTCGACCCGCCCTACAACCAGCACCGCTACGGCGGCAACTACCACGTCTGGGAGACGCTGATGGCCTGGGACGCCCCCGAGCACTACGGCGTGGCCTGCAAGCGGGTCGACCTGCGGGAGCCGTCGACCGCCAGCGTCTTCAACCGTCGCCGGGAGGCCCCCGCCGCCCTGGCCCGCCTCATCGCCGAGGTGCCGGCCGAGACGATCGTCATCTCGGGCAGCGACGAGGGGTGGATCGGGGTCGACGACCTGGCCGACATGGCCGCCGGGCGGGGGCCGGTCGAGGTCATGGCGTTCGACTCCAAGCGCTATGTCGGCGCCCAGATCGGCATTCACAACCCACAAGGTCAAAGGGTGGGCCGCGTCGGCCGCACCCGCAACGTGGAGTACATCATCCTGGCTGGAGCCCGGGCCAGGCAGATGGTCAGCCGGTAAGGAGCTCCCGGGCGCCACGGTCGGTCGAGGGGTGGCGCAGCTTGGACATGGCCCGGGCCTCGATCTGGCGGATGCGCTCACGGGTGAGGCTGAAATGCTCGCCGACCTCGTCGAGGGTCCGGGGCTCGCCCCGATCCAGGCCGAAGCGGAGGCGCAGGATTTCCCGCTCCCGTTCGTCGAGGGCGATGAGCATCTTGTTGACCTCGCCGGACAGAAGAGCAGCGGCGGCGGCGTCGAACGGCGATACCGCAGAGCGGTCCTCCACGACATCGCCCAACTCGGCGTCGCCGTCCTCGCGGAGCGGTTCCGACAGCGACAGCGGCTCGGCCGCGTGACGGAGGATCTCGGTGACCTTCTCCTCCTCGAGCTCGAGGTCGGCGGCCAGTTCGGCGACCGTCGGGCGCCGGCCCAGCTGGCCCTCGAGGCGACCGCGGGCCTTGGTGACCCGGGTCAGGAGATCGCCGGCGTGGACGGGCAGGCGCACCGTGCGGCCGGTGTTGGCGATACCGCGGGTGATGGCCTGGCGGATCCACCAGGTGGCGTAGGTCGAGAACTTGAAGCCCTTGCGCCAGTCGAACTTCTCGACCGCGTGCATCAGGCCCAGGTTGCCTTCCTGGACCAGGTCGAGGAGCGGTAGCTCGGCGGCCTGGTACTTCTTGGCGATGGACACGACCAACCGGAGGTTGGCCTTGACGAACGTCTCGGCGGCATCGTCACCATCACGGATCAGCCGGCGTAGCTCCCGCTTGCGAGCCGGGGTGATCTGCTTGCCGGAAGCCATCTCGGTACGCGCCTCGCGACCCGCCTCGATAGCCTGCGCCAAACGCGCTTCGTCGTCCTTGGTGAGCAGGGCATGCTTACCGATGTCGTTCAGGTAGAGGCGGACCAGGTCTTCCTCCGGCTGAGCGGCGTGGTTGTTGGGCACTCGTCCTCGTCTTCTTCTGCTGTACCCGGACAGGAACTGTGGCTCTCCGCCAGAACGTGAATACTACCCGATCAAGGCCATTTCGTGAAGGGCATCACCACAGCGAATGTCCAGCTTAGGGCGGTTGACCGGCAGAGAGGCCTACCCTGGCATGGTGATCACGGACCGGGCCCAGTCGTCGAGAGGGGTCGGGAATTCGTCGATTCCCGCTCCCGGGGCGGTGGCCTGGCTCTCCGACAGCGAGCAGGCCATCTGGCGGCGCCTGCTCTCGGTGGAGTCCCGGCTGCAGGACCGCCTCGATCAGGAGTTGCGGGCCGGGCACCGGTTGACGCTGGCCGAGTACGGGGTTCTGGTGAACCTGTCCGAGTCGGGGCCCGACGGCCTGCGCATGTCCGACCTGGCCGAACGCCTGCTCCTGTCCCGCAGCGGGCTGACCCGCCGGATCGACGCCATGGTCCGCCGCGGGCTGGTCACCCGCCGGTCGTGCCCGGCCGACGGGCGGGGATCGATGGCCCAGCTGACCGATGAGGGCGCGGCCCGCCTGGAGGAGGCGGCCCCGACCCACGTGGCCGGGGTCCGCCGTTATCTGATCGATGTGCTGGCCGGGTCGCTGGAAGCCCTGGACGCCGGATTGGACCGGCTGGAGGGGGCGCTGGGCCAGGACGGTCCGAGCTGCGCAACCGCCTGCGACGACGACGGCGGCGACGAGGGCTGCTGCCCCGGCGACTGATCGGGACTGCTGCCGGGCGGCCGCCCGGCGATTGATCGGCCCGTGGGGCCGGACGGCCGGCCGGGGGGCGTCGGGCAATCAGGTGTCAGCCGGGCTCGTCACCGGTGACCACCCGGCCTCCCTTTTCGATCCAACCGTTGGTGCCTCCGGCCACCGAGACCGCCGAATAACCGGCGTCGACCAGCGCCTTGGTGGCCTTCAGGCTGCGCCCGCCGACCGCACAGATCACATAGAGCGGGTCGGCCTCCGGAATCTCCTCCTGACGGGCGGACAGCTCGGGCAGCGGGATGAGCACGGCGCCGGGCACATGGGCCGTCTGGTACTCGTCGGGGTTGCGGACGTCGAGCACTGTGGCGCCGGCGGCGAAGGCCGTGGCGAACTCGTCCAGGTCGACTTCGAGCGGTTTCTGGTCTCCGGCCATTCACCATGTGTACCAGAGGTCACGGAGCCAGCCGGCGCTGCTCCCAACCCTCTCCCAGCCGCCGGTACTGGAACCGGTCGTGCATCCGGAACTCCCCCTGCTGCCAGAACTCGATCTCGACCGGCCGGACGCGGTAACCGCCCCACGAGGTGGGCCGGGGCACCTCCTGTCCGGCGAAGCGGTCCTCGGTCTCCGACCAGAGCCGTTCGAGGGCCTCCCGGGACTCGACCGGTCGGCTCTGGGCCGACGCCCAGGCGGCCAGCTGGGAGCCCCGCGGTCGGCTGGCGAAGTAGGCATCGGACTGGTCGTCGTCGACCATCTCGACCGGGCCGGCGGCCCGCACCTGGCGGTCGGTGACCGACCACCGGAAGGCGATCGACGCCCACGGATTGGCCGCCAGCTCGATGCCCTTCCGGCTGTCGCGGTTCGTGTAGAACACGAACCCCCGCTCGTCGTGGGCCCGCATCAGGACGAAGCGGACGGAGGACCGCCCGTCGGCCGTGCTCGTCGCCACCGCCATCGCCTCCGGCTCCGGCTGACCGGCGGCCACGGCGTGGGCGAACCAGTCGTCGAACTGGGCGTACGGATCGTCGAGCAAGCCGGCTACAGAGGCTCAATGCCGAGGTCGACCCACGTGAGCAGGGGCTCCCAAGCGATGCCGCTGGCATCGAAGCGCTCGGCGACGGCCGGGCTCCGATCGAGCAGGGCGGTGGCGCCGATGACGTGGGCGCCCAGATCGGTGACCTTCTCGGCTGCCCGCAGCAGGGACGCGCCCGTGGACACCACGTCCTCGACCATCAGCACCCGGTCCCCGGCCTGCATCCGGGTCCCCTCGATCCACGATCCCCGGCCATGGCCCTTGGCCTCCTTGCGGACGGAGAACCACCGCTTACCGCTGATCAGGGCGATGCCCACGGCCAGCGCGTCGGCGCCCATGGTGGGGCCGCCGACGGCGTCGAAGCTGTCGCCGAACAGCTCTATGGCCGCCTCGGCCGCCAGCCGCAGCCCGGCACCGGTGGCGATGGCGAACTTCCCGTCGATGTAATCGTGACTCCACCCGCCGGAACTGAGCTGGAACGGCTCTTCTCTCCGTTCGTAACCGGTCCGGCGGACCAGGTCGGCCAGGGGCCGCCTGGATGCAGTATCGAGAGGCACGGGGTCGAGATTAGGCGGAGTGCTGGATGACCCCGGCGAGGGCGGCCGGCAGCGGTTCCGAATGAACGATCGTCAGGCGTTGGGTCGCCCGGGTGAAGGCGACGTACAGGGCGCGCAGGCCCTGGGGCGACTCTTCGGCCAGGCGGGCCGGTTCGACGACCAGCACCGAGTCGAACTCGAGGCCCTTGGCGTCGTCGACGGTCAACAATGTGAGCTGTTCGTCGAGGGCGTCGCGCCCGGCGATCCCGTAACGGAGGCCGGCGCCGTCGAGGGCGGCAGTGATGGCGGGTGCCAATCCGGGCGGCACGATCACAGCCGCGTTGCCCCCGCCGTCCGGCTCGGTCTCCTCCTGCAGGACCTGGACCACCGACTCGACCAGGCGGTCACCCCGCCCGAATGTCTCGGTGGAGGGGACCGTGACCACCCGGGCCGGGCGACCCGACGCCCGCACCGATTCGGGCGAGCGCATGCCGGGAGCCACCTGTTCCAGAACGCGTGCGGCCAGGGCCATGATCTCGCTGGGCGTCCGGTAGTTGACCGTCAGTTCGACCAGGTGCCAACCCCGCCGGGCGGGCAGGTGCTCGACGATCTGGGCCCATGAGGCCGGAGCCCACGGACCGGTCGCCTGGGCGATGTCGCCCACGATGGTCATCGAGCCTGACAGCGAGCGCCGGGCGACCATGCGCAGCTGCATGGGCGAGAGGTCCTGCGTCTCGTCGATGACGACGTGGCCGAACGACCTGACCGCGTCGCGATCGCTGCCTGACCTGCGGCGCACCGGGCCGAGCACGGCCAAGGCCTCGTCCAGCAGGGCGATGTCCGACTCGGTCCACTCGACCGGTTCATCGGGACCACCCCGCCGCCGGTACAGGAGCGCCTGCTCGGATGCGCTGAGCAGTCCCTCCGAGGCCAGTGCGATGAGGGGCCGGGCCCCGAACAGGTCGTGAAGCATCTGCTCCGGGGTCAGGACCGGCCACATCCGCTCGAGGGCCTCGGCCATGTGCGGCTCGCGCCGCAGGGTCCGGCCCAGTTCGTCGGCCGAGATGGGATCGGAACTGTCACCGACCGCTTCCGATTCGGCCGCCAGTTGATCGGCCAGATGACGCCAGAGCACCTGCTCCAGGGTCCGCCGCCGGCTGTTGTGGGTTCCGGGACGGCGCCGTACGGCAAGGACCAGCTGCGAGGCCAGGTGCGGAGTGATCCGCAGGATCCGCCGGCCGTAGGGGACCTCGACGGTCTGGCGGAGCGGCCGTTGCCGGTCAGCCACGGCATGGGCGATGACGCGGGCCATGCGGGCGTCGCCCTTCAGGCGGGCGGTGCGCTCCTCCTCCACCCCGTTCGGTCGGGTCGTCGAATAGAGCCCGTTGACGGTGGACAACTCGACACCCGTCTCGTCCAGGGAAGGGAGAACGTGCTCGATGTAGCGCAGAAAGGTGGGATTGGGCCCGAGCACGAGGACGCCCTGGCTCTCCAGGGGGAACCGGTGGGTGTACAGGAGGTAGGCCGCCCGGTGCAGGGCGACGGCCGTCTTGCCGGTGCCGGGGCCGCCCTGGACCACGAGGATCCCCGGGAGCGGGGCCCGGATGATCTCGTCCTGTTCACGTTGGACGGTGGCGACGATGTCCCGCATGCGGCCGCTTCGGGTTCGTTCGAGGGTGGCCAGCAGGACCTGCGGCCCAGACAGTCCCAGCCCCCGGCCCGAATTGTCGCCCTCCGGATCGAACAGCTCGTCCTCGAGGTCGACGACCCGATGGGCTTCGGTGAGGAAGTGGCGGCGGCGCACCAAACCCATCGGGTGGGCGCCGGTGGCCCGGTAGAACGGCTCGGCGACCGGCGCCCGCCAATCGACGACCAGCGGCTCCTGGTTGACGTCGGAGATGGCCAACCGTCCGATGTGGAACGGCTCCGGCTCACCGGGTTCGGGACCGGCCGTCCGGTCGATACGTCCGAACACCAGGGATTCCCGCCCCAGTTGCAGGTGCTCGAGACGACCCAGGCTGGTTCGGACCCGGATGTCCCGCTCGGTCACCGCCTGGAAGGTCCCACCCCGCTCTCCGAAGGCGTCCTGCAGCATGGACTGGGCAGACTGTCTCATGGCGGCAAGCCGCTCGTAGGCCAGGTCCACATGGGCCTGCTCGGCCGGAACGTCCGGATGAGGCATAAGGAGAGTCATCTACTTTGCGTGCTCCGCCACGGGATAGCAAGCCAGGTTTGGGGACATGGTGCAGAGGTACGATCGACTGTGACGTCTGATGCGTGCGCGACCGACGAGGCAGGGTCAGACCGCTCGCCGTTCCTGAGTGCCTGCTGGGGCAAACCGGTCTCCCACCTTCCTGTCTGGTTCATGCGCCAGGCCGGCCGGGCGCTCCCGGAGTACCGGGCCCTCCGGCAGACCGGGAGCCTGCTGGACGCCGTCCGCCAACCGGAACTGGCGGCCGAGATCACACTGCAACCGGTGCGGCGCTACGGCGTCGACGCCGCCATCCTGTTCTCCGACATCGTTGTCCCGGTCGCCGCCATCGGCTTCGGCGTCGATATCGAGCCGGGCGTCGGCCCGGTGGTACCCGAACCGTTCGCCGGTGCGCGCGACCTGGACCGGATCCGACCCCTCGAGCCCGACGTGGACATCCCCTACGTCCTGGACACGGTCCGGCTGCTCAAGCGGGAGCTCGCGGTGCCGCTCATCGGATTCGCGGGTGCTCCTTTCACCGTCGCCAGCTACCTGATCGAGGGTGGCCCGTCGCGGGATCACCTGCGCACCAAATCACTCATGTGGCAGGAACCCGCGCTCTGGGCCGAACTGCTGGACCGGCTGGCCGACCTGGCCTTGGCCACCCTGCTGGCCCAGGTCGATGCCGGTGCCTCGGCCATCCAGCTGTTCGACAGCTGGGTGGGGGCGTTGAGCCCCGACGACTACCGCCGGCACGTCCTGCCCGCGTCCCGCAAGATCATCGAGGGTCTCGAGTCCACGGGGGTGCCCAGGATCCATTTCGGCGTCGGCTCCGGTGAGCTCCTGGACCTCATGGCCACCACCGGCTGCGAGGTCGTAGGCGTGGACTGGAAGGTGCCCTTGGACTCGGCCCGGACCCGTATCAGCCGGGACGTCACGCTGCAGGGCAACCTGGATCCGGCCGCCCTCCTCTCGGGCTGGGACATCACGCAGGAGAAGGCCCTGGACGTCATCGAGCGGGGCGGGGGGAGCCGCCACATCTTCAACCTGGGCCACGGGGTGCTCCCCGAGACCGACCCGGAGATCCTCGAGCGGGTTGTCGCGCTCTGCCACGACGCCAACGAGCGTCCTTGAGAATCGCCATAGTCGGTGGCGGGATAGCCGGCCTGGCGGCGGCGTGGGAGTTGCGCGGCGATGCCGAGTTGACCGTCTTCGATCCGGGGCCGCTCGGCGGTCGTGTCCGGACCTCCGTGTTCGGCGGGAAGATGGTCGACGAAGGAGCGGACGCCTTCATCACCCGGGTTCCGCACGCTCTCCAACTGTGCCGGGAACTCGGGCTGACCGACCGGTTGGTGGCACCCCAGGCCGGCCGCAGCCTCCTCTGGTGGGACGGTCGGTTGCGACCTCTGCCGGCCGGCCTCGTACTCGGCGTACCTACCAGCCTGCGCGCGCTGCGCCAAGGCGGACTCCTGTCGCGGGCCGCGATCGCCCGAGTGGCGCTCGAGCCCCTGGTGCCCCGCACCCGGTCAGTCGACGACGTGAGCGTTCGGGATCTGATCAAACGTCGCTACGGCCGGCAGGTCGCCGATCGTCTGGTGGAGCCGCTGGTCGGCGGCATCTCGGCCGGCTGGACCGGAGAGCTGGGGGCGCTCGAGGTCACCCCCCAGATCGCCGCCGCCGCTCGCGACAACCGGAGCCTGATGCGGGCCCTCGGCCGCGTCCTGCGCGACCGGCCGGAGTCGACCGAGCCGATGTTCCAGACCCCGTTGGGCGGGATGGGTGAACTGGTCGACGCGCTCGTGACCCAACTGTCGGAGCACGGTGTCTCGTTCCGCGCCGAGGAGGTGACTGAGCTGACCGTCGGCCCGACCGGTGCGGTGACTCTCGGCCCGTTCGGTGACAGCTTCGACGGTGCCGTCCTCGCGACTCCGGCCGCCGTCAGCGCCCGACTGCTCCAGCCCGAGACGCCGTCCGGATTGGACCGGATCGCGACCAGCTCGGTCGCCATCGTCACCGTGGCATTGGGCGGCGCCGAACTGCCGCCCGGTTTCAACGGGTTCCTCGTGCCCCGGCAGGAGAACCATCTGATGACGGCCTGCTCCTTCGCCTCCAACAAGTGGCCGCACTGGACCGACGACGACCGCCCGCTGGTCCGCATCTCGTGCGGCCGGAGAGGGGACAACCGTTTCGCTGACCTCACCGACGACGCGCTCGTCGAGTGCCTGGTCGGCGAGTTGGGGGACGCCCTCGGCCAGAAGCCGGTCGCGGTCGAAGCCCGGGTATCACGGTGGCCCGACTCGTTCGCCCAGTATCTGGTCGGCCACACCCGACGCGGGCAGGAGATCGCCGAGGTCCTGAGGCGCACGCACCCGCACGTCCGGCTGGCCGGGGCGTCGTACTCCGGGATCGGAATCCCCGCCTGCATCGGTTCGGGACGCCAGGCGGCCGACGAACTTCGAAACGCCATCCGGTTGCGACCGCCCGTGCGACATTGACGGATCGGCCGCCGCCGACGGCTCCGACCATCGCCAACCGGCTGGCGATCGTCTGGCTTCTGGTCCCCCTCGCCGCAGTGATACCCCTCGCCGCCGGCCGTCCGACTCTCGCCGTCGCCGCCGGCGGGGCCACCGCCGTCCTTCTGGCCTCGGCCAGCCGGCCCCGGTGGGCCCTGCTGGCGCTGGCCGCGATCTATCCGTTCCAGCTCCTGCTCCTCGCCCTGGTGCTCCACCTGGGCGCCCCTGAGAAGCTGACCCGCTACTCGGGCGAGTGGGCCGAGGTGGCGGTGGCCGGGATGGTGCTGGCGGGTATCCGGGTGTGGGTCGAGCGGCGCTCCCGTATCGAGTGGATCGACTGGTGCGGGATCGTCTATCTGGCCGTCGTCGTCGCCTACCGGTTCCTGGCCAGCACGGTGCTCCACCACGGGCCGATCAGCGCCAGCGCCCTCGACACCTCGTTGCGCAACGACACCATGTTCGTGGTGATCTTCCTGGCTGTCCGCCGGCTCGGCCCGGACCGGACTGCGAGTCGCCGGTTCGCTGCGGTCGTGTTCGCCGTCGGGTTGATCACCTCCGCCACCGCCGTCTTCGAGTACCTCCGCTCCTCCACATGGAACCACTTCGTCGTGTACGACCTCTGGACGACGGTGTACGAGGTCAAAGTGTTGGGCGTCGCCGTGCCGAACGTCGTCGATATCCGTGAGTACGACTTCCACGGCCGCCTCCTGACCGGCTCCGTGTTCCTCGATCGCCTGGCGTTCAGCCTCTATCTGGTCATGGCCATCGCCATCGGCTGCCGGTACCTGTGCGGCACAACCCGCTTTCGCTACCTGATCGGCGCCGGCACGCTCCTCATCGGCACCGGCCTCATCCTGGCCCAGAGCCGGGATGCCGTCGCCGCCGCAGTGGTGGCCGCCGTTCTGATCGTCCGACCCCTGTGGCGCGAAGGCCGGGCCCGGCGCATCAGGTTGCTGTCGGCCACCGGGCTGACCGTCGTCGTGCTGGTTCCCGTGGCCTTCGCCGTCGGGTTCGCCAGCCGCACGTCGAGCGCGCTGGCCGGCACCGATCCGTCGACCCGCCTGCACGAGTCCAGAAGCGCGTCCGGGCTGGAAGCCTTTTTGGCGTCGCCGCTCGGTCGGGGCCTCGGCACCGGCGGCACCAACGGGACCCGCTTCGGGATCAGTGGCACGATCGTCAACGAGGACAGCTATCTCCAGATCGCCAACGAGACCGGGATCCTGTCCCTGCTCCCCTTCGTCGCCCTGACCATCACCGGCATCGTCATGCTGATCCGCCGGGCCCGGGCGCCGGACCAACCGGATCTGCCGTACGCCTGGCAAGGAGCGTTCCTGGGGCTCAGTCTGGCCTGCCTGGGCCTGACCGTATGGCTCGAGCTCCCGGTCGCCGTGACCGCCTGGATGGGGCTCGGTCTGAGCTTGCCGGTCGTCGTCTCGAGGAGGGAAGCAGTTGCCGCTTCCGTCTAGTCCGCCGGCTGTGACCGTGGTCATCCCGACGCACAATCGGCGGGCGTTCGTTGTCGAAGCTGCGCTCAGCGCCCTGACGTCGAGCGCCACCGGACGGGTGCTGGTCGTGGACGACGGCTCCGCGGACGGCACGGCCGAGCTGATCCGGGCGTTGGACCATCCGAAGGTCGACCTTGTCAGGCGGGACGTCCCGTCCGGTGGCTCCGCCGCCCGCAATGCCGGCCTCGAGCTCTGCGAGACGGAGACGGTGCTGTTCCTCGACGATGACGACCGCCTGACCACGAATGCAGTGGATCTCCTGGCCGCCGCCCTGGCCCGGTGCCCCGAGGCGGCCGGCGCCGCCGGTTCCTACCGCGTCATGGGCCGGGTCGGTGGCCCGGTCCCACTCGGTCCCAGGCTCCATGTCACGCGGCCGGTGTGGCCAGAGCTCCTGTTCGGCTGGAACATGCCGCCCGGCACCGTGCTCTGGCGCACCGACGTGGTCCGAGAGATCGGCGGCTGGAACGAGGACCTGCGGAGCTCCGAGGATCGCGATCTCAATCTCCGCGCCTATCCCCGGCCCTTCGTCCTTCTGCCGGAAACGGTCATGGAGTACCGCGTCCACCCCAACCAGGTGACGTCGGTCGATCGCTGGGCCGAACACCACGAGCGGATGCGGGCGTTCGTGGCCGACCTCTCCGACGTCGACCGCCGTCGCGGCCAGGTCATCCTCGACCTGGCGGCCCGGGCCCGCACTGCGGTGCCGGGCTACGAGGCGGGCGACTTCCGGCCGGCGCGCCGGCTCTTCACCCAGGCTCTGCATCCGTCCCTGGGACTGTTGACGTCCCCGATCCTCGGCCCCTGGCTCCTGGCCATGGCCACGAAGTCGGCGGTCCTCGGCGCCTTCCCACCGGTCCTGGCTGACGCCGTGCGCCACCGCCGTCGGTCAGAGCAGGTCGGGTAACCGCCCCTCGATGCTGCCGCAGTAGAGCGAGGCGGCTACCAGAACCCCGACGCCGATCCCGAACGAGGCGAGCAGCAGGATCCCGCTCGGCCAGTGCCCGTACAGCACCGCCTGGCGGACCGCGCCGATGACGTGGGTCAACGGGTTCAGGCTGTAGAAGGCCGACCACTTGTGGCCGCCCTGGCTGGTCGGATACATCACCGGGGTGGCGACGAAACCCACCTGGATGAGAAGCGGTATGACGAAGCGCAGGTCCCTGACCAGCGCGCCGAAGACGGCGAAGAAGACCACGACCCCTTCGACCACCAGGACCAACGCCGCGAACAGGGGGATGAGGCCGAGCACGGCCAGGTGGAGGCCACCCTGTACGCACAGCTGGAGCACGAGCAGGACGACGGTGCTGATGCACAGGTCGACGACCATGACCCCACCGGCGGCGAGCGGGACGATCTCGCGGGGGAAGTACACCTGCTTGATGACGCCGGCCGAGGCGGCCAACGAGTTGGTCCCCCACAGGAGGGCGTTGGAGATGAACGTCCACGGCGCCAGGCCGCAGTAGGCGAACACGGCGTAGTTGGCACCGGGCACCCGGACGTGGAGCACGTTGACGAAGACGAACCCGTAGAAGAGCAACAGGAGGGCGGGCTGCAACAGGGCCCACCCCACCCCCAGCGCGCTCTGCCGGTACCTGACCAGGAAGTCCCGCCGTATCCATTGCAGGAGCAACCACCGTCGCGACCAGACGGTGTTCAGTCTGAGATGGACCGCCGTGACCCCCACTGGACAATAATCGCAGGAATGGCCGAGACCCCGGGTGCTCACGGCTGGAAACAGCGCACCATCCAACTGGCCGGTCGTACCCGGGACCGCGTCCCGGCCGTCGCCGGTTGGATCGACCGGGCCGAAGCCGTCTCGGTCCGACTGGCCAACCTTCGGCGGTGGAGCGACGTGGATGCCCGGTCCTTCCGGGCGGACACCGAGTTGGCGCTCGCCCTGTCCGAACCGCCCGTGGAACCTCTGCTCCATCCGGGCACGCGGACCACCCAGCGGTGCTCGCGGATGGGCGACCCGCCCGCCGTCATCTGTTCCATGGGCACCGGCCCCCACATCCCCCTGCTGGCCGTTTCCGCGCCCACGTTGCTGGACTACGGCGAGCGTCACGGATGGGACGTCGTGCTCAGCACCGAGACCTGGCTGGCCGAGGATCGGCCGGCCTCATGGGGCAAGCTCAAGCTGATCGAGGCCCTGCTCGACGAATACGAGCTGGTGTGGTGGCTGGACGCCGACGCCCTGATCATCGATCGATGGACCGACATCCGCCGGGACCTGGCCCCCGAACGTGATCTCTACCTGGTGGAGCACATGTTCCCGAGCCCCAGCTCCTTCGCCGCCAGCGCCGGCGTGATGGTGTGGCGCTCGACCGACTGGAGCCGTCAGTTCGTCCGTCAGATGTGGGCCGACGAGCAGTATGCCTACGACTATCCGTGGGAGAACGGCACCCTTCTCACTGCCCTCGGGTATTCGGTGACCCCGGCCTTCCTCCACTTGAACCCCACCCCCCTCATGGCCCGGGTCGGGCTGTTGCCGAGGGATTGGAACAGCGTGTGGCTGGACCCGTCGGAGTCGCCCAAGGTGCACCACCACGGCGGCGGCAGCACCGTTGCCGAGCGACGCGCGTTCATGCTCGGCGATTTGGCCCGCAGCCGCCAGGGCCGGCCGCCCGAACTCGAGGCCCCGCCCGGCGTCGATCTCCCGTCCGGGCGGAACGGCTACCTGACCGACGCCGTGCCGTCGTTCTGGCGCGATGAGTTGCCGTACCTCCTGAATGAGCGCGGGCTGATCGGGGTGGGAGCGGAGGTCGGCGTGTACGCGGCCGAGTTCTCGGCCCGCCTGCTCACTCTGTGGCCGGGCTCCCGGTTGATCTCGATCGACCCGTGGCTCCACTCCGACGACTACAAGGACGTCAGCAACCCCGACCAGGGCGGGTTCGATGCGTTGTACACGGCCGCCCAGCGCCGCCTCGAACGGTTCGCCGACCGCAGTGATATCTGGCGGATGACGAGCGCCCAGGCCGCCGGCAAGGTGGCCGACGGTTCGTTGGACTTCGTCTACATCGATGCCCGCCATGACGAGCGGTCGGCCCGGGAGGACATCGATCTGTGGTTTCCCAAGGTGCGCCCGGGCGGCATCCTGGCCGGCCACGACTACCTCGATGGCGAACGCCCGGAAGGCCTGTTCGGCGTGAAGTCGGCCGTCGACCGCTTCGTCCGGGATCGGGGCCTGCGCCTTCACCTCACCGCCGAACCGGTGTTCCCGTCATGGATCGTCGAGGTGCCTCCCCCCAATTGAGCCCGAGCGTGGTCAGGTTCGAGAACGTCTCGAAGAGATACCGGCGGGGGGCCGAGCGCCTGAATCTGAGGGCGGCCATCCCGTGGGGGTGGGGGGAGCCACCGGTCGGAAACGACCATTGGGCCCTGCACGAGGTGAGCTTCGAGCTCGAGGGGGGCGGCAGCATCGGCATCATCGGACCCAACGGGGCGGGCAAGTCGACCGCCCTGAAGTTGATCGCCCGGATCATCGCGCCGACCGCCGGCGGGGTCACCGTGGCCGGCCGGACGGCCTCGCTCATCGAGCTCGGGGCCGGGTTCCATCTGGACCTGACGGGGCGGGAGAACATCGACTTCTCGGCGGCGGTACTCGGCATACATCCGAAGGTGCTGCGCGCCCGCCTGGACGCCATCATCGACTTCGCCGGCATCGGGGCCTACCTGGACACGCCGGTCAAGCGGTACAGCTCCGGGATGTTGGCCCGCTTGGGCTTTGCCGTGGCCAGCCACGTCGACGCCGACATCCTCGTGCTCGACGAAGTGCTGGCGGTGGGCGACGCCGCGTTCCAGCGGCGGTGCCACGACCGGATCCGCGAGCTACGCCAAGGGGGCGCCGCACTGATCTACGTGACGCACGCCCTGCCGACGGTTCCCATGCTGTGCGACACCGCTCTGCTGCTGGTGAACGGCCGGGTGCAGGCACGTGGCGCGCCGGAGGAGGTCCTGGTCGCCTACGAACGCCACCAGGCCGACGGGACGGACGGTCCGGTCGACGGCGAGGTCCCGTTCCACGCCCGTCTGTCGAACCCGGAGATCGCTCCGGGCGAGGACCTCGAGGTCCTACTCGAATTGAAGCTGCCGACCGGGTTTCCCGACGGCCATGTCCTGCTCGCCGTTCGGGATGCCCGCCGTCAGGTCGTTTTCGCATCCTCCTCGGAAGAGTTGGTGCGCTTCGATCAACCAGGCCGGTGGCAGACGTCATGCCGATTGGCCCGGCTCGACCTGCAGCCCGGCCACTACGACCTCGAGATCGGATTCTTCGGGGATGCTGCGGCGCCCGCACTCGATTCCATGCGCAGCCTGACGTTCACGGTCAAAGGACAGATCCCGGGGCCCGGATACGGTCCCATGAAAGTCGATTGCGAATGGCTGGGCCATGCCATCGGCCGGGACGGGGACTGACCGGTCGCATGGGTGCGCGACCGGACAAACCGAAGGTGACCGTCATCATCCCGGTAGCCGGGCACCAACCGGAGTTGGACGACCAGCTGGTCGCCGTTCACCGGAACCGCTACGACGGCTGGTGGGAGCTGCTGCTGGTGGACAACGGAGCCGACCGGTCGACCCGCTCGAAGATCGAGGAGTGGGCACAGTGCTCGGATCAGGTGAGGGTGGTCCGAGCCGTGGATCGACCGGGCATTACGTATGCCCGCAACCAGGGCGCCGCCGCTGCTCGTGGCGAACTGCTGGTGTTCTGCGACGCCGACGATCTGGTGGACGACGGATGGATCGGAAGCCTGACGGTGGCCGCCTCGGTCGCCGACATGGTGGGCGGTCGGGTGGACACCGAGGTGCTCAATGACGCCACCACCCGCGCCTGGCGGCCGTCACCGACGGCGAACGGGCTGCCCGTAGGCCTCGATTTCCTGCCCCACGTGGTCGGCGCCAACTTCGCCATTTGGAAAGACGTCTACGACCGGGTGGGCGGGTGCGACGAAGGCTTCCGGGCCGGCGACGACGTGGATCTGTCGTGGCGGGTGCAGTTGACCGGCGGGACGATCGCCTATGCCGCTGATGCGGTCGTCCACTACCGGCTCAGGCACGGGCTCAGGAACCTCGAGCGCCAGATGTTCGCCTACGGCATAGGAGCCGCCCTCCTGTACCGGAAGTTCGGTTCTCAGGGGGCCCGACGGCTGGCCGGCCTCGACCACGTCAAGTACTGGATCCGGCTTCTGGCCCGCGCCCCGGTCGCGCTGTCCCGGGCATCGACGAGAGGCGATTGGCTCCGCCAGTTCGCGTTCGACACCGGCCGCCTGTACGGGTACCGGCACGGACCGTACCGGGCTGCGCCACGGGTCGACCCAGAATCGGTGTCCTAGGCTCGGTCGCTCGTGCCCCGATCCATCCATGCCGTTTTCTTCGCCCTCAACGAAGCACCCTTCCTACGGGCCTCGGTCTCGGCCGTGTACGAGTTCATCTCCGGAGCCACCGTGGTCACCACCTACGACCGCGATCGGTACGGGAACCCGGTCGAGCCTGAAGGCCTGATCGAGCTGATTCTCTCACGCCAGTTCGATCCGGACCGGAAACTGCAGCTGATCGTGACGACTGAAGGCAACGAGCCGACCACCCGGAACCGGGCGATGGCCTTCGCTGACCGCCAGAAGCGGGTGCAACCGATCGCCGGAGCCCCGAAGCCGTTGGCCGAGCCTGACATCTTCTGGCACATAGACGCCGACGAGATATACGACCCCGGCGATGTCGAACGCCTATTCGCGTGGGTGGATACCCATCCGTCGATCTCGTACCGGATGCATCTGCGCACCTACTTCCGGACCTGGAACTGGCAGGTTCCAGAGGTAGGTTCGTTCACGGCCCTGACCCGCCCCCGGTTCCGGTTCGGCCACATCCGCGATCCGTTCCCGTCACTCGTGAACCGCGGGTGGGCGAAGGCCCGCCGGGAAGGTTGGCTCAGCCCGAGCCGCGCCGGGCGGCTCACCGGATCCCTGCTGATTCCGCCCGAGGTCGCCGTCTGCCACCACGGCAGCTACGTCGGGGGCCGGGATCGCATCGCCGCCAAGATGATCCGGTCCTCCCACCGGGCGGAGATGGCAGATGACTGGCTCACCCGGGTATGGGACGGCTGGGAGCCGGGGATGAAGAACCTCCATCCCACCGAGCCGTCCCGCTATCCCTACGCCACCCACGTACCGACGGCTGACCTGCCGTCCACCATTCGCAACGCCGATTGGCCTGAGGGATGGATAGAACGCTGACGGAGGGTCCGCTCAGCGGGACCGGGTGAACGGTCAGCGAAGCAGTTTCTTGGCCCAACGCAACGCCCGGGCCAGAGCGTGATCCATGTCGAGGTAGCGGTACTCGCCCAGCCGCCCGCAGATCGTCACCCGCGGTTCCGTGGATGCCAGCTTGCGGTAGGCGGCGTACAGGCGCACGTTGTCGTCGTCCGGGAACGGGTACTCGAAGTCGTCGGCCCGGTCCGGGCTGTAGGGAACCTCTTCGGTGAGGAGGGTTCCGCTGACAGGGCTCCGCCCATCGGCGGGCACCAGGTGCTTCCACTCGAGAGTGCGGATATGTGGGCCGGCCCCAGGGTTGTTGACCTGGATGTAGGGCTGGAACTGGTCGATGTCGTCACGGTAGATGTGCCGGCGTTGCTGCCCGCGGTAGCGCAGATGGCCAAGTGAGTAGCCGAAGTACTCGTCGATGGGGCCGGTGAACACGAGCGAGCGGGCGAATGGGAAGTCGCCGGGCGTCGACAGGTAGTCGCAGTCGGTGACGACCGGTATGCCGGACAGCATCGACTCCATCCAGGCCGAGTAGCCGCCTACCGGGAGGCCCTGGTACCGGTGCGTCTTCAGGCGCAGGTCGTGGCCGGGGCGGACATCGAACCGGCCGGCGAGCGCCGGCGCCAGCTCGGTGGCGGCCACCCCCCACTGCTTCTCCGTGTAGCCCTTCACGAACTTGAGGTACACCTGCTCAGGCATCATGGCCAGGCACGCCTGCTCGAAATTCTCGGCCCGTCCCGCCGCGGTCGACGGCTGCCAGCCGACACCGACAGTACGGGCGATGTAATCCGCGGTGACCGGCCAGGCCTCGTAGCGGTCGTCGACCCACGACGCCAGGACGGCCTCGAACTTGTAGAAGTCGGCGAACCGGCGCACGAATGACCACAAGGTGGAACTGTTGGTCCGGAAGTAGTGCGGCCCGTGGACATGGAACCGGATTCCGGACGGGTGCGTCTCGTCACGCACGTTCCCTCCCACCGCCGAGCGCCGCTCGACGACCAGCACCGACCGGCCGGCGTCGTGGAGCGTGCGGGCGATGGCCGCACCCGAGATCCCGGAGCCGACCACGACGTGGTCAACCGGCACGGGGAACCTCCACGGAACCGGCCACCAGTTGGCATTCGAACAAGGTGAAGACCCAGGCGCCGGCCGGGAGCCGCCCGCTGCGGATCATCGTCTGATCGAGAACGACCGAAGCCGCGAGGATGGGCCATTTGGCCAACTTCCAGAACCTGGGCTGGGAGGTCTCGGCGATGAGCATCTCCTGAGCGACCAGGTGGGACATGACCAGATAGGGACGCATGCACTCGACCGAGAACCCGTGGCGGTGCAGGTGGGACTCCAGCTCCCCCCGCACCAGAGGCGTCTCCTTCGGCGACGGCCCGAACGGGAGGGGCTGGGCCGGCCGATCGGACAACCGCCGGCGCAAGGCCGATTCCTCGGCCGACAGGCGCCGCCACCCCCGCGCCGCGAACGAGTGCGGCAGGTCCTCCAATCGTCGCTGCGCCGAGTACGACCTCGACGCGTTCGGTGAGGCGGGCGCGGCGACCGGCTCGAACAACACCAGCCGGCCGCCCGGGGAGAGGGCGGCGGCGCATCCCCGCAGACAATCGTCGATCTCCGCGCTGGACAGGTGATGCAGTACGGCGTGCGCCACTATCACCGAAGGCGGCGGCACCTCGCTCAGCGATTCGTAGGAGCCGACCCGGAAATCCGTGCCGGCGCGTGGCGCCTGCTCGTCCGGGTCCTGCTGGGATCGGGAAATCTGGCTCGGTGACGGATCGATTCCGATCACGGTCCCGGCCCGGCGTCGCATCAGGTCGCTGAGCCAACCGGTACCGGACCCCAGTTCGACCACCACGTCATCCCTGGTCAGGCGGCCCGTGATCCGCCTGGTGTAGGCCGATCTGAGGAGCCTCTGCACGCCGCGGGTCTGGACCCAGCAGTACCGCTCCTCGAGATCCCAGTTGCGTTCCCACCATTCCTGCTCGGCCGCATCGAGTTCGGCGGTCGTCTGTCGATGCCGGCCGGTGTGGAACGTGGAGTCAGCCATCGGTTCCGGGCGACATCGGATGATCTGAAGGAGGCCGACCGGCGGCGATCGGCTCGAAGTAGTCGAGCACGTTGGCGTCCTCGGCGGCGACGAACTTGCGGGCGAAAAAAGCACCGCTGGCTTCGATCGCCGGGATGTCCGCCACACCGAGCACCTTGGCGCGCGCCCCTTCGTACACCTGGTAACGGCGCCAGTCGGCATCCAGGTGGACGCCGGCGGAGTGGGCGAGAACGGTGTGGTAGAAGGACTCGGTCGGCAACTGCGATCGTCGGAAGAAATCCGTCCACCGGGCCTGCCCCAAGGCGTCCAGCAGGTGGTCCACTGCGTTGGCCCTCAGCATCATCCACTCACTACCGCCGAACATCCGCTCGGGCGGCACCGGGTAGTTGCGAGCGGGTCGCCCGACGGAGTCGGGAGCCAGGCCGTACCGGTCGCTCACCCGGATGAGCCGGTGGCGCCGGCTGACCGATTGCACCCGGCTGCGGGCCCACTGTGGCAACCGGCCCGGCGACAGCGCCCGGGGTAGGCGCCGCCACCGGTAGGTGTAACGCTCGACCTCCAGTTGGGTCCAACCGGGCACATCGGCCAGAGGCCAAGACGCGATGTGGCCATCCACCTCGCTGTCGCTCAGGAACCGCCGGAGTTCGGCCAAAGGCCGCACCGGAAAATCCTGACCCGACAGGAAGACGAACCATTCGGGCCGGGCTGGCCCGTCGCGGCCCAATCGGAGGGCAGCACCGGCGGCCCGTACCTGGCTCCAGGTACCCCACTGCACGGCTACCGGATCGGGCACCAGCCGCACCGGCAGGTCGGCGGGCGGACGGAACTGCGGACGGCCACCGTCGTGGTGGACGACGATCGAGCTATCCGGGCAGGTGGACAGGACGGTGATGAGCCGGATCACCTGGTCCGGATCGTCGTGGGACAGCACCACGAAGCAGACGTCGGTCATGTGGCCGGGCGGCGGCTGCGGGTCGAGAGCGATGCGATCAGTCGGATGACCCGCCTGCGGGGGGCCACCGCTTTCGGAAAACGCCAGATGATCCGGACATGCCGCGCGAAGACGCGCCGCTCGGGCCAGAACTGCTCGGCCTGGACCAACGCGAACCGCATCAGACGCTCGGCGACGTCGGCATCGGTGCGGCCGTCGGCCGACATCACCGCTTCCAGCTGGGCCAGTGATTGGCGGAGGTTCTCGCCGTCACGACGGAGCATGGATGAATCGCTCGCCTCATGCTCCCGGTAGGCGCCGATGCATTCGTTGGTGTACGCCGCCGTACCCGTCCGGGCCAACCTCCACCACAAATCCCAGTCGGCGGTGTGGGGGCGGAGAGGAGCGAACCCGCCCAGTTGAATAGCCGCTTCCCTGCGGAAGAAGACGCCGGCGAACTGCACCGGGGTGAGTCCCCACTGCTCCGGCCGGTAGGCAAGCCGCCCGAAGCGGTCGGGGCCCAGGATCGGGGTGATCGATCGCCACCTACTGGCGCCGTCGACGGTCACCGAGCGGCCGAACACGGCCCCGGCATCCGGGACCGATCTGACCACGTCGGCCACTCGGCCGTAGGCACCGGGCAATACGAAATCGTCGCCGTGGAGGATGTGCACCCACGGGCGCTCGGCCCTCTCTATACAGGCGTTGAAGTTCCCGATCATCCCGACCTTGCCAGGGTGGCGGAAGAACCGCACCGGCAGACCGCCGAAAGCCTCGACGACGTCCTCGGGGCGGTCGTCCGACTGATCGTCCAGGACTTCGATCTGGGCATCCTCGATGCCCTGATCGAGCAACGAGGCCAGCGTCTCGGGCAGCAGGGTGCGGCAATTCCAGATCGGGATCATGACCGACAGGAGCCGCCCGCCGGCCCCGAAGCCCTCCTCCGCCGGCGCTTCGAGCTTCAGTCCCATATCAGTGAGATTGCTAGCATTTCCCGATGTCGTCGGACGATCCCACCGCAGTCGCATACATCGACCTGCTGGCCCGGGCCGTCCTCGGAATCACCAGCTTCCCCGACTACTCATACGTCCCGATCAGGGCGACCGACGGGAGCTGGCTGCGTAGGCGGGTGCAGAGCGCTCTGCTCCGACGAGGTCACAGCGTTCTAGCCTACCGACGGCGTATGGACGCCGCCGATGACCCGGAGGGCCGGCGTTTCGTCGACCAACTGCCCCCTGGAGTCATGACCATGGTGGGGGCCAAACGGATCCAGAACGTCGTCGACTGCGTGGCCGATGTGGTCGCCAATGGCGTGCCCGGCGATCTGATCGAGACCGGGGTGTGGCGGGGCGGCACGAGCATCGTGATGCGGGGCACACTCAACGCGCTCGGCGGAGGCGACCGAGCCGTGTACGTAGCCGACTCCTTCGCCGGCCTGCCTCCTCCGGATCCGGATCGCTATCCGGCCGATCGCGGATCGGATCTGCACGAGTACCAGGAACTGGCGGTCGAACTCGAGGAGGTCAAGCGGGGCTTTCAGCGGTACGGACTCCTGGACGACCGGGTCCACTTCGTGAAGGGTTTCTTCCGGGACACGCTGCCTGCTCTCCAGGGCCATCCCTGGTCCCTGTGCCGCTTGGACGGCGACCTGTACGAGTCGACGATGGACGCCCTGACCTCGCTCTATCCCAGCCTGTCCCCGGGAGGGTGGATCATCGTCGACGACTACTTTGCGGTACCCGGTTGCCAGCAGGCGGTCACCGATTACCGGGACGAGAACGACCTGTCTGAGCCGATCGTGACTATCGACTGGGGAGGCGTTTGCTGGAAGAAAGGCGATCTACAAGGTCAGCCGCCGCCTCCGCTCGGTATTCTGCCCTGAGCTTGCCCACCACTTCTGCGGTGATGGCCGACTCCGGGGTGGCCAGGACATCGTGACCGTAGACGTTGTGGCGGGTCACGCCCGAAAAGTGATGGACCACGTCGTCGGCGCCCAGTTCCACCGGGATTCCGGCGAACAGCAGGCCCCGGTCGTTGATCAGGTACTGGTAGATGGCGCCGGCCGTGTCGAAACAGGCGATCTTGGGGCGGTGGCCGTGGTAGTCGTGAGCCGCCCAGCTCAACCAGTCCATGCGCCACGACCCCATGCGCCGTTGCCATCTGGCCGGTAGCCGGTCGAACGCCGGATTCCGACCCCCCCAGGGTGGGCCCCACCGGGCGGCGAGGAAATGGGCGACCCGGTTGCTGTAGGAGAACTCGTTGTGGGTGTACGACTCGAGGAACGTGAGCCCGTGGTCCAGGGCGTCGATGACCGGAGCCACCTTCAACATGACGCACGGCAGCCATGGGCGCTGCACGTACAGGACCGTGTCTTCGACCACGCCCCACGATTCCGGGATGAAGAACGGTCCCCATGTGTATCCGGCTCCGAAGGCCAGGTCGTTCTCCATCTTCCGGTTCATCCATTCCACGAACCGGGCGTCCCTCACCTCCGCGTCTGAATCGAGGAGCAGGATGCGGCCGTCCCGGTGCAGACCCCGGAACAGCCAATCGAGGGTCAGACCGTGATGGCGGGTCGGGGCTTCGATGATGTCGAAGTCGAACATCTGGGACAGCGCCAGGAAGTGGTCCCTTCCGTCGGCATCCGGTTCACAGTTGACGAGCAGGATGCTCGAGCCGGGGGGCAGCCGATGGGCCAGCGACACCAGCGCCAGCGTGGCCACCACGTCCGTCTTCACGTTGATCACGACCGCCCTGGACACCGCCGCAGGCAGCTCGCCCAAGGAGCCGGCAATCACGGAGGACGAGGATAGCGGTCGGGTCGGAATTGGGCCCGGCTAACCTCGGGCCCGGTGGCCAGAGAGAGGACCGGTGGACCTTGGCGCCTGCCGGCCAGCCGGGCGGGCGACGGTCGGACGTCCCGCCGGTTCTTCCATCCCGGACCCGGGGTCGAGGGCGCACCATGCGTCCTGGTGCATGAAGGCGACCGGACCCGGCTGACGGCCGGGCGGTCAGCCCGCTTCGACCGGGACGTCGAGGTCCTGATCGGTGGGAACCATCGCTTCGACTGGGTGACGATCTTCGCCTTGCGGGAGCAGTACCGGCTGCCGGGCGCGTATCGCAACGGGAACCCCTGGTCACGCGGTGACATCGTCGTCGAGGGCGGCGCCCGCATCGGTGCCGGCGCCCGGATCCTGTCGGGCGTCCGAATCGGCCACGGCGCGACGGTCGGACCGTATGCGGTCGTGACGCGCGATGTGGGGGCGGGGGAATTCGTGTGCGGCCACCCCGCCGCTGAGCGGCCGGCCCGCCTAGTATCCGAACCTCCGCGCCGACCGTCGCCCAGCTTGACCATGTCCACCGATTCCCACCCGACCGGCCCCGCGTCCGGCTCCTGGAAACGCCGCATCGCCGGCCGGGCGCGCCGCGCCGGCGACGGTGTCCGTCGGGGAGTCGCTCTCAGACTGCATCATCTGGCCGACTCGCTCGATGGGTCGGTCGAGGAGTACCCGTTCGACCACGTGCCGGCCGAGGGCGAACCGGCCCCGACGGTCGTCATGGGCCGGGCCAGTTACTTCGAGCCCACAGTCATCCGGCCGCCGGGTCGGGCGGTCACTGTGACGATCGGGAACTACACGTCGGTGGCCGCCAACTGTGAGTGCGTGTTCGACTTCCCGTTCGCGGCCCGTTCGGCCGACCATGTCGCGAATCGGCCCGGCGCCGAGCCGGTGGACGTTCCTGCCGACGAGATCATCATCGGCAGCGACGCGTGGGTCACCAGAGGCACGAAGGTGATGGCCGGGGTCCGCATCGGCGACGGTGCCGTTGTGGGTGCCTACTCGGTTGTCTACGACGACGTCCGACCATTCGCCATCGTCGCCGGCAACCCGGCCGTAGAGGTCGGTCGCCGGTTCGATGACGAGACGGTGGACGCCCTACTGGCGATTCGCTGGTGGGATTGGCCGGAGGAGGAGGTTCTGCGTCACTGGGAGCAGCTCTGCTCGACCAACGTGGCTGATTTCGTCCGCCGGTTCCAACCCTGATTCCGGGTCACGCCGGGCCGGCGTACCTGCGCACGAACCCCTCGACGTCGTCCGAACACAGATCTTGGACCCGCTCCAGAATCAGGTCGTGAGGCCAGTCCCACCACCGGATCCCGAGCAGTGAGGCAACGGTGTCGGCGTCGAAGCGGTGCCCGATGGTCGTCGCCGGATTGCCGGCCACAACGGTGTAGGGGGCGACGTCCTCGGTGACGACGGTGTGGGCGGCCACCACCGCGCCGTGCCCGATCGTGACCGCTCCGACGATGCGGGTGCCGCGAGCCACCCAGGTGTCCGACCCGACGACGGCGACCGGTCCGGGCTCAGCCTCGACGGGTCCCTCGGGCCGGCCTCCGGCCGCTTTCCCGGGTGGGTCCCCGGCCGCTCCACCCGGCCGGCCGTCGGTCTCCCGACCGGCGACGCCGCTGTTCGGTTCATACGCCTGGGCGATCCGGCGACCGTCGCTCACCGCCCCGAACACGAACTCGGTGTCGAACGACACGGACGCGTAGGGACCCACCACTACCCGGCCGCCCCCGCCGTGATCGTTGCGTACCACCGGTACGAAATAGGAACCGGTGCCCATTTCGATGGGCTGCGGCTCGACCGCCGGCTCCCTCAGAGACGGAAACGAGATGGCCGGGGGCCAGAGCAGGTCGGCCGCTCGGCGCAGGCTCCTGGCCACCGACGTGGCCAACGGTCCGGGCCGATCCGGTGACGGCGAATCGAAGAGGCGGGTGGCCGGGACGGCCGGCCGGGCCGGGTGCCCCCGCGCGTGCTGACCGTCGGACACATCCCGGGTGATCACTGAATAGGGGTCGATGACGGCGTCGGTGCCGATGCGGACACCGGGGAGCACCCTGACGCCCCGACCCAGGTACGCCGACGTATCGATGCGAACGTCGCCGGGCGACCACGGGATGCCGGACCGGTAGGCGCCGGGCAGGTTGTACACCTCCCGGAACCCGAACGTGCTCACCCAGTCGAACCTGTGATTGCCACCGAGGAGCACCTCGACGTCCGGGTCGAAGTGGACGCCGGCGCCGGTGGTCAGGCGGGTGCGGTCGCCCCGATGGATGATGACCTGGGGCCGACCCTGCCCGCCTCGACCGGGTCGGAAATAGCGCGGCGAGCGAGCGGCGTCCCCGCTGCCCGAGGCAGCTCGTCTCCACGGGTAGCCGGCGATCGGCCGATGGTATGCTCTCGATCCAGTTCATGAGGTCGCCGGCCACGTCACCGCGCTCCTTGATCTCGGATCGCATCCTGACCGTCGAACTGGCTCGGCGGGGATCCTCCCTGGTCCCCGCTGATCTGGAGGACCGGATCGCCGACTGGCCGCCCCTGTCTCTGATGGCCGGCGCCACTTTCCCGGATTGGGTCCTCGACCGGCGCCAGCGGGTGATCATCGGCATGGGCGTGCGGTTACCGGGTGTGGTCCACGGCCTGGATGAACTGGACGAGTCAGGCCGAACCGCGGAGGACTACGTGACGATGGTCAGGTCCGCCGATCGGGTCGAGACCGACGATCTCTTCCTGGCCTGCCTGGCCCGCTCGGTCGGCGTGGGCGTGAACGGGCCGACCGCACCCGTCGACGGGCTGGTTCTGTTGGAACTCGAATTGGCGCAGGCCGCCGGCCCGCCCGCCACCGACGTCCGGTGCGACCAGCCACCTGTGTACGCCCGGATGGAAGCGGTGACCCTGTCCAACGACCGCTTCTTCGGCCGGCGGCCCGGGCGGTCGCCGTGGGAGTTGGCTGGAGCTGCGTTGAGCACCGGCGGCGACTGGAAACGACGCGTCGCCGCGTCCCGGCGCCGGTCGGGCCGCTGATCCCGATGCTGACCTTTCCGACGCCCACCGAGCCGGTCGTATCCATCGTCATGGTCGTGTACGGAAACTTCGACACCGCTCACCGGACACTCGAGAGCATCGTGGCCGCCACCGCCGGAACGGTCGACTTCGAGATGGTGGTCGTGGACAACGCCTCGCCCGACGGGGCCGGAGCCCGCCTGGCGGTCGCGGTCGAGGGCGCGCGCTTCGTCCTGAGTCCGACCAATATGGGGTACGGCCAGGCCCTGAACGTCGGCGCCTGCATGGGGCGCACCCCGTTCGTCTGTGCCCTGAACTCGGACGTGGCCCCGGAACCGGGCTGGCTGGGCCACCTGGTCGACGCCCTGGCCGGCGACCCGCGAGCCGGAGTGGCGACCCCGATGTACATAGACGGGGGTGGCCGGGTGCTCGAAGCGGGTGCCCTCTTGGGGGCGGACGGGCAGGGCCACGGCTACGGGGATCGATACGATCGAGATGCACCGGAGCTGTCCTTCGCCCGGTACGTCGACTACGGGTCCGGTGCCGCCCTCCTCCTGCGGCGCGCCGACTTCGAACGATCAGGGGGCTTCGACCCGGCCTACGGGCTGGGCTATTACGAGGATGCCGACCTCTGTTTCGCCCTGCGCCGGCTGGGCCGGCGCACGGTGTTCGAACCGAGAGCGGTCGTCGTCCACGCCGGCCAAGCCAGCTTCCCCGGTTGGCAACGAGCGGCGCTGTCCCGCGTCAACCGGGTGCGGTTCGTCGATCGGTTCGGCGACCAGCTCGCCGGTCGCCCCCGCCTGCGCCGACCGCCCTACGACCCTCACCGGGAGCTGGTGATCAGGGACTGGTGGGCGCCCGATCGCTATCTGGTGTTCGATACGGACGGCACGCTGAGCGAGGTCGCCGATCAGATCCAGGTCGGACGCCCGGACGACCGGGTGACATGGTTGGCTCCCGGTGGCCGCGGCTCCGGTCCGGACCGGCCCGGTCACCGTTTCGTGGAAGCGTTCTCCGGCCCGGTTGCGCCCGACCGGTGGCTACGGAGCCGGCGCCATCACTACAGCGCAGTGGTCGCCTCGCGCGCCACCGTTGACCGCTTCTCCCGACATCTGGCCAGGACCCAGCCGCAGGCCGTGGTAGTGGTGGCCGACGGGACCGAACCGGCGGCCGTCACGGTCGCTCGCGCCATGAGCCATGCGACGGCCGGCGAACAGACCCGATGTTGAAGGTGGCCCTCGACGGACGGCGCCTGCAGGACGATCCGCCGGGCGGCGTCGGCCGCACTCTCCGGGAGATCCTCGGCCCCCTGGCCGAACTGGTGGAGCTCAGCCTCCTTTACGACCGGCGGCGGCCGGTGCCCCCCTTCCCGGGCGCCACGCCGCATGGGCTGGCCGGGCTGGGCCCCCTTCCCGAGACCGGCTGGCTGCAACTGAGCACGCCGGTCTGGTTGGGGCGGCATCGCCCGGATGTCTTCCATGGGACGTTCAATGCCATCCCGCTTCTGTGCCCGGCCCGGTCTGTCGTGTCGATCTACGACCTGGCCTGGAAGCACCATCCGGAGGATCTGGGCGCGGCCAAGCGGAGACTGTTCGCGGCCCACGCCGCATGGGCGGCGGGTCACTCCGAGATCATCGTCACCGTGTCCGAGTTCACCCGGGCGGCGATCATCGACACCTACCGGGTACCCGGCGACCGGGTCGTCGTCGTGCCACCGGCCCGGCCCGTCCGGTTCGGACCGGAGCGGGCGGCCTCCGTCGACCCGCTACTGCAGCGGTTGGGCATCCGCCGGCCGTTCGTCGTCGCCATCGGCGGCGCCCGGCGTCGGGGCTTGGCCGTCGCCGTCGCCGCCTGGCAGGCGGCGACGGCCGATCTGGGAGCAGATCGGCCGCAGTTGGTCGTCGTCGGGCGGGAACCGCCCCCGGCCGGGACGGATCTGGTCGGCACCGGGCCGCTCGACGACCCTTCCTGGGCGGCATTGCTCGCCGCCGCCGAGGTCCTCTGCTATCCCACCCGTTACGAGGGCTTCGGCCTGCCCGCTCTGGAGGCGGCCGCGTCGGGCACTCCGGTGGTGTGCGCACCGGTCGGGTCACTGCCCGAGGTGTTGGGGGAGGCGGGGGGTTGGGCGGCTTCGCCCTCGGTCGATGATATGGCCACCGTCCTCCACCGGATCATCACCGACTCGGCCGCCCGTCAGGCCCTCGCCGACGCCGGGCTGGCCCGGGCCTCGGCGTGGCCGGCGACCACGGCCGTGGCCGGAGTCATGGCCGATGTGTACGAACGGGCGGCGGCATGAGCGGGCCGGGGACCGCACCGACCGAGGATCAGGCCGACCTCCCGCTCTCCGTTGTCATGGTCACCTGGAACAGCGCCAAAGTGGCCGGAGAGTGCCTACGCTCCCTCCTGACCACGTTGCCGGCCGGTACGTACGAGCTGATAGTCGTCGACAACGGTTCGATCGACGGGACCGTCGACCTGGTCAGACTGGTCGCGCCAGAGGCCCGCATCATCACCAACCGGGACAACCGGGGGCTGGCCGCCGCCAACAACCAGGGGCTCGCCGTGGCGGCCGGACGGGCCGTGCTCATCTGCAACCCCGACACCCGGTTCGCGGAGGGGGCGGTGGGCGCCATGCGCGACCTGCTGGCCCGCCACGACCGGGCTGGATGGGTCGTGCCCCGCCTGATCGATGGCGACGGCTCGCTCCTGACCAGTGCCGGAGCGGCGCCCAGCCTGGTGGAGACCCTGCTGGGTCGCCAGATCAGGCGCCTCCGCAGCCGGGGCGAGGCATCCGGCTTCTGGTGGGACGGGTGGGCCCACGACGAGGAACGGATCATCGGGCGCGGCCACGAAGCGGCCTACCTGGTGAGGGCCGAGGCGGTCCGCCAGGTCGGCGATCAGGACGAGCGGTACCGGCTGGACTGGGAGGGGATCGACTGGAGCGACCGCTTCGCCCGATCCGGGTGGGAGACGTGGCTGGCGCCCGACGCCGAAGTCGTCCACCTGGGCGGTGACAGCATCCGCCAGGTCCCGTGGCGCTGGGTGGTCTCACAGCACCGCGGGATGTACCTCTACTTCGCCGACCGGTCGCGGCCGGTCTGGCGCCCGCTGCTGGCCGTCGCCTTCGCCTCCCGGGCGGCGGGCAAGATGGCGGCTCTGGCCGCCGGTCTCCCGATGTACGCATGGTCCCACAGCTTCGGCGGGCACCGGTTCCCGCTAGCCTCCCGACGCTCGGACAGAGGTGGGGTGCAGCACGGTGGATGACGCCAAGCCGATACGGATCGTCGTGGCCGGCCAGGGCTACGTGGGCCTGCCGCTGGCCATTCGGGCGGTCGAGGTCGGCTTCGATGTCGTCGGCTACGACACCGATCCCCGGCGAATCCAGCAGCTGGCCCAGGGCTACTCCTACGTCGAGGACATCCGACCGGCCAGAGTGGCGGATGCACTCAGAACCGGGCGCTACCTGCCGACGACGTCGGCCGACGACCTGGCCGGCTTCGACATCGCCGTGATCACGGTTCCCACCCCCCTGACGAACGGCGCGCCCGACCTCTCCTGCATCGAACAGGCGGCCCGGACGGTCGGCGGCCACCTGCGCCCGGGGACGCTGGTCGTTCTCGAGTCGACCACCTACCCCGGTACCACCGAGGAAGTGGTCGGCCCGCTTCTCGAGTCGGCTTCGGGACTGCGGGCCGGCGCCGATTTCCGACTGGGCTACAGCCCGGAACGGATCGACCCGGGCAATCCCGACTGGGCGCTGGTCAATACCCCCAAGGTCGTATCCGGCATGGACGACCGGTCGCGCCAATCGGTACAGCGCTTCTACGACTCGCTGGTCGACACCACGGTCCCGGTAACCGGGACCCGCGAAGCAGAGTTGGCCAAGTTGCTGGAGAACACCTTCCGCCAGGTGAACATCGCCCTCGTCAACGAGCTGGCCATGTTCGCCAACGGTCTGGGGATCGACATCTGGGAGGCCATCGACGCAGCAGCCACCAAACCATTCGGATTCATGTCCTTCCGGCCCGGCCCCGGGGTGGGCGGACACTGTCTGCCGATCGATCCCCGCTACCTGGCCTGGCACACCCAACAGACGTTGGGACTTCGATTCCGCTTCGTCGAGTTGGCCAGCGATATCAACGAGCACATGCCCGACTACGTCGTGCACAGACTGGTGCTGGCCCTGAACACCCGCCGCCTACCGGTCAACGGCACTCGTGTACTCCTCCTGGGCCTGGCCTACAAGAAGAACACAGGCGACGTCCGAGAGTCCCCCGCCCTCCAGATCGCCCATCGCCTGCTCGATCTGGGGGCCGACGTCGCCTACGCCGATCCCTTCATCACCGACGATGCGGTCATCGACCCCCGGCTGTCCCGCGTCCCTCTGGACCGCCATCAGATCGACGGGGCCGATGCCGTCGTCGTGCTCGCCGATCACGACGACTTCGATCTGGACCTGGTCGCCGGGACCGCGAAGTACGTGCTGGACACCCGCCACCGGCTACCGGCCGGACCCGATGTGGAGTACCTCTGAGGGCTAGCGGCGCAGCGAGTCGTCGGTGGTCGACACCACGTCGACCACCTCGGGAAGCGTCTCGCCCCGGAACAGGCCGGCCGTCGGGCCGGTGCCCCACAAGGCGTGATCGGCCATCAGCACGGCGGCCGCTGTGTAAGTGGTGCGCTCGCCACCCGGGTAGCGGACGCACTGGGGATGCACGCAACCGGTCCAGTACGAACCGTCGTCTTCGCGCATGTGGCGGGTGCCGGCCAGCAGCGAGAGCGCCCGATCCCGCATACCGATGGCGTCGAGGGCCATGGCGCACTCGGCCGTCTCCGCCGCCGTCACCCATGGCTCATCGGACACGCAGCGCACGCCGATACCTTCCATCACGAATTCCGACCACCTGGCATCGATCCGCTGCTCGGCCGCCTCGCCGCTGAGGGCGCCTGAGAGGATCGGGTAATACCAGTCCATGGCCCACCGTTCTTTCGGCGCGAAGGCGTCCGGACGGTGCACGATGGCCTCGACCACCCGGTCTGAGGCCAGTTCCCATTCCGGCCGTTCGAAGCCCAACCGTTCGGCGACCGCCACTGCGCAGCGCAGGCTGTGATGTATCGACGCGGTCGATGTCAAAAGTGCGTAGCGGCCCAGATGACCGTCCGGATCCATGGACCAGAGGATTTCGCCCCCCGGCTCCTGCAGGCGCAGAACGAACTCGATGGCGCCTTCGATGACCGGCCACATGGCGTCCAGGAACCCGAGATCACCGGTCGTCAGGTAGTGCCACCACGCCCCGGCGGCCACGTAGGCACCCACGTTCGGGTCGCGGCGGGGATCCTCGATGCCCTCGGCCAGGTGGTAGCGGCACCAGGAGCCGTCCTCCATCTGGGTGGCGGCCAGCCAGTCGAACGCCCGATCGGCTTCGGCCCGGCGGCCGGCCAGCAGGAGGGCCATGGCCGTCTCGGTGTGGTTCCACGGATCGCAGTGCCCGCCGCGGAACCAGGGGATCATGCCGTTCGGCATCTGCAGCGAGGCGATCCAGTCGGCGGTGGCCTCCACCTCGGACCGGGTGAGCGGCGTGCAGATCACAGCGGCTTCCGGAAATAGTTGACCACGCTCTTGCCCAGGACCGGATTCAGCACCGATTCCGGCACCCGGGTGAACGCGGTGTGGGCGGTGATGTCCCACACCAGCAGGCGGTGATAGGCCTTGACCAGCGGATGGTCGTCGCGGTCGACCCCGACGGCCGCCCGTAGCCACCAGTAGGGACTGTGCAGCGAGTGGGCGTGGTGGGAGGCATAACGCTCCAGACCGGCGGCTTCCATGCGCTCGACCAGGACCGACGCCCGGTAGATGCGGATGTGACCACCCGGCTGGTTGTGGTAGTCGTCCGAGATGGCCCAGGTGACCAGCTCCGGCCACCAGCGCGGCACGGTGACGGCGATGGTGCCCCCCGGACGGAGCACCCGCGACAACTCCGACATGACCTGGCGGTCTCCGGGGATGTGCTCGAGTACCTCGGCGGCGATGACCCGGTCGAACGACCCGTCCGGGAACGGCAACTGGAGAGCGTTGCCGACGAGCGCGCCGCCGTGTCCCCCGCTCCTCCCGACCGACGGGTCGTCATCGATGAGCCCTTTCATCATCCAGCTCACGTCTTTGACCTCGGCCGGATCGGCATCGAGGGCGGTGACCACCGCGCCACGGCGCATGGCCTCGAACGCGTGGCGACCGGCGCCGGCGCCCAGATCGAGCAGGCGGTCACCCGGCTCGACCCCCAGCTGCTCGTAACGGACGGTCAGCACGCCCGCTTTTTCTCCTCGATCACCCACCTGTAGTGCTCGGCGGTCGCCGATGCGCACGACTGCCAGGTGAACCTTTCCAGCACCCGCTGCCGGGCATTCGTCGCCAGGCGGCCGGCCAACTCGGGATCCGACAGCACCTTGACGATGGCATTGGCCAACGCCCCGGCGTCGCCGGGCGGTACCAGCATGCCGGTCACGCCGTCCTCGCCGACCACCTCGGGCAGGGCGCCACCCGTGGTTGTCACCAGAGGCACGCCACAGGCCATGGACTCGACCGCCGGCAGGGAGAAACCCTCGTAGAGAGAGGGCACCACTGCCACCTCGGCCTCGCCGTACAGCTCGATCATCCGCTCGTTGGAGATGCCCGACTCGAAGCGGACGGCGTCGGCCACCCCGAAGCGCTCGATGGCCGCCGCCACCGGGCTCTCGGCCCGCAGTTTGCCGACCACCACCAGGTGGGTCTCGGGGCGCTCGGTGCGCGCCTTGGCGACCGCCTCGACGAGAGGCAGCAGGCCCTTGAACGGGACGTCAGCGCTGGCCGTGGTCATGATCCGGCCGGGAACCCGGGCGATGTCCGGCCGGGGCCGGAAATGGTTCTGGTCCACTCCGATCGGAACGACCTTCAGCTGCTCATCGGTGATGCCGTACTGTTCGACGATGTCCTTCTTGGAGGAACTGGACACGGTCAGGATGCGGGGCACCTGGCGGGCCACCTTCATCTGCATGTTCAAGAAGCCGTACCAGCGGCGCAGCTGTTGACGGCGGCGCCAGGTGGGGGCGTGCTTCAGATCCAGCGTGCGGTCGACGGTCACCGGGTGGTGGCAGGTGCCGAGCAGAGGCAGCCCGTCCTCCATGACGCCGAGCAGCCCGGTCCCGAACGTCTGGTTGTCGTGCACCACGTCGAACTGACCCTTGCGGGCGGCCAGCTCCTTGCGCACCCGCCACGAGAACGTGCGCGGCTCCGGGAACCCGGCCGTGCACATGATGGCGAACTCGGCCAGGTCGATCCGGCTCTTGAACTCGCGCGGGTGGGGGATACGGAACGGATCCTCGGGCCGGTACAGGTCCAGGCTGGGCACCGGGACCCATCCGACGCCGTCGTCGAGAACCGGGTAGGGCTGCCCGGCGAACACGGTGACCTGGTGACCCAACTCGACCAGCTCGCGGGCCAGGTAGCGGGTGTAGACGCCCTGGCCTCCTGAATGGGGGTTGCCGCGGTAGACCAGCAGCGCCACTCGCAGCGCATCGGTCCCGGCCATAAGCCGTAAATCCTTGCCTACCGGGGACAGGAGGGTCAAGCCGGAACCGAAACCGGTTCTGTTTCTTCCCTTTCCTTCGAGCGACTCAGGCCGGCCACCGCCAGCCAGGCGGCCAGGGCCAGCAACATCACCGACAGGTCCCCGATGTGGTCGTAGATCGTGTAGCCGGTCCGCATCGGAACGGTCGCCTCGATCACCTGTTGGCGGTCCAGGTAGGTCTTGTGTTCGACCTGGCCGGTCGGGCTGACCACGGTGCTGTACCCGGTCGGGGTCACCTGCACCAACCAGCGCCCGGTCTCCCAGGCCCGCATACGGTCGGCGGCCACCTCCTGGGTCGGCACCTGGGTGCTGCGGTAGGAAGCGGTATTGGTCGGCACGACCAGCACCTGACCCCCGGCCCGCACCCCACCACGGGCCCGCTCGTCGAAGAACACCTCGTAGGAGATCATGATGGCGAGCGGGCCGGCCGGGGTGCGGAGAAAACCCGGTTGATGGCCGGGCACGGCGTCGTAAGGGACGTCCTTCAGGTCGACGAACTTCTCGAAGAACGACCGGTAGGGCACGTATTCGCCGAACGGAACCAGGTGGTTCTTTACGTAGGTGCCGACGATGTTCCCCGCCGGGCCCCAGGCCTGCACCTCATTGATCGCTTTGGTAGCACTGAGGTCCTTCTCCACCCCGGCCAGGACGGTCGCCTGGTCGGCTGTGGCCAACGACGCCATCGCCTGATCGTCGTCGTAGCTCAAATAGGGCGCGTAATCGGGCACGATGCCTTCCGGCCACACGATCAGGTCGAGCGGACCGGTCAGCATCCGGCTGGCCGTCTGGTGGCGCAGGAACACCAACTGCGGGTCGCTGGCAATGGCCCTGGTCCCGCGGGGGCCACCCCCTTGGACCAGGCCGATGCGCAACGGGGCGATGTGCCCCCCGGCTCCGGACGGGGACACGAAGGCGACAACGGGCAGCAGTACGGCGGCGACCAGCGCGGCGGCCGGCAGACCGGCGGCCCGACCGGTCGGCTGTGCGGCCGGCACCGTACTCCCCGAGGTCGGCATCGCCCCCGGGTCGGGTGCCGGAGCCGGGCCGGACGGGCGGAGCCGGTCGATCACCAGGCGCACCACCTCAGCCAGAGCCACCCCGACCAGCGCCGTCTCCGCGGTCAGAGCCAGGCTGCCCCCCAGTCGCAGCACCGGCGCCAGCGGTCCGCTGGCCTGCCCGAGGGAGATGCCGGACAGGGGCAGACCGCCGACGGGGAACCGGTCCCGGGCCCAGTCCGACAGGACCAGTGCGCTGGGCAGCCCGACGGCGATCCCGATCCGGTGCCGGCTGGGCACGATGGCCACGGCCAGGGCCGCGTAGATCGTGCTGATCAGCACCACCCCTATGAAGCCTGGAACCGAGAACTCCTGGACCCAGAGCAACCCGATGATGTAGTCCACCAGTCCGAAGGCGATCCCGAGGCCGGCCCGTTGGCGCCAGGTGGTGGCCGGCAGTGGATAGGCCAGCACGGCCAGACCGAGCCAACCCAGTGGCCAGAACCCGAACGGCGGAATGGACAGCGCGACCAGAGCACCGGCCAGACCGCCGAGGAGCAGGATGCGCCAGCGCATAGAGATGAGAATGTTGTCGTTCGGGCGGCGAACAGACCAGTCGGGCAACGTCTTACGTAGCATGGCGGGCTGTGATTTCCATCGTGATGCCGGCTCACAACGAGGAGGGCTATCTCGACACGGCCGTGCAAACCGTGGTGTCCGGGCTGTCCGGTCGCCCGTTCGAGGTCATCGTCGTCCAGAACGGATCGGCCGATGCCACCTCGGCGGAAGCCGGCCGGCTGGCTGAGGCCCATCCGATGGTCGTAGCCGTGGACCTGCCCGACCCCGACTACGGCCGGGCGCTGCGCGAAGGCTTCATGCGGGCCTCCGGCGACGTCGTGGTCAATTTCGACGTCGACCTGGTCGACCTCGATTTCCTCGAACGGGCGCTGGCCGTCATGGAGAGCAGCGATGCCGCCATCGTGGTCGGGTCCAAGCGCAACCCGGATTCGGAGGACCACCGACCCGCCGCCCGCCGGCTGGTCACGGCCACCTTCTCCTCCATCCTCAGGGTCGGCTTCGGCCTGCGTATCTCCGACACCCATGGATTGAAGGCGCTGCGCCGTACCCCCCTTCTGCCCCTCGTCGAGAAGTGCCGGTTCGGGCTGGACATCTTCGACACCGAGCTCATCATCCGGGCCGAGCGGGCCGGGCTGACCGTCGATGAAATCCCGGTGGCCATCACCGACACCCGGCCGCCCCGAACGCCGATCGCCCGCCGGATACCGCGGACGCTGGCCGGTCTGGGCCGACTTTGGCTGGCCCTGCGGCGGGGCTGAAACCGGACACTCCAGAAGAAGCGGCTCAGCCGGAGGCCATCGTCGGACCGCAGTGTGAGCGGAGCGCCCGGTACCCGGCCCGACGCCTGACCGGCCGGGCCGGGCCGAGGCGACCGGCCGGTGCCACCTACGATTACACTGGCCCGACTGGGCGCCCACGGGCGGCCCGACCGTTACCGGACAGTGAGGTCCGTAGCCGCAACATGATCGCTGGGGAGGGATTGAACCGGGTGGGACCAGGCGGGACCAGGCGGGTCGGCGGAGCGACGCAGCCCCTGATACCGGCGACTCTCCACAGGACCGACGGTGCCGAGCAGGTGACACGCGCCCCGCGCCTGATCACCACGCTCCCGTCGGGTCCGATCGGTGAGCTCGCCCTGGGCGGCATCGGCCCTCCCGGCCGGGACGCGACCAGACGAGCACCGGCGGGTACCCGCCACCCATCGTGGTTGCGGGTGGCCGATGCGTGCCAACGCTCCATGCGTCAGCCGGTCCCCGTACTGACCGATGTCGCCGTGGCCACGGCAGTGGTATCGGCGGTGACCTCGGGGCCGGCTGCGGTGGTCGCCGCGCTGGCCCTGCTCGGAGCCGGGTTGCTGTTCGGGGTGTGGAAGCGACGCACTCCGGTGCAGGCCCAGGGCGTCGGCTGGTACCTCCGGCGGACCGCCCCGGCGGCGGTTGTGGCCGGCGCCGCCGTGTACTTCTACCCCGGCACCAGCGACGGCGCCACCCTCGTCAGCGCGCTGGGGATCCTGGTCGTACTGGGACTGTTGAAGGCCGCTCTCACCCTGCTCGTCGGCGGGGCCCGCCGGCGGGGCCTGGGGCTGACCCGGGCCCTCGTCGTCGGCCCCGAGCGCCACGTGGCCGGCGTGGAGTACCGCATCCATCTCAACCCCGAGGCCGGACTGGTCTGTGCCCACTCCCACGTGGTCGGCGGCCACCCGGACCGGACCCCGGCCGACAACCTGGCTCTCGTCACCCGCCTGCTCGACGACCACGCCATCGACCACGTCGTCGTCTGTACCGGCGGTGACGACGGTCCGGACACGCTCGTACGCGACATCGTGCGCATCGCCTCGCCCACAGTGGACATGACCGTCGTTTCGCCGGTACGCCTGGCCGGCACCGAGGCGACCCGGTTGGGCGACCTGGCCTTCACCGGCCTGGCCCGGCCCTCCTGGGGTACCGATGCCGGCAAACGGGTCATCGACGTGCTCGGAGCCATCGCCCTGACCGTCGTGTGCCTACCGTTGATGTTGGTCACCGCAGCAGCCATCCGGCTGGGCGATCCGGGCCCCGCCGTCTTCTGCCAGCGCCGGACCGGTCGGCAGAACCGGATGTTCACCATCTTCAAGTTCCGATCCATGGTCGACGACGCCGAGCGTCTGAAGATCGACCTGCTCGATCGGAACGTGGCCGACGGACTGCTGTTCAAAGCCGAGAACGATCCGCGCATCACCCGGGTCGGGGCTGTGATCAGGCGCTTCTCGGTCGACGAGCTGCCCCAGTTGCTCAACGTGATCCGGGGCCAGATGAGCCTGGTCGGCCCCCGGCCCCTGCCCATCGTCTTCGACCGGTCCGATCTGTTCGCCCAGGTGCGACACACGGTCCGGCCCGGGATCACCGGGCTCTGGCAGGTGAAGGGGGCCAACGCCCTGTCCTATGAGGACATGATCGACCTCGACTGCGCCTACGTCGCCACCCGCAGTCTGGGCTTCGACCTCAAAATCCTGCTGCAAACGCTGCCGGCGGTAATGGTTCGGCGCGATCCTTACTGATCTGAACCAAGACCGGCCCATCAGGGTTCTGCACGTGCTGGAGGCCGTGCGCGGCGGTACGTCGCGCCACCTCGCCGACGTCGTCACCCATACGCCCGGCGTGGCCCACCACGTGGCCGTACCGCCGGCGGGTGAGCCGCGCGGTGGGGCCGTGTACGACCAGGCGGCGGTGGACCGGATGGTCGCCGATGGGGCCGTCATCCATCTGATCGAGATGCGGCGCGAGCCATGGCACCCTGACAACGTGCGGGCCCTGCACCACCTGCGCAACCTGGTCGGGACGTTGAAGCCGGACGTGATCCACGGCCACTCCTCGGTCGGCGGCGCGCTGGCCCGGGTGTCGGGGCGGCCGGTCGTCTACACCGCCAATGGCGTGGCCACCGACGCCGTGTACCGACTGGTCGAACGGGCCCTCGGCCGGCGCGCCGAGCGTTGGATCGCGGTATCGGAGAGTGAGGCCCTGTCGGCCATCGAGCTCCATCTGGCCCGGCCGGAGCGGGTGGTCACGATTCCCAACGGAATTCCGGTCGTGTACCAACCGGCCACGATGGACCTGAGGTCCGATCTCGGCATCCCGACCGGTGCCCCGTTGATCGGTACGGTGGCCCGTCTGGTCGCCCAGAAGGACCCGGTGCGCTTCGTCGAGGTGGCGGCGGCCATCGCCCACCGCCGGCCCGATGCCCACTTCCTCCTGATCGGGATGGGGCCGCTGCAGGCCGATGTGGACCGGGCCCGGGCGGTCGCCGGGCTGGGGTCGAACTGGCATCAGGTCCCCCACCTCGACGACGCCGCCAACGTGATCGACCAGTTGGATGTGTTCGTTTCGACGTCCCGCTTCGAAGGTGCCCCGTACACGCCGTTGGAAGCCATGCGGGCCGGCGTGCCGATCGTCCTCAGCGATGTCGTCGGCAACCACGACGTGATCGAATCCGGGACATCCGGGTTCCTGTGCCCGCAGGGCGACCCGCAGGCGCTCGCCGACGCCGTCATCCGGTTACTGTCCCAGGACGACCTGCGGGCGGCCGTGGTCGCCGCCGCCGCCGAGCGGTTCGCCGACCGCTTCGATGTCGTCGACATGGGCCGGACCCTGGCCTCCGTCTACGCCGAAGTGGTCAAGGCCCGCTGACCCGGCCGACCCGCTGCCCCAGCCGGCGCCGAAAGGCTCAGGCCCCGCCGACCCGATGGAGCACCCTGAGGCTCCCGCAGCCCATCGACGGGACCTCGACGTAGTCGCCTGACTCGAGGGCGGCACAGAAGATCTCGTACGGGGGGCGGCCGCCGTCGGCCGGGTCGGCGAAGACGTCGTGGATGGCCAGGTAGCCGCCGGGGGCCACCTTGGGCGTCCACGCCCGGTAGTCGGCCCACGCCACGTCCTCGCCGTGGCCACCGTCGATGAACAGCAGGGCCAGCGGCGTGGACCACGACCGGGCCACCACCGTCGACTGGCCGACGACCATCACGATGGCATCCTCGAGCCCGGCCCGGGCGACCGAGCGACGGGCGGTGGGCAGGGTGTCCATGCGACCGCTGGCCGCATCGACCAGGGACGTGTCGTGGTGCTCCCACCCGGACTGGTTCTCCTCCGACCCGCGATGGTGATCGACCGTCCACATGGTCGCCCCCTCGTCACGGGCGGCGAAACCCAGGTAAACGGCCGACTTGCCGCAATAGGTGCCGACTTCGAGGAGGGGCCCGAGCCCGCTCCGGGCGGCGGCCCGGCCGGCGTCGTGCAGCGCGACGCCTTCGTCGTCGGGCATGAATCCTTTGACCGAGCGAGCCAGCTCCAGCTCGTCAGGGGTCACGCCGCAGTGCGGGTGGCGTCGTCCTCATGGGTGTGCTCGTGGTGGTGCTGCACGAACATGACGCTGTTGAAGATGAGGAACTTGCCCACCCACAGGACGCCGAACGCACCGAAGTAGACGGCCAGCACCAGGATGGTCTTGCCGGAGTGGGTCCAGTGGTGGTGCTTGGCGTACCGGCCGGCCAGGTACACGGCGACGTCGGACACGAGCAGGCCGAGCAGGGCCAGGCCCCAGAACGGCAGCACCTCCTTCACCAGGTGGCTCTTGCCCGACTTGCCCCACGCCCACTTGCGGTTCATCTCGTAGCTGGGAACGGCCGAGATGGTGGTGGCCAGCGTGCTGGCCAGTACCTCGCTCATGTCGATCACACCGACGAACAGGGCGAGCAGCAGATTGCTGAGGATCACTGCGACCACCGAAGCCATCGAATACTTGAACAGCTTCTGGCCGATCTCGCTGTAGAACTTCTCGCGTAGAAGGGTCACGGGCGCAGCCACGGGGCCTCACCCTACCGGACCGGGTGGTAGCCACTGGTGGCAGCCGGACATGATGAGACCATGACGGCGGCGCTCGACGAGCTGGTGGACCTGCTCGACCTGGAGGCGCTCGAGGTCAACCTCTACCGCGGCGTCAGCCCCCACGAGGAGCGGCTCCGGGTGTTCGGCGGCCAGGTCGCCGCGCAGTCGCTGGTGGCCGCCGGCCGCACCGTCGCCGAGGGCAAAGGGCTCGAGCGGCCGGTGCACTCGCTGCACGCCTACTTCCTGCGCCCGGGCGACCCGAAGATACCGATCCTCTACCAGGTCGACCGCATCCGCGACGGGCGCTCGTTCACCACCCGGCGGGTGGCGGCGGTGCAGCGGGGCGAGCCCATCTTCCACCTGTCGGCGTCGTTCCACGTGCCCGAAACCGGGGTCAGCCATCAGGAGCGGATCCCCCAGGTACCCGATCCCGAGACGCTGCCCACGTGGGCCGAGGCCATGGCCCCTTACGCGGCCGAGTTGGGGGAGTGGATCCACCGGCCCCGCCCGATCGACGTGCGCCACGTCGGCGAACCGATGCGCCGGTCGCCGATCGACCCGACCGCGGCCCGGCCGCCGTCCCACCAGATGTGGCTGCGGGCCGACGGGCGGGTGGCCGACGATCCGCTGCTACACGCCTGCCTGGTGGCCTACGCCAGCGACATGACCCTGCTGGACACGATCATGCTGCCGCACGGCCAGATATGGAAAGAGGGCATCCAGGTCAGCCTGGACCACGCCATGTGGTTCCACCGCGACTTCCGGGCCGACGAGTGGCTGCTCTACGACCAGTACAGCCCGACCGCAGCCGCGGCCCGCGGTCTGGCCACCGGCACCATCTTCACCCGCGACGGCCGCCTGGCCATCTCGGTCGTCCAGGAAGGCCTCCTTCGGACGCCGGTCTCCGGCTGAGCCGGGCGCACCTCAGTGAGGGGGAGGCTCCCTACCGCTTGGTGATCGCCTGGTAGGGCCGCTCTTCCGTGCCCGTCCACAGCTGGCGGGGCCGGTAGATCTTGGAGTCCTGCTCGATCAGCTCCTGCCAGTGCGACAGCCACCCGGCGACGCGGGGGATGGCGAACAGGACGGTGAACATCTCGGTCGGGAAGCCCATGGCCTGGTAGATGAGGCCGGAGTAGAAGTCGACGTTCGGGTACAGCTTCCGGGAGATGAAGTACTCGTCCGACAGGGCGACCTCTTCGAGCTTCAGGGCGATGTCGAGCAGCGGGTTCTTGCCGGTGACGGCGAAGACCTCGTCGGCCGTCTTCTTGATGATCTTGGCCCGGGGGTCGTAGTTCTTGTACACCCGGTGACCGAAGCCCTGGAGCTTGCCCTTGCCGCTCTTGACGTCGTTGATGAAGTCCTGGACGTTGTCGATCGAGCCGATCTCGGTGAGCATGCGCAGCACCGCCTCGTTGGCCCCGCCGTGACGGGGTCCGTACAGGGCGGCGGCCGCAGCGGCGGCGGCCGAGTAGGGGTCGGCGTGGGAGGAACCGACGGTGCGCATGGCCAGCGTGCCGCAGTTCTGCTCGTGGTCGGCGTGCAGGATGAACAGCACGTCGAGGGCCCGGGCCAGCGCCGCATCCGGCTCGTAGCGGGGCTCGGCCACCTTCCACATCATCGACAAAAAGTTCTCGGTGAAGCTGAGATCGTTGTCCGGGAACACGAACGGCATGCCCCGGCTGTAGCGGTACGAGGCGGCCGCCAGGGTCGGGGTCTTGGCGATCAACCGGACGATCTGTTCCGACCGGACCTCCGGGTCCTCGACCTTCTTGGCGTCGGGGTAGAACGTCGACAAAGCGGCCAGGCCGGAGACCAGCATGCCCATGGGGTGGGCGTCGTAGTGGAACGCGTCCACGAACCGCTTGCGGAAGTTCTCGTGGATGTAGGTGTGGTGACGGATGTCGTCGGTCCACGCATCGAGCTGATCGGCCTTGGGCAGATCGCCGTGCAGGAGCAGATACGCGACCTCCAGGTAGCTGGAGGACTCCGCCAGCTGCTCGATCGGGTAGCCGCGGTAGCGCAGGATGCCGTTGTCGCCGTCGAGGTAGGTGATCGAGCTCGACGTCAGGGCGGTCGTCATGAACGCCGGGTCGTAGAACCAGACGCCCGGAAGCAACTTACGGAAATCGTCGGCCGACACCCCACCATCGGTGATCGGGATCTCCACGACCTCACCCGTGCGGTTGTCGGTCACGGTGATGGATTCAGCCACAGCTCCCCCTATAGGAGAAAGAGAACACTTTGTCTTACCGTCGGCATGCTACCCCTCCGGCCCTACCTTCCTTCCAGCCGGAGGGCCGGTTTCCTGCTTGGGCCGGCGCGGCTCGTGGTTCGCCGTCGTCGTTGTCGGCCGGTCTCCCGGGGCCTGGCAAGATCGTCGGGTGGAAGACCTCGAGGAGATCCGCCAGCGCATCGACGACGTCGATCGGCGCCTGATCGCGCTACTCGCCGAGCGGGCCTCGCTCGTCGGCGAGGTCGTGCACTACAAGCGGGCCAAGCACATGGCCGTGGTCGACCGGGCCCGTGAGGACCGAATGCTCGAGCGCATCGCCAATCTGGCCTCCGAGCAGGGCGTCGACCCCCGGGTGGCCCAGCAGGTGCTGCGCACCATCATCGACGGTTTCACCCTGCTCGAGGTGGAGGAACTGGGCCCCGACGAGGTCTGATCTCTGGCCCGGGCGGTCGGCGCCGCGTCCGGTGGCGCCGTTCAGGCCAGGTCGTAGCGGTAGACGTTGGTGTCGCGGATCTGGAATCCGAGGCGCTGGTAGAGGTGGTTGGCCGCTTCCCGTGACGGCCGTGAGGTGAGCTCGACCGTTCGGGCCCCCGCCGCCCGGGCCGCGTCCAGGGCGGCCTGGGTCAGCTGCCGGCCGCAACCGCGCCCCTCCACCGCAGGGTCGACGATCACGTCCTCGATCCATGCCCGGAGCCCGCTCGGTATGCGGAACATGGCCAGCGTGAGCGTACCCACGATGGGTCCGCCCGCCCCGTCCCGGGCCAGGAAGAGCACGGTCGCCGGTGAGTTGGCTATCTCGCCCACCTGCTCGGCCGTGGGGGCGGGCGACGACTTGGACAGGTGAGGGAGGAGCCGGACGACGGCCTGGTGGATCTCGTCGGTCAGGTGGTCCGCCGGTTCGATCTCGAACATGTCGGCGAATGTAGGCGCCGGCCGCCACCTCGCGCCGCACCCGGCTGCGCCGCGCCGGCCGCCGCCTGACCTCCCGCCCGCCGCCCCGTCGCCCGGTCCGTGGCTCCGTCGCGCTGGATCGGTCCACGGTTGTCGGGCCCGGCTGCGGATGGACCGCCGGAACGTCGTTTCACGCGATATCGCGGGCCATTCTATGCGCCCGGATTCGATCGGACCGCCAGAACGCGCTTTTCGACATCATTCCGGGCCACCCGCCTGGCGACCCCGCAACCGTGGACCGATCGGGCGCGCCATCCGGTCAAAGGAACCGGCTGGTCCCGCCCCACCCGCCGCGTCCACACTCATCCACCGCCGACCAACCGGTCAAAGGAACCGGCTGGTCCGGCCCCGCCCGCCGCGTCCAGCCCCCCAGTCACGCCCCCGGCGCCACTTCCCGGGCGCCGGTCCCGGAGGCGCCCGGGTCCAGACCGTCGAGGTCGACCGCCTCCTGGCGCCGGAAGCCGGGCAGCGCCAGGGCCAACAGGACGGCGCCCACCACGCACGCCACCCCGCCGGAGACCACCGAGAACACGTTTCCGAACCCCTCGGCCACCGCCCCCGCCTCCAGGTCACCCACCCGGGGACCGCCTTGGACGACGGCGATCTGGATGGCCGACATGCGCCCCCGCAACTGGTCGGGGATGGCCTGCTGGAGAATCGTGTTGCGGAACACGGCCGAGACCACGTCGGCCCACCCGGCCAGGGCGAGCAGCACCAGCGCCACCCAGAGCACATCGATGAGCCCGAACAGGGCGATGGCCGCTCCCCAGAGCATCACGGCGACGATCACCGCCCGGCCCTGGCGGCGCACGTACCTGACCCACCCGGTGGTCAGCGCGCCGATGAGGGCGCCGGCGCCCGGCGCCGCGTACAGGAACCCGACCGCCTGCGCCCCGCCGTGGAAGAAATCCAGCCCCAGCGCCGGGAACAACGCCCGCGGCATCCCGAACACCATGGCGTCGATGTCGAGCAGGTAGACGCCCTGGATGTTCTGGCGGCCCCGGAGGTAGGAGAACCCCTCGACCATCGACCGCAGGGCCGGCTGCCGCTCGGTGCCGACCGGCGGTTGCGACCGCTGGGCGGTGACCGACACGAACGACACGAAGAAGCTGGCCACGTCCAGCCAGTACACCGTCGACACCCCGCCGCCGGCCAGGATCAGGCCGGCGACCGATGGGCCGACGACGATGCCGATCTGGAATTGCACCTGCCACAGGGCGTAGGCGGCGGACAGGTCGCCAGCCGGCACCAGGCGGGGGATGGCGGCATTGAAGGTGGGCCGGTCGAATCCGGCCAGGCCGCCCTGGACGGCGGTGAGTACGTACAACGGCCACAGGGCCGGATGCCCCATCCCCCCGTTGAGGGCCAGTCCGGTACTCGCGACGGCCATGAGCAGCTCGGTCGCCATCAGTACCCGGCGCCGGTCGAACGAGTCGGCGACCACTCCCCCGATCATCGAGAAGATGATGAGGGGAACGACCTGGCCCAGGCTCACCAACCCCACATCGAGCGACGAATGGGTGATGCGGAACACCTGGTAGGGCACGGCCACGGCGGTGAGCTGGGTCCCGAGCGTGGACACCAGTTGGCCGCCGAACAGCAACCGGAAGTCCCGGGAGTGCCGCAAGGGGGCGAGATCCACCAACACCTTGAGTCTCGGCACGGCCGGTCAGGCTACCGGCCTCCCTCAGAGGTCAGGCGTAGCGGACCAGGCCCTTCGGGCTGGGCGTGAAGCCGGCCGCACTCAGGACCGGACCCATCTCCTCCGGGTAGCGCTGCAGCACCAGCCGGCGCCACCGGCCGGCGGCGACCAGATCGACCAGGGCCGAGCCGACCGCTTCCTCCCAGGAGCCGTCGAACGGTCGCAACGCCACCAGCCCCTTGCCGCCCCGCTCGATGTAGGCCGAGCCGATCCCGTTCACCAGTACGACGAAGGCGCCGGGCACCCGGCTCGGTCCTTTGACCGGCCACGGCCGGGCCAGACCGAAAGCGTTGGCCGGATCGGTGGCCGCCAGCACGTGCACCTCGGCGCCCGCTCCGTCCGGGCCGGACGGGCCGCTCGGGCCGCCCGGCGGGCCGGCCACGCTGCGTAGCCGGTCGACGGCACCGGGAACCGCGAATTGGGCCCCGCCCATGCCGGCGACGAAGTAGCCGCGGCGGATGCGCCCGGACTCCTCGAGTGTCTTCAGCACCGGGTACAGCCCGGCGAAACCGCCGGGGACGCCCTCGGCCCGAACGGCGTCACGGGTCAGGACGCCGTGCCGGTCGAGCAGGGCGGAGGCGACGGCGGCGGCCGCCTCGATCGCCCAGCGGCGGTCGTCGACCGGGGCCAGGGTGGCGACCTCCCGGGAGACAAGGGACCACCGCCCCTGCCCGGCCGGAGGTGCGCCCACCCGGATGGAACCGGGCCGGGGGCGGTAGGCCCGCGGCAGTGGGGCTCCGCCCTTGGACCGGGCCCCCCGACGGACGGCCGGCCCGGCCATGGCCCGCACCGACGCGAACCCGTCGCAGGTCACCTCGCCGGCCCAGACCAGGTCCCACAGCGCTTCGAGGACCTGCGGGTCGGACCACGCCACGCGGCCCAGTTCGCGGAAGAAGCAGGCCCCCCGCTGGTCGAGCTGGGCCCGGATGTGGTCGTGGACCTCCCCCTCCGGTCCGGGCTGGTCCGAGCCGGTGAGGCCGAGTCGGGGCAGGAGCAGACCGGCCGTATCCCGCCGGGCCAGCACTATCCGCCCGTCGTCGCGCCCGAGCGGGCCGGCGCCCACCCACATGACCTCACCACCGACGAGCAGTTCGTCCAGCATCCGCGGTTCGTAGCCGCGGACCCGGCCGGCCAGCATGTCCGCCTCCAGGGCACTGGCCGGGACGGCCATCCCCTCCAGTTGGCCGATCACTTCCAGGACCCGGTCCGGACCGGTGAACTCCGACACCCGGCCGAGCGGGGCGATGCCGTGCCAGGCCGGGAGGAACCGGGTGAGCGTCTCGACCTCGGCCGGTTCCACCTCCTTGCGCAGGGCGGCCAGTGAGCGTTGGCGGAGCAGCCGGAGCACCTCGGCGTCGCACCACTCGTCGCGCCCCTGGCCGCCCGGCCGGAACGCGCCCTTGACCAGCCGGCCCTCGGCCGCCAGACGGTCCAGGACGGCGGCCACCTCCTCGGGTCCGACGCCGAAACGGGCGGCCGGTTGGCCGGCCAGGAAAGGGCCGTGGGTCCGGGCCCACCGTCTCACCAGTTGCAGGAGCGCGTCCGGCGCCGCCTCGAGGAGGGTCTCCGGCAGTCCTCGGGGCGCCACCGATCCGATGCCGTCGCGATAGCGGGCCACGTCGTCGACCAGCACCAGCCGCTCTTCGCCGGCCACCCGGATGGACACCGCCCGACGGTTGGCGATCAGCGTTTCCCGGGCGGTGGCCGCCAATTCGGCCGACGCGCACCGCAGGTCCAACTCGCCGGGCGTCAGGTCGCCGATGCGCCTGAGCAGGTCGGCCACCGCCTCCACCGTGTCGGCCCGGCGCTCCTCGGAGAGGCCCTGCAGCTCGGCCTCCAGGTCCTCCATGACCGAGGCGTCGAGCAGGTCGCGCAGCTCGTCGGTGCCGAGCAGATCGGCCAGCATCCGCCGGTCCAACGTCAGCGCCTGGGCCCGGCGCTCGGCCAGCGGGGCGTCGCCCTCGTACATGAACTGGGCGACGTAGGCGAATACCAGACCGCTGGCGAACGGGGACGGGTCGGCTAGTTCGACATCGGCGACGTGGACGGTGCGGGCCTGGATCTGGCGCAGGAGACCGGTCAGGGCGGGTAGGTCGAACACGTCCTGCAGGCACTCGCGATAGGTCTCGAGGAGCACCGGGAACGATCCGTGGCGGCTGGCCACGGCCAACAGATCCGCCGCCCTCTGCCGCAGCTGCCACAGCGGCGTGCGGCTGCCCGGCCGGCGCCTGGGCAGGAGCAGGGACCGGGCTGCGTTCTCCCGGAACCGGGCCGCGAACAGGGCCGATCCGCCCACCGCCTCGACCACCAGCTCCTCGACCTGGTCGGGGTCGATGAGGATCGACTCTATGGGCGGGACGTCCTCGCTCTCGGGGAGGCGCACGATGATGCCGTCGTCGCTCCACAGGGCCTGCACCTCTACCTCTGCCTCGCGCCGCAGGCGGGTCTCGATGGCCAATGCCCACGGGGCGTGGACCCGGGCACCGAACGGTGACAGCACCGCGACCCGCCAGTCACCGAGCTCATCGCGAAACCGCTCGACGACTATCTGCCGGTCGGACGGCACCGTTCCGCCGGTCGCCTCACGCTCCTCGTCGACATACGCCCGCAGGTTGCGCATGGCCCGCTCGTCGAGGCCGCACGCTTCCACCAGTTCGGCGTCGCTCCGGTTGGGCATCTCCCGAATGAAGCGGCCGATAGCGGCACCCAGCTCGAACGGGCGGCCGACCGTGTCGCCGTGCCAGAACGGCATCTTGCCCGGCACCCCAGGCGCCGGGATCACGATCACCCGGTCCCTGGTGATCTCCTGGATGCGCCACGTCGTGGCCCCGAGCAGGAACGTCTCGCCCACCCGGGACTCGTAGACCATCTCCTCGTCCAGCTCGCCCACCCGGCCGCCCTCGGGGGTGAAGACACCGAACAGCCCCCGATCGGGGATGGTGCCGCCGGACGTCACCGCCAGCATGCGGGCTCCCGGCCGGGCCTCGAGCGTGCCCGCCACCCGGTCCCACACCAGCCGGGGGCGGAGGTCGGCGTACTCGTCGGTCGGGTAGCGGCCCGACAGCATGTCGAGGACGCCGTGGAACGCGTCCTCGGGCAGGTCCGAATACGGATAGGCGCGGCGGACCAGGGCCAGTACCCGCCCCACCTCGACCTGCCCTCCGGCCGCCGTCACCTCGGCCACCACCTGCTGGGCCAGGACGTCGAGGGCGTTGCGGGGCACCCGGGTCTCCTCGACCAGCCCGCCGTGCATGCGCTCGGCCACCGCCGCCGCCACCAGCAGGTCGTGGCGGAACTTCGGGAAGATGCGGCCCTTGGACGGCTCGCCCACCTGGTGGCCGGCCCGCCCGATCCGTTGCAGGCCGGACGCCACCGACGTGGGCGCCTCCACCTGGACGACCAGATCGATGGCCCCCATGTCGATGCCCAGCTCCAGACTGGAGGTGGCCACCAGGGCCGGCAGGGTCCCGGCCTTCAACGCGTCCTCGATCTCCAGCCGCTGCTCCCTCGCGATCGAACCGTGGTGGGCCCGTACCAGTTCGGCCGGTGCCCCGGCCCCCATGAACGAGGATCCGCCCTGGGCGTAGGTGTCGTCGGAGGCGGCCAGCTCGTTGAGCCGGGCGGCCAGCCGCTCGGCCAACCGCCGGGAGTTGACGAATATCAGGGTCGACCGGTGGCTCCGGATCAGCTCCAGCAGCTCGGGGTAGACGGCCGGCCAGATCGACGGCGAGGTCGGGCGCTCATCATCGGTGGAGGGCCGGGCCAGCTCGCCCATGTCCTCCACTGGCACCACAACTGACAGTTCCAGCGGCTTGCGCACGCCGGCGTCGACGATCGTCACCGGGCGGGGCGTCGGCGCGCCCCCGCCCAGGAAACGGGCCAGTTCCTCGAGCGGCCGCTGGGTGGCCGACAGGCCGACCCTCTGCGGCGGCCGGACGGTGATCTCCTCGAGCCGCTCCAGGGACAGGGCCAGATGGGAGCCCCGCTTGGTGGCCGCTACTGCGTGGATCTCGTCGACGATGACGTGCTCGACCGACTGCAGGATCGAGGACGCCTGCGACGTCAGGAGCAGGTACAGGGACTCGGGGGTGGTGATGAGGATGTCCGGCGGCCGGCGAGCCATGGCCCGGCGCTCCTCGGCCGGGGTGTCGCCGGTCCGGGTGGCGATCCGCAGTTCGGGGATCTCGATCCCCAGCCGGGCCGCCTCCCTGGCGATACCGGCGAGCGGGGCCCGGAGGTTGCGGGCCACGTCGTAGGTGAGCGCCTTGAGGGGGCTGACGTACAGCACCCGGCACCCGGTCCCGGGACCGGTCGTCATCAGCCGGTCGAGCGCCCACAGGAAGGCAGCCAGTGTCTTGCCCGACCCGGTGGGGGCCAGGATCAGCGTGTGGTCGCCCTGACCGATGGCGTCCCACCCGCGCGTCTGGGCGTCGGTCGGCGCATCGAAAGCACCGTCGAACCAGGCCTGGGTGGGCGGCGAGAATTCCACAGGGAGAGGGTACGAGTGCCGGGGACTTAGTGCGGCGTGGCGGTACCTTCTCAGGAATGGATCTGGTCCGTTGGGAACGCGAAGCCGGCCTCCGCCGTCCCCTCATGGTGGTCGCCTTCGAGGGCTGGAACGACGCCGGCGACGCCTCCTCCCTGGCTCTCGACTATCTGGCCCGGGCCTGGAACGCAGAGCGGTTCGCCGTCATCGAGGCCGAGGAGTTCTACGACTTCACCGTCACCCGGCCGCATGTGCGGATGACCGACGACGGCCGCCGGCGGATCGACTGGCCGGACATCGAGTTGCTCGCCGCCCACGTTCCGGGATCGGCCCACGACCTGGTCCTGATCAGAGGGGTGGAACCGCAGCTGCGCTGGCGCACATTCTCCCGGGCCGTCCTGGAGGTGGCCCAGACGGTCAAGGCCGAGCTGGCCGTCATCCTGGGCGCTCTGCTGGCCGACGTGCCCCACACCCGGCCGGTGCGGGTATCGGGCACGACCGACGACCAGGAGCTGGCCCATCGGTTGGGTCTGGGCACGCCCAGCTACGAGGGCCCGACCGGGATCGTCGGCGTCCTCCACGACGCCCTCCGCTCCGGTGGCATCCCTACTGCCTCATTTTGGGCGGCCGTCCCCCACTACGTGCACCAACTGCCGTCGCCCAAGGCGGCGTTGGCCCTGGTCGAGAAGTCGGCCGCCCTGCTCGGTGCTCCCGTCGATCCGAACGAGCTGCGGGCCGCCGCCCGCGACTACGAGCGGGAGGTGGACGAGCGGATCGCCGACGATGAAGACGCGGCGGCCTATGTGGCCCAGCTGGAGGAGACCAGCGAGACGGACTGGCCGGAGGCGTCAGAGTTGCCCGACGGGCTGCGGATCGGCAGCATCGACGAGTTGGCGGCCGAGGTCGAGCGCTTCCTCCGCGACCACCCCCAGGGCCAGTAGGTTCCCGTGCTGGTCTCGGCCGTCGTGTGGAAAGCGTCGCCCGAGCTCATCATGCGCCTGGACGGGCGCTTCGGTGAGCCCCTCGACGCCTACGTCAACGGATCCCAGGTCTGGCTGCGCGACGACGGGCCGGGCGGCATCCCGTTGGAGTGGCGCCTCCATCCGGTGGCCCACTACGCCCGGCCGCGCGGCATCGGCACCTACGACGTCTTCGCCGACACCGCCCTGGCCCTGGCCGAGGGTCGGCCGCCGCCGGCCCCACTCGAGGAGCTGTGGGACGGGCTCGAGGTGTTCGCCGCCTACGACGACGACGTAGAGCCGCAGCCCCTGGTAGCGGCCGCATTCGCCTCGTTGGGGCTCGAACCGGATGCCGCCGGGCTGGTCGATCACGACCGCATCGGCGACGACTGGGAGCGCTCCAGCGGTGCCGTCTCGATCATCGAAGCCCTGCTGCAGCAACTGGCGCCTCACCCCTGACCGCCCAACCCCTTCCCCGGCCGGTGCGAACGCTTCACCGGCCTCGTTTCTGGCGCCGCGCTCAGGCCCAGCCGTCTCCTAGCGGCGCTCCGGCTCGAGGCCGTAGTGCAGGTCGACCTGGCGGAGCACCCAGGCGAAGGCGGCCACGCCGTCGACCACCTTGACGTCGATCAGGTCGTGATCTGACGGGGCCACGTCGTGGGCCCGTTTGGTCAGGCAGTGGACGAAGCCGTCCCATGCCGCCGGGCTCAGTGCGCACAGCGGAGGGAAGGTGCGGCCCCGGCTGACCTTGACGACCCTCGACATGAGATCCTGGGGCGGCCGGCCCTTCTTCAACGGCGGCAGCGTCCCCAGCACAGGCACATCCGGCGCGCCGAAGCGCCCGGAATCGCCCTCCACGACGGTGTGGGCCACGTAGGTTCGACCGACCAGCAGCACCCCGATCTCGGGCGTCAGGCTGGGTACCGGTCGGGTGAGCCGCTCCATGTAGTCGACCGCCAGCATCGACGTCAGCGCGCTGAGGGCGGTTATCCGCTCCATCTCCTCGTCGACCCGGTGGTCCAGGTCACGGGCGATGGCGCCGTCGGCTCCCAGTCCTTTGAGGTAGCGGTCCAGGTCGGTCCGGCCGAAGCGGGTACTGGCAGCCCGAACGGTGACCGACTGCTGGCGTGGGCGCCAGTTCGGGAGGGCCAAACGGTCAGCTCCGCCAGGTCGACGAGCGGGGCATGTCGAACACGATGTCAAAGGACCGGCCCCGGATGGCTTCGAACGCCATCTCCCGCCACCGCCCGCCGCCGGCCAGCGGCTCGGGTAGGGCGTCCTCGGCGAACCAGCCGACATCCCGCGTCTCCAGCGGGTGGGGCCGCAACTGGCCGCCGATGGCCCGGCAGTGGAACACCAGCGAGTAGAACGGCAGGCCGGTCGCACCCAGGCGTAGACCGTCGAACACGGCGACCAGGCGGAGCGGCTCGACCACGATGCCGGCCTCCTCCTCGACCTCCTTCACGACCACCTCGGCCGGCGAGTAGCCGATATCGGCCCAGCCGGTCGGGTACAGCCACACGCCGGAGTCGCCCCGCTGGATGAGGAGCAGCTCGCCCTTGTCGTTGCCGACGATGGCGCCGACGGTGACCTTCGGGGTCACGTAGCCGGCCACGCCCTGACCGACGCTCTTCAGCCAGCCGGCGACGACGGTGTCCTCGTCGATGTCGTCGGCGTCGTGGCCGGATGCCACCCGGATGTCGGCCGCCACCTTCAGAACCTCCTCGAAGCGCTCCCGCTCGTAGAGGCTCTGGGTGAAGCCCAGACCGGTTCGGGCGATCCCCGCCAGAGCCTCGCTCCAACGGACGAGGTCCACCTCGGTGACAGGACGTGCCGGCATCAAAAGTGAATCTAGAACTAAAATCACGCAGTGGGCGTCTACGAGGACTGCCGCCACTACCTGCGCCGCACGACGGCCAGCGGGGAGGCGGTGCAGAAATGCCGGCTCAGTGCGAACACCGAGGACCCGTTCGCCTGCCCGGACGGCTGCCTGTTCCTCGAGGTCCGATCCGTGTCCGACGCCGGGTGGACGCAAGCCCCGACCGAGCGCATGTCGAACACCGCCGATGCACTGGCCGCCCTGCCGCCGGAGAAGCGCCGGAAGCCGCGAAAGCGACGTTGACCCGCCGGTTTCCTGGCATATTCCAAGGGTTGTCCAAGGTTCTGACCTCAAGGTGGGCGCCATGACGAAACCTCGGGTACTCGTGGTCGACGACGAGGAGCACATCACCGAGCTGGTGGCCATGGCGCTCGGCTACAACGGCTACGAGACGGTCCGGGTGGCATCGGGCCGCCAGGCCCTGGCCTCGGTGGAACAGAGCCGCCCGGATCTGGTGGTCCTCGACGTCATGCTCCCCGACCTCGACGGGTTCGAGGTGGCCCGCCGCATCCGGACGGCGGAAGGGGCGGGCAAGCACGTACCCATCATCTTCCTCACCGCCCGGGACACGACCGCCGACAAGGTCGAGGGTCTCCGGCTGGGCAGCGACGACTACGTCACCAAGCCGTTCAGCGTCGAGGAACTGGTGGAGCGGGTCCGGGCCGTCCTGCGCCGCTCGGGGGCGGCCGGCCCGGGTGAGAGCCTCCTGTCGTTCGCCGATCTGCAGATGGACGAGGACAGCCGCGACGTGTGGCGCAACGGCCGGCTGGTCGATCTGACCCCGACCGAATACAAGCTCCTCCACTACCTCCTGGTCAACGCCCGGCGGGTGCTCACTCGAGAGCAGATACTCGAGCACGTCTGGGAGTACACCTTCGCCGGCAACGCCAGCGTGCTGGAGACCTACATCAGCTACCTTCGCCACAAGATCGACGACGGCGAGGACCAGCCCCTCATCCACACCGTCCGTGGGGTCGGCTACACGCTGCGACTGCCCCGCAGTTGACCCTCCGCCTGCGGCTCGTCCTGGCCGTCCTCGCGGTGGTGACACTGGCCCAGGGCATCTTCTTCGCCGTCACGTTCCTGGAGTACCGCAGCTCCGAGTACCAGCGCCTGGACGAGCAGCTGGCGAACGCCTGGCAGCCGATGGACCGCTACGTCGACACCAAGCTGAACGCCGGGCCCCCCGCCTTCGGCGGCCCCGGCCAGCAGGGCACCGACGACAACCAGAACCAGCTGCCGCCGCAGACCTGGGTCCAGGTGCGCAACAGCGCCGGCCGGATGGTGCAGACCTTCACTCCCTACCAGAGCGTAGCCGGACCGAAACTGCCGACCGTGGTGGCCCCGGCGTCGGGACCGGGAACCTATTTCACCTCCGGTGGCTACCGGGTGTACGAACGCAGCGATCCGAATCTGGGCGGCTCCCTGCTGGTCGCCATCCCGACCTCCGAGGTCTCCAACGCCCTGCAGCGGCTGGTCCTGATCGAGGGGATCGGCATCGCCGGCCTCCTGCTGGTCGTCGCCGGTGGCGCCTGGCTCATCCTGCGCCGGGGCCTTCACCCGCTCGAGCGGATGGCCGGTACCGCCTCGCAGATCTCCGCCGGAGACCTGTCACAACGGGTGACACCGGCGGGCGACGGCACCGAGATCGGCCAGCTGGGACTGGCCCTCAACACGATGCTCGGTGACATCGAGTCGGCCTTCGCCGAGCGGGAGGCGACCGAGCACCGGCTACGGCAGTTCCTGGCCGATGCCTCCCACGAGCTGCGCACCCCGCTCACCTCCATCCAGGGTTTCGCCGAGTTGTTCCGGGTCAGTGGAGAGGAGGCGGTGGTGGACCTGCCGACCATCCTCCGCCGCATCGAGGAGGAAGCGGGCCGGATGAAGGGCCTGGTCGAGGACCTGCTGCTCCTGGCCCGCCTCGACGAGCGCCGGGCCATCGAACGCAAGCCCATGGACCTGGTCGTGCTGGCCGCCGATGCCTGCACCGACGCAGTGGCCACCGATCCGACCCGGCCGGTCACCCTCGACGCCCCCCAGCCGGTCCTGGTCCCCGGTGACGAGGCCCATCTCCGCCAAGCGGTGTCGAACCTCATCACCAACGCCCTCCGGCACACCCCGGCCGGCTCGCCCCTCGAGATCGGTTGCCGGGCGGCCAACGGGTCCGCCGTCATCACTGTCCGCGACCACGGCCCCGGTCTGGACGACGACTCGCTGGCCCACGTGTTCGACCGCTTCTGGCAGGGGGACAAGGCCCGGGTCGGCACGGGTGCCGGTCTGGGTTTGTCGATCGTCGCCGGGATCGCCGCCGAGCACGGCGGTCAGGCCCGGGTCGCCAACGCGCCCGACGGTGGCGCGTTGTTCACCCTCAGTCTGCCGACTTCCTAGGCGCGTGGCGGCGTTTGTGGACGAACGCCTTGGCCGCCCCCCACTCCAGCCCGGGCTCGGCCAGCCCCGGATCTATGTCGGCGAACGTGGCCGGCGACAGGTCGTACAGGTCATCGGGGAACGACTGCTGGGCGAAGCGGTCCCGGCCGACCGGCGCCGCGCCGGCATCGCGCAGGACGGCCGTCGGGTACCGCACCGCACCCCGCAGCAGGGCCAGCGGCGTGGTCCTCTGGTCGTCCGGGTCCTGTTCCAGGAGTTTCCTGATCTGGCCGCCGACGGCCGCTCGTGCTTCGGCGGCCGCCGCCTCGGTGGCGGCCCGGACATCCGCGGTCAGGACCACCGACTGGGCGGTGGCCACCCGCTCCACCTGGCCGGTGACCCACCCCGGCAGCGCCGCCTCTATCCCGTCGGCCAGCCGGCCGGCGTACTCCCGCAACTGGGCTTCGGGGTCGGTCAACTCTCCAACGGGTGCTCGATGCGATCGACGTCGACACCGACCTCTTCCATCCAGGCGATGGCGGCCCCCACCCGGTCGGGCGGGCCGTCCAGCTCGCAGACGATCCACCCGATCTCGTCGCTGACATCGGCCCGGCGGATGTTGGGCAGCACCTCGAACTTCTGCACCAACTGACCGAGGATCGGTTCGCGCACCAGATCGGCCGGGAACGTGAGGCGGAGCCGGTCGGTCACTGCACTACCCCCAGGTTCAGGTTGCCGCTGCGGAACCCCTCGAGGTCGAGGGTCACGTAGGCGTAACCGGCCGCCTTCACGGCGGTGACGACAGCCGCCCGCTGCTCGACCACCCCGGCCAGGTCGCCCACCGGCACCTCGATACGGGCCACGTCGCCATAGTGGCGCACCCGCAGTTCGGCGAAGCCCAGGGCCTTCAACGCCTCCTCGGCCGTCGCCACCCGCTGCAGGGTCCCGAATGTCACCGGCGTACCGTACGGGACCCGGGACGCCAGGCAGGCGGCCGCCGGCTTGTCCCACGCCTCGATCCCCAGTTGCCGGGCGGCCGACCGCACCTGGGCCTTGGTGAACCCGGCCTCGACCAGCGGGAAGACGGCGCCCCGCTCCGACGCCGCCTTCTGGCCGGGCCGGTGATCGTCCAGGTCGTCGAGGTTGACGCCGAGGGCGATCGTCGCCCCGCCTTCGCCGGCGGCCACCCCTTCGAGATGGTCCATCAGCTCGCTCTTGCAGTGGTAGCACCGGTCGGTGCCGTTGGCGACGTAGGCGGGCCGGCCCAGCTCGTCGGTGACGATCTCCTGCCAGCGCAGTCCGTGGCGGTCGGCGAAGCGCCGGCAGTCGGCTCGCTCGCTGGGCGCGAGCGAGTCGGAGACGGCCGTCACGGCCAGGCTGCGTGGGCCCAGGACGTCGTGGCTGACCCGGGCCAGGAGGGCCGAGTCCACCCCACCGCTGAAAGCCACCACGACCCGGTCCAACTCCGACAGCCGGTCGCGTAGCACGTCCAGACTCAACTCCGATCCTCCACCTGCAGGCGTATCCGCTTGTTTCCCTTGCCCTTCGACTCGGTCTTCAGCACGACCACCCGTCCGACCTCGTCGGTCGTGTGCACGTGGGTGCCGCCGTCGGCCTGCTTGTCGAGGCCGACGATGTCGACCACGCGCAGCTCTTTGACCGAATCGGGGACCAGGCTGACCTTGGTGCGGATCAGCGCCTCGTCGAGTACCGCCTCCTCTCGGGGCATGAACGACACCTCGATCGGTCGGGCGGCGGCCAGCTCGGCGTTGACCAGCGCCTCCACCTGGGGGCCGAAGCCCTCGGGCAGCGGGTCGAACTCGAAGTCCATCCGGGCCGCCAGCGGCTCCATGTTCCCGCCCGTCACCGGCACCTTCCATTCGTTCCAGATCACCCCGCACAGCACGTGCAGAGCGGTATGGGTCCGCATCAGGGCGTGCCGCCGGTCCCAGTCGATAGTGGTGGCGACCTCCTGCCCGACCTCCGGGAGAGCCCCGTCGCCGCCCGCCAGCGTGTGCCACAGGTCGTCGCCCTCCTTGCGCACCTCGACGACCTGGTGGCCGGCGATGGACCCGGTGTCGTGGGGCTGGCCCCCACCGGTGGCGTAGAAGATGGTGCGGTCGAGGGCCGCCCGCCGTCCGGTCGCGTCGACGGCGGTCACGACCGCGCTCAACTCCTTCAGGTAGGCGTCGTGGAGATAGACCTGCTCGGTGGGCACCCGAGAGAGCGTAGAGCGGCGACCGCACCCACGGGGTAGGTCTACTGTGCCGCAAGGGGCACCCATCAGCCAGGAGGTCGCATGGCCGTCGTTCATCACAAGTCGAGCCGCCACCGCGGACCGTCGGCCCCCAGCCGGGCCACTGGTTCACCGGTCCGGCTCCCCGTCGACGAGCTTCCGGCCCACGGCTCCGGAGCCGAGGACGCCTACGACATGATCACCAGCGAACTGCTGCTGGACGGGAGTGCCCGACTGAACCTGGCCACGTTCGTGACCACCTCGATGCCGGACCGGGCCCGCCAGCTCATGTCCGACACCGCCGACAAGAACATGATCGATAAGGACGAATATCCGCAGACGGCGGAGATCGAGCGCCGCTGCGTCAACATCATCTCCCGGTTGTGGCACGCGCCCGACTCCGACGTGGCGACCGGTTGCTCCACCACCGGGTCCAGCGAGGCGGTGATGCTGTCGGCGATGGCGCTGAAATGGCGCTGGCGCAAGGCCCGGGAGGCCGCCGGCAAGGCGACCGACCGGCCCAACCTGGTCACCGGCGCCAACGTCCAGGTGTGCTGGGAGAAGTTCTGCCGCTACTGGGAGGTCGAACCCCGCCTGGTACCGGTCGAGGGTGACCGGTTGCACCTGACCGGGGAGGAGGCGGTGAAGTACTGCGACGAGAACACCATCGGGGTGGCCGCCGTGCTCGGCTCCACCTTCGACGGCAGCTACGAACCGGTCAAGGAGATCGCCGACCGCCTGGACCGGCTCCAGGAGGAGACCGGGCTCGACATCCCCCTCCACGTCGACGCCGCGTCGGGCGGGTTCGTCGCCCCCTTCCTCCAGCCGGAGCTGGAGTGGGATTTCCGGGTACCGCGGGTGGCGTCGATCAACGCGTCCGGGCACAAGTACGGGCTGGTGTACCCGGGCGTCGGCTGGGCGGTGTGGCGGGATCAGGATGCGCTGCCGTCCGAGCTGATCTTCGACGTCAACTACCTGGGCGGGCACATGCCGACGTTCACCCTGAACTTCTCCCGCCCGGGCAGCGAGGTGGTGGCCCAGTACTTCATGTTCTCCAACCTGGGCTTCGAGGGCTACCGCGCCGTCCAGCAGCATTCGTCCGACATCGCCCGCCACCTGGCCTCCGAGGTGGCCGCCATGGGCCCCTACCGGCTGGTCAGCGACGGCTCCGAACTGCCGGTGTTCTCCTTCGCCCTCGACCCGTCGGTGACCAACTACACGGTGTTCGACGTGTCGGAGCGGCTCCGGGAGCGGGGCTGGTTGGTGCCGGCCTACACCTATCCGGAGAACCGGCAGGACCTGGCCGTGCTGCGTATCGTCGTTCGGGCCGGGATGACCTTCGACATGGCCGACCGGCTGCTGGACGACCTGCGCCAGAAGACCAGCGACCTGGAACGCCTGTCCCAGCCGGTTCCCCCGGAGCTGGCCAGCCGGGAAAAACCGTTTGCCCACTGACGCGAGCCGGTTGGTCGTCTGCTCGGTCCGGGGTTCGCAACCCCTGACCCTGCCCGGCTCACGGATCGTGGCCGAGCGGACCTTCATAAGCGGCGGCGAACGTTCCCTCTACGAGACGGCGACGGCGGCCGCCGTCGCCGGTATCGACGTCGAGCTACGGGGCGACCTGCACCCGGCCATCCTCGGGGCGATCACGTCGGCCGCCGGCGCGGCGCCGACGATCGGGCTCGAACCGAGACGCCCCGCCCCCGGTGACGTGGTGGTTGTACCCGAGGCGCTCCCCATCGACGAGTACGCGCCGGCCCTGCTGTCGGGGGCCCGTTGGGCGATCCATCTGTTGGCGCCACCCGGCCTCTGGGGGTGGTCGTTCGTTCCCGGGTGGGAACCCCCCGACCCGGTTCGGGTCCCTCTTGCTTCGATCGGACGGCCGGAGACGTTCCGCGCCATTGCCGATGCCGGCTTTTACATCTGGACGAACGCCCGGGGCACGGCCGCCGCCGCCCACGCCGCCGGCGTCGACGCCCGCTGGCTGGGCACCGGCACACCGGTGCCCTTCCCGGTCCCCGGCGACAAGGCGTTCGACGTCGCCCTCGTCGAGGGGAACCGCTGGCAGGCCCTGGCCGAGGAAGTGCTGGCCCGCCTGCCCGATCTGCGGGTGCTCCGGGTCAAGCCCGAGGCATCCGTCTATTACCTGAGCAATCAGCTGGCGCCGGCCCACATCCTCATCTGGCCCTCCCGTATCGAGGGGATGTCCCGCATCGCCCGCGAGGCGAGGGCGGTCGGCACAGTCCCGGTGGCGCTGGACACCAATCCGTTCGCCACCCCCGAGGACCATGGGCCGGGCGTGGTCCTCGTCGCTGACACCGACCAGATGGAACGGGAGATCCGGGCCCTGCTCGACGATCCGATCCGGCTCTCGCGCCTGCAGGCCGAAGCGGTGGAAGGGGTGGCCGCGCAGACCGACTGGAAGGGTTTCACCGATCGGGTTGCGGCCGCCTTCGCGGCGATCGCCTCGGAGCCGGCGGCCCCGGCCGACTACGTCCGTCAGATGGTGGGAGACCGGCTCCGAGAACGGTGGGACGACATCGACGCCGCCCACCGGGCCGAACTGGCGGCCACCACCGAACAGCTCACCGGTGAGATCGGTTTCCTGAAGGAACGCCTGGCCCTTTCCGAGATCCGGTTCGCCGACGCCGCCGCCCGGCTGGACGAAACCCATGCCCGGATGGTCGGAACCGTCCGTCAGTTGCAGGAATCGCAGGCCGCGGTTGCCGCGGCCCGGCAGCAGGCGGCCGACGCCCAGCGGATGCTCGACGCCTACCGCAACCGGTTGGCCAACCGGATGATCGATTCCTCGCCGGTGGGGGCGGTGTGGCGGCGCGTGCGACGCCCCGCAGTCACTGAGGAGTGACGCCGGCCTCCGCCATGACCTCGTCGACCGTCCCGACCACGCCGGCGTAGAAGGGGCCGAACTCGGCGTACAGGGCCGATGCCTCGTCGAAGCGCATCGTGTACACGGTGTCCTTCAGGTCGTCGGGGTGCACGCCGAAGAGCGTCACCCCCCACTCGAAGTCATCGAGCCCGGTCGACCCGGTGATCAGCTGGACGATCCGGCCGGCGAAGCGGCGGCCCGACTTGCCGTGGTCCATCATCAGCCGCTTCCTCTGCTCGAACTCGAGCGAGTACCAGTTGTCCTTGTCCCCCCGCCGCTTGCTCATCGGGTAGAAGCAGATGGCCCGCTTCCCTTCGGGCGGCAACGTCGGATAGAGCCGGGCCTGCAGGTGCTCCTCCGGCATCCCGGCCGCATACTCCGACACCTCGGTCAGCGACAGGTACGAATCCCGTATCTCCAGCCCGGCCGCCTGCAGCCCGGTCTGCAACTGCCGCAGCGTCACCCAGTCGGGCCCGATGGCCATGAACCCCACGTCCGCCTTGTGCCCGAACACGGTAAAAGAAACGACCTGGTGGTTCGCCGCCTCACACGCCTTGACCGCCGTGGCGACGGCCGAAGCATCCGCACCGAACCCGACGGAGCAGAAGAGGTGAAGTACCCCCCAGCCGACAGAGGGCGATAGCGAATCACGCATACTCACCTCACCAATCTAAGGCGAGACCGGGGGGAACGAAGAAAGGGCCGGTCACCCGATCCGGCCGCTCCTTTGTCAACATCTGGAGCGGCCGGGACTCGGAGTGACCGGCCCTTGGGTAATGCAGTCGGACTTAGAAGTCGTCCATCCCACCCGGCATGGCTGGCGCGCCATCCTTCTCCGGCTTGTCGACGATGACCGCCTCGGTGGTGAGGAACAAAGCGGCGATGGAAGCTGCGTTCTGCAGCGCCGACCGGGTCACCTTGGCGGCGTCGATGACGCCGGCCTTGAACAGGTCCCCGTACTCACCGGTGGCGGCGTTGAGGCCATGGGCACCCTTGAGGTGACGCACCTTGTCGACGACCACTCCACCCTCGAGACCGGCGTTGATGGCGATCTGCTTGAGGGGCTCCTCGACTGCCTTGGCCACAATGCGGGCCCCGGTCGCCTCGTCGCTGTCGAGCTT
>DASZNC010000078.1:0-46772 GCA_035551615.1 Acidimicrobiales bacterium
AGTCCGAGAGTCGCCGCAACACCAAGGTGTGGTTCGAAGCCATGGCCGTCGTCATGAACACCCCCGAGTTGCGGGACGAGCATCTGCGCCACCGGGGTCGCAGCCGCGAGGTGATGAAGGAGGCCATTCTCCGCGAGCTGCAGGTGAACCGTCCGGGCGATGACGTCGAGGCCCGGGCCGACACCCTCACCGCGCTCGTGTCGACCGTCAGGTCGGGCCTGAGCATCGACCGCCTCCTCGGGTCGGCCGGCGTGTCGCGGACCGACGAGATGTTGGCTCTGATCGACGACGTGCTGCACGCCTCTCTCGGTGGAGAGCCCACTGCGGCCACCTCCTCTGTAAAGGCGACCGCGAGAAAGGCGCCCGCCACCGGTGAGGCGGCCGGTGCCGGCAAAGCGACCGCGGCCGGCAAGGCGACCGGGGCCGGGAAGGCGACCGGGGCAGGTAAGGCGGCCGCCGCCGGTAAAGCGACCAAGCGGACGGTCAAGGCGGTCGCCGCCAAGTAGTGCTAAGCACTTGACTAATGCAATCGCCTAATATCTCGGCATGAACGCTGGGCAGGAAGAACTTAGGGCGGCGGTCAGGGACTTCGTGCAGAAGGAACTCCCGCCCGGAACGTCGCGTCACCACGACGCCGAGGAGACGTTCCCGCTCGACAAGTACCTACGCTTTGCCGAGATGGGATACCTGGGGATCGGCATACCCGAGGAGTACGGCGGACGGGGCGGCGGATTCGTCGACCTGGCCATCATGCTCGAGGAACTGGCCCAAGGGATGATGTCGTTCGCTCTGATGGTCTTCCGGTCGGCCGTCCACGGCGCCCAGACCCTGCTGCGCCTGGACGATGACAAGGCGGAGGAGCAACGGAAGTACTTCCTGCCGAAGATCGTCGAGGGCAGTGCCCGCTTCTCACTCAGCCTGTCCGAATACGGGGCCGGTTCGGACGCCGCCGGGATTCAGTTGCGGGCCGACCGTGACGGCGACGACTTCGTGCTCAACGGCCAGAAGCACTGGAGCTCCGCCCTCGACGTGGCCACCCACATCATCGTGGTCGCCCGCACCGATCAGGAAGCCCGCCACCGCGGGGTCAGCATCTTCCTCGTGCCCTCTGACCACCCGGGGCTGACCAAGACCCGCCTCCACGCCTTGGGCGACCGGGCGTCGGGCACCTGGGACGTGGAGTACCGAGATGTGCGGGTGCCGGCCACGGACATGCTGGGCTCCCTCAACGCCGGGTGGCTGGTCCTGATGGCCGACCTGGAGAAGGAGCGGTTGTGCCAGTGCGCCTACTCGGCCGGAGGGTCGCGCGCCGTGCTCGACCGGGCCATCGAGTACGCCAGGAGCCGGGAGCAGTTCGGGCAGCCGATCGGTTCGTTCCAGGTGATCCAGCACAAGCTGGCCGACATGGCGACCGAGGCCCACATCGGGCGGTTGATGCTCTACGACCTGGCCCAGCGGATCGACCGGGGCGAGCGGTGCGATCTGGAGGCTTCGATGGCCAAGCTGTACTGCACCGAGATGTACTACCGGGTGGCCGACAACGCCCTGCAGATTCACGGAGGACAGGGATACATGATGGACTCGGACATGCAGCTGCACCTGCGCGACGCCCGTCTGTTGAAGATCGGTGGTGGCACCGTCGAGGTCATGCGCAACATCATCGCCAAGCGGTTGGGACTGCCGGCCTGAGATGAACCCGTACCGTTCCTACCTGTTCGTGCCCGCTCACAAGGCGGGCTGGGCGGCCAAGGGCGCCAACGCCGGCGCCGACGCCCTCATCCTCGATCTCGAGGACGCGGTGCCACCGGACGCCAAGGCCCAGGCCCGGGAGATGATCCCGCAGGCGATCGCCGAAGCACGTGCCATCAAGCGTGACATCGGCATCGTGGTCCGGGTGAACCACTGGTCGGCCGCGGAAGCAGCCCTCGACTACGACACAGTGGTGCGTTACCAGGTCGACGCCGTGATGGTGCCGAAGATCGAGAGGGCGGTCGAGCTCGAGCGCATCGATGCCCTGCTCGAGTACGCCGAGCGGCTCGCCGGCCGGGCCACCCCGATCGAAGTGGTGGCCACCCTCGAGACGGCGCGCGGAGTGGTGGAGCGCGACGCCATTGCCCGCGCCCCCCGGGTCGGCGCCGTCCTGGCGTCGACCGCTCGCGGCGCCGACATCGCCCGCTCGGTCGGATTCACCTGGACGCCCGGGGGAACGGAGACCCTGTATCTGCGCAGCGGCGTGGTCCTCGCCGCCCGGGCCGTACCCAACTGCCATCCGATAGTGGGCCTGTGGCAGGAGATCAAGGATCTGGAGGGTCTGGAGGCGCATGCCCGGGCCAACCGCGGTCTCGGCTTCCTCGGCGAGGTGCTGATCCACCCCAGCCATATCGAGACGGTGAACCGGGTGTACTCGCCGGACGAGGCCCAGGTGCAGTATTACCGGGCCCTGATCGCCGCCTACGAGGAGGCCGTGAGCGACGGCCGGGGGGCGGCGGTGTACGAGGGAGAACACATCGATCTGGCCCATGTCGCCACCGCCCGCGAGTTCGTCGCCTTCGCCGAGCGCATCACGGCCGGGGCCTGATACCCGGTGGACGTCCTCGAAGGAGTGAAGGTCCTGGACTTCACCCGGGTCATGGCCGGCCCGTACTGCACCGAGGTCCTGGCCGACTTCGGCGCCGATGTGATCAAGATCGAGAGCCTGCCCGATGGCGACGGGGGACGTCAGTTCGGTGTCGACTACATAGGCGATCAGACGACCGTGTTCCTGATGTGGAATCGGGGCAAGCGCAGCCTGGCCCTCGATCTGCGCCGGCCCGATGCGCTGGCCGCCGTGCACCGCCTGGTCGAGGACGCCGACGTGGTCGTCGAGAACTACCGGCCAGGGGTGGCCGATCAGATCGGCATCGGCTACGAACAGCTCTCAGCGATCAACCCCCGGCTCGTGTACTGCTCGATTTCCGCGTTCGGTTCGTCGGGACCGTTGGCCTCGCTGCCCGGCACCGATCCGGTGGTGCAGGCGGCATCGGGAATAATGTCGGTGACCGGCGAGCCGCACGGCGCGCCGTGCATGGTGGGCGTCCCGGTGGCCGATTTCACCGGCGCCATGCTCGGGGTCCAAGGCGTACTACTGGCCCTGCTGGCCCGGGAGCGGACGGGTCGGGGCCAACGGGTGGACGTGTCGATGCTGCGGGGCGTCTTGTCGATGCTGACCACCCGCCTGGCGTCGTACTGGACGGCGGGCGCCGACCCGGGGCCGAACGGCTCGGCCCACAGCACTCTGGTGCCTTATCAGGTGTTCGAGACGACCACGGAGCCGGTGATGGCCGGAGCCTGGCACGAGGACAGTTGGCGGGCGTTCGTCAAGGCGGTCGACCGTCCGGAACTGGCCGCCGATCCCCGGTTCGCCAGCAACGTCGAGCGGCAGAAGCACCGCGACCTACTGATCCCCCAGATGCGGGAGGAGTTCGCCCGGCGCTCGGCCGACGAGTGGGAGCAGCGGTTTGCTGCGACCGGTGGCCTGTTCGCCCGGGTCAACACCTTCTCGGGCATCCTCGAGCACCCGCACGTCCAGCAGGCCGGGGTGGTGGAAATGACCGAGCACCCGACGGTCGGACCGGTCAAGCAGATGACCCCGCCCATCGAGTTGAGTGACACGCCCGGTCGGCTCCATCGGCCGGCCCCGCTCCTCGGCCAGCACACGGCCGAAATCCTGGGTGAGCACGGATTCTCAGCCGACGCCATCGCCGCTCTGATCGAAGCGGGCACGGCCCTCGACCAGTCCCTGCCGTCAGCTCCCTGACCGTCATCGGTTGGCGACGAAGTCGATGACGCCCCGGATGTTGTTGCCGGCGTGCATGTCTTCGTACGCCTGATTGATCTCGGCGAGGGGATAGGTCCGGGTGATTAGCTCGTCGAGCAGCAGCTGGCCGCTCTTGTACATGTCGACGAAAGTAGGGATGGCGCGCGCCGGCGAGCAGCCACCGTAGATGGCGCCCTGGAGGCGCTTCTGGTACATCGGCAGGGCCACGGTGTTCACCGGTACCAGCTCGTCGGCGCGGCCGTCGCCGGTTGCGGTGACCACCACGGTCCCGGCCTTGCGGATGGCGTTCAGTGCGCCGCCCATGAGATCACCCTTGTTGATGCCGACCGTGATGATGGCCACGTCCGCGCCTTGCCCGTTGGTCAGCTGGCGGGCCGTATCGGCGGCATCGTCGAGGGACGTGAAGGTCTGGGTGGCGCCGAAGGTGGCGGCGGCCGGCAGTTTCTTCGGGTCGGTGTCCACCCCCAGAATGTGGGTGGCCGAGGCGTGGCGGCAGCCCTGCAGGGCGTTGGCGCCGACGCCGCCCAGGCCGATCACGATGACCACATCGCCGGGGGCGACCTGACCGACGTTGACCGCCGAACCCCATCCGGTCGGGACGCAGCATCCGAGTAGGCAGGCGGAGGTAAAAGGAACAGACGGGTCGATCCTCACCGCCGACAGTTCCGGCACCACCGTGTACTCGGAGAAGGTCGAGATCATGGCGACCTGGCCGACATCGGTGCCACCGGCGTGCATCCGGAAGGTGTCGTCGAGTTGCCGGCCCGAGAAGAGCAGGGCGCCGTTGTCGCACAGGGCCTGCTGGCCGCTGGCGCACCACCGGCAGTGCCCGCAACTGGGGATGAACGTCGTGACCACGTGGTCGCCGACGGCCAGACGGGATACGCCATCGCCCACGGCCTCGATCACACCGGCTCCTTCGTGGCCGGCGCAGGCCGGCAGGTAGGGGAGTGGGAGATCGCCGGTGGCGATGTGGTCGTCGGAGTGACACAGGCCGGCTGCGCCCATCCGGATCAATATCTCGCCGGCCCTGGGCGGATCGAGCTCTACCTCGGTCACCTCCCATTTGCCGGGCTGGGTGTACATGACGGCGGCTTGGCAGCGCACTTCGGACACTCCCCCTGAGTTCAGCCCGGACCGGGCGTTCGCCCTAGAATAGCCTAGGACTAGAGTTTCGTCATTTGCCTTAGTCAAATGACTAGCATTCGTCTACGAGCGATCAGGAGGTCCCTTCGATGCCGTTTCACCGAACCGATGACCCGGAGTTCTGGAACAACACCCCGGCCGCCCGGCGGGACTCCCACGACCGGGCGGCGTCGGCCGGCTGGAAGATCTCGATGTATCCGCTGGGCGACGACGCGGCCGATGACGATGCCCCACTGGCGGTGCTCATGTACATTCCCCCGGGCGGGGTCCTGCCCCGCCACAAGCACGCCTGCCACCGGGTCGAAGTGATGGTCCAGGGGTCGCTCGACATCGGGGAGGGGCGCACCATGCACCCGGGGGACGTCCACACCTCCGATCCCGACCGGTTCTACGGCCCGCACACGGCCGGGCCGGACGGCAGCCTCACGGTCGAAATCTTCTCGGCCGCCCGCGGCCTGGTGGGCGAGACACCCGAGGGCGAAGTGACCCGGGCCGTCCCGATCACCTGAGTTGCTCCCGGTGACGATAGAAGAGTACGAGCACCGCTTCCCCCCGCTGCTGCCGCCGGATGACGTCGTGGCCGCGGCCCATCACCTGCGGACCGTGTGCCCGATCACCCACAGCGAGATCGACGACGGGTTCTGGGTGGTCAACACCTACGAGGAGTGTCTCGAGGTGCTGCAGGACCCGGGCCGGTTCGCGGTGGGCACGACCGATGGGCGCAGCCCGGTGAAAATCCCGCGTGATCGGCCCGGTCTGGTCCGTGGCCTGCGACCTCCGATCGATGTCAACCCGCCGTTGCACCGGCAGTTCCGCAACCTGATCAACCCGTGGTTGTCACCCCAGGCCCTGGCCGGTCACGAGCCCGGTTTCCGGAGCATCATCGCCTCTCTGATCGACGACTTCGCAGGCGACGGCCGCTGCGACATCGCCGGCCAACTGGCGAAGGTGTTCCCGGCCCAGCTCACCTTCTCCGAGTTGTTCGGCATCCGCGACGGTGACGAGCTGATCCGGGTGCGGGAGTTGGTGCGCAGTCTGACCTACGACCTGTACCGGAAGGAGCCGCCCGAGTTGGCCGGCTACCAGAAGGAACTCGATGCCTGGGTCATGGACCTGGTCACCGCCCGTCGCAGCAAGGATCCGGTCGAGAACCTCCTGGACGCGGTCGCCAACGGCCAGATCGACGGCCGGCCGCTCACCGACGAGGAAGTGGCCGGCACGGTGATGATCCTCATCCTGGGTGGGTTCAGCACGACGGCGGACGCCACCTGCAACCTGGTGATCCAGCTGATCGAGGATCCCAGCATGCAGGATCGCCTACGGGAGGAACCGACCCTGATCAAGCCGTTCCTCGAAGAGGTCCTGCGCCTGGAACCGCCGATCACGGCGCGGGCCCGGCGGGCGACCGGCGACGTGGAGTTGCGGGGCATGCCGGTCGGCAGCCAGGACCGCGTGCTGGTCAACCTCTTCGCCGCCAACCGGGATCCGCAGGAGTTCGACCACCCGGACCAGTTCGACCTCGACCGCCCCCGCAATCGGCATCTGACCTTCAGTGCCGGTGTACACCGCTGCGTAGGATCGACCATGGCCCGTATGTCGCTGTCGATAATGCTCGAGGAGTTGCTGGCCCGGTTGGGCGACATCCGTCTGGCGCCGGGCCAGCGGGAGGAACGGGTCTCGTTCAGCGCCGGGGTCTGGCGGGCCGTCGATTACCTGCCGGTCGTCTTCTCGCCCCGGAGCTGATACCGATGAGCGAGGTGCTCTGGTCGCCGCCTGCCGACGCCGCCCACTCCACCCAGATCGGGCGCTGGATGACCTGGCTCGAAGCTGAACGGGATCTGCACTTCGACGGCTACCACGCCTTGTGGGAGTGGTCCGTCACCGACCTGGACGGGTTCTGGTCCTCCATCTGGGAGTACTTCGGGCTGCTCGGCGACGGTTCGTTCACCCCGGTCCTGGCCGAGCGGTCGCTACCCGGTGCCCGTTGGTGCCCTGAATGGCGCACCAACTGGGCCGAGAACGTCTTGCGCCGCCTCGGGGACGGCGACATCGTGGTGGCCCGGTCCCAGACCCGGGACGCGTCCAGCTTCACCGCCGAGGAACTGGCCGCTCAGGTGGCCCGCGCCCGCACCGGTCTGAAGCGGTCGGGCATCCGCTCGGGCGACCGGGTGGCTGCCTATCTGCCCAACATCCCCGAAGCGCTGATCCTGCTCCTGGCCGCCGCCAGTCTGGGGGCCGTCTTCTCGTCGTGCCCGCCCGAGTTCGGGGTGAAGGCGGTGATCGACCGGTTCGGCCAGGTGCGGCCACGCGTGCTGTTCGCCGTCGACGGGTACCGTCACCGCGGCCGGCCCGTCGACAAACGCTCGGAGGTGGCCGAGATCCGCTCGGCGGTACCGTCCATCGAGAAGCTCGTCGTCCTGCCGTATCTCGGAGCCGGCGGTGTCGAGGGGGCCGACGACTGGACGGATTTCCTGGCCGGGCCGGCCGAACCGCTGGCCTTCGAGCGGCTGGCGTTCGACCACCCGCTGTTCATCCTGTACTCGTCCGGCACGACCGGCCGACCCAAGCCCATCGTCCACGGCCACGGTGGGGTCCTCCTCGAGCAGGTGAAGGCCAACCACCTCCATCACGACCTGGGCCCGGGCGACCGGTTCTTCTGGTACTCCACGACCGGCTGGGTGATGTGGAACTACCTGGTCTCGGGACTGCTCACCGGGGCGTCGGTCGTGCTCTTCGACGGGGACTCGTCCTATCCCGATATGGATGTGCTGTGGGACCTGGCCGCCGACAGCGGGGTGACCGTCTTCGGGGTGAGCGCCCCCTACCTGCTCTCGTGCCGGCGGGCCGGCCTGCGACCCCGGGACGCGCACGACCTGCACCGGATCCGGCAGGTAGGTTCCACCGGGGCACCGCTGACCGCTGACGGGTTCAGGTGGATCTACGACGCCGTCGGCGACGACCCGATGGTCGTGTCGGCGAGCGGTGGGACCGATGTCTGCGGGGCGTTCGTCAGCGGGGTGCCGACCCTGCCGGTCGTCGCTGGGGAGATCACCTGCCGCTGCCTCGGGGCCAAGGTGGAATCCTTCGACGACACCGGTCATCCGGTGATCGGCCGGGAGGGCGAACTGGTCATCACCGAGCCCCTGCCGTCGATGCCGGTGTACCTGTGGGGCGACGATGACGGATCCCGGTACCGGGCCTCCTATTTCGAGCGGTTTCCCGGTGTGTGGGCCCACGGCGACTGGATAACGATCACCGATCGGGGCACCTGCCTGATCAGTGGCCGGTCCGACGCCACGCTCAACCGGGGCGGCGTCCGGCTGGGCACGAGCGATTTCTACGACCTGGTCGAGAGACGGCCGGAGGTGGCTGACAGCCTGGTCGTCCACATCGAAGATGACGAGGGCGGGGTGGGCCAGCTGATCCTGTTCGTGCAGCCGGCGGACGGCCACACTGTGGACGGTGACCTCACCGAGGGCATCCGGCGGCAGCTGCGCACCGAACTCTCGCCCCGCCATGTGCCGGACCGGATTGTCGGCGTGTCGGCCGTACCCCGGACCCTGACCGGCAAGAAGCTGGAGGTGCCGGTCAAGAAGATCCTCCGGGGCCATCCGGCCGAAGACGTGGTGAGCCCGGCATCGCTCGTCGACCCGAAGGCCCTGGATGCCTTCACCGCTTTCGCCGACGACGACACCTTCGGTACCCGGCGGGTGCGCTTGTCTTGACCCCTCGCTTGTGTTATTCATATGCCCAACACTTTTTGTGCGATCGCTCAACATCGGGGGACTGAACAAGTGACCCAGCCTCTGGCGGGCATCAAGGTCGTCGAGGCGGCCACGTGGGTCATGGCTCCGACCGCGTCGGGGGTGATGGCCGAGTGGGGGGCCGACGTCATCAAGATCGAGCATCCCGAACTGGGCGACCCGTCGCGCAAGCTGCGGAGCCGGTCCCTGGTGTCCACACCGGCCCCGCTGAACGTCAACTTCTTCCACGCCAACCGCAACAAGCGCAGCTTGGGGCTCAACATCGCCACCCCGCAGGGCCACGAGCTGCTGCTCCGGCTGGTCGAGACGGCGGACGTCTTCCTGACCAACTTCCTGCCGCCTACCCGACGGAAGTTGAGAATCGATGTCGATGACCTGAGAGCGGTCAATCCGAGGTTGATCTACGCCCGGGGCAGCGCGCTGGGCCCGAAGGGCGAAGAGAGCGAACGGGGCGGCTACGACTACGCCACGTTCTGGTGCCGTACCGGTATCGCCGACTCACTCCGACCGGGCCCAGGGGTGTACCCACCTGTCATGCCCACCGGCGCAATGGGCGACATGACGACCGGGGCGTTCCTGGCCGGCGCCATCTCGGCCGCCCTGTTGCAGCGGGATCGCACCGGCCAACCGGCAGTGGTCGACGCATCGTTGCTGGCCACCGGTACATGGATGATGGCGGCCAACGTGGCCGCCGCCGCCGGGGATCATCAGCCCTACCTGATGAACCGGCTGGATCGGATGGCGCCGGTGAACCCGGTCGTCAACATCTTCCGAACCGGCGACGACCGCCACATCGTCCTGTGCCTACTGCAGGCCGACTGGGCCTGGCCGGAGTTCTGCGGACTGGTCGATCGGCCCGATCTGGCCGACCGGTTCATCGGGCTGGCCGACCTCCAGGCCCACAGTCCGGAGATCACCGCCGAGCTGGACGCGCTGTTCGCGACCCGGACGCTGGAGCAGTGGCGGGCCGCCCTGGCGCCCGGACGGGGAGTTTGGGAGGTCGTGCAGGATGTGGCCGAGGTGGCCGGGGACCCCCAGGTGCTGGCCAACGGGTACATCCGGCCGCTCGCCGGGGCCGATCCCATGGTCGGCGCCCCCTCGCACCTGGTCGCCGCCCCGGTCCAGTTCGACGAGCAGGCGACGGACCTGGTCGCCGCCCCCGAGCTCGGTCAGCACACCGAGGACATCCTGCTCGACCTGGGTTACGACTGGGACCAGATCGGCAGTCTCAAAGACGACAAGATCATCATCTGAGCCGGTTCGTGCCCGCGCCATCGACATCGGAGGCCCTGCCGCCGGCCCGCCCCACGCCGGAGCTCAACTATCTCAACCGGGAGTTCTGGACCGGGGGCGCGGAGGGCGAGCTGCGCATACAACGCTGCACCGACTGCCGGTCCTGGCAACACCCACCACGGGCCCGATGCCCTCGATGCGGGTCGGGCCGCCTCGCCTACCCGGCCGCATCAGGACGGGGAACCGTCTATACCTTCACCCTCATCCATCACGCCTACCGGCCGGGGCTGACCCTCCCGGTCGTCGTTGCCCTGGTCGAACTCGACGAGCAGCCGGGTCTCCGGGTCACCTCGAACATCACCGGGTGCCCGCCGGCCGCAGTAGCCATCGGGCAACCGGTCAGCGCCGTGTTCGAGGACCAGGAAAACGGGATATTCGTCCCGCTGTTCGAGCCGATCGAGAAAGTGTCCACCTGAGCATGATGAAAACCCCGGTCCCCGACCCCACGATGGATCTCGGCATGCTGAGCCAGGCGGTAGCGGCGGCCAATCTACCGACCCTGCTGATGGTGCTGTTCCAGCTCACCGGCGACCGGCGCTGGCTGGAGGACCCGTACCGACCCTCCCGCCGCTTCGGCATGGATCCCAACGACTCCGGCGGGTTCCCGGACGCCATCGCCGATGAGATCCGGGCCGAGGCCCACCTGGCCATCTCGAAATGGGCGACGGGCACCCCGGCCGCGGTGCCGAACCCGAGCGGCGAGCTCATGAAGCTGATGATGAGCCTGGTCGTCAGCGAGGAGGTGCCCCCCGAGTACGAGCCCATGATGGCGGTCCAGATGGGTTTCGCCGCCCAGCGGAACGTGGCGCCGTGCCCGGTCCCCGACGACTTCCGGGTGGTGGTCATCGGTGCCGGCCTGGGCGGTCTGATGTCGGCCATCCGGCTCGAGGAGGCCGGAATCCCCTACGTCGTCCTCGAGCGCTTCGACCACGCGGGCGGGGTCTGGTGGGCCAACCACTATCCAGGCGCGGGCGTCGACACGCCGAGCTACCTGTACTCCTTCTCGTTCTTTCCCCGTAACTGGTCGACCTACTTCGCCAAGCGCGACGAGCTGGTCGCCTACGTCGACGATCTGATCGACCACTACGACCTGGCCGGCAAAATCCGTTACGGCGTCGAGGTCCGGGGCGGCGAATTCAATGAATCGAAGCAGCGTTGGTTCCTCCGGACCACGGACGCCGAGGGCCACGAGGAGACGATCGAGGCCCGGGCGGTGATCAGTTCGGTCGGGGTCTTCAGCCAGCCGAAGACGCCGGACCTGCCCGGGATGGCGGACTTCGAGGGGGCCGTGTTCCACTCCGCCCGGTGGCCCGACGATCTGGACGTCACCGGTAAGCGGGTGGCGCTGGTCGGGACCGGAGCCAGCTCGATGCAGATCCTGCCGGCCATCGTCGACCGGGCCGAATCGATCGATGTCTTCCAGCGCTCGCCCGGCTGGGTGTCCCCGGTTTCGAACTACTTCGAGCCGGTGCCGGCGCCCGTCCACTGGATGATGGAGAACGTTCCCTTCTACTACGCGTGGTACCGGTTCTCCCTCGCCTGGACGTTCAACGACAAGCTCCACCCGACGCTCCAGATCGATCCCGACTGGCCCGATTTCGAGCACACCATCAGCGCCGTCAATGACCGCCACCGCCGCATGTACACCGAGTACCTCATGAAGGAGCTGGACGGCCGGCCCGATCTGCAGGAGAAATGCCTGCCGGACTACCCGCCGTGGGGCAAGCGCATGCTGATCGACAACGGGTGGTACGCCGCCCTCAGGCAACCGCACGTCGAGCTGTTCGCCGAGGAGGTGGTGGCCATCACCCCCGGCGGTCTGGTCGGCAAGTCCGGGGTCGAACGGCCGGCTGATGTGATCGTCTACTCCACCGGGTTCGAGGCCACCCGGTTCCTGCTGCCGATGGAGCTGCGGGGGCGAGACGGCATCGAGCTGCGCGACTACTGGGAGGATGACAATGCCAAGGCCTACCTCGGCATCTGCACGCCGAACTTCCCGAACCTGTTCTTCGTGTACGGCCCCAACACCAACGGGTCGGGCGGCAGCTTCCTCGCCTGGTCGGAGTCGCAGGTGGACTACATCGTCCAGCTGCTCCAGGCCATGGTCGAACAGGGGATCGGCACCCTCGAGCCGCGCCCGGATCTGCACGAGGCCTACAACCGGGAGGTGGACGAGGCCCACAGCCGGATGATCTGGACCCACCCCCGCCTGACCACCTACTACCGCAACAGCCGGGGCCGGGTGGTCGTCAACAATCCGTGGCGGGTCGTGGACACGTGGCACCGGCTGCGCCATGCCGCCCTCGACGAATACATCACCGAGCCGACGACAGAAAGGGTGGGGCGAGCATGACCGACTGGACGACATTCGAGGTAGAGGTGGGCGACGGAATCGGCCGCGTCGAACTGAGCCGACCTGAGCTGCTCAACCGTTTCGACATGGTGCTCCACCGCGAACTGACCCGGGTCCTCACCGATCTGGGCGGCGACGACGAGGTCCGGGCTGTGGTGTTGCTCTCGACCGGCCGGGTGTTCTCGGCCGGCGGCGACACCGAGGTCATGCTCGACGCATCCAAGAGCATCGCCCGTCGCCTGTCCCTGATCGACGAGGGCCGGCGCCTCTTTCGCGCCGTCGCCGACTTCCCCAAGCCGCTGGTCGTCGGCCTGCACGCCAACTCCTATGGCCTGGGGACGTCGCTCGTCCTGGCCGCCGACGCGGTGGTCTCCGCGCCCGATGTCGAGTTCTCCGATCCCCACGTCGTGATGGGCCTGGCCGCCGGTGACGGGGGTTGCGTGGTGTGGCCGAGTGTCATGAGCATGGTCCGGGCCAAGCGCCACCTGCTCACCGGCGACCCGATGACGGCTGAAATGGCCTACCAGCTGGGCGTGGTCACCGACCTGGTCGACACCCGCGATGAAGTCGGCCCGGCGGCCGTGGCCCTGGCCCTGCGGATGGCGTCGCTGCCGCCGATCGCCGTGCAGGTCACCAAACGGGCTCTCAACAAGGTCATGATGGCGAGGGCCGATGAGGTGCTCGACACCTCCTTCTACCTGGAGGCCATCACCTTCGGCTCGGAGGATCTGCTGGAGGCGGTGGACGCGTTCAAGTCGAAGCGTGCGCCGGAGTGGAAGGGCAACTGAGGAGTCGCATGGACAGGCTCGACGGACGGGTTGCCATCGTCACCGGCGCCAGCACCGGTATCGGCCGGTCACTTGCCGCCGATCTGTCCCGTCGCGGGATGCGGGTGGTGCTGGTCAGCCAGAACCAGGACCGCCTCGATGCCGCCGTCACCGGGACAGGCGGGGAGGCCATCGGCGTCTGTGCCGACCTGGCCCATCCCGACGCCATCGACCGGATCGTCGACGCCACCATCGCCCGCTTCGGCACGGTGCACGTGGTCGTCAACAATGCCGGGGTGTTCGCGCCCGGCTACTCGTGGCAACTCGACCACGAGGAATGGGACTGGGTGATGAAGGTCAACCTCCTGTCACCGATCCGCCTGGTCAACCGCCTCCTCCCGGTGATGATGGAGCAACCGGAGGGCCACGTGGTCAACGTGGCCTCGGTGGGCGGCCTGCTCGGGGTACCGGCCGGCCACGGGCCGTACGGCGCGTCCAAGCACGGCCTGGTCGGCTTCTCCAAGGCGCTCAGAGCCGACCTGGCTCTGCGGGCCGCCCCGATCGGGGTCACCTGCGTCTGCCCCGGTGCCGTGGCCTCCGCCATCACCACACAACTGGCCACCAACGGGCCCGACGGCGTGCCCCGGGCCGACCGGGAGCTACCGTCCGAGATCCGGGCCGTCCTGGACCAGGTCAACGCCGCCACCGATGCCGGGATCGCCCCCGACGACGTAGCCCCGATGATCGTGGACGCCATCCTCACCAACCGCTTCTGGTTACTGCCCAACGGCGAGCGGTTCCTGAAGGGCGTGGAGCGCGAGCTGGCCGAGATGCGCGGGTGACCGACCAGCTCGAGCGCCGCGCCGTCATCTCCGGCATCGGCCTGTCGGAGATCGGACGTCACCTGGGCCGGCCCAGTCTGGAACTGGCCATCGAAGCGGCCCAGGCGGCCATCGCCGACGCCGGCCTGACCGTCGCCGACATCGATGGCCTGGCCACGATGGGAGACGCCCCCACGATCGAGGTCAAGGAGGCCCTGGGCGCCCGGATGTCATGGATCGGGACGTCGGGGCCGGAGGGATCCGGCGGGCACCTGAGGTTCGTGATCGACGCCTGCATGGCTGTCGCCACAGGCCTGTGCCACCACGTGCTCGTCTACCGCTCCGTCAGCATGATGTCCGGCGAGCTGCCATCCGCCTCCGGCGAATGGTCGTGGAACCTCCCGTACTTCGACTTTGCCGCGTCATCGCTCGTTGCCCGCTACGCCCGCCGCCACATGTACGAGTACGGCACCACGCGCGAGCAGATGGCGCAGATCGCTCTGGTCGCCCGCCGCCATGCCGCCCTCAATGAAAAGGCGGTCAAGCGGTCGCCGATGACGATGGACGACTACCTCTCGGCCCGCTGGATCGCCGAACCTCTCGGCCTGTTCGACTGCGACCTGCCCGTCGACGGGGCGGCCGCATTCGTCATCTCCCGGGCCGAGCACGCCGCCGCCTGCCCGTCTCCCGCCATCCGTTTCGAGGCCCTCGGCTGCGCCATCCACGGGCAGATGAGCTGGGAGTACCGCGACGCCTATCCGGGCATGGCGGCCACCGATGCCGCCACCCAGATGTGGTCCCGGACCGATCTGACCCCGGCCGATGTGGATGTGGCCGAGATATACGACGGGTTCACCTTCCTGACCATGACCTGGATAGAGGCCCTGGGATTCTGCGGGATGGGCGAGAGCGGCCCCTTCATCGAGGGAGGGCAGCGGATCAGCCTGGGTGGCCAGTTGCCCCTCAACACCTACGGCGGTCAGTTGTCGGCCGGTCGCCTGCACGGCTACTGGGTCCTGCACGAGGCGGTCACGCAGCTGCGGGGCCAGGCCGGGGCCCGTCAGGTGCCCGGCGCCGAGGTGGCCGTCGTCACCGCCGGGGGCGGTCACCGGATGGGCTGCCTGCTGCTGACCCGCTGAACCCGGAGGCCGGTCGTTGGGCACCGTCGGCCGGATCGGGGTTCCGTCAGCCGGGTCGCGCCACCGACATGCCGCCGTCCACCGGGATGGTCGCGCCGGTGATGTAGCTGGCCGCGTCGGACGCCAGGAACACGATCACGGCGGCCACCTCGGCGATCTCCGCCGGGCGCCCGATCGGCGTCGCCCGGGTTTGCTCCTCGAAGAAACCCATCTGCAGATCGCCCCGCCCGATGTCCGACAGGAAGAAGCCGGGCGCGACAGCGTTCACCCGTATGCCCTTGCGGCCTGTCCACTGCATGGCCAGGTCACGGGTCAGACCGGACAACCCGGCCTTGGACGCTGCGTAGGCGGCTTGGGGCAGGCCGACCGATACCGAGGAGACCACGCTGGAGACGTTGATGATCGAACCGCCGGTGCCCATCCGGCGGGCGGCGGCCTGGGCCATCCAGTAGGAGCCGTTCAGGTTGACGTCGATCACGGCCCGGAACTCGTCAGCCGTCTCCTTGGCGGCCGGCTTGGCGTGGGCGACGGCCGCGTTGTTGACCAGTATGTCGAGGCGCCCGAACCGGGCCACTGCGGCTTCGACCAGCGCCTGGCAGGCCTCCGGATCGCTCACGTCGGTCTCCTGGACCACGGCCCGGCGCCCGGTCACTTCCACCTGGGCAGCCGTTCGCTCCAGGCCCTCCCGGCGCCGGGCGCCGAGCGCCACGTCGGCTCCCGCCTCGGCCAGGGCGACCGCGGTAACGGCACCGAGGCCGGATGACGCCCCGGTGACGACCGCCACCCGACCGTCGAGGCGGAAGCGGTCGAGGACGGTCAGGTGGCCGGGCGGCGAGGCCGTGGCCGGATCGGTCACACCCGTTCGCGGTCGAAGTCCAGGGACAGCATGCGGATCGCGTTGCCCCGTACGATCTTGTACACGGTCTCGTCATCCAACGAGGCGAACATCTCCTCGGCGACCGCTTTCGTGTCGGGCCAGGTGGAGTCGCCGTGCGGGTAGTCCGTCTCGAAGGTGATGTTGTCGGCGCCGATCCTGTCCAGCGAGTCGAGACCGTGCTGGTCCTTGAAGAAGCAGCCGTACACCTGCCGACGGAAGTACTCCGACGGCGGCTGGTCGAGAACGGCGGTGATGCCGCCGGCCTTGCCGTAGCGACCCCACACGTCATCCGCCCGTTCGAGCACGTAAGGGAGCCACCCGATCTGGGCTTCGGAGTAGGCCAGCTTGAGCTGTGGGAAGCGGGCCAAGGTCCCGGAGAACAGGAAGTCGGCGAGCGACGCCATTGCATTGTTGAACGTGAGGGTGAAGGCGACTGCACTGGGCGCGTCGTCCGACGTCGTGAACAGCTTGGTCGCCGAGCCGATGTGCATACAGACCGTGGTGTCCGTCTCGGCGCAGGCGGCCAGAAACGGATCCCAGTGGCGACTGGCGTCATGAACGCTGGGCAACCCGAGGAACGGGGGAATCTCGCTGAACGCCACGGCGTGCACGCCCCGCGCCGCATTGCGCCGCACCTCGGCGGCGGCCATGTCAGGGTCCCACAGAGGAATCAGGCAGAGCGGGATCAGGCGGCCGCCGCTGGCGCCGCACCACTCGTCGACCATCCAGTCGTTGAACGCCCGCACGCAGGCCAGGCCCAGTTCCTTGTCGTCCGCCTCGTAGAACGTCTGGCCGCAGAAGCGGGGCATCGTCGGGAAGCAGAGGGAAGCCTCGACATGGTTGAGGTCCATGTCGAGCAGGCGGGCGGCCGGGTCGTAGCACCCGGGCCGCATCGCCTCGAAGGTCACCGGCCCGCGGTCGATGTCATTGCGGTCGAGACCCGACGCCGCCGAATGCCGGAAGAGCGGCATCGACTTGCCCTCGTAGACCCAGTAGTCCCCAGGGTCCCCGTCGTCGCGGAGGACCAGTTGCTTGGAGGTCTGCGGGGTGAGGCCGGCGCCGAGAAGACCCCGCTCTACCCGCGGGGCGCGCTCCTGCAGCCTCTTCGGCAGCCGGCCCTCGAACATGTGCGGGGGCTCGACCACATGGTCGTCCACGCTGATGATCAGCGGCAGATCACGTGCTGCCTCCATAGAGCATCCCTCCCTCGCGAGCGCCTCACCCCAAACTAGTTTTTTGTTAGGCGTTTGGTCAACATCGACCGGGCGGACCGGACCGATCTGCTGGGGCCGGCCGGCCTGACTATCTTGGCGGGCAGGGCGAGGACCAGTAGGGGGCACTTACATGGGCACTGAAGAAGACCGTCAGCTGCAGGAGATCATCGTCCTGCTCACCAGGCGGGCCGAGGCGGAGACACCGCTCAAGCGGGGATTCGTGGACCGCAAGCTGCAGCGGTACCCCGACGAGCTGATCCGGCAGGCGACCGAGCAGATGGAGGGGATGGCCGGCCTGCCCGTGATCCCCACGCCCGAGTCGATGGCCGACGCCGAGGAGTTCGTCCTCCTGTGGCAGGAGCAGTTGCTGTCGTCGCGCAGCGAGATGACCGCCGTCATCGACACCCAGCACACCTTCTCGGCGGGATTGACCGGGTTGGCCGAACGGGTGCCGGACCTCGTCGGTGATCTGCCCATGGCCCTTCTCCCCGACATCGAGAAGAACAGCGCCGACGCCGAGGAGGCGCTGGGTGAGATCAAGGCCCGTGAGCAGGAGCTGGCCGGCCTGCGTAGCGAGATCAAGGAGTGGCGGGCCCAGCAGGGGAAGGGCACGTCGTCGGGCGGCGCCGAACTCGAGCGGCGGGCCGGTGAGCTCAAAGAATTGGCCGAGAACCTGCTTCCGGCGTTGGCCAAGCGGATGAAAGCGGCCGACGACCGGGCCGTCGAGATCCAGACGGAGATCGTCGAGAAGCTGACGTCTACCTGTCGGGACGTCATCGCCCGCCTGCAGATGGCCTCCGAGGAGGGTTACGGCGCCACTTACGAATCGGTAAAGAAGACGACGGAATCCATCGCCACCAACGTGTCGTGGTGGGTGAGCACGCTGAGCCTCGGCCTTATATCCGAGAGCAAGATCACCGTCCTCAAGGTGGCCGTCAACGGGTTGGTCGACGTGGTCAAGGAAGGTCACATCGGCGTCAACGCCACCAGCGACGACTCGGATCTGGATGCGCTACTCGGAGAGATGAGCCCCTACGCCACCTACCTGGCCAACCTGCACAAGATCAAGGACTGGGTGGGCGCCGGATTCAATCTGGCCGAACTGGTCCAGATGGTCCCGTATGTCGGCGAGTGGCTGTGGAAGGGCTTCGAGCCGGTGAAGGGCGTGTTCGACGCGACCATCGACAACCAGATCAAGTACGTGACCAAGCTGGACGACGAGCTCGGCAAGGCCCTCGAGGAGGCGCGGTCGCAGGGGACACCTTCACCGGAGGAGATCCAGCAGCTCAAGGAGTCCTGGCTCAGCGCCGGAGGCCGGCTCGAACTGATCTGGGACGAGTTGAAGGACAAGGTCAAGAACGTCTGCGACGACTGGGAGAAGCACGCCGTCGAGGGCATGCGGACCCTCGTGGAGAAGGGTCTGGTCGAAGGGGCCAAGGACCTCTACGACAAGGCGGTGGAAGCGATCGGATCCACGATCTCCGATCTGATCCTCCGCGTGTTCCCCCGGGATCTGCCTGACGCCGTCTTCGGCTTCGAGATCTCCGATGTCGTCCAGTCCCTCGCCGTCGACACCCACACCGACTTCACCGAGGCCGAGAAGACCGAGCTGGCCGCGCTGTCGGCCTGACGGGTCCGCACCATTCCGCCCGCCCGTTGGCGACGGGCGAATCGGCCACCGGCCCCGGGGGCTCCGCCCCGCCGGCCGCCGCCACCGCCGGCGCGTTAGTGTCACCGCCCATGACCGGCAGCCGCGATGTGGTGAGTGTGGACCGGGTCATTCCGGCGCCCGCTCGAGCGATCTTCGACCTGTTGGCCGATCCGGCCCGGCACCGCCAGATCGACGGCTCCGGGACGGTTCGCGACCCCCGGGCCGGCGACGGGGGCAAGCGGCTCGGGTTGGGCAGTCGCTTCGGTATGTCGATGAAGATGGGCGTGCCGTACGCCATGGAGAGCACCGTCATCGAGTTCGACGAGCCCCGCCTCATCGCCTGGCAGACAACCGGCCCGACCCGCCTGGGCCGTATGGTCGGCGGCCGGATCTGGCGCTACCGGCTCGAAGAGGTCGACGCCGGCACCAAGGTGACCGAGAGTTGGGACATCAGCCGGGAATCGTCCCTGACCCGGCCCATGGTCCGGTCGGCGGCCAAGAAGACGGCGGAGAACATGGCCGCCACGCTCGAGCGGATCGAGCAGGTCCTCTCCGCAGGCTGACGAGCGCCGGTGCCGGCTACCCGGGCGGCGGTTCAGGCGACCGCGTCGCCGCCTACGGTGACCTGCGCCCGGTCGGGATAGAAGGACAGGAACCCGGCTATGTCGGAGGCGGCCGGCTTGGGTACTTCGTAGGACCAGGCGATGCCGTCGTGGGTGCGGCCGTCGATCTCCACGGAGAAGTAGGAGGCGTCGCCCTTGAACGGGCAGTTGGTCTGGAACGACGTGCTCCGGAGGCTGCCCATCGCCACGTCCTCCCTCGGTAGGTAGTACCGCGGGGGCAGGCCGGTCTCGTCCAGCCTCAGTGCCCGGTCGCTCGATGCCAGCCGGGTTCCGTCCAGGTGGACTTCGACATGGGACTCGGTGGGGGCGATCCTGATCGTGTGTCCAGCGCTCATATCTGGTGCAACGAGTGGGTCACCCGGGCCTATTCCGGAGTACCGGAAGCGACGGCATCCGGCTCACGAGGTGAGCAGGTCATGGGCCGCTTTCTCACAGACCGTTCCATCGAAGAACGACGGGTTGGCCCCACCGTGCAGTCGCACCGCGTTCCCGAATACGAAGGCGCGCATCTGGTCGTCGTCCATGCGACCCTCGTCGACCGCCTCGTACGCCTCGGGGAGGACGTCGGACATGACCGGGGCGTCCCAGTGGCCGACATCGGTGCCGAGCATCGGCTGCAGGTCCGCCGGGCGGTGGGCCACCCTCAGCCCGAAGGCGAGCGGCACCAGAGGGTCGTCGGCCTCGCAGCCGAAGAAGGACCGTTCGGCCAGCGCCTGGATTATGTCTTCCGGTGACGACACGGCGGCGGCTGCGAACTCGTCGGTCTGCGCCGGTCGGCCGGGTCGGCGGTCCAGCCATTCCTGCAACCGATCGGAGTTGGCCGCCATCTCGTCGGTGCCGAACTGCCCGACCAGCGCCATCACGGCCGAGACGTCCAGCCGTTCCGGATCCAGGGTGTCGATCGCGTGCGCACCGCGCTTCTCCCAGTGCCCCACCAGATCGGCGAGCAGGCTGGCCCCCCACATGACCCCGCCCTCCAGGAAGCCGAAGCGGAGGCTCGGGAACCGGCGGTAGACCCCGCCCATGAACAGCGCCTTGCACAGGGCCTCGTGGGCGTGGGCCAGGCCGCCGATGTGGTTGTACACGTAGTTGGACACGGAACGGGCCGGGTGGGTCGACTGCAGCGAGCTGTGGAAGACGGGCGCCACCCGGTTACGCACGCAGGCTTCCCACACCGGGTCGTAATCGGCCTCGCTGTCCATCCCGAACATGTCCAGCCGGATGCCGAGTGGTCCGGACGCGCCCTCGACCTGCCGGGTCGCGTAGCCCGACAGCAGGACCAGCGAATGACCGAGTTGGCCCACGGCGTAATCGATCTCGGCCGCCGCCGATACCGGGTCGTCCATCGGGATGAGGGCGGCCGGCCGGAGACGGTCACGGTAGGGGGCGAACAGCCGGGCCGTGTAACGGTTGACGGCCCGGCACACCGGCGCCCGCAACTCGGACTCCGGGCCGGCGATGAACCCGAGCGACCACGACGGATAGGTGAGCATCACGTCCACCCCGATCTCGTCCAGCCGCTCGTACATGAGCCGGGGCAGGTGGGCGGTTGCCCGCTCGCGGGCGTCGGCCACCGGGTTGCCCCACCACGCCGACATGCCCCGCCAGGCGCTCCGGACGGCCGGGTCGGTGCGGTCGGCCTGGAACTGTACGGTGTCGAACGCCCGGATGGGAGACGACAGGTACCGGTCCCGGAGGTCACGCCCCCCGGTCTCCTCGAGATCGGCGACGATGGCGTCGTCGAGCAGGGGCATGAGCTCCATGAAGTGGCCGTCGGCATCGACCACCGGATGGGTGAGGCGGTCGTGCACCTGGGCGGCGGTCATTACGGATGTGCCGGTCAATCGAACCCCCTACGACCCGGACGGACAGTTGGACCGTAGCGCGCCGCTCGATCAGATCGACCAAGATCGTGTTCGACAGCGTTCATCAACGGGGGAGCCGACATGGGAACCAATACGGATGGGTCGGCGGTGGGCGCCGCTCTGGGCAAGGCCGACGCCAAGCCGATCCGGACCCTGCTGTTCGTGCCCGGCAGCAACCTGGACCGGCTGGCCAACTCGATGAACCACGGTGCAGACGCAGTGATGATCGACCTGGAGGAGCCCCGGACGCCGTTCCCGGAGGTCGAACGGGACAAGGCCCGGGCCGGGGTGCGGGCCTTCCTCGATGGAGACGCCGCTGCCGGCGCACCGGTCAGGTGGTTCGCCCGGGTGCAGCCGCCCGCCTCCGGGCAGACCCTGAAGGACCTGCGGGCCGTGATGGGCCCCCACCTCACCGGGGTTCTGCTGCCCAAGGTGTACGGCCCTGCGGACGTCTACCGGATGGACGGTCTGTTGACCTGCACGGAGGCAGAGATGGGGCTGCCGGCCGGCTCAACGGCGATATACCCGATCCTGGAGACGGCCGACAGCCTCCGCCTCGCCTATGAGATCGCCGTCGCGTCGCCGCGGGTCCGCTACATGGGTGGGGCGGTATCGAGGTTCGGCGACATCCACCAGGCGATCGGCTACCGGTGGTCCGCCGAGGGTCGCGAGACCCTTTTCCTACGCTCGAAGGTCCTGATCGACGCCCGATCAGCCGGTATCCGTTACCCGATCAGCGGGATGTGGGGCGGCGATACCGACGATGTGGACGGGCTCCGGCGTTGGGCCACCGAGCTGCGCGATCTTGGGTACTTCGGCATGATGCTGGGGGCGTCCGCCCACGTGCCCATCGTCAACCAGATCTTCAGCCCGACGGCGGACGAGATCGCCTACTGGCAGGAACTGGACCGGTTGGCCGCCGATGCCGAGGCCGGCGGCTCCGGGCCGATCGTCTACGGGGCGCCCAACCAGGGAGAAGGCCACGAGGTCCATATCGCCCATATCGGATCAGCCCGGCAGAACCTGAACTGGGCGGTTGATCTGGGTCTGATCTGACTGGCCTCGGCCGCTGATTCAAAACTGACCATGAACGCGAAAAGCGGCCCCTTTCGGGGCCGCTGATCGCTGGTCAAATGACCTGTCGGTCCGAGCTATATTCGGGCTCCCCGACCGGACCCATGCCGGGCCACGAGCCACACGATGGCTAGGGCGACGATGAAGAACAGCAGCGGATGCACGACCACTCCGAGCACAATCGCCACCGCCGTAATCACTAGGGCAATCAAGATATCCATCAACATGGTGAACTCCTTCTAAAACCATTTGGTTGCTGAATGGTGATGTGTTGAGTGTTCCCCTTGCTAGGTCCGGTCCAAACGTTCTCCGGAAATCCGGCCTGTCTATTTGCGCCGGCTTAGGTGGAGACCCCGGCCGAGGTCTTGGCCCAACAGTTACGTCGGGCCATGGGGTGGGTAAGGCAGGACACAATCGGTCTCAGATCGGGACCAGGTATGGGCGAGCCACAGAGAAGCCGCCGCATACGCTCACGGCCATCACCCTCGTAGCAGGTGGCGATCTGTTTCTCGCCGGTAACCGTGGCGCCGATGGCGGCAGGGAACCGAACGGCCGACTCTAGCGTGTAGTGGCGTGACCACTGCTGCGTCCGGCCGCCGCTCCGGCGCCGATCTTGGTGGCCTCCCCGGTGCCGGCCCCGACCACCTCCCAGGTGCCGGCCCCGACCACCTCCGTAGTGCCGCCCCCGGCTGCCTCCCCGGTGCCCGGCCGGACCAGGCTGCCGCCCCCGGACCGCCGGGCAGATTTTCGATCTCCGGTCCGGCCGTGACGCTGGGGCTGGTGATCGTCGCCGGGGTGATGGTCGTGGACCCGTTCGGCTGGAACCCGTTCGGGCCGGCCAAGTGGTCGGCGGAGGTGATAGCCGGCCTCCTGGCCGGCGCCACCGTGCTGGCCGCCGGCCGGTTGCGCCTGGCCCGGCGGGCGGCGTGGGCGTGGGTCGCTTTCCTGGTCCTCGTGACCCTGGCCGCCGCCTTCGGTGTCGACCCGACCCAGGCCTGGACGGGAACGCCCCAGCGCCATTTCGGTGCGCTCACCTGGATCATGTGCTTCGGCCTGTTCATCGCCGGCCAGCAGCTGCGCGATCGCCGGGCGGCCCGCCAACTGGTTGCCGTCGCCGTCGGCGTGGCCACGGTCTCGGGCCTGTGGTCGGTGGCGGAGGAGGCCGGGTGGCACCCGTTCCCCGTGGCCGGCGACCGCCTGGTCGGCCCGCTGGGCAACGCCTCGTACCTGGGCGCGGCCGAGGCCCTCCTGCTGCCCGTCGCCATCGGGGTGGCGGTCGACCGGACCTGGTCGGCCCGGTCGCGGGTGCTGGCCGCCGCCGGCGCCGGGCTGTCCCTCGCCGCGCTGATCGGGTCGGGCGCCCGAGCCGCCTGGCTCGGGGTGGTGGTCGCGGCCGGCGTGATGGCCTACTGCCGCCGGGGCGCGTTCGCCGGTTTGCTCAGGGGCCGGATGGCCCGCTCCGCTCTGGTCGCCGGACTGATCGTAGGTGCCGTGGTCGGCCTGGCGGTGGCCTCGGGAACGGCCGGCCGGGTACCGGCCCTCTTCGACTCCGGCCAGGCCGGAGGCACGTCGCGGTGGTCGGAGTGGGGGACCGCCGTCCAGGTGATCGGCGGGCACCCGCTGACCGGGGTCGGCCCGGAGGGATACCGGATCGGCTTCGTCGACCATGTCAGCGCCTCCTATGTGCGCCGCTACAGCCTCGACCCCCTGCCCGACCGGGCCCACGACAGCCTGCTGGACATCGCCGCGACGGTCGGTCTCCCCGGAGCGGTGGTGTACCTGCTGGTGCTCGGTTGTGTGTCGGTGTTCGTGCGGCGTGCCCTGAGGACGGCTCCGGCCTGGTTGACCGGGGTGGCGGTCGGGCTGGTCGCCTATGTGACCGGTTCGTTGTTCCTGTTCCCTCTGGCCGAGGTGGAACCGACGTTCTGGTTGCTGGCCGGTCTGGTCGTCGCCCACACCGCCGGGCCCGACGAAGTGGGCGAGCTGGCCACCCCGCCCCTGGCGGCCGCCGCCTTCGTCTTCGGCGCTTTCGTCCTCGGTGTGTTCGGAATCCGCTCAGTGGTGGCCGATGATCGGATGAGAACTGCTTTGTCCCTCCCGGCCGGCGCGCCGCAGGCCCAGGTCGAGGCGAACCGGGCGGTGGACTTGGATCCTGGCAACCTCGTGCTGAGGCTGGCGGCGGTCCAGATCGACGAGTCGGCCGGCGGTCTGGCTCTCGTCGCCGCCCAGCAGCAGCTGACCGCCGCCCTGTTGATATCTCCCGCCGATCCGGTGGCCCGCCGGCAGGAGGCCCAGTACCTGTTGGCCCGGGCGGAGCTGACCGGTGCCGGTCCGGACTGGAGCCGATGCGCCGGCTTCGTGGCCCATCTGATGCCAACCAACCGTCGGGACCCCTCGATCCTGCTGGTGGCCGGCGTGGTCGACACCCACGACGGCCGCCTGGCGGCGGCCGCCGACGTTCTGCAGCAGGCGGTGTGGCTCGCGCCGCACAGCCCGGAGCCGTCAGCCGACCTGGCCCTCGTCTACCTGCAGCAAGGCCGACCGGCGGCCGCCCGAGCGGCGGCCGAAGCGGCCCTGCGTATCGATCCGACCGATGCCGCGGCGCGAGGCGTGCTCGGGCGGGGGGCGCCGGATGGAACCTAGAAAGGGGGATCAGCGTGTACGGGGCGTGATCTCACCCCCGCAGGAGACTTCGCACGATGACCAGGCGCTCTCGGTCCGGGTCATGCGGAGCCAGGTGTTCGCCTCGTTCTACGCCGAGACCCGGGAGCCTCTGGCCCGGGCCCTCACGGTGACCCTGGGCGACCGCGATCTGGCCGTCGAGGCCGTGGACGAAGGCATGGTGCGCGCCTTCCAGCGGTGGACCCGGGTCAGTCAGCTCGACAACCCCGGGGGATGGGTCTACCGGGTGTCGCTGAACTGGGCCACATCGGTACTGCGCAAGCGGCGGCGGGCCCGGGCCATCGGCGGTCCGGTCGAAGGGGTTGTCGACCCGCCCACCGCCGCGGAACCGGACGTCATGCGGGCCCTCGCCGAGCTCGACATCCGGCAGCGGGCCGTCGTGGTGTGCCGCTACATCCTCGGTTTCTCCGAAGCCGAGACGGCCGAAGCACTCTCCACCCGACCGGGAACGGTCAAGAGCCGCCTGTTCCGGGCCAACCGTCTCCTGTCAGAACGTCTCTCCCACCTTGGAAAGGATGCCAACAATGGCTGACCTCGATCGGCACTTGTACGACCTCATTCGCGACCGGGCCGGCCGCATCGACATACCCGGGGGCGACCTCGATTCGGTGTCGGCCCAGGGCCGGTCCCGGCGCCGCCGGGCCCGGGTGACGGCTTCGGTGGTCGCCGCCGCAGTAGCCGGCTCGGCGACCGGCATCGTCGTCACATCGATCGGCGGGTCCCACCACCCGACCAGAGTGGTGGACCCGGCCACCAGTGGCAGTGCCACACCCGCCGCCCAGCTGAACTGGCACCAGCAGTCGGCCACCGACGGTCTCCTGATGGAGTACCAGCTGACGGCGCCGACCGGCGGGGCCCAGTACGCGGTGTCGACCGCGCCGGGCGCCACCCCCACCTCCGGCCCGCCGGCCCAGGCCCTGTACCGTTCGACCAACGGCGCCGATTGGCAGGCCGTGCCGGCCCCGTCGAACCTCTCGGTCGCCGACCTGGCCGCCAGTGGCAACAGCATCTACGACGTCGGCACCGGCCCGGCCACCTCGGGCTCACCTGCCGCCGGTGTTGCCGTCAGTACCGATGGGGGCGCCTCGTGGACCGACGCCCCGCTGCCGGTGTCGATGACCGCCCCGGACGGCGCCCTGACCGTCGACGACCAGGTGCTCAGGGTGGCCGCCGGGCCGGGAGGAGTGGTCGTCGGGGTCGGTGCGGCGGCCGATCTCGATCTGTCCCGGGTCGTCGCCGGGGCCACGTCGCAGACGGCCTGGGCTCCGACCGTTCAGGGCATCGACATTCTCGGTGCCGCTCGGGGCGACGTGTGCCCGGCCGGGTCCTCCAGTTCGGGGCCGGCCACCCCGTACACGACGGGGAGTGGACTGACCGCCGCACAGCAGGCCCAGGCCCGCAGGAAGCTGGCCGCCTCGCCGACCACGGTTGCCGGCGCCCACGCGCCCGGCGGCGAGGTCAGCTCGGTGTCGTGCGTGGGATCCGACGGCACCGTGGTGTCGTCGGTCCCCCCGGCGCAGGCCTACCAGGTGACGTCCAGCTACACATGGGCGCAGCTCGGGATCAGCGATGACGCCGCCCTCGCACTGCAGGGCGACGCCATCTTCTTCCACTCGAGCGACGGCCACACCTTCACCAGGGTGGACAGTCAGCCCGGCCTCCAGAGCGACGGTCTGACCCTGATCGCCGACGGTCGCGGTTTCGCCGCCGCCAGCTCCACCAACCCCGACCAGTCGGTCGTGTACCAGTCGGCCGACGGTCTGAGCTGGACGCCGACCTCTCTGTTGCCGTCGGCCGTCTCATGGGTCCAGAACCTGGGCGTCGTGGGCGGCAATCTGACCGCCGTGGGCTCCGTCGGCACCGGCTCCCAGGTGTTCCAGCTGGTCGGCGGGCAGTGGGTGAAGACGGCGCAGTCGGACAGTTCAGCGTCCGCCTCATTCGGCCCGCTCGGCCTGGCCCTGGCCTCGTCCGACTCGTCCGGCAATGTCACTGTCCAGTTCTCACCCGACGGGTCGCAGTGGCAGTCGCACTCGTTCGATCAGCCGGCCGGTGCCGTCGAGGCCGGGATCATGGTCGCCGTGGGTGCCGACCGGGTGGCCGTGACGGTTACTCCCAACCAGGTGGGCCAGCCGGCGACGGTGCTCGTGGGGAGCCCCCTCGCCTGATCAGTTCCGGGCCGGCTGCCTCCAGGTGATGGGGGTGGCCGGCCCACCGGTCGTCAGACGCGCAAGAGGGTGGGCGAGATCGATCTCGCCCACCCTCGTCGCGTCAGTCCCGCTCAGATAGCGGTGACGTTGCTGGCCTGGAGGCCCTTAGGGCCAGTGGTGGTCTCGAAAGAGACCTTCTGGTTCTCCTCCAGGTTGCGGTAGCCGTTCCCGGAGATGGCGCTGAAGTGTACGAACACATCAGGGCCGCCCCCGTCTTGGGAGATGAAACCGAACCCCTTCTCGGAGTTGAACCATTTCACGGTGCCGGTTGCCATGGGCGATCCCCTCCTTTCTTGGCCTGTATCAACCCTTGAATCACTTGGGTCACGGCCTGGCTCGCTCTGAGCCGGAGGGAAATCTCTTCGATGCAACTGCCCTCAAGGCATCAACTGTAGCGGAGGACAGCTGTTCTGTCAGCCGAGGAGTAGCTGAATGGTCGCGTCGATCTCCTGGTACACCTCGCTCATGCTGCTGCGGCCGAGGGACCACTCCCGCAACTCGGACCCGAAGACGGCCTGGACGACGTTCACGATGCGCCGCGAGCGGGCCGGATCGATGCCGGCCAGGGACTGCATGTACACGTCCGACGACGAGCGATCGATGCGTTGGATGAGCTCCACGGCGAAGGGGTCGGTGGACATCATGAGGATGTTCACCATGCGGGCCATCTGGGGATGACGCTCGAAGGCGTGCAGCGCCCGGTGCACGGTGTCGGTCAGGCGACCGACGGGGGAGTCCTGGGCCGGGGGCCGCCGCTTGACATGGGTCGGCAGGCTGTCGGCCCAGCGGACGAGCACCTCGGCGAAGAACCGCTCCTTGGACACGAAGTAGTTGTAGAGAGTGCCCAGCGAGACCCCGGCCTGGTCGGCCACGTCCTTCACCTGGATCTGGTCGTAGTCGATCCCGGCCAGGGCGGCCAGACCGGCATCGAGCAGGCGCTCCCGGCGGTCGCGCTGCCGGGCCGTCATGGTGGAGGGGTGAGGGACCGCCGTCATGCTGAATCCGGATTCTAATATCACTAGAGATCCGCAGCCATGGAGCGGTTGTCGCGTTTAGAATCTGCCTCTAAAGTGACGGGTCGCAGCAGGGCGGGCCAATCGGGTCCGCCTGGGGAGGGAGCGGCCGTGGATTTCGAGGATACGCCCGACGAGGCGGCGTTTCGGGCGCAGGCCTGCTCGTGGCTGGCCGAACACGCCGAGCTGAAGGTGGTCGCGCCCGGTCCCCAGGGCGTCGGCGACTCCGATCCGGAGGCCGAACTCCTCCACGTCAAGCGGTCGAAGGAATGGCAGCGGACCCTCTACGAAGGCGGCTGGGCCGGCATCACCTGGCCCCGCTCGTTCGGGGGCCGTGGCGGCACGGCGGTCGAAGCCATGATCTTCGCCCAGGAACAGGCCCGCTTCGATGTGCCCGGCACGGTGTTCGCCCAGGGCATCGGCATGGCCGGCCCGACGCTCATGGCGTACGGGACGCCCGATCAGCAGGATCGATTCCTACCCCCCATGCTGCGGGGCGACGACGTGTGGTGCCAGCTGTTCTCCGAGCCGGGGTCGGGGTCCGATCTGGCCAGCCTGTCGACCCGAGCCGACCTGGACGGCGACGAGTACGTCGTCAACGGCCAGAAGGTCTGGACCTCATCGGCGCATTTCAGCGACTGGGGGATCCTGCTGGCCCGTACCGACTTCGATGCCCCGAAACACAAGGGCATCACCTACTTCCTCCTCGACATGCGCACCCCCGGGATCGAGATCCGGCCCCTGCGCCAGGCCACCGCCGCCTCCCATTTCAACGAGGTGTTCCTGAACGACGTCCGGATCCCGGCGGGCAACGTCGTCGGGGCGCCGAACGACGGATGGCGGGTGACGATCACCACCCTGTCGAACGAGCGCATGTTCATCGGCGGGGCGACCTCGGCGTCGGACCCGTTCGCCGGCCTGGCCGCCCTGGCCGCCGGAGGTCGGTCCCGGGATCCGGTTCTGCGCCAGGAGCTGACGCAGGCCTATATCCGCCTCCAGGTCATCAGGTACCTCAGTTGGCGGGTCCAGACCGCCGTATCCAAGGGTCGCCAGCCCGGTCCCGAGAGCTCGGTACTGAAGCTGGCCGTGTCCCGTCACCAGGGCCGGACCGGGGACCTGATCATGGCCATCCTCGGGGCCGAAGGCACTCTCCTGGACTACGGCGACCCGGCGGACTACTCATGGCAGTTGCAGTTCGTCAGCCAGTGGAGCTCGAGGATCGGCGGCGGCACCGAACAGGTGCAGCGCAACATCATCGGCGAACGGGTGCTCGGCTTGCCGGGAGAGCCCCGGATCGACAAGGACGGGTCGTTCCGCGCCCCGGCCCGTTGACCGCAACCACCACACCGACGAGAGGGGAATCCCCATGACCATGCCCACCGACCTGCGGATCGTCGATCCCGGCATCGGCTTCCCGTACACCAGCATCGAGCAGAAGAAGGCCACGTACGACTTCTTCCGGCCGCTGCTGAAGGACCAGGAGTCCCGCGACGAGTTCGAGTTCCCGGCCCAGTACATGTTCAAGGACGTGCCCGACGTGGTCGACCCGTCGGTCGACCCGGTCGAGTGGGTCGTCGAGAAGATGGACCAGTTCAACATCGAGATCGGGATCGTCGGGATGAGCGAGCAGGGGCAACGGGCCAAGCAGCTCTACCCGGAGCGCTTCTACCTGGGCATGAGCGTCGATCCCAACCGGGGTATGGACACGCTGCGCGACCTCGACCGGGCCAAGGCCGAACACGACATCGTCTACGCCCAGTGCTTCCCGTGTGGCTGCTTCCCGCAGGTCGCGGTCAACGACAAGAAGATGTATCCCATCTACGCCAAATGCGTGGAGCTGGACATCCCGATGTGCATCAACGGGGGCGTGGTCGGGCCCCGCATGCCGTTCGCCCCCCAGCACGTCGAGCACTTCGACGAGGTCTGTTACGACTTCCCGGAGCTGACCGTGGTGATGATGCACGGGGCCGAGCCGTGGACCGCGCTGGCCGCCAAGTTGATGCTGAAGTGGCCCGGCCTGCACTACATGACCAGTGCGTTCGCCCCCAAGCACTATCCGAAGGACATCATCGATTTCGCCAACACCCGGGGCGCCGACAAGGTGTTCTACTGCGGGTACTTCCCGGCCGGCCTGACCCTCGAGCGGCAGTTCCGGGACATGCCCGCCGTGCCGTTCCGCGACGAGGTCTGGCCCAAGTTCCTGCGGGAGAACGCCCTGCGGGTCTTCAAGATCCCCGGTGGCCACGATCAGCCGTAGGGCTCGGATCGGAGAGGGAGGCGGGGCTCGGTGACGGCTGCTCCTTTTACCCCACTGGCCGGATTGCGGGTGGTCGACATGGCGGACGAGAAGGCGGAGTTGGCCGGACGGCTGCTCGCCGATCTGGGCGCCGACGTCGTGCGGGTGGAGCCGCCCGGCGGCGCATCCAGCCGGGCCCGGCCACCGCTGGTGGACGGCCGGAGCGGCTGGTTCGAGGTCCGCAACACCAACAAGCGCAGCGTGGTGCTCGATCTCGAGACCACCGCGGGGCGGACCGACGTCGACCGACTGTTGGCCCGGGCCGACATCTGGATCGAGACGACCCGCCCGGGCCGCCTGGCCCAGGTCGGCCTCGGCCCCCGGGAGATGAGCCGGCGCCACCCCCGGCTGATCGTGCTGTCGGTCACCGACTTCGGCCAGAGCGGTCCCTACCGGGACTTCGAGGGCAGCGACCCGGTGATGTCGGCACTGGCCTGGATGCTGTTCCGGGCCGGGGTGGTCGAACTCCCGCCGGTGCTCCCGCCGGGAACGCTGCCCTATGACATGGTCGGTGCCGGCGCCGCCCTGGCCGCCCTCACCGCCTACCTGGACCGGGCCAGCACCGGGCGGGGTCAGTACCTGGACATGAGCGTGATGGAGGCGGTCGCCCAGCTCACCGACTGGGGGATCACCAGCTACTCCGTCATCAGCAAGCTGGGCAGCTACGGCGAGATTCGCGACGGCGGGGGCAAGGTCTACCCGGTCATCCGCTGCGCCGACGGGTTCGTGCGTCCGGCCATGGTGACGGTGGGCGAGTGGCGCAAGCTGCGGACGTGGATCGGCGAGGCGGGCATCCAGCCGGAGCTGGTGCAGCAGGACCACTGGGACGGCCAGGTCGCCCGGTTCGGGGCGTTCGAGGAGTTGCTGCGCCCGGTCTTCGAGGAGTTCTTCGCCGATCAGGCGATGATGGCGGCCGCCGTCGAGGGCCAGAAGCGGGGCATCCCGATCACGCCGATGCTCACGCCGGCCGATGCCCTCGTGGCCGATCAGTTCGCATTCCTGGGCTCTTTCGTCGACCACCGGATGGGTTCCCGCACGGTGCGGGTGCCGTCCGGGTTCTTCACCGTCGACGACGAACGCATCGGGATCCGGTCCCCGGCCCCGGCCGCCGGGTCGACCGCGGCGGGCGACCTTGCATGGGACGAGCGGCCGCCCGTCGAGGGCGACGGTTGCACCGAGGCCGGCCTGCCCTACTCGGGCCTGCGGGTCCTGGAGTTCGGCGTGGCCGGGGCGGTGCCCGAGATCGGGCGGATGCTGGCCGAGTACGGCGCCGACGTGATCCGCATCGAGACCCCGAAGAAGCCCGACCTCTTCCGCCAGCTCGGTGGTCCCACCGGGATGGGCTCGGTGTTCGCCTCCTCGAACCGCTCGACCCGCAGCTTTGGGGTGGACTACACGCAGCCGGACGGTGGCGATCTGGTCATGGAGTTGGTCAAAGGAGCGGACGTGGTGATGGAGAACCTCACCCCCGGCACGCTCGAGGGCTACGGGCTGGGAGTGGACCGGTTCCGCTCGGTCCAGCCGGACCTCTTGATCGTGTCCAGCCAGACGATGGGCCGGCACGGGCCGTGGTCGTCGTGGCGGGGTTACGGTTCCAACACGCAGCTGCCCAGCGGTATGAGCTGGCTCTGGAGTTTCCCCGACCGCGACGAGCCGGTGCCGCAGAACGTCGCCTTCCCCGATCATTTCGTCGGCCGGCTGGGCGCGATGATCGTCGCCGCCCATCTGGTCGGGCTGCGCCGAGGGGCGGCGGGCGGCCATCACGTCGAGATCGTGCAGGCGGAGATGGCGGTCAACCTGCTGGGCGAGGTCTACCTGCAGGAGAGCCTGGAGCCGGGATCGGTCCGTCCTGGCGGGAACCGGTCGCCGTTGGGCGCGCCCTGGGGCGTCTACCGGTGCGCCGGGGACCAGCGCTGGTGCGTCATCACGGTCCGTACCGACGAGCAGTGGCGGGGCCTCCTGGCCGCGATGGGCGATCCGTCGTGGGGGGAGGACCCGGCACTGGCCACCGCCACCGGACGGGCGGCCGCCCATGACGACATCGACCGGTACCTGTCGGAGTGGACGGCCGGGCGCGACGACAAGCAGGTCATGCAGACACTGCAGGACCACGGCGTGCCGGCCGGCTACATGATGTACATGAGCGACCAGCCGGTCGACCCGCACTTCGCGGCGCGCGGGTACGTCCTCGAGATGGCGCAACCGGTGCTGGGCGACATCCTGGTGGAAGGGCCCGCCTTCCACGCCACCCGGCTGCCGGCGCCGATCACCCGGCCGGCGCCGTTGCTCGGCGAGCACACGTTGGATGTGTGGACCGACGTGCTCGGCCGCTCGCTCGCCGACGCCCAACCGTTCGCCGACCGGGGCGTCCTGGTCGTGCACGAATCCGTCCAGTGGAACCCAGACAGCAGACAGGAGCAACAGTGACCTTCCCCGGCAATGTGCCGATCATCGACACCATGATCGGGTTTCCCCATGGCGACATGAAGAAGGCCTACGCCTTCATCACCCGCCAGACCAAGGACCGCCAGTCGACCGAGGAGTTCCAGTTCCCGGCCGAGTACATGTTCAAGCAGGTGCCGGAGAAGCAGCTGCTCGACAGCGACGATCCGGTCGCCGTCACCCTGGCCCAGATGGACCGGTGGAACATCGAGAAGGGGCTGATCGGGCTGGGCGGCGAGGACAGCGTGGGCGAACGGGCCATCGAGCTGTACCCGGATCGTTTCATCGCGTCCTGCGGGTGCGATCCGAACGAGGGCATGACGGCCATCCGCAAGCTGGTCCGGCTGCACGAGACCTACAACGTGAGGGCGGTCACCGCCTTCCCGGCCGGCACCTTCCCGCAGGTCGCCATCAACGACAAGAAGATGTATCCCATCTACGCCAAGTGCGTGGAGCTGGGCATCCCCATCTTCTGCACGGCCGGCGTGCCCGGGCCCCGGCTCAAGTTCGCCCCGCAGCGGGTGGAGCTGATCGACGAGGTCATGTACGACTTCCCGGAGCTGGTGTTCGTCACCCGCCACGGTTGCGAGCCGTGGGCCGATCTGGCTGTGAAGTTGATGCTCAAGTGGCCCGGGCTGCACTTCTCGACGAGCGCCTTCGCCCCCCGGTACTACCCCAAGGCGGTCATCGACTTCGCCAACACCCGCGGCGCCGACAAGTTCATCTACGCCGGGTACTTCCCCATGGGCCTGTCGATCGAGCGGATCATGACGGAGATGCCGTCCGTCCCGCTGAAAGAAGAGGTGTGGCCCAAGTTCCTGCGCGGGAACGCAGCCCGGGTACTCGGACTCGACCAGTAGCCCGGGGCGCACGCCCCGCTCCCGGACAGGTTCTCCGTTGACCTCGACACGGCCACGGTGTCGGTCTCCGAAGCCGGATCGATCCTGCTCGTCAACGCCGCCGGTCGCAGCCGGATCTGGACGTGCTAGGGATCGGATGGGATCAAATCGGTCATTCATCCCCGATCTGGTGGCGCGAATCCGGGTATTTGCCCGGTTGGACCTGGATCTTCGGTCGGCCGTCCGGTAGAAGTGGCGGAACGACGGAAGCACTCTCACTGGAGGGACCCAACGTGCCTGGCGCCTTCAAGCCCAAGGAAGTAACCCCGGTCCAGAAGCTGGCCTACTACTGGACCCGGCTCGACGAGACGACGAAGGGCTACTTCGAGCATCTGTACGCACTCCACCCGGTCGATGTATCCGAGCTGCTGGCCGGTGAGGCGCTCCTCCCGGCCGGTTCGTGCCGGACGCTCCAGGACTGGGTCGACGGCAAGGGCACCGACGAAGAGGCGATCACCGCCTTCTCCTTCGAGAGCGTGTACATCAACATCTCGGCCCTGAAGATCGTGCCCGAGTTCCCGCAAGCCGGCGAGGCCTTCAAGATCGTGTGGGAAGGGGAGGCTCAGACCGACTTCCACGAGCGGGAGGATACGGTCGAGATCACCGACGGCATGGGTGATGTGGTCAAGACGCTCACGCTGACCTATCCCGAAACGGGCGCCGGGGCCATCAATGAGGAGATCGATGTCGACGGGCTTCCGGACGGCAGTTACAACCTGCTCCTGACGGTCAACGTGGATGGCACCGAGCACGGAACCGAACTGACCGAGCGAGGGTTACGATCCGGGATCGGTCAGACATTTTTCGTCGGTGAATCCGAGGATGCCTTCCGCGCTCGCATCACCCCGGCGGTCACCGAGATCATCAGCCTGGGCTCCGGGCTGTTCACCGAGCCCATCTTCGGTCCACGCGACACTGACGCCGTGGCCAGGATGCTGGACCTGGTCACTGATCTGGATCGGGGCGGAAGCGGGTTCGACGGCCCGTTGACCGAGATCGCCTCGAAGCTGGAGAGCGCAAAGGGCATGGTGGGACAGGCACGGGAGGGTCAGGCCTATGCGGAGATGGATCCGGAACGCCGGGCCGGGTTCACCACGCTGCGGGAGCGCATGTCCGGCATGCTCATGGACGTGTACGACATATCCAAGTTCCAGGAGCGCTTCTACGACTGGATGCAGGAGTACGCCAAGGTCGCCTGACAGCCGCTCCGACTCTGCCCCGATACCGTGGCGCCATGAGACTGAGCGCCCGCAACCAGCTGCCCGGAACCATCTCGGCCATCGACCATGGAGCGGTGATGACCACCGTCACCATCGTGCTGGAAGGGGGCCAGGAGGTGGTGGCCGCCATCACCAAGGACTCGGCCGAGAACCTGGACCTGACCGTCGGCGACCCGGTGACGGCGGTGATCAAGTCGACCGAGGTCATGGTCGGCAAGGCGTAGGCCGCGCGCCCGGGCCGGCTGCCGGGGTGCCGCTCAGCCGGCGTTGACGCACACGGCGTAGATGTTCAGCGGGTCGGACCCGCTGCCGCCGCCGGCCACGGAGGCCAGGTAGACGTCGCCGCCGTTGAGCGTGCTGATCTCGGACTCCATCATCGTGTAGGTGACGGTGACGACCCTGCCGTGGCCGCCGCCCAGGATCTGGGCCCCCCCGTAGCCTTCCCCACCGCCGGCGACCACTTCGGAGCCCGGGCAGGCCGCTACATCGCGTATGTAACTTCCGGATTGCAGCGTGTCCGCCTGGGTCACTATCTGGTAGCCGGCGAGCGGGCTGGCGCACACCGCGTTGAAACCGATCGTGTAGGTGCTGGAACTCAGGTTGTCGATATCGCTGTTCCAGTCGCCGGTCGTGTCCGGCCACGACTTCTGGACGACGGTGTCGTGGTCGCCGTTCCCGTCGAAGAAGACGGCGGCGCCCCCGCCGAGGAGTTGCGTGCCAGAGGGACAGGTGGCGGCGCCGGACAGGACGCTGTTGGCTTTGACGGTGGCCGTCGCCTGAACGACCTGGTAGCCGGGCGGGGCCTGCGCGCAGGCGGCGAATATCCCGATGGTGTAGGTGGACGACGAGTTGTTCTTGATGCCCGCGTCCCAGAGGTAGGTGCTGCCTCCGAGCGTCCCGGGATCGGACTCCTCGATCACGGTGTCGAAGTTCGCCGTCCCGTTGCCGACCACGGCGGCGCCGCCGCCGAGAACGACGTCTCCAGCCGGACAATCGGCGGCATCGTCGAGATACTGCCCGGGCGCCAGACTGTCATCCTTCTCGACGACCTGGTAGCCGACCAGGCTGCTCGGCGCCAGGGTGGTGGTCGTGGTCGACGACGAGGTGGTCGTGGTCGGGTTGGTGGTCGATGTGGTCGGACCGGAACCCGGGCGAGTGGTCGGGGTGGTCGTGGGCGGCGTCGGGCTCACTACTTTGACCGTGGTCTGGTACGGGAACGACTGCCCGCTCTGGGTCACGACCAGCGAGACCTGGTAGGTCCCGGCATCCTTCCACGTGACTGTCGCCGACTTGACGGCGCCCGCGGTCCCCGGATCGGCCGATGAGAACACCCACTGGAACACCGTGTGCGGTCCCTGGGTGGTGTCGGTGAAAGTCACCGGATGGCCGGCAACGGCGGTCGTCGGGAAGTAACTGAACGAAGGCTGCGGGTTCTGGTTCGAGTTGCCGGTCCCACCGCCACCGGCCGGCGTGGCGGCCGGCGTCGCGGCGATGGGAGTCGAGATGGGCGTCGTCACGGGGGGCGCATTGGGCACCGTGGTGGCCGATGACGATCCCTTGCCATGGGAGCCGAGGGTCGTGGGCGATGTCGAGCCGTGACCGTTGCCCAACTTGATCGGGCTCAGGTGGCCGACCCGATGGCCGGCGCCGTCGCCGCCCGCCTTGGGGATCTCGATGGCGTCGAAGGTGGGCGTGATGACGCCGGCCAGCGCACTGGTCGGGTCGTCGAACCACACGCTGCCGTCGTAGTCGAAGACCTGGAAGTTCTTGTCGCCGACGCCGACCTGGCCGAGCACGTCGAGCTGCCCGTCCTGCAGCTTGGCCACGACCACCGCCTGCTGCGAGTAGTTGGGCACGAACACGAAATCACCGCTGATGGCCGGCGTCCCGTAACCCGACCCGCCCGTGTTCGGGTCACCGATCACGGCGACCGCCGTGCTGTGGGTGTTCAGGTCGGTGGCCTGCAGCTCCCCGCCCGACGGGTTCACCGACAGGAGATAAGGAGCGCGGCCCGAGCCGGCCACGATCGGTGAGGTGCCGGCGGCGTCGAAGGTGACGGTCCGGGCCACCGCGCCGTTCGACGGGTTCAGGAGGTACACCTTGCCTGTGGACGGATCGGCGAGGACCGGCTGATCGTCGGCTTGGACGAGGGTGAAGTTGCCCGCCACCGGATGGGTCCGGGTGCGGGGCACCCCGCCCGAGAACGAGTACACGAACCCGCCCGCGCCGGTGGTCCACAGGCTGCCGTCCGGCGTTTCGATCGGGGACTGGGTGGTCGACAGGCTGTGCGGCGCACCGAGCGTGCCCAGGGAGTTCGGGTCGACCTGCTCGGCCAGCGATCCGCCCTGGACGACCGCCCACGTGGCTTTGGCGTTGCTGACCACGGCCACGTTCGGGTCGCCTGGGGAACTGAGCCGGACCGGGTGACCGGGCTCGAGGGTGGCGCCGTCGACCCGGGTGGCCTGACCGGTCGTGCGGTCGACGATGTAGGCGCCGGCGCCCGACTGACTGCCGGATTGGACGACGGTGATGTCATCGCCCGGCGCCGCGACCTTCTGCTCGCTCACCCGGGTACCCGTGGCCCCGTCGAGCAGGCTGACCTCGCCCGATGACCGATCGGCGAACCATGCCGTGCCGGCCGTCAGCCCGACCTGTGAGGCCGTCGAGCCGTGGTGGGCCAGGGAGGAAACCGTCACCCCGGCTGCCAACCCCACGGCGACAACGCCGGACAGGACCGTGCCCACCCGACCCGATGTGACGCTTGCGGCCATTTCTACTCAGACGCTCTCGACGAATTGCCCCGTTGGCGCTGGGAGCATAACGCCCTGTGTCAGTCGGGCTGCCGGCGTTGAACCGTTCGGTCAGCCAAGTTCGGTGGCAGCACGTAGGAGGGGTCGACGCTCGGTGGTCGGTCCGGTTCCGCCGGTCACCGCTCGCCGCGGTCGCCGGCTGCCCGGTCGCCGGCTGCCCGGTCGCCGGTCGCCGGTCGCCGGTCGCCGGCTGCCCGGTCGCCGGCTGCCCGGTCGCCGGTCGCCGGTCGCCGGTCTTGTGCGGCGGTCCGCCGGTTTCCCGGTTGACCGGCCGCCGGTCGCGCTCAGACGACCAGGCTGCCGCCGTCGACGGCGAGGACCTCGCCGGTCACCCACGAAGCCAGGTCGCTGGCCAGATACAGGGCGGCGCCGGCGATGTCGTCCGGCTGCCCGATCCGCTTCATTGGCCACGGCCGGGGGGCGTCCTCGCCGGCCGGCTCCCACAGGGCCCGGGCGAAGTCGGTCTTGACCAGCCCGGGGGCAATGGCGTTGACCCGGACCTTGGGGCCGAGTTCGGAGGCCAGGTGCTTGGTCATGTGGATGAGGGCGGCCTTGGTCATGTCGTAGACGCCGATCGGACCGGAGTGGCTGAACGCCCCGACCGAGGAGATGTTGATGACGTTGCCGCCCCGCTCGGACATCACCTGCCTCCAGGCTTCCTGCATCCAGATCAGCGGGCCGCGCAGGTTGACCTCGAAGGTCTTGTCGAAACGGGGCAGGTCGATGTCGATGACCTTCCCGTAGTACGGGTTGGTCGCAGCGTTGTTGACCAGGATGTCGAGACCGCCGAAGCGGTCGATGGTGGCCGAGATGCACGCCGCCGCGTCCTCGGCCCGGCCGGCGTGGGCGGCATGCACGGCGGTGTCGCCGTCTATGGCCGACGAAGCCTTCTCCAGGTCCTCGATCTTGCGGGCGGACAGCATGACCGACGCCCCGCTCTCGGCCAGCTTCCGGGCGATCGCCTCGCCGATCCCTCTCGACGCCCCGGTGACAAGGGCGACTCTCCCGCTCAGATCGATGGTGGTGGCCACGAGGGTCACCCTGCCACACTTCTCGGCGTGATTTCCCCTCCGCGGCGCGACGACCTCTACCCCGGACGTCTGCCGCCGGTCCGGGCCCAGTGGCAGGCCTGGGCGCCCGGTGCCCGAGCGGCGTCGATCGTCGCTCCGCTCCTGCTTGTCGCCATTGTCTTCGCCGTAGACATCCGGGCCGGAGCCACCGTCGCCGTCCTGGTGGTGGGCATGGCCCTGGCCAGTGCGGTGTACGTCAAGAACCGCACCGACCGGCACAACGCAGCCGTCGATCGGGGTGAGATCCGCGTCCTCCCCGACCCCGGTTTCCGCCCGGCCGCCGTCGCCGACCTGCCGGCCGACGTGATCCGGCGGTTGACCGACCTGGGCCACGGTCCGGAGGACCTGGGCCGGGTCGTCGCCTTCGACGGCGGCTGGATCGCCCGTCAACGCAACCCCCGCGACGTGGCCGTGGTCCTCGGCGATGACGGTGGCTGGGCCCGGTTCGACCCCCGGACGGTCACCGACCTCTGGGCCGTCGGCGAGTACACCGCCGGTCGGGGCCGCGACGGCTGACGGCCGTATGGCCAAAACTCATGAAGTGTGTGCAAAGTTGCTGATATAGTCCGCAACTTTGCACACGCCCGCTGGCCTGTCCGATTGCCGCGGTCAAAGGAGCCAGCCAACGGGCGGTCACGCCGCTCGCCGCCTGCCTCCCCGGCGTGAGAGCCGGGTAGGGGGCTAGCCGGCCGCTGGCATGCTCTAGCTGTGCACAATCCCATGTTCGTCCCCGACGAGCGGATGATCTCGCTCGTGTTCGACTACTGCCGGGAGCGCCTGAACCTGGACCCGGTGCCGCTGGACTTCCCCGGCGACAAGGGGGTGCTCGACCGGGCGCTGGAGGGGATGATCGCGGCCGCCGGCCAGGATCCGGCGGACGTGCTGAAGGTGTTCGGCGACACCCTGGCGCCGGCGGTGGTGTCGTGCGACAGCCCCCGGTTCCTGGCCTTCATCCCGGCGGCGCCGACCAAGGCATCGTTGCTTTTCGACATGGTGGTCTCCTGCTCGTCGCTGCAGGGGGCCAGCTGGCTGGAGGCGGCCGGCGCGGTGGCCGCCGAGAACCAGGTGCTGAGGTTGATCGCCGACGCGGCCGGGCTGCCCGCCCAGGCCGGCGGTTGTTTCGTGTCGGGCGGCAGCGCCGGCAACCTGTCGGCCCTGGTGGTGGCCCGCGAGGTCGGCCGCTACCGGCACCCGGAGCTGACCGGCCGGCTGCGGGTGGCGGTCAGCGATCAGGCCCACTCGTCCATCGGCAAGGCGCTGGCCGTCATAGGGGTCGATCCTTTGATCATCCGGACCGACGACCACCGATTGACCGGACCGGCGCTGGAGGCTGCGCTGCTGGCCGACCCCGACCCCTCGAACGTGGTGGGGGTGGCCGCAACTGCTGGCACCACCAATGCCGGAATCGTGGACGACCTGGCCGGAGTGGGCCGGGTGGCCGGGGCACGCGGCCTCTGGTTTCACGTAGATGGCGCGTATGGCGGCGCTGCACTGTTGGCCCCATCTGTCCGGAATAAGTTCGATGGTATAGAGCAGGCCGATTCGATTGTCGTCGACCCACATAAATGGTTATTTGCGCCCTTCGACTGTGCGTCGCTCATTTACCGAAATCCGAGCCTGGCCCGTGGCGTCCACACCCAGGACGCCAGCTACCTCGACGTCATCCACACCGATGCCCCCGACGAGTGGAACCCGAGCGACTACGCCTACCACCTGACCCGCCGGGCACGCGGGATGGCGCTGTGGTTCTCGTTGGCCGTCCACGGGACCGAGGCGTACGCGCATGCTGTCGAGGCCGGGCTGGACGCCGCCCGGGACGCGGCCGATCAGATCAGGGGCAGAAAATCCTTGACATTGCTGCGCGATCCTGAATTGTCAGTCGTACTGTTCCGGCGGGACGGATGGTCGTCAGCGGATTACGACAATTGGTCACGAAAACTGCTAGACGATCAGATCGGCTTCGTCACCCCGACCAAATGGGAGGGGGAGACGGTTGCCCGGTTCGCGTTCCTGCATCCTGACACCACTCCGGACATCGTGGCGGAAATCCTGGACACCATGTCCTAACCCGTCATATCTGGACTAATCACTCACCTCAGAATAAGGGCCTATCCCAGTGTGACAAGATAGGCGTATCTCTACTAAAGATTTCCTCCTCAGACGCCGATACACCGAAGTGGTGCAACCCGGGGAGGGGGAGCGAGTGGAACCACATAGCGAACAGGCTCGGCCGGCGTCCGCAAGGAAGCGGGCCTTCAGGCGCGTCTGGGCCGGGGTAGCAGCCTTCGTTGCGCTCGTCGGTACGATCGCCGGTGTGGGCGGTCTGGGCGTCGACGCCGCATACGCCAGCGGTGGTGGATGCCCGGGGCCGCAATTCGGCGCGGCGATGTCCACCGTGATCGTCACCGGGCTGCCCGGCGTCAACCTGAGCGGTGCCATCTTCTGCGAAGGCGGCTCGGTCACCCAGAGCTTCGGTGTCATCAACAGCCTCGAGGCGTCGGTTCCGACCTCGCTGGTGACGGCCCTTTCATCGCTGCCCGGCCTGTCCGTCTACCCGGACCTGACCGTCAGTGTGCAGTCGACGGTCGAGTCGAGCGGCCCGCACACCCCGAGTGACGCCTATATCCAGGAGACGGGCGCCGACTCGTTGGCGGCCGCCGGCGACACCGGCCACGGCGTCACCGTTGCCGTCCTCGACACCGGCATCGACAACCTGCCCGATTTCCAGGGCCGGCTGGTCGGCGGCGTCGACCTCACCGGTGAGAACAATCCGTTCCAGGACGACTTCGGGCACGGCACCTTCGTCGCCGGACTGATCGCCGGCAACGGGGCCTCGTCGGGCGGTCAGTACTCGGGAGAAGCGCCCGGCGCCAACCTGGTCGCCATCAAGGTCGCCGGCGCCTCCGGCCAGACCGACCTGGCGACGGTCATCCAGGGTGCGGTGTGGGCCATCACCCACAAGGCGCAGTACAACATCGGCGTCCTCAACATGTCGCTCGGCTTCCAGCCGATCGGCTCGACCGTTCTGAATCCGCTGGACCAGGCCGTCGAGGCGGCGTGGAACGCCGGCATCGCAGTGGTCACCTCGGCCGGCAACGGCGGGCCGTTCAACGGCACCATCCTCTCGCCCGGTGACGATCCGCTGGCCATAACCGTCGGCGCCCTCGACGACATGGCCACGCCGGCCATCACCGACGATGAGATGAACGACTTCAGCAGCGTCGGGCCGACCAGCCCCGACGGCTGGGTCAAGCCCGACCTGGTGACCTCCGGACGTTCCGTGGTGTCCCTGGCCGCCCCCGGCTCGACCATCTCGGACAGCTTCCCCTCGGCCCATGTCGGATCGTCCGACCTGGTCGGGTCGGGTACGTCGTTCAGTGCCGCCATCACGTCCGGTGCTGCCGCCCTGGTCCTGGCCGACAACCCGGGGCTGACGCCCAACCAGGTGAAGGCCCGCCTCATCGGGACGGTCACCCCGGGCCCCGTCGGCAACCCCTTCGTCGACGGTCATGGCGCCCTCGATGCCCAGGCCGCCGCGACCTCGGGCGACCTCGAGTTCCATCAGTCGACGTTCGGCATCCTGCCCACGGCGATCGGCGCCACCGTCTCCCTGTCGCCGCTCGGTACCGCCGACACCTGGAACATCAACCTGTGGTCCGGTTCACTCAGCAGCACCGCCTGGAACAGCACGGCCTGGAACTCCACCGCCTGGAACTCGACCGCCTGGAACTCCACGGCCTGGAACGGATACGCCTGGGACTCGACGGCCTGGAACGGGTTCGCCTGGACCAGCACGGCCTGGAACTCGACCGCCTGGAACGGCGCCGAGTGGAACTCGACCGCCTGGAACTCGACCGCCTGGAACTCGACGGCCTGGAACTCCACGGCCTGGAACTCCACTGCCTGGAACAGCACCGCCTGGAATTCGACCGCTTGGAACTCCACTGCCTGGAACAGCACGGCCTGGAATTCGACCGCCTGGAACGGCTCGTCCTGGAGTTGAACTTTGCCCCTTACTGATCGGCACCGATGGTGCGCCTGAGCGAGCTACCGCGCTCCGCTCGGGCGATCATCCTGGCCACCCTGGCCGGCGGACTCGTGTCCGCCGGCCTCGTTGGCTTGTTGACCTACCGGTCGTTCCACATGACGGGGACGCAATGGGTGATCGCCGGAATCGTTTGCGCGCTGGATCTGGCCAGCTGGGTACGCCCCCTGGTGCTGTACCGCACCGGCGTATCGCAGGCGTTCCATTTCGACGAGGGCTTCCTCGTCGTGATGATCCTGCTCCTGCCGCCGGCGGCCACGGTGGTGGTGCTGGCTTCCGTCGTGGTCGTGTCGCAGACCATCCGGCGCCGGCCGATGGTCAAGTCGGCGTTCAACCTGGGCCACGTTCTGCTGCTCTCCAGCGCGGCGGTGGCCGGGTCCCGAGCCATCGCCCCACCGACCACCCATCTGCATGTGGACTCGGTGCTGGCCGCGTGTGCGGGCGCCATCGTCTTCTTCGCCGGTTCCACCTTCGTGGTGTCGGCGCTGCTCGTGTCGCTCGGCGCCACCTGGCGGGAGTGCATCTCCGCCGACCTGTCCACCCAGTTGGTGGTGGCCTTCACCGGCACGCTGGTCGGGGCCGTTCTGGCCATGGATGTGCACGCCAACCCGGGGGCCACCGCCCTGGCCGTGCCCCTGCTCATGGTCTTCCGCCTGCTGGTCGCCGCCCAGTTCAAGGCCCGCCATGACCGGGCCCGCATGCAGGGGTTGTTCAACGTCACCCTCGACGCCAACCGCCGGCTGTCCCACGAGTCGGTCATCGACAGTGTGCTCCAGGCGGCCCGGGAACAGCTGCGCTGCCCGACGGCGGTGATCACCTCGGTGGAGCCGGAGCCGGGCGCCATGTCGGCGGCCATCGACACCGGCGGGGTGTCGCAGTGGTTAGCGGTGTCCGGCCGGCCCCGGGAGGAGCCGTTCGACCAGGCCGACCGCATGCTGCTCGACGCCATCTCGGCCATTGCCAAAGGGGCGCTCACCAACGCCGACCTGTACCGCCAGGTCCGCTACGAGCGGGGCCGGCTGGCGTCGGTCACCCTCAACATCGGCGAGGGGGTGTGCGCAGTCGACAGCGAGGGCAACCTGACCTTCGTCAACCCGGCCGCCGCCGACCTGGTCCGCCTCCCCACCCGGAACGTGTCGATCGGCGACAGCCTGCCGGCGGAGACGATGCGGGCCCCCGAGTTCCTGCTGACCCCGGCCCGGTCGGTGATGAGCGCAGGCGGGGTGATCCGCGAGGAGGACGCCCACTTCGAGGGCCGTGACGGCCATCCGATCCAGGTCGCCTACACGGCATCGGCCATCCGCCAGAACGGCAAGGTGGTGGGGGCGGTCATCGCCTTCCGCGACATCACCGAGCGTAAGAAGCTGGAGGCGGTGATGACCCGCCAGGCGCTCTACGACAGCCTGACCGGGCTGGCCAACCGGCGGATGCTGGTCGAACGCCTGGAGACGGCGCTGAACCGGTCGGCCCGGGACCAGAAGCTGCACGCCCTGATCTTCGTCGACGTCGACCGCTTCAAGGCCATCAACGACAGCCTCGGTCACGGCACCGGCGACGGCCTGCTCGTAGCCGTGGCTACCCGCATGCGTCAGGCCGTCGGCACCCGGGGGCTGGTCAGCCGGTTCGGTGGCGACGAGTTCGTGATCCTGATCGAGGACGTGTTCGGCGCCGACGACGCGGTGGCGGTGGCCCGCCGCATCTGTACCGCAGTGGAGGAGCCGCTGGTGCTGCCTGACGGCTACGAGATCGTGGCCAGCGTGTCGGTCGGTATTGCCATAACCGAGCCGGGCCAGACCGTCGACGACGTGCTGCGCGACGCCGACGTGGCCATGTACCGGGCCAAGGGCCGGGGCGGCACCTACCAGGTGTTCGACAAGGAGCTGATGGGTACCCGCTCGGCGGAGCGCATCTCCCTCGAGGCGGCCCTGCGCAAGGGGATCGAGCGGGCCGAGCTGGAGGTGCACTATCAACCCCTCGTGTCGGTGGCCGACGGACGCATTACCGGCGCCGAGGCGCTCGTCCGGTGGCGCCACCCGGTCGAGGGGCTGATGGCGCCGGACAAGTTCGTGCCGATGGCCGAGGAGACCGGCCTGATCCTGCCCATGGGCCAGTTCGTGCTCGAGGAAGCGTGCCGGCAGATCGTCGAGGTCCGCCGGCGCCTGGGCCGGGACCTGCCCATCTCGGTCAACCTGTCCCCCCGCCAGTTCCAGCAGAGCTCCCTGTTGACCGACGTCGCCTCGGTGCTGGACCAGGCCGGGCTCGAGTCGCACCTGCTCAAGTTCGAGATCACCGAGACCATGGTCATGGACGACCTGGCCGGCGCCACCGAGATCATGAAGAAGCTGAACCGCCTCGGCGTCCACCTGGCCATCGACGACTTCGGCACCGGGCACAGTTCACTCGGCTACCTCAAGCGGTTTCCCGTCCATGAGGTCAAAGTGGATCGCCTCTTCGTCAAGAACCTGGCCACCGACCCGGTCGACACCGCCATCGTCAAGGCGGTCGTGGACCTGGCCGACGCCATGGGCATCTCGGCGGTGGCCGAGGGGGTCGAGGACGAGGAGCAGCTTGAGTGTCTGCGGCATCTGAAGTGCCACATGGCCCAGGGCTACCTCTTCTCCCGGCCGGTGAAGGGCCACGGGTTGATCCAGCTGCTCGAGCAGGATGCGGCCCGCAACCCCGACGCCCGGGCGTCGCGCCGGGCCGGCCTCCGGGTGGTCTAGGAGCGGGCCCAGGACCAGGGATAGTCCGGGTCGGCGGCTTCTCGGGCCGCGTCGGAGATCATCAAAGGTGAGAACGTGTCGATCATCACCGCCGTCTCCTCGGTCCGATCGACGCCGGCCGACGCCTCGACGCTTCCTGGCTGCGGCCCGTGCACGAAACCGGCCGGGTGCAGGGTGAGCGAACCCCGGCCGATCCCGGCGCCCCTGCGGCTCATGAAGTCGCCGTCGGAGTAGAACAGCACCTCGTCGGAGTCGACGTTGGCGTGGTGGTACGGGACCTTGATGGCCGACGGGTCGAAGTCGAACGGGCGGGGCACGAAGCTGCACACCACGAATCCGGGCCCGGCGAAGGTCTGGTGGACCGGCGGCGGCTGGTGGATGCGCCCGACGATGGGCTCGAAGTCGTGGATCGACAGGGCGAACGGGAAGGCGCAGCCGTCCCAGCCGACCACGTCGAAGGGATGGGAGGCGTGGCAGTGACGGGACCAACCCTGGCGGCTGCGGACCAGGACGGGCACTGGGCCGTCATGGTCGACGACCAGTGGTCCGGCCGGCGGTCGGATGTCCCTCTCGGAGAAAGGAGCACCCTCCCGCAGCTGACCGCGCTCGGTCAGATATCGGGCCGGGATGCCGACATGGCCCGTGGCCTCGGCGATCAGCGCCTCTACCACTGTCCCCCCGGCGATCACCCAGCGGTGGGTGGTCGACGCCGGGATGGTCAGGTAGTCGCCGGTGGTCACCTCGATGGTTCCGAACACCGACTCGAAGGTCGCCGTCCCCGACTGGATGTACACCAGCTCGTCACCGGCCGCGTTGCGGTAGAGCTCGCTGGTCCGCCCAGCCGCTGCCCGACATATAACAACGTTATTGTTACCGAGCAGGACTTGGCGGCCGGTGACCAGATCGGCGGGGACCGGCTCGGCTGCGTCCGGCGCCGGCGCTGGCGCCGGCGCCGGCGTCA
>DASZNC010000079.1:0-4450 GCA_035551615.1 Acidimicrobiales bacterium
GCGATACTCGACTCACAGAAAGTGCCTCCTCGGGACAAGGCGATCACCGGCGTAGAACACCGCGATCCTCCTTGCCCAGGAGGCTTTTCTGTTGGATGGTCCCCTACATCACCGACACTTCATCGGTGGATCGAGGCTAAGGCTGCCTAAGGCTGCCTATTCTGCGATGGCAGCCATGGCTGCGGCGACGATCTGGTCCAGTGTCTGCTGGCCGGGTACTGCATGCATCGGCGCGCCGGCCAAACCTCGGGCCAGTTCGAATGCGTCATCAACGAAACCGCCCCGGAGGACGGGACCGTGACAGGAAGCGACGATACGGGGGCGCAACGTCCTGATCGAGTCGACGTGTGCTCCGAATGCCTTCGGGTCGAGCCACTGGTGCCACGGGTTCTCCATGCTGTTCATGGACACGAACGAATCGGCCCACATACCGGGTGGAAGGTCGCCCGCCTCGACCACCACTTCCGGGGTGGGCCCGGCGAACGAGTCGGCGGTCCACATGATGCCGCTGCTGGTGTCGATCAGGCCACGGGTGCTGGCCGAGTCGAGCAGCGGGGGTCGGAAAGCCGTTAGTAGGCGGTCGCCGGCCCGGAGGGACTCGCCCGGGTTGAGCCAGCGGGCCCGGTCGGGAGGCAACCCGTAGAGGACGCCGATTTTCATGAAGCTGAGGAAGTCGGCGACGAATGTGGCCTGTGGGCACAGCTCCAGGAGGAGCGGGATGTTGCCGACGTGATCGGCGTCCTCGTGGCTGATGAACACCCATCGGACATCCACAGGGTCGACAAGTCCGAAGACGTCGTTCTGCCATTCGGTCCGGTGCACAGCCGCTCCGGTGTCCACGAGGATCGGTTCGGACCCTCTGATCACAAGGGAGTTGAGATAGACGAATCCCTCGGGGCCGGCCGGGGCCAACCGGGGGATGAGCCACGTCTCGGAGTCGAGGGGATGGGGATGGGTGGTAGGGGTCTGCGGCTGCACCTGGGTTCCTCCCTGTTGTCGGTCGCCATGTTCTCGCTGGCCATCGTCGCCCGCCGGCCCGCCATCTCGCAGCGGCAGAAATACGTATTCGGGCGGACCGGTCTACGTATTGTGCGGCCACCGGGCGGCCAAAGCGGCCAGGCCGGCCCGGTTGGGACGCCCGGTCTTGGCCATCAGTCGCTCGACGTGCTTGTCGATGGTCCGGACCGAGAGGAACAGATAGTCGGCGATCTGCCGGTTGGTCATCCCTTCGGCCACCAGTTCCAGGACGTCCAGCTCTCGACGGGTGATGCCGAGCGCAGCAAGATGGGAGGGGACCGGAGGTCGTGCACCCACTCCGGGCTGAGGGCTGGACCGGAGCAGCATCCCACAGGCGGCGGCCGGTCGGTCCAGGGATGCCTGCCGGAAGAAGGACTCCGCCGGCGCCAGGGTCAGCTCCTTAGTGCCCCAACTCTGTCGGGCCTGCGCCTCACCGACGTACCGCCGGGCGATGGCATCGTGCCACGGGGTGGGGCGCAGCAGTTCCCACGCCTGATCCGCATGGGCCTCCGCCGCGTCGGTATGGCCGGCCCGGCCCGCGGCTATGGCCCGGCCTGCGGCGACCAGGCCGGCCACCACCGGCGGCCAGGTCAGACCGCCATGCTCCAGACGCCGCGCGGATGACTCTGGATCTCGGCCGGATGCCGCTTGGATCAGTACCTGTAGGCCGAGATAGGGGCGGGGCTCCAGCCGGTTGGCGTAGGCCAGATCGGAAGCCGTGGCCAGAGCGACGGCCGCCAGATCCCTGTCTTCCCGGTTCAGGTGCGCGGCACTTCTGACGTTCCCGTGCATGAGGGCCAGACCCCGGGGGTCGCCGCCGGCGATGGTCTCCGCCGATGTGAGGTACGTCTCTGCTCCGGATTCATTCCCGGAAAGCGCAGCGACGAAGGCGTGTTTGGTGAGGCCGGCCGCCTCCAGCCAGCCCAGGCGGTAACGCCGGGCCAGGTCGACGCATTCGGTCGCCCAGCGGGAGGCGTCGTCCAGTCGGTAGCGGAGGGCGGCCAGCATGGCCAGATTGTGGGTGGCCGACGCGACCAACGAAACGGCGCCGGCGTCGTAGGCGGCGATCAGCGCCTGCTCGCAATGGTCGGACGGGACTACGGCCAGGACATCGAGGTCGGCCAGACCGGCCAGGGCAAGCGCCGTCTCCCGGCGCAGCCGGTTCGACGAGGCCAGGGTGAGCGCTTCGAGGAGTTGGGCCCGGGACCTCTCCCAGGACCACGGTTGGCTGAGCCGCGCCGCTGCGATCAGAGCCTCGCCCTGCAGTCGCCTGTCGCCGGACGCCTGCGCCTGCTCCAGTGCATCCGAGACCAGTCGGTCGGCCTCGGTCGGCCGGAACCGTCCGGCCGCCAACTCCGCTTGGACCAACAGGAGGCGGGCCCGGTCCGGAGCGTCGCGGCGGGCGGCCGGACCACTCTGGGCCAGCAGTTCCGCAACCCGGCCCCAGTTGTGGCGTACGGCTTCCGCTTCGGCCAGTCCGAGCACCACCGGCTCGACCTCACCGTGGGCCTGCAGGAAGGCGGCCTCGCGCTCCGCCTCCGGCAGTCGGCCGGACGCGATCAACAGCGCGAGCAGGCGCCTGCGCCACGACCGGGCATCCGGATGTCCGGGCGAGGTGCCCAACGCCTGCTGCAGACCATCTATGGCTGATCCCAGAGCACCGGACGCCGCCATCCGTTCGGCCAGTTCGGCCCGCAGTTGCGATGATCGGTGGTGGTCCCCGGCCAGGGCGGTCAGTTCAGCGGCCAGGGCTCTGTGCTCTTCGGTCCACGGAACAGTCAGACGGTCGAGCGCGGAACGGGCCAGCCCTGCTCGCAGGTGGGACGGGATCGAGCCCAGTACGGCTTCTCTGGTCAACGAGTGGCGGAAGCGCAGGTCCGATCCGGACCGGCCAGGGTCGAGGATGCCCAGGACGCGGGCCCGCTCGAGCGCCTGACCGGCACCCTCGTCACCCAGGTCTGTGCACTCGACGAGCAGTTGCCAGTCGAAGGTCCGGCCCAACACCGCAGCCATGTCGATCACACGACGTTGATCGGCCGGCAGGTCGGCCAGCCGCTGGGACACGCTGTGGGCCACCGAGAACGGCACCAGTGGGTCGAGTCGTCCGTCCGTCTGCCAGCCGGACGTGTCCCGGACCAGGCGGCCAGATACGAGCAGCCCGGCCACCAGCTCCTCGACCGCGTACGGCAGCCCGTCGGCATGTTCGGTGACAAGCCGCACAGCCGGTTCCGGCAGATCGGCGCCGGCACATGACCGGCACAGCTCGGCGACCTCATTGGCCGACAGGGGGCCGAGCCGGAGCCAGGACGCAGCCTTCCTACCGGCCAGTGCTCGCAGGCCGCCCAGCGCCGGCCCGGGGTCGTCCCTGATGGTGACGGCGATGACCAGGCCCTCTCCCGGACCGTGCTCGCAGAGGTACGCGACCACGGCCAGCGAATCAGGGTCGGCCCAATGGACATCCTCCAATGCCACCACCAAGCCCTCTGCTCCGCCGAGCAGCCGGAGGAGACGCAGTGCGCCCTCGCCCACCAGGAGGGGGTCGGACAGGCCGCCGTCGGTTACCGGCCAGTCGGGAACCACCCGGGCCAGTGGGCCACGGAATGGCCCGAGCGCCGCATCGTCCGGGATGCCGAAACGGCGGGCCGCACTGGCGAAGACCTCGTTGAAGATCCGGTACGGCATCTGCGGTCCCGGCAGGGCCCGACCCCGCAGGACCCGACGCCCCGCCCCTTCGGCCGTTTCCAGACCGCTCTCCAAGAGGCGGCTCTTGCCCACGCCGGCCTCGCCCAGGACTACGACCGCCGTACCCGTACCGATCCGGCTCATCTGGTCGGCCAGCCATTGCCGTTCGGGCCTGCGGCCCACGAGGTCCCCGCCGAGGACAACCACCGGACCAGTATGACGTTTCATCGGACGTGCGAGCACCTCCGCGGCCTAGGGCGACTGCCGCCGCGGAGGCCTCGCCTTCGGTGAGGCTTGATCGACTCGCCTCTGTGTCTAGGCGGGAATATCCAGTAACGCCTGGAGAGTCGACGCTCCGGAGATCGTCATCACCACTGCATTGTTGACCGTTCCGCCGCCGGTGCTGCCGTAGTACTTGGCGTCGCCGAAGGCGAAGATGCCGCCGTCGGAGGCGACCATCCAGTAGCCGCCGCCGTCGGGTGTGACGGTCATGCCGACGATGGGTTTGGCCAGCTGGATGCCGCCGGTGCTGCCGTAGAAGCGGGCGTCGCCGAAGGCGAAGATGCCGCCGTCGGAGGCGACCATCCAGTAGCCGCCGCCGTCGGGTGTGACGGTCATGCCGACGATGGGTTTGGCCAGGTGGATGCCGCCGGTGCTGCCGTAGAAGCGGGCGTCGCCGAAGGCGAAGATGCCGCCGTCGGAGGCGACCATCCAGTAGCCGCCGCCGTCGGGTGTGACGGTCATGCCGACG
>DASZNC010000080.1:0-7428 GCA_035551615.1 Acidimicrobiales bacterium
GTCCCACCTACTACCACGCCGGCCAGACGTCGGTTCTCCGGGACTCGGTGGCGGCCGAGCCGGTCCTGGGGCGGGGCTTCCAGGTGACGCAGACCGGCCCGGTGGCCGAGACGTTCGACCAGATCGCCGGCCAGGTCTCTATCGACATCGGCCCGGTGAAGTCGATGTTCGAGCCCGAAGTGCAGGCGCGGCAGGCGTCCGCGACCTATCAGTCGATGAACGAGGGCCTGTTGCTCGTGTCGAGCACCAACCTCTGCGCCAACCTCGCTGTACAAGGAGGCTGCCCGACCCAGACCGGCCAGATCATCGTCAGCCGGGTGTTGGCGTCGCTCAACTCGTGGCACATCGGGCAGCAGATCCGGCTGGTCCCCTGGGGCACCATGACCATCACCGGGACCTACACCCCGCCCGCCGCCAATGCCGACTACTGGTCCCCGGAACTGACCACCTACTTCCCGTACGAGTACACCATCCAGGGGCCGTCGGTGCACCAGGTCAGCCAGTACGACGCCCTGTTCACCGCCGAGTCCACCATCCTGAAGGCCCCTCAGGACACCCAGGGGACACTCGTCCTGAGCGATAACCTCGATGTCGACAAGCTGACCCCGGATGCGGTGCCGGCGATCAGCAACCACGTCAACATGCTGCTTGAGGACTCGGGCCTGCAGTTCGAGGAGGCCATCCCCACCGGCACCATCCCGACCACGATGATCCAGGTCCGATCCGCCTGGCGGTCGCTCGAGGTTTCGGTTCTGGTGGTCACGCTCGAACTAGTGGCCGTCGCCGCCCTGCTCCTGTGGATCCTCGTCACTGACGCCACGTCGGCGAGAGGACCCGAGATCGCGCTGGCCAAGCTGCGCGGCTACGGGCGTCTACGCCTCATCACCTTCGCCCTCAGCGAGGACGCCGTCCTGATGGTCGCCTCCATACCGGTCGGCGTGCTCATCGGGTGGGCCGCGGCCACCGGTATCGGCAACGGCCTGCTGCGGCCAGGCACCCCTATCGACCTCCCGCCATTGGGATGGGTCGCCGGCGCCGCCGCCGCTCTGGGCGGACTGCTGGCGGTGGCCGCCGGAATCCGGCCGACTCTGCGCCGATCCGTAATGGAGCAGTGGCGGCGATCGAATCAGCGCCCGGTCCGACCCAGTTGGACCTTCGATGCAATTGTCATCACCGCCGCCGTGGCCGGCCTGGCCGAGGTGGGAGCCAGCGGTTCCATCGATTCCGCCCACCAGCACCCGATCGCCCTGCTGGTGCCCGGCCTCATCGGACTGTCCGTGGCCGTCGTGGCCGCCCGCCTGCTCCCTCTGGTCTGCGCGCTGGCCGCAGCCAGGGGTCGGAGCGGACCGGCCATGTTCCTGGCCCTGCGTCAGCTGGCTCGCCGGCCGGGGGCCACCCGTACCACGACGGTGCTGGCCACCGCCTTCGCTCTGGCCGCGTTCGCCCTGTCGGCCTGGTCACTCGCCCGGACCAACTCGTCGGCGGTCGCGGCGGCTCAGGTCGGCGCCCCGACCGTCTTGCAGGTCAACGTCCCGAACCGTACCGATCTGAGCGCCGTCGTCCACCAGGCCGATCCGTCCGGTCGCCATGCCACACCTGTCGAGGAGTACTTCAGCGACGCCACCACGACCCTCGCCGTCAACCCGGCGGACTGGGGTCGCATTGCGCTGCGCGGAAATGCCGGACCCACGCTCAATGAGCTCGAGCAGTTGCACCCGGCTGAACCGGCTCCGCTCCCGATCTCAGGTGACAGCATCCGGCTGGACGTCACGACCGATCAGCTGAAGCCGGCCGGCTCGTTCCTGGTCGCCACCCTGGTGTGCCCGGGGTCGAACAGTTCGACGCCCGTCCAGCTGCCGACGCCACCGGCGTCCGGGACGGCGCAACTCGTCGCCCCGCTCCCCTGCGCCGGAGTGCTCGACGGGATCACCGCCGAGACACCTCCGCAGGCCTTCTCCTCGACGCCGATCCAGGGATCGGTCACCATCAACGGCATCGACACCGGCTCCGCCGGCAACTGGAAATCCGTGCCCACCGCCAGCCTGGGGGTGGACCGCTGGTATGCCGGTATATCGACGATCTACACGGCGCCGTCGGGCACCGGGTTCACCTGGCTGTTCAAGACATCGGCGGCTTCCGCGACGGTCGAGTACCGGGACCGGCCATTTCCTTTGCCCGCCATCGCGGCCAGCGCGGTGATACCTCACCCGGGAGGCTTCGCCGCCACCGGGTTGAACGGCGACAGCCTGCCGGTCAACGTGATCGCCACGCCGGAAACGATTCCCGGCTCGCCGGGCACCGGTGTGATCGTCGACCTGGACTACGCCCGGTTGGCCGCCCAGGGCAACGTCTCGCCCACCCAGAGCCAGGTGTGGGTGTCGGGGAACCCGGCCCCCATCGAGGCCGCGCTCCGCCACGCCGGCATCGCCATCGGGGAGGTGTCCACCTCGGCCCAGGTGATCGCCAGCCTGCGACGCACCGGTCCGGGACTGGCCGACACCCTGTTCCTCGCCGAGGCCGGCGCCGCCGCCGCCCTGGCCGCCGGCACCGCCATCGTGGCCCTGTACCTGCTTGCTCGCCGGCGCCGGTACGAGCTGGCCGCGTTGCTCACGGCCGGATTGAGTCGGAAGCGGCTGACCATTTCGATGCTGGTCGAACAGTTGATTCTGGTGGCCTACGGCGCCCTGATCGGCATCGCCGCCGGGCTCATCTCCGCCGTCGTACTGCTGCGCGACGTTCCCGAGTTCACCACTCCACCCCTGGGCGTGCACCTGGCCTCGTTCCCGCCCGGGGTCCCGATCATCCCCGTCCTGGTGGCCGGCTTCGTCGTCGTCCTGGGTGCAGCCGCAGTCGCGGCCGTACGACTGGTCGCCGGTACCGAGTTGACCCAACTCAGAGAGGCGCCGGCATGAGTCCGCCGGCCGTGCGCTGCGAACGCCTGGTCCACGTCTACGCCACCGTCGACGAAGAGGTCACCGCGCTGCGCAGCATCGATCTCGAAGTGGCCGCCGGGGAGACCATCGCCCTCCTCGGGCCGTCCGGGTCCGGCAAGTCCACGTTGCTGTGGATCCTCGCCGGTCTCACCCGTCCGACGGCCGGGACGGTCGAGCTGTCCGGGCGCCCGCTGCAGGGCCTCACGGCCAAGGAGACCACCAACCTCCGACTGAAGGACGTCGGCGTGGTCCTGCAGACCCCGGCCCGCAACCTGCTCCCGTACGAGTCGGCCGTCGGCAACGTGGTGTTCGCCCAGCGCCCGCTCCGTCGTAGTGGCCGGGCCAAGCGGGAACGGGCCGGCAGCCTGCTGGATGCCGTCGGACTCACATCGGTCGCCCACCGGCGGGCCGGGTCGCTCTCCGGCGGTGAACAGCAACGGCTGGCCATCGCCACCGCCTTGGCCAACGCGCCCGGCGTCCTGCTGGCCGACGAGCCCACCAGCCAGCTGGATCACAACTCGGCCGCCCAGGTGCTCGAGCTGCTCCGTCACACCAACCGCGAGTTCGGCACCACGATCGTGACGGTCACCCACGACGCCGCCGTCGGTGCGGCCATGGACCGGACGATCACCATCCGAGACGGTCGCATCGGCGCGGAGGGCCGGGCCGGCGAGGAGTACCTGGTCGTCGGCCGGGACGGGACGATTCAGCTGCCCGAGGCGTTCCTCGGCACCCTGCCCCCCGGAAGCCTGGCCACCGCCCATCGCACCCCGGACGGGATTGAACTCCGGCCGGCCCGAATCGACCAACCATGACCGTTCTACTGGAAGGCCGGGGGCTCAGCTACTCGCTGTCGGGCGTGAGCATCCTGCAGAGCATTGATGTCACCGTGGAGGCCGGCGAGGCCGTCGCCGTCACCGGGCCGTCGGGTTCGGGCAAGACCACTCTCCTGTACCTGCTGGCCGGGATGATCCGGCCGTCCAGTGGGACGGTGTCGCTCGATGGTAAGCCGCTCGATCGCCTGGCCACGCCGGCCGACGGAGTGGCCACGGTGCTGCAGGGATACGGGCTGGTGTCATTGTTGACGGCCGCTGAGAACGTGCAGGTCGCCCTCCGAGCGGCCGGCGCCGACCCCCAGGAGGCGGCCACGACCGCGGTGCAGGCGCTCGCGGACCTGGGCCTGGGCGGCCACGAACGCCAGTTGGCCGACGAGCTCTCCGGCGGGCAGCAACAGCGCACCGCGGTGGCGCGGGCGCTGGCGCTGCGGCCCCGTCTGTTGATCGCCGATGAGCCGACCGCCGAGCTCGACCCGGCCGCCCGGGCGCTGGTCATGCAGCGTCTGCTCGAGGTGCCCTCGGCGGGCGGGAGCATCGTCATCGCCACGCACGATCCCGACGTGGCCGAGGCCTGTAGCCGGCGGATCGAGCTCACCCACCTAGTTCGTGGCTGAGTAGTTCAAAGGAAAACTCTCCCGGCGGTTGCTCGGATTTCGCCGGCGAGCCGGTTGGGGTGTATGTCCGGGGCTTACGTGGCGAATCCCACCGATTCGCGTATTTCCCCAACCTGTGCTCAATCTGAGAGCCCTCCACACAACGCTTCAACCCGGTCTGGCCAACATCACCCCTAATCGACCTTTAGCCCCTGTACCGGCGAGAACCGACGTGATGTTATGCATCCCGAACCGCATCGGTTCAGGGCGACGCAATGATCCAGAGGCGCCAGTTTGGTCGCCGAGCCCCTGGGGAGCGAGTGGCGAACCCGACGCCCGTCACGTCGAGAAACACACCACTCAATAAAGGGGAACCTCAGAACCATGCTGGGACGCGTCAAGAATATGAAGCTTCGTTACAAGATCGGCGCCGGCGTTGCCACCGCAGCGGCCGTCGTCGCTGGTGGAGGCGCTGCCTTCGCCTACTTCACGACCACAGGGAGCAACACCGGTACAGCCTCTACGGGAGTCGCCGGCACCTGGGACGTTGAGAACGTGGCCACCGCTGGTGGGGCCCTGTACCCCGCCCAGGGCTCAGACACGATCAGCGCACAGGTTCAGAACCCGACTGGCCACGGCAATCAAGGACTCAAGTCTTTGGTGGTCACGGTCAATGCTCCGTCAAACACGAACAGCTCGGGCAATTTTACGAACGAGGCCGCCTGCACTGCTGCGGACTACGCCCTGAACGCAGCGAACGGTTCGGGCTGGGTCGTTTCGAATGCGGGTGACACTGCCACGTACACGAACAACTCGGCTCAGGACGTTGCTGCTGGAGACTACGTCCTCGGCGCAGCAGACGGTGGCACCACTGCCGGTCAGAACGCTCTGCCGACTGGTCTGACCCTGTCTATGAACGATCTCGCTCATGCGCAGGATCAGTGCCAAAGCGCCACGATCAACCTGACTGTCGCTGCCAACTAAGCAGGTAGCGATCGGTTTCGACTGAAAAAGGAATATCCGGGTCGCAGTATCCGCTGCGGCCCGGATCTTTCCTGACTATACGTATTGGAAGCTCCAGCCTCTCTCAGACAAGTGGCGGGGCGCGAGTTCGGAGGACTGGTCGGAGTGAACAGGAAGGGAGCGAGGACAGCGCTGATCGCCGTTGTGGCGATCGTCGGTGTCGTCGCGGGCTTCTTTTCCCCTTCCGCGTTGCAAGAGTTCGGGGTGATCGGAGGGCAGCCCTCCTCATCCGTCGAGGCCGACTCGCCCTCCTTAGCTTTCACTTCAGCGAGCACCTTTACGATCACTGGGACGACGTATACGACGTCACCATCGACCTATCCGGCCGCTATTTGCACGGGTACTCCCGCAGTGCTTTACCCGGGTGTCACGCGTTGCGAGGTCTTTTCCGTTCACAACGTTATGAATGTCCCCATCACGGTGCAGACGATCATTACGACACTCGATCCGACCTTCTCGGCTCCGCCAGCGGCCTGCGCCGGCGCCAATCTGACGTTGCCGTCCTACGCAGGAGCGCCCTTCGGTGTCGGACCGGGAGCGACGGTTAACAGCCCGGGAGTTCCCATCGAACTCGTTGACTCCCATACCAATCAGAATGTCTGCCAGAGCTACACGTACCACTTCATTTTCACTGGCACCGCCCAGTACACCGACTCCACCTCGATGAGCCTCGACTCAACGCCCGACCCGTCGGCCTTCGGTCAGACCGTGACGTTCACGGCCGCCGTGACTGAAGGAAATCCTGCGGCCGACTCGACCGGCCCGACCGGCACCGTCAACTTCTACACCTGCCCCACCTCCGCGTGTACCACCGCTAAATTCCTCGGAAGCGGCATCGTCTCCAACAATAAGGCGACCTATGAGACCAGCGCCTTGGCCGTGGGCGCCGATTTCGTCGAGGCGATCTACACGGGTTCCGGAACCAACCTCGCCGGCGCCACCTCGAACGTCGTAACCCAGACGGTCACCTACACCAACTGCATCACCACCAAGTACACCGGCAATCTGGCGATCATCACCGGGCAGGACATATGCATCACCAACACCGGTTCGGTCTCGGGGAGCATCACGGTCGGCAGCGGGGGACGGTTGGACCTACTCGGCGGCACCGTCAGCGGGAATGTCACCACATCGGGCGGGGCGGTCAATGTCACCTCCGGCACGATCAGCGGCAACCTGAGCGAAACCAATCCGAGCTACGCCTACACCTGCAGCCTCAAACTTGCCGGGAACCTCACTGTGTCCGGTTCCACCGGTTTCGTACTGGTGGGCGACAACGGCACGGGCGGCAATCCGAACTGTGCTTCGGACACGATCAGCGGCAACATCTCCCTGACCAGCAATACGTCCGGGGCGGAGATCGGCGGCGACAAGGTCAGCGGCAATGTGACCCTAACGAGCACGACTGGCTCCGGCCCGAGCCCGCAGAACTCCACGCCTGAGGTCGAGTCGAACACGATCAGCGGCGGCCTGACCTGCACCTCCAACACTCCGGCCCCAACCGACGGCGGCCACCCAAACGCTGTCTCTGGCAAGCGGTCCGGCCAATGCGTAGCGGCAGGGTTCTGATGGCAAGTGAAGACTTCAGAGCTCGCGCTCGGTTTACGGTCGTTTTAGGAACTCTCCTTGCGCTGATCCTCGCGATGGCCGGAGGGGCGGCATACGGATACTCGAAGGGCACCGGTCAGGGATCAGGCGTGGCCAGCGTCGGCACCGCACAGGCGGTGACCGTGGTGGCTGCCACCGGGACGGTGTCTTCGAAGTTGCAGCCGGGTGGTTCGGCCGATCTGACGCTGACAATCAACAATCCGAATAGCTACGCAGTGACGGTCATCGCGGTTCAGCAGAGCGGCCCGATCACGGTTTCCGGCGGCAGCGGCTGTACCAGCGATAGCGGCTCGGAGCCGAGCCTTACCCTGGGCAATTCCGGAGTCTCGGTCTCGACCCAGAGTGGCCTGGCGGTCAGTGTGCCGAGCGGTAGCGGCCAGGCGGTCCACATCGCCAACGGAGCGACTATGACCACTGCGTCTGACAGCGGCTGTC
>DASZNC010000081.1:0-40015 GCA_035551615.1 Acidimicrobiales bacterium
GGCGTCATATGAAGGAACTCGTACACGCCGACGCGGTCCTGGTAGCCGGTGTTGGAGCAGAAGTTGCAGCCCGTCCCTCGGTAGAACTTCCGCTTCGCCTCCCCACCACCCTCGACGTAAAACGCCATCTCCTCGTCGGTCGGCTTGTAGACCTCGGCGCAGGACTTGCAGATCCGCCGCACCAGACGCTGGCTGACGATACCCAGCACGGAGGACGCGACGAGGAAGGCCTCGATGCCCATGTCCAGGAACCGGTGCAGGGCGGCCACGCTGTCAGTGGCATGCAGCGAGGACATGACGAAGTGGCCGGTCAGGGCGGCCTGGACCGCGATCCGGGCCGTCTCCTGGTCACGGATCTCGCCGACCAGGATGATGTCGGGGTCCTGGCGCAGGATCGCCCGTAGACCGTCGGCGAAGGTGACGCCGGCTTGCTCGTTGGTCTGGATCTGGTTGATCGACGGGAAGATGTACTCGACCGGATCCTCGATCGTGACGACGTTGCGCGTCCGCTCGTCGATCTCGGACAGCGTCGCATACAGGGTGGTCGTTTTGCCGCTACCCGTGGGGCCGGCGCACAGGACCATGCCAAACGGGGAGCGGACCATCTTGGAGAACTCTGTGTGGGTGTCATCGGGCATGCCCAGCGAGTTCAACCGGATCAGCGAACGGCTCTTGTCCAGGATTCGCATCACACACTTCTCGCCCCACACGGTGGCCATGGTCGAGACCCGGACGTCGATGTCCTTGCCGTCGATGGTCATGCCGAACTGGCCGTCCTGCGCCTTGCGCCGTTCGACGATGTTCATACCGCTCAGGATCTTGATCCGGCTGACCAAGGGCGCGGCGATGGTGTCGGGCAATTCGAGCATGTCGTTCAAGGCGCCGTCGATCCGGTAGCGGACCCGGACGATGGCGTCGCTCGGCTCGATGTGGATGTCCGACGCCCGGTCCCGGAGCGCCTGGGTCACGATCATCTGCACCAGGCGGGCCACGGGGGACTCGGCCGACTCGAGCTCCTCCTGAGCCCTGGTGGCCGACTGGTGCTGCTTGGGGGCATCGCCGGCGGAGAAGGCCGACACCATACGGTCCACCTCGGCCAGGGCCCGGTAGGCCCGGTCGATTGCTTGGCGGGCCACGACCGGCGGCACGGCCAGCACCTTGACCGGCGCACCGACGGCAGACTCGACGTCCTTCTGGATGCCGGGATAAGGGTTGCCGGTGATCACCTCGAGGAGGCCGTTGACCTCCCGGAGCGGCAGGACATTGAGATCCCGGGCCGCCTGCTCGCTGATCCGGTTGGACACCGTCGGGTCGGGCGAGCTCTGGCTCAGGTCGACCAGATCCATGCCGAACTGCTCGGCCAGGGCCCGGGTCAGCTGATCCTCGTCGACCGCCCCGGCCTTGAGGAGGGCTTCGCCCAGACGGTTCTCGCTGTCCTTGAGCGTCTCGAGCACCTGGTGCAGCTGCTCGGACCGGATGGCGCCCTGGTCGACCAGGATGCTGCCGATCCGGCGGTGCCCGGGAGGGTCGTCGCTCGGGTCCGTAGGCGCGTGACGGCTGGACGCCGGCAGCTCGGTCGGTTGCGGCGCAGAGGAGCGGGCCCGGCCCCGGCGCCCCCCGGCGGCGGCACCGACGGAGGCGGCGCCGACGGTGGCCAAGACGGGCTGTTCGACCTCGATATCGGCAGGCACCTGGGGCGTCGAGGAAGGTGCCGCAACGGCGTCATCCTTGCCCCGGCCGAATCGGCGAGGCATCAGCAATCTCCATTCGAATGCACGCGCTCAACTGCCTCGCGGCCCAACCCGGACCAACCGCTCACGATGCACATATTCGATGACGGGCCACACGGGCCCCCCTCCGGCGCATCAAGCGGCTCACAACGCTCAGGATGATCGAAGAAAACACAACAATGTTGTCGGGCTGTCCGATCGTCCGATCGAGCGCTTTCTCGGCGCCCGCCACGGGTCTGCGTACCCAGGACGACCTGCGGTTTTGTCAGTTATGGTGACGAAATAGTCCTACTCACTACAAACCACCCCTGATGTTCAGCAACATCATCGACAGGGACGAGACTGTCGAAATCGGAGTTACAGGAAACCCCCCGGTCAGGCCGCTTGGGGCTGCCGGCCCATCTCGGCGGCTAGGAAATCGGCGAAGGTGGGTCGGCGGGACGGAGTCGCAAACGCGACCGAGGTGTCGAACACCACATCTTCGATCCACTGCCGGGCCACCGGGGTGGGGGTGAGCCAGGCGTCGTAACCGGTCGGGCGTCGGGGCCGGGCCGCAGGAGCCGGACGCACGTCGCGGCGAGCGCGGTGCTGGAGAGAGTCGAATGCGGCCTGCACGGCCCGGAACGCGGCCGCGTCGCCACCCGGCGCGTCGGGATGGGTCGCCCGGGCGCGCCTGAAGTAGGCCCGCTTGAGTTCGTTGAAGGAGACGTCCTCGGCCACGCCGAGCACGTCCCACGGGGTCCGTCCCGCGTCCATTGCACATCCTTGTGATCTGGTTGGCATCCATGCCGTGAGCGGATCCATCCGCTCCCAGACCATGTCGGTCCGGCCTGCCCGCCATTTGACGCTTCCGCGAAAGGCGAACCCGGCCGGATCAGACCTCCGGCAGGTGTTGCCGGCGCCGAACGACCACGTAACCGGCCCCGCCCAACATCGCCATCGCCGTCAGGGGCAGGCCGATGGCGAGCGGGGACTCCGGGAGGGTTGAGGGGGCGCCGGCGTGGTAGCAGACGAACCAGTGGCTGATCGTCGGGACGGTGTTCCCGTTAGTGAAGGGCGGGACGTAGTTCTGTGGGGCCGAGAGGGTCGGCGGCAGGTACTCCCCGTTCGTGTACGAGTTGTAACCGTTACCGCCCTTGACGATCACAGCGTCGATCACGTCGTTCGGGTTCACCAATGTGACACTCAACGCTTTGCCGTCGGAACCGACCGTTCCGGAAACGCCGGAGTCACTGGCCGAGGTGGTGCCGTTGGCGCCCAGTTGGGTGTCGCCCGAGAGCCCCGAACCGGCACACGTGGTGACATTTCCGCTGGTGAAGGTGGCCCTCGGGTCCGAAGCCGAGTCGGCCCACGCCGGCGGGCCGGCCAGCACCACGACCGATGCCGCCCCGGCCAGCGCTACCGCTACGTGAGAAATCCGCCTGCTCAGGCGCCCCAGCCCAGTCACGATCGTTCATCTCCCTGTCGAATTGCCGTCGCCGATCGGACCGTATCAGGCCACCCCTGGCTCGCCTCCAGGCCACCCGGGATTGTTCACCGACTATCCACCACCGGGACGCCAGCCGTTCGATCAGGGCTGGAATTGCACCCTTGCGACCTGCTCCATCTGGGTGGCCAGCTCGGCCCGCAGTTGGTTGTGGACCTCGTCGGCGTCGTAGCCCCGGTAGGACTCCTCGTCGACGAAGTCGGCCACGATGGCCAGCGTCCAGGCGCCGTCCCGGAACCCCAGATCGGTGCCGATCGTGTAGGCCACCGTTCCCGGGCAGTTGAGCGCCTGGAACCGTTTCATCAGATCGGCCAACCAGACCGGGTCGTAGCCGTCCTGCATCTTGATCATCACCACGTTGCGGATCACGTGGCCAACAGTACGTTCCGGTAGGGAACTTCCGACCGGAACGAGGACCCCTCCTTTGACCTCTTACGCGGCCTCGGCCAGCGTCTCGAACATCGAGTTGGTCCAGGCCAGGGCCTCGAGGTAGGTGCGCTCGATGACCCCCGGCTCGAGCGGCGAGCGCAGCCAGGTGAGGCCGATCTCCCAGGCCAGGACGTCGGCCAGGATGCGGCCCAGGTCACCGACGTGCTCGACCAGCGCCTCCTCCAGGTGGTCGGCCAGCCCCATCTGCTCGACGATGACCCCGAGCGGCGTTTCCAGGATGAGGTCGAGGGCGGAGACCAGGCCGACGGTGAAGGCCGACTCGCGCTCGTCGGGGACGCACTCCTTGGCGATGAGCTCGCACATCTTGGCCCGGGTCAGGGCGATGCCGACCTGCTCGGGAATGGCGCCCCGGGCGTCGCTGGTGAGCATGAGGAAGATCCAGGAGCGCAGTTGTTGACGACCGAGGAGCACCACGGCTTCGCGGATCGACTTCACGCCCCGGCGCATGCCGGACCCGGCACCGGCGCCGGCCAGCCGGAGCAGCCGCTGGGCCAGACCGGGATCGCTCTCCACGACCGCGCCCAGCTCCGGTGTGTCGACCTCGGGGTCGCTGATCTTGTCGACCAGGCGGAGCAGGGTGGTCCGCTGCGGGCTCAGGGCGTTGCCCTGCACCACCTCGGGCCGGGACAGGACGTAGCCCTGGAACAGGTCGAAGCCGATCTCCTGGCACTCCCGCAGCTGCCCGTGGGTCTCGACCCGGGAGGCGATGGTGCGGACGTCGTAGCCCTTGAGCTTGTCCAGCCGGACCTGCAGGTCGGCCGGCAGCATCAGGTGGCTGTCCATCTTCACCATCGACACGACTTCGAGGAACTTCTCGTCACCGTCTCGCCAGTCGTAGTTGGTCAGGCACAGGGTGTAGTCGGCCTCGAGCAGGCGCTTGCACCCCTCCAGCAGCTCGTCGTCGCGTACCTCGCTGTTCGGGATCTCGCACACCACCCGGTCGGCGGCGAAGGGGATCTCGAAGTCCCCGGTGATGAACGATCGGGGGGCGACCACGAAGATGGCCCGGTCGCCGACTACCGCCGGGAGGCCGCAGTCCAGACCGATGCGGACCAGCACGTCCGAGGTCATCGACTCCCCGCTCGGGGTCTGCCCGGAGAGCCCGCTACCGGTCACGCCCCGGAACAGCAGCTCGTATCCGAACACCTCCCGGTTGCGATCGAAAATGGGCTGACGCCCCACCATGTACCGGTCGATCTGTCCCACTCGGAACGGTTCGGCACATGTGTCCGAACCCTTGAACCACCTGCCCCGGTTACGGGTTTACCCTGACCGATAAGGGGCACCGAGGAAATCTGGTCGGGCTACTTGCCAGCCTTGCTGGCGATGCCGTACAGGACCATGGCGATGCCGGCGGCGGTGACCAGTCCGCCGCCCAGGCAGGCGAGGATGGCCTGGTGGAACCGGGTGCGGGCCTTCTCGAAGCGGGCCACCATGCGCAGGTCGGCCTGCAGCCCCTGCAGGGATTGCAGCTGGGTCTGCATGTTGGTGAGCGCCCGCTGGGCCTGCACCAGTCCGGCGTCGCCGGCGTCCATTTGGGCGACCTTCACCGCCTGCGCGGAGTACAGGGTCTGCAGGTTGGAGATGGCGGCGGCCAGCTCGGCGAACGAGTGGATGTGCGGCGGGAAGAAGTCCTCCGGGTGGGTGGCCACCATGTGGTCGAAGCGACGCATGCCCACCAGGGCCCGCTCCCACCGCCGGGCCGGGCGGGCGGCCAGCTCGTGGCTGTACACCGTCTCGGGTACCAGGATGGCCATGGTGGCCGTCAGCACCAGCGTGATGCCGACCAGGGAGGCGGCCCCGCCGGCGGCCAGCCAGCCGACCCGTTTGGAACTGACATCACCGATGCCGGTGAGCGGCGCAGTCCCGGCGATGACCGCGCCGATGGCCCCGAACGCGGCGATGAGCCACTTGGCCACGTCCCGGTAGGTGTCGACCGCGTTGGCCCACTGGTCGGCGCCTCCGGCGGCCGGGTCGGGTGTGGTCACTTGTCCTTCCCGTCGTCGGTGTCGAGGGCGATCTCCCGGACGGTGCCGTGGATCGGGTCGCCGCCGCTGATGCCACTCTGGTCCGGGAAGCTCTGGGAGTTGACCCACTGCTGGGACAGCGAGTCGAAGTACCAGGTGTTCCCGCCGGTCCCGGTCACCTGCTCGAACGGCTGCGGATCAGTTGGCAGCCAGGCCCCCTTGCCGGCCGACCAGGTCCACGTTCGCCCGTCCGCCGCCTGGGTCTGTCCGTCGGTCTGTCCTGGTGTGGTGGGAGGCGCCATGACTTCAGCTTGCCTGCTGGAGGACGGCGTATACAGGAATCAGAGGTGGGCGGCCGGAACCGACCGGGCCGCCGCCACCACCTGTTCGAAGGCGGCCGGGTCGATGCCGAGCGACGCGAAGTGGACGCCCGGCGCCTCATCGACCAGACCGCACATGTCCCGGTAGGTCGCCGGCAACGCCACGCCGGCGGCCATCGACCGGGCCAGTTTCACCAGGTTGCCCTGATAGCTCCGGGATCCGTCACCGCCCAGCACCATCTGGCCGGCCACGCAGTGAGCCGCCCCGCGAACGGGGTCGCCGGAGTGGATGAGCATCTGCCCGTACCCGAAGTGGTAGTACCCGACGTTGAACCGGATCGGGTCGATATAGGCGAACCGCAGGGCCTGGCCGGCCGAGTGGATGGCGTCGCCCCGCCGGTCGGCCGTGTTCCAGAGGATCTCGGCCATCTGGGCTTCGCACCCGGCCAGGCGGACGTAGTCCTTGGCGTCGGCGAGGGCAGCTCGGCACCTCTCGAGGATCGGCCCGACGACGGCATCGCCCTCCATGTGGCGGGTGGCTCTGGCCATGTCGAACTCGGTCACCAGGATCTCGGTCGGGTACGCCCCCCGTTGGCGCTGGCTGGCCAACCGGCGGCGACCAAAGTCGAGGGCCTCGTTCCAACTGGACAGGGTGTCGGCCGCCCACAGGCCCTCGTCGAAGAGCGTCTCCCTGACGTTCCATGCGCTGACCGGCTCGCCCGGGCCGGGCCCGGCCGGCAGCGTGTCCAGAAGCGGGACCAGCCGGCGCACCTCGGTCAGGACGTGCTCGGCGTCGTTCGCCGAGCGGTACACCTCGAGGCGCTGCACGTCGTTGCTCATGGTGCTCCACGGACCCAGCCCGGCCGCCCGGGCGTGGGCCGCCTTGCGATCGGCTGCGTCCAGGGCGTCGCGGTACCGGCCGGCCAGGCGGTACAAGGTGACCAGGTCGCCGGCCATGATCGCCGCGTAGCGGTGGTCGCCGGCGGCCTCCGACTTCTGCTCGACGTCGACCAGGATGGGTTCGGCCTGGTCCGGCTCGACCCCGCTCAACGTGTTGCCGAGCAGACCCAACGCCGACCGCTCCAGGTCCGTCCCCCTGGCCTGGTCGACGATCCGGCGCAGGAGGCGCACCGCCTCGCCCACCGCCTCCGGCGAGGAGTCGCGCATGATCAGGCCCTGTTCGACGTCGGTGAGCGCGTACCCGAGCTCCTTCAGCCGCAGCACGTAGACCGTTGCCTGGCGGGTCGCCTGCAGGATCGCCGGACCCACCGGCCGGCCCGCCTGCTCGGCTTTCATCGCCGCCTGCGCCTGGTTCTGCCACAGTTCGGCCAATCCCCGGTCGCAGGTATCGGCGACCTGGTCCGGGGTACCGGTCTCGATGGTCGCAGCCACGACCGGGTGGATCAGGTAACGGTCGGGGCGGCCGGGGGAGCGGTCGATGTCGATCAGCGCCGCCTGCGCCAGACGTTCGGTCAAAGGACCGGGCTCGGCGACCACCGGCGGGTTGTCGAGGTGACGCCGCAGCCCCGGCCACACAGCGTTCACCACGACAGCGGTGCGGTCGGCCGGATCGCACCGGCACAGGAACATGGCCATCAACGCGGTGTCGACGTCCTGGTCGGTGACCACCTTCACCGTCCAGTCCTGGACCACCTTGGCGAAGCCCAGCACCGGGTCGTCGGCGGCCGTGTCATCGGTCAGGAACCGCGCCGCGTCGATGCCCGTCTGGTTCCAGATATCGCCGGCTGCGTTCAGCATGCCAGTGAGGAGTTCCGGCCGGGCCGCCTGGGCGTCCGCCAACTCCATCAGCTTCGGGTGGCCCGCCGTCACCTCCAGGACCTGGCGCAGCAGATCGCCGTGGCCCTGATCGACCAGGGCGGCCAGGTGGGGCAGCTGGCGGCTGAGCAGGACCGCCTCCTCCCGGCTGAGGGCGCTGATGGCTTCGACAGTCAGGCCCGGCAGCGGCGGGTCAGGCGGCACCCGGGTCGTCAGCACCAGCCGACTGCGCCCGCCGGGGCCGGCCATCGCCTCGATCAGCGCCTGCCAGCGGGGGTCGACCCATGCGTCGCCATCGCCGATCACCGATTCGGCGTTGTCGATGACGATCAGGACGTCGCCGACGGCCAACCGGCCGGTCAGGTCGGGCAGGGCGGCCCTCAACCGGGCCGGGTCCTGCGCGACCAGGCCCAGCGCCGCGCCCAGGACCAGGTCCAGTTGCTGGGCCAGGCCCAGCAACGAGTCGGTCAGTTCGGTCGGATCGGAGCCGGCCGGCGGGCACCTCCACCAGAGCATCTGTGCGAAGTTCTCCTGCTGGCCGTAGGCCAGCTCCAGGGCGCACGCCGTTTTCCCGGCGCCGGCCATGCCGTGGAAGACCACTCCCGCCTGAACGCTCTCCGGTGCCAGCGCGGCGTGGGCCCGGGTCATGGGACCGACCCGGCCGACGAAGCGGGCCGGCTCCGGCTCGAAGCCGGCCATCCGACCCGGCCCGACCGTCGCCACCGCATCAGGTTCCTGCGGAGGTGGTGGCTGGACCGTGGTGGGCCCGTTTGCGAACAGGGCGGGCGTGAACGCCGAGAGAGCCGGGGCGTCCGCCGTCGGCGGGGCGGGCGCACTCAGGCGAACCGCCTGCGACAGGGCCGGCGCCGCCTCCCGCCCATCGGCCCACATGGCGCGGTGGAGAGCGACGGTGAACTCGGAGGCGAAACCGTCGGCCACCGGGTAGCGCATGGCCACGACCGCGCTGCCGGCCCGGCGGGCGATGTCGATGGCCAGGCCGTGGCCGGCCGGCGGGCCCGGAGCCACCCCACCGACCGGCGGCACCGCCGCCTCCACCGTGGCCGGCGCATCCACTCCGAGCCGGGCGAGCGTCCGGCCCACGGCGAAAGTGGCCGACGCGCACGCCGACAGCGACACCAGCTTCAGGCGCGATCCGGCGGCCAGCAGCCATCCGACCAGCTGCTCGGTGTCGACGATCTCCGCCCGCCCCGTCCGATCCTCGAGCGCCAACCGGCCCGGGGCGCCGTGGCCGGAGAAGTGGACGACGTCCCATCCGCCGGTCTCGGCCAGCACCTCCTGCAGGCGTTCCTTGGTGACGCCGTACTGGACGACGCGCAGATCGACTCCGGGCGTGAGGGCGGCCAGGTCCTGGAGCCGTTTTCGTTCGCGCCGCAGGTCGAGCACCGGCTCACCGATCGGGACCGAGAACACGGCCAGCACCCGTAGCCGGTCCCGGGCCGGCGCCCGGCCGGGCGCATCGGTGGCCACCAAGTTGGTCCACGCCACGCCCCGCTGCGCCAGGCTGGTGCCGTCTATGACCGCGATCCCGAGGGGCAGACCGAGGATCCAGTCCGCCCCCTCGGGGACATCGACCTCGACCTCGACCGATCCGCCGGCGCTCGCCGCCTCCTGGGCCAGCCGACCGGCGATCGGGCCGAGCACGTGGTCCGCCGTCCATTCCCCGACCTGTTCGGCCAGAGTCGATTCGGCCCCGATCGGGTCCGAGGGATCGTACTGGCGGACCGCCTCGCCGCTGAGATCCTGCAGCGCCCGCCACTGCCAGTCCTTCCCGTCGATGCCGGCGTCGAAGCCGGTTGGCGCGGTGGCGCCGGGCCCGGTCAGCACCCACGACCACCGTGTCCGATCGGTGACGTCGACCGCCGCCAGCCTCCAACCCACGCCGCCGGACGCTAGTACCGCCTCTTGTGGCAACCGCGCTGACCGGTATCTACCGTTTTCAATCGAAGTCGGCCGGGTACAGAGCGGCCATGGATGCCATCACCCTGTTGAAGACCGACCACAAGACGGTCGAGAAGTTGTTCCGGGAGTTCGAGAAGGCCGGCGATGGCGCACACAAGACCCGGGAACGCATCGTCGGGAAGATCATCGAGGAGCTGTCGGTCCACGCCGGCATCGAGGAGCAGGTCTTCTATCCCGAGGTCCGGCGCATGGTCGAGGACCAGGAGGACATGGTGCTCGAATCCATCGAGGAGCATCACGTCGTCAAATGGATCCTCTCCGAGCTGGAAGGCCGGCCGTCGACCGACGAGCGGTTCGAGCCGAAGGTGACCGTTCTCATCGAACAGGTCCGCCACCACGTGCAGGAGGAGGAGAGCGACCTGTTCCCGGCGGTGAGGTCGGCGCTCGGGCGCAAGGCTCTGGGCCAGATCGGCGACGCCATGGTCGAGGCCAAGAAGATGGCACCGACCCGGCCCCATCCCCGCTCACCCGATACGCCCCCCGGCAACATCGTGGTCGGCGCCGCCGCCGGCGTGGCCGACAAGGTCCTCAAGGGGGCAAAAGCGGTCGTGCGCTGAAAACGCAGGACGAGGCGGGGGCCGGGTCGAACCATCTGGGGTGACCCTCCCCCGCCCGCTGGTCGTCACCGTCCTCGCCGGTGCCTCATTCCTCAGCGCGTGCAGTAGCAGCCACGGCGCCCCCCAGGCCCTGCCGACGACGACCACCTCGCCGCTCGAGCGGGCCCAGGCGGTCAAGCTGGCGTCGCTCAAGGACTTCTGCGGGCGGGTCCAGGACCTGACCAACGCCACCGCCGAGGTGGGGACCGTGACCAAGCTGGACCAGGTCCGGGCCCAGATGACGGCGGCCACGAAACTGGCCGACCAAGCGGTGACGGAAGGGACGCCCAAGGGCAGCAACACCTACCTGGCCCTACTCGCCCTGGACACCGACCTCCGGGTGGTCAACACCTGGATTCAGACCCAGGCCACCCAGGCCCAACTGGACGACAACACCCAGCCCACCCAGGTGCACCTCCACTTCGTCGACCTGGGCGTGCAGTTCCGGGCCCTGAACGCCTGGTCCAGCCCCAACTGCGAGGCCTTCTCCGGCGGCGACGACAGTTAGTCCGGCCCGGTTCGGCCCGGTCGGAGCGGATAGTACGAGGACCCCCACCGGAGTGGGGGTCCTCGTGTCGCATCAGAATCCGTCGGTGGCTACGGATGATGCGTGGCTTGGCCCGCCTCGGCGGAACCGGCCCCGTGGCTGACGGCGACCTCAGTCGCCGCCCCACTGGCACTGTTGCCGCGGCTGGTCGTATCCGCCGGGCCCGTTCCACTATTGGCGGGAATGCTGACCGGTGGTTCCCCGCGTGATGTCCCGGTCCCGCTCGGTTTGCCGGTGTCCTCCGGCTTGCCGGTCTTGGCCGGCTTGCCACTGTGGTCGGGCCGGACCGTGTCCCCGGGCTCGGTCGTCGAGGTCGTGGAGTGGTTGGCCACAACGCCCTGGCAGTAGGTGGTCGTCCCGGCCACGCCTCCGTTCTGGGCGATCAACGCCCGGAAGGCGGTCGAGTTGTACGGCGGCGGGGACTGGGGCGTCGAGCTGGTGGAGGTGTCGGCGCCGGTCGAGCTCGGACGGCCGACCGCCAGGAAGGCGGTGCACAGGCCGAACTGGGCATGGCGGTTGGCCGGGCCGGTCGCCGGCAGAGTCGAGCTGGTCGGTGAGCCAGCCGTCACGGAACTGGTCGTGGCCCGGCTCGAGGCGGCGTGGGCCCGGTGCGCGGCCGCCGTGGCCAGCCCGGCGGCGGCGTGCCCGCTGGCGTGCGAGGTCTGGGTGGGCAGTGTTCCGGTCGCGGCGGCGGCCGCCGTACCGATACCGAACACGGCGACGGCCGCCGCGGCGGCGACCTTGGCGGTCAGGATCTTCGACAGCATTGCTCTTCTCCTCGGCACCGGGCTCGGTAGCGGAGCGGGAGAAGAAAGCACCTCGGCGGCCATGGCCGGCACCAGCACGCTCATACTCACCAGTTCGTCATCGGTGGCCGGCCCCTTGGCCGCCTCGAACAGGTGGGCGACGCCTCGGAGGCTCTCGGTCGAGTCCGGTGTCCGAATGCGACCCGAGAGCAGTCGCTCATCTGCCTCGTAGTCCGGAAACCGTCGTTGCATCTCGTCGTGGCTATCTGGATCCATGCTCACTCCGTTACAGCTTCCAACGAGAAATCTCGGCTGAGCTTCTTCAGCGCCCGGTGCTGCAGGACCCGCACCGTGCCCGGACGGCGACCGGTGATCCGGGCCACCTCCTCGACGTCCAGTCCGACCACCACCCGGAGCAGGACGATCTCGGCTTGGTCGGCCGGCAGGGCAGCGGCGATCCGGCGGGCCGCCTCCCGCCCGGACAGCGTCTCCACGACCGTCGCCTCCGGGCTCTCCACCGGTGGACCCGACAGGTCGCCGTCGAGCTCGAAGGCCGACTTGAATCGATTCTGCGCCTTCCAGTGGTCGACCAGACGGCGATGAGCGATCGTGAACAGCCAGGAGCGGAACTGGCGCTCGTTGCCGGCGAACCGGCTCAGCGCCCGGGCCGCCCCCAACCAGGTGTCGGCGACCAGATCCTCGGCCACCGAACGGGTCCTACCGGCGAAGAAGCGCTCGAGCAGAGGGTTGTAGCTCTGGTACAGCTCGGCGAACGCCCACTCGGCGCCGGCCTGGGCGGCCGCGAGCACAGACTCGAACGGGTCATCCACGACCATTGATCGCCATTGTGGCCGCCGCCGTTACCGGGGACCAGTCCCCGTCAGGTCGGGACCCACTCGGAGTCGTGGCTAGGAGGACGCCGTCCGGCGGCGGGCCCGCAGGACCAGTACCGAGCCGACGCCGAGCATGGCCAGCGCGATGAACACGGCCATCAGGACGTCGGCTCCGGTGTTGGCGAACGGCCCGCCGCTACCGCCGCTGCTGCCCGAGGATGCGGCGGCCGCCGCCGACGATCCCGAATTCCCGGTGCCGCTCCCCGACCCGTTGGTCCCGGTGCCGGCACCGGCACCGGGGGCGACCGTGGTGCTGCTGCCCGTCGCCCCGGACGAAGCGCCCGCCGTCGTGGTCGAGGTGGTGACCTGCGCCGGCGCCGCCGCCAGCACGTAGCCGAAGGGGGCGGTGGCATCGACCTCGTTCAGCTGGCTCAACGGTGACCCGGCGATGGTGCCGACCGCCGTCGCCGTGAACGCGGTGGCGCTGTAGAACGGGGTGCCCACCTTGGAGTGGTTGCCGATCACCGAGAACGGGACGTGGATGGTGATGGTCCCGGTGCGGGCGTCGTACGACCCCGGCACCGTCGTGCTCGAGCTGAAGCTGGTCAGCTCCTTGGTCCGGGTCGGCTGGCCGGCGTAGAACGTCGGCGCCTGGCCCAGGATCGACTGCATCGCCGCGTAGTAGATGTGCCCGTTCCCCGGCTGGCCCGGGTCGTAGGTCGTGAACCGCATGACCCACTCCCCCGTCGTACCCCCGGCCAGGGGGTTGGGGGTCAGGCTGGACAGGCTCTTGACCTTCATCGTGGCCACCAACCCGGTGGCGTCGCGGGAGAGCGACGCCCCGGTCAGGTCCAGGTTGGTACCGGCCGCGGTCAGTGATCCGTTGGCCGAGTAGAAGGAGTCCCCGGTCGGATCGGTGACCGAGTTCATCACCTGGCTGGGCCCGGTGCCGGCACCGGTCACCGTCGGATCGGCAGCCAGCAGGCTGGGGCCACCGACCTGGCGGATGACCACGGGCGGGCCGTTGTCGGCGACCGCACCGGTCGGTCCGGTGGCGTAGTAGCCCGAGGTGTCATCGACGTACGACAGCACGAGGGCGCCCGTCTGGTCGTACTTGATCTCCAGGAAGTCGCCCAGGCTGCGGTCGCCCTGGGTCACCTCGCAGATCGTGCCGAACGTGCAGATGGGCCCGTACTTCACCGGGTGCTCGCTGGCGGTCGTCACCGTGTAGGTCGGCGTCGGTGCCAGGGCGTTCAGCGACTGGGCCACATCGATGTTGAACTCGGCGTGGGTCAGTTCGTCGAAGGCGTAGCCGTTCGGGTCCACGCCCCCCAGCTGGTTGAGGATGGACTGCGAGAAGCTGGCCGCCCCGGGCACCTCGTGGGTCTCGTTGGTCGAGTACCAGGCCAGCGCCACCCGGCCGTCGGAGCCGGCCGTGATCCAGGCGAAGGCGTTGGATCCGGTGTGGCTGATCTGTACCGGCGCTGACCAGTGGAGGCCGTCGGCCGACGACACCACGTAGACCTCGTACGGGCCGCTCGGGACCAGCGTCGGGCTGCCGCCGATGTTCTCGATCGTCTGCCGCTGGGAGGCGAACGCCGCGTAGTAGTTGCCGGACAGGTCCTCGGCCACGGTGACGAAGTTGGTGGCGCCGCAGACCTCGCTCTTGCCCACGTTCTGGGTGGTCACCGCCAGGTCGGGGCACAGCGACGAGTTCAGGACCACGTTCGTGTACGTGCCGGTGAGCGCCGGGTAGGTGCCGCTGATCACGCCGGTCGTGGCCACCGCCAGGCTGCCGTCGCTCGAGGTGTGGACCATCAGGACGTGGCCGTTGGGCTCGACGACCATGTTCCCGGAGATGCCCTCGTTGCCGGTCACGCAGTTGAGCAGGCCGCCACCGATGCATCCGGGGGTGCTGGTGGCGGCCGGGTTGATCACCGGGGCAAAAGTCAGCCCGTTGTTGCTGGCCTCCAGCACCAGCTGGTTGCCCACGTTGGTGCTGGAGTCGACGGCGTCGTACTCCTCGTAGATCCGGAAGTTCGGATCGCCCAGGCTCCCCTGCACCCCGTACCACATGCGGTCGACCGGGGTGTTGTCCGCGCCCGCGCAGTTGGAGCTGAACTGGCTGCCGGCGTCGGTGCTGACGCTGTTGGTCAGGTTGGTCAGGTTCTGCAGGTCGGAGAAGAACAGGTCACCCTTCGGGTCCAGCGTCTCCTCGGTGTCGCCGCCGCCCTGCGGGCAGTTGATCAGCCGCCCGGTGGCGGCCAGGTTGCCGGGGACGATGTGGAACGTCTGGCCCCCGTCGGTCGACGTCCAGATGAAGCTGAGGCTGGTGCTCGAACCGTTGGGCACCGACGTGTAGTAGGTGCCGTTGGGGGCTACCTGGATGTCCGGCTCGAACCCGTCGCGCTGCTCGTCGACCACCACTTCGTGGGAGAACTGCAGACTTGGCGTGGCCGCTTGGACGGGGCCGCCGGAGACGATCGCGGCCGGGATTACGACGAGGGCGGGGAGAGCCAGGACGGGCAGCCAGCGGGCCACTTTGTTCATGGCCAGTTAGTTCACCGTTTGTCCCTTTCGTTCCTTCTTGTTCTTCCGACTTGTCCCGTCGTGCCACCACCGATTGGACCGCCCAGGGCCGGCCGCAGTGGGCGTTCAGGGCCATCAGGCGAAGTGGCCGCAGTGCGCCGGGGGCCGCCCAGCGTGGTCCTTTGACAGCTGCAATTGTCCCTTTGATCAAAGTTGGCACAGATGGCTGGCCGCCGACCCGGATGTCCTATGTAATCGCCTTCGATCAGTTCGATCGCTTGAAGCGGGAGGGTGAGCCATGTCGGACACGAGTGACAGCGACAGCAGCGGCGGCTTCTGGGACGGAGTCGAGGAGTTCGGCGAGGGGGCCCTGCACTATGCGGAAGAGGGCGCCCAGGATGTGGCCGATGTGGCCGAGGACACGCCCGGTGTCGGCGCTGTCATCTCGGTCGGCGAGACCGTCTACCACGGGGGCGCCGCCATCTACGACGGGGCCACCGGCGACTGGCAGGGAGCAGCCGACAACTCGGCCCACATGTCGGAAGACGCCATCAACGTGGCCACCGGCGGCGTGACCGGCATGGTCGAAGGCGTCTACGACGTCGGCAACGCGGTGACCGGTGGCGACGACAGCACGTCGGCCCATGGGGCGATCATGGATGCCACCAACGCAGCCGGCAACTGGCTGGGCGACGAGGCCTACGACCTCACCCACTCCGACGGATCCCAGTAGCTGATTCCTGACGCCGGCAACGTGCCGGTATCGACGTTCTGATCCGACCGCCTCTGCGGTCGTGGCTACGAACAGCTGATCGGAGTCACCGGGCCGAAGGCGGCACCGCCCGCCCTCGGCCCGGTGGTCAGTGTGGCATCGGCGGTCGAGCGGATGCCCTGCGTGCCGACGCCGGGCACCGACCGGCCGAAGACGGAGTCGATCGTGGCTGCGCCGGTCACCCGCACCGAGGTAGCTGTCATCGCTACTGCCAGGTTGAGTTGATGGAAGCCGGCCAACGCTTGGGCGTCGACGGTCCGGCACACGGCCACTGCGACCGCGTTCGGGTCGAGGGTCAGTTGCCCGCCGGCGTAGAAACGGTCGTTGCTGAGGCCGGCCGTCACCGCATTGGTCGCCGCCGCCGACAGCACATCGTGCAGTTGCTGCTGGGATTGGTAGGCGGCGGCCGAGTTGATGGCCAGGGCGGCGAGCGCCACGAGCACCAGGAAGGCGGCCGGCACCAGCGCCAGCACGCTCCCCTCCTCCGACCGTCGCACCGGCCTCACCCGCCTCATGCACACGTCGCCGTGCCCGGCAGGCCGCTGCGGTAGGCGTCCACCGTCGAGGACTCCCTGCTGTGCACCGTCTCGCCGGTGCCATAGGAACCGAGCCACGGCACGTGGAACAGCGGTGCCGGGTACGACACCTCGATCGTGATCCGGGCGCAGCGGGCCCACTGGCCGGATACCAGCGCCACCGACGCATCCGCCGGGTCCCGCCCGTAGCCGGCCAGTGTCGAGTCGGCCGCCTGATCGGCCGTGCTGGCGGCGACCGCCGGGTCGGGCGCCCCGACGTAGGTCCGCACCGCCTGCCGGGCCGCCTGGTCGGTCGCCGTCTTCGTATCGATCACGCCCCAGGCGTAGGCGATCAACAAGGTGCCGCCCACGAACAGCAGCATCCCGAACAGTAACCCTTCGAAGCCGCCGGCGAACCCGTCGTCGCCCCGGCCCCGCCGGGCGGCCGGCGCGACCGACCGTTGTCGGCCGGTCCCTGAATCAGACCGTCGGTGCCTCACGACCGGAACCGCTCGGTGCGGACCGTCACCGTCCGGGTGATCCGGCTCCAGCCCGGGATACCGGGGATGAACTCGGGACTGCGGGCGGTGACCTGGAGGACCACCTGGTCGGCGTCCGCCTCCCGCCAGACGAAGACGGTGTGGGACGCACCGAACGACCCCAACTGGGAGCGGGCCGCCGACTCGGCCGCGCCGGTGTCGGCCGCCGGCACGGGCGATGACGCCACCTGCTCGGCCGCCCGGTTGGCCACCGATGTCAACGTCGAGGTCGCGTACAGCCGCACCACCATCTGTGTGGCGAACAGCAGCAGCACCAGCATGATGGTGAAGCCGACCAGCGTCCCGACGATGGCCGTGCCGGACTCGTCCCGGTCGCCGGCCACCGGGTCAGCAGTTACCGGAGGTCTGGCCGATGCAGTTGACCTGCTGGTTGACATGGGTGGCGGCGTGCTGGAACGTCAACGAGAACGCCGCCCACATGGCCACCCCCAGGAACGCCATCACCAGGACGGCGATGGCAGATCTACAACTAGAACACCCTTTCCCAGTGCACAACGTCGCCTTATATGGCTTTCCGTCAGCAGAAAGCCGGTTTTTGAAACCAACTTTCTGACAAAAGACCCTCTCGCGAGGCATGCTGGACGCCGATTGTGAAAGGGTGAGGGTGTGGACGACTTGACGGGGCCGGTTCCGACTAACTCTATCGCCAGCGGCGTAGCCGCCGACCCGCGCACCGTGACGCGTGCAGGCGGCATCGACGGCGACGTACCTGCGCGAGCGCACATCGCCACACCGGTGGTCGACCTCGGGTCCAGCGTCGCGAGCGGCTGGATCGTTCCCACGGGTTCGTCCAGCACGTTCGTCACTGACGTATCCCTAGGGAGTTCGGCGACCTTCTAGATGGGTGCCCGTCAGGGGTACCAGCCGATCCACATCCCGCCTATCACCTTTCCGTTCTTGTCGGTCGAACGGAAGCCCACCGCTGAGGCTACCTCCGAGTCAACGTACGAAGCGGCGTCTGCCGAGATGGTCTGAGTGGTTCCAGAGGCTCCGAGCGACATCGCCTGCGCGTCGATATGCATCCGCCGCTGGGTGTAGTGCTCGTACAGTCCCCACATTGCGTCGCGAAGGTCGTCCGGTGCGAAGAGCACATTGAGCCCGAGATCCTTCAACTCACGTCGGCTGATGGGATACGAGTGCGATTGGTAGTAGTCGGCGAAGCGATCAGCCAGCTGTTCGATCTTGTCCGCCTCTGCCACCGGATCCATGTGAAGGGCCAACATGCTTTTGGTCAGCTGCTTCGCCAGCGTATAGGTCTGTTCCATGGCACCAATGACGAGGGGATGTACGTGCCGCATTAGTTCCGTGTATATGGCGGTGGGATCGCTCACCTGCATGTTCTCGGCGTTGTCGGTGCGGGCAACGAACTGGATGAATTGACGTAGGTCCTGGACGCTGATTGACAACGGCTTCGGATCCTGGCCAGCAGGTATGAAAGGGTCGTTCGGCAGCAGCGGATGCATCCGGCTGGGATCAACGGGGCCCAGTTGGGCCACTTCAGTCATCACGACCTCGTCCGCCCCCAAGCATATGTGGGTGGCCGCGGACGCAGCGTGGTAAGGAACGAGAACGCAGAACCGATCGGCGAACTCCCGTATGAGCGTCACGATTCGCCACGGCACATCGGTAGCTCCACCCCGGCTCACCAGGAAGAGGTCGATCTGGTCCTGGTGCCCGATCTGAAGAAGGTGCTTGTAGAGCCACGGGACTACGTCCTCGCCGATGGCGGCCCCCTCGGCGAGGAAGTAGGTGATCACCTTGGAGGACCGCAACCGCTGGAGTTCCTCGATCATCGGCTTCACTGAGGGGTGGTGCTGCGTCGCGATGATTTGGCCAGGGTCGGCTGAAGAAGCTGTAGGGGGCGCCCCACCGACCGGGAGGATCGGGGGGGACATTGGCAAGGCGGTGGGTGGAGAGGGAGGCGCTGAGGGTGAAGCAGACCGCTTTGCTGGGGTGGTTCGACCTCGTCGATTGTTCATTGAAGATGGGGCTCCTATTAGGACGTAATCCCCCTCGGGCCCCTGCTCTACTCCAAATCGGTCCACCACCCGGTATGCGGGTGCATGTACCTTTCTGGTTGCACAGTCGAACCGGGTTGAGGGCCTTGGCAATGATGTCAGGGCCCTCCTCGCGTTAGGCCCAGCCTCCGAATTTGGCACGACCAGATGGTCGGGTGGTGGATGGTCCATTGAGCGGTACCGCTCGTCATCACCAGCGCTACGCGAGATCTTCGAATATCGACAGTTGGTTGTCCTCTTCCAGGCGCTTAGCCCGCACGTAGGGCCGGAAATGGGCGGGCCCGACTGGGCGCTTGCCGGCCAGGATGTCCGGGACGGTGATGATCTGGAGCCGCGGGAAGGTGGCGCCGGTCAGGTCGTACTCGTAGCTGCCCGAGTGGTTGGCCTCCTCGACCATGCCCCGGGTGGGTGAGGCGAGCGTGACCAAGACGCCCATCTCGGCCTTCTCCCGCTCGACGGACCCGCGCAGGTCCCGAACCATGGCCGGATTGAGTTGCTGACCGCCCTTTACCGACACGAGAATGCGACCGACGTTGCGCTTGTCAAGCGGGAACCGGATGACCCCGTCAACGCCGCGGTCGCCCACCTGCTTCTCGTTGGCCCTGCCGCCGATTACGGTCACGGCCCACCGCTCGAAGTCGAAAGCGTTGGCCTTGAACAAAGCTTCGGCCCCGGCCAGATCGTGGGGGATGCCGACCACCTTGTAGCTCTTGGTGATCTCCGGGCCGTACCGGTCGGCCAGGCGGTCCTGGATGAGCGCGACGGCCAAGTAAGAGATGTCGATCCCGATCCAGCGGCGGTCCACCTGCTGCGCGGCGTCCACGGCAGTGCCGCACCCGCAGAACGGGTCGAGCACCACGTCCCCCGGGTTGCTCGAGGCGTTGATGATCCGCTCCAGGAGGGCGAGCGGCTTTTGGGTCGGGTATCCGAGCCGTTCCTGGGCCTGCGAGTTGATCGGCGGTATGTCAGTCCACACGTCCCCGACCGGACGGCCCTTCAACTCGTTGAGGTAGTTCTTGCGGCGAATGCGACCGGTTGGACGGGAAGGGAACAGCAACCGGTTGTCAGCGTCCAACTGCTCCATCACCTCGCGGCTGACCCGCCAACCGTTCGCCGGCGGCGGATACCCCTTGTAGTCGTAGGTCAGGTTCGGCCGAGGGTTCGGGCTATCCAGCGGTGCGCCCTCGTACGGGCCGCGCCCGTCGCCGTCATCAAGGGTGAAGCGCGATGTGTATTTCTCGCCGTGGACTGATTGCAGACCGGCGAAGAACGGCTCCTCGCCCTTACTGTAGAAAAGGATCACGTCGTGGACCGCACCGAACTTTCGCCGGGCGTCTCCCTTAGTGGCGGTCCGCTGCCAGGCGATCTCGTTGCGAAAGCTCGCCGTGCCGAAGATGGAGTCGCAGAGCACCTTGAGGTAGTGGCTGGCGGTGGGGTCGCAGTGAAGGTACAGCGAGCCGGTTTCCTTGAGGACCCGGTGCATTTCCAACAGCCGGGCGGTCATCATCACCAGGTAGGCGAGCAGGTCGTTGTCCCCGAGCAGGCGGCGCATGGCCCACACGGCGTCAGCGACGCGGGGTGGGGCGCCTCCCTCCACCAAGTGCTCGTACTCGGCCTCGGACTGCTGGCTCCAGGTCCAGGTGTCATCGAAGGCCTCGATCTGGGCCTGCGCCGCTTCACCGCTCTTGCTCTTGAATAGGACGTTGTACGCCCGGTTCGAGTTGAACGGCGGGTCTAGGTAGATCAGGTCAACCGAGTCGTCAAGGACATGGCGGCGCAGGATCTCCAGGTTGTCGCCGTAGTACAGCCGGTTCCCGGCGAGTGGGTCCGCCCACCTTGATCTCCGCAGCGCCACCGCCAGGAAGGCTATAGCGGCTAGAGCCACCGGGAGTGATAGCGTCCGCGTCCGACCGGCCATCACTTCCTCATTCCTCTCCGAGGCGAGGCATGGCTCAGCTAGGCAGGGTCCGCTCAACCGCCGGTCACTCCGGAGCGGGCAAGTCCCTAGTAGCACGCGCCCGGTCGTGGCGCGCGAGCCATACCAACCACCAGAAGGAGAAGATAGTGACCAGCCTGTACACCCAGAGCACTCCCATCGGCGACCGATGGACCGAAGAGGACATAGAGGAGCAGCGGCGCGAGAGCCGTCTCCGCCGAGCCGCCTACCGGCAAGGACTAATGCTCCGTAGGTCAAGGTGCCGGACTCCTGAGCTACCGGAGTGGGGCCGTTTCCACCTCGTCAATCGCGACAACGTGATCGTCGTGGGGGCGTTCCCCTGGAACTACAGCCTCAGCCCGGACGACGTGGAGGACTACCTCAGCGCCGACTGAAAGGGGCCTGCCTCGCGGGCACCAGAAGGAGGCGCACCCACCCGCGAGGCAGGCAAGCTGGCCGGTCGCACGTTGACGGCGACGGCGCCCGGCCAGCAGAACTATTACGACCCGATGACCTCGGTCCCTCCGGTGGCGCCGGCCACGGTCCCGATGGACGTGCCGAGCGCAGCTACCTTGAACGTGATCTGCAGGCTCTCGTGACCCCGGAAGATGGCCTTCTCGAAGGTTTCGCTGAACATCTGGAAGTCGTTGGTCCGGTTCAGGATCGAATCTCGCACCATCCCGAGGTTGAGTTCACCCCCGTCCAAGAAAGTCCAGGTGGCCTCCGGGTACAGCCACGTCTGGACCACCGAGGGCCATGGGTTGAGGTTGCCTGGGTTCTGCACCCCGAAGCCTTGGAACGCACTTCCGGTCGCCCCGGCCGGGGAGTCCAGGGTCTTGGTCGGGTTGACGTTGCGGGTCGCGAACCATGCGCCGATCTCGGCGTCCGCGATGGCCAGGCGATCGCTGGCACCGCCGCTGTCGCCGGGCATGGTGAGGGCCAGGTCGGCGCGAATCATGTCCTCAAGCCACTCGGGATAGACGAAGCGCAGCGGGGCATCGGGGTTCATGCGGTGCCGATAGCGCACCCCAGCGACCGCCCGGTCCAGGTCTTTGAGCAGTTCCCGGGCGCCCCCCACCTCGTAGTTGCCTGCGGTCACAGCAGTGCTGGCCGAGGTCATTGCGGCGAGGAGCGTTGACTCGGCCAGTCGGGCGGTGACGGCCTGCACCGTGTCCAGGTACTGCTGGATTTGTTCGGGGAAGTAGCGGGCCTGGAAGTTCCCGAACTGGACAATCGTCGTCACGGCGTCGACGTACGCCTCCTGAACCGCCTGACAGACGAACGTGCTGTGAGGTTTTGTGGTGGGCGACGTGGGGTTCACATCGTTGGTCTCGGTCCAGATTGACGCCGGGCCGTCACCGGTGACCTGAGCGAAGGTGTGGGGCAGGATGTAGCGGATGCCGCCCCGAGCGGCGGCGAAGTGCGCCAGGGCTCCGGTGTCGCGTAGCGGCCGGTCCGGTGCTGCGATGGACGACACGTCGTAGTCGGCGGCGACGGGTCCGCACACGCCGCCTGACGCAGCCAGCGCCTCGGGGCCGGTCGCCGTCTCGAGCTTGGCCTGGTTGCGCTGCTCGTCTTGGTCCAAGCGGCGCTCGTCTGGGAACTGGTCCAGAACCCTTACCGTGGCCAGCGTCGCTTTGGACCCGTCCCATGAGGCAGCAGAACGGAGTTCTCGGCGGATGCCGTCGGCGACGATGGCCACGACCGGTTCGCTGGACGGTTCGCCCGCCGCGGTCAGTACCTGTCGGCCTCCGTCTGTTGCGGTGCGGCGGGGGGCGACAGCGGCCGGGCGGGACCGGGCCAGTTCGCTGATCGATGGGAGGCGCCGACGGCCGTCCCGGCCGGTCTGAGGAAGCGCGCTACCGGCCGCGACGATGTCGGCGGCCAGGCGCTCGGCGGCCTTGCGCCTGTCGGTCTCGCTGGACACCCGGGCGTGTAGCGCAGCACTGACGGCCTTCACCGCTTCAGAAGCGTCGGACAGGACTTCGATGTCCTCCACGGTCGCCTCGTCGGGCTTGATCTCCGAGCAGCGCGCCGACAGCCCGGCGGCCAGACCCCGCAGGTCGTCGGCGTTCACGTTGGCCAGGTCTGCCAGCGGTTCCAGGTCAGCTGCGTCTATGAGGCCGTTGTCGGCCAGGGCGTTCCAGGCCTTGGCCAGCCTGCCCTCTTTGGCGTCGCCCCGCTCAGGGACAAGCCGTCCGTTCGAGAACTTCACTCAATGCCTCCGATGTCCGCCCGGCTGCGCAGGCCGGGCCCACGATTGGGTCCCCGGTGTCTGCGGCGGCCCCGGCAACTACGTGGCATCGGTGCGCCTGGCAGCGGACGAACTACGTGCGCCCGGCAGTCATTCCAGTCGCCGCAGGCTACCCGCCGTTGCCGTCACGGTCGCGGACCGCCTGGGCCACCGCATCAGTGATGGCCGCAACCTGGGCGCCGAGGTCCCCGTACACGAGGCGCAACACCCTCTCCCGGTTGGCACGCTCATCCACCTCCGCGCCCAGCCCGGACGGCGGCGGTATCTCATGGTGCAGCGGCGGTGACACAACCTCCGAGGGCCGCCACGGGTCGGGCGGTACGAACCGCACGACCCCCACCGCAGGGGTCTGCTCCGGGTCGGTAGAGCCCATCTGTTGCTTCCTTCCTGTCTCGGCGCCGTGCGCCTGGTTGATCTGCCAAGAGCGGGTCGCCCAGCGGCCCACCGCATGACCCGACGGGCGCGGGTCCGGCAGCCGCAGCCGGGCCGCGATCCCGGCCACCACCGACGGGTCCCGGCGCAGCTGGCGCAAACCCCCTAGCGTCACCACCCCGCCGTCCGCCAGGCGCAGCCGCCACACGCGCAGGCCGCCACAACCCTCCCGGGTCGCTTCCACCGCCGTCACTTCCCGGCCCAGCCACCGGCTCAGGTTCTCCCGGTACGGGTCGCCGTGTCGCTCGTGATCCCAGCCCACTCAGGCACTCCGCCGCCGCTGGGCCCGCAACTGCCTACGGCACCGCTCCGAGGTCCCACCCCAGATGCCGATCACCTGGCGTGTATCCAGCGCGTACTCCAGACAAGGCACCCGAACCGGACAGCCACGGCACACCCTCCGGGCCGGCGCCTGCGGATCACCCCTCTCCGGGAAGAACAACTCGGGATCCAAGCCCCGGCACGCCGCATGCTGCTTCCACGGCTGGGGATCCACCAGTCGGACCAACGCCACGCCCGGATCGTCGCGCCCACCTGTGACCGTCACGGCCACCACCTGAGGCTTAGGCGGTACGGCCCAACAGGTGCGCCACCGTGGACGGATGCCAGCACCGGCCACCCTGACTCGTAGGGATGGCATCGCGGTTCAGCCCCGAAGCGATAGCGGCCAGGCTGCGCCCCGCCGCCCGCTCCCGGTGCACCCGAGCCATCACCCGCTCCGACACGTTCGACCGGCGACCCAGCTGAACCCCGGCCGCCTTCTTCGCGGCCAGGCCGTCCCTGGTGCGCTGGGAGATCATGGCCCGCTCGAGCTCGGCGAACACCCCGAGCATCTGGACCATGGCCCGGCCCTGCGGGGTGGCCATGTCGAACCCGGCATCGAGCGCCACCAGTGACCAGCCGCCCGCCTTGGCCCGCTCCATCAACCCGCAGAAGTCGATCAGCGACCGGGCCAGCCGGTCCACCTTCGCTGCCACCAATGCGTCGGCGCCGCCTGCCTCGATCAACGCCAGCGCCGCCTCCAGCCCGGAGCGCCCTTTCGTGGACTTGCCACTGACCCCGGCGTCCTGCAGGACGGCGACCAGCACCCAGCCCCGCCGCTCGGCTTCCGCTTCGATAGCGGCCCGCTGGGCGGCCAGCCCGGCGCCGCTCTCGGCCTGCTCGACGGTGGACACCCTGACGTAGCCGACAACCCGGCTCCCACGTGCATTCATGGGCCAAGCTTCCAGCAGCCGGTCGGTTGCTGTCTCCCCCTTGCTGGATGGCGGTCAAAACGGGTCGTCGGGGTAGCGGTTCGTCGAGGGCCTCACCCGCAGCGGCAACCTGGCTGCCCACCTGGAACCCGCCTGCGGGGCCTGGCGGGCATCTGGCTCGGGGTCTGGTACTTCCCGACTGTCCACGTCGATTGAAACCGCTACTGCGGGCACAGGCGGGGCCTGCGGGGTGAGGGTGGCCAATGGGAAGCCGTCACCGCCCACAGCTGCGCCAGGTGGCCCGGCGATCCCGGGCTGCGGGTCCGGACGGGGATGCGGCAGGTGGCCAAGACTGGCCAGGCGCTCGGCCAGCTCGTTGCGCATCTGGGCCAGCCGGTCGTCCCCGGCGACTTCCACTTCGGCGTGTACGTGCACCTCGGCCGGCTCGGTCAGGTCCAGGCCGTAGAGGCGGGCCAGGCGCTCCTCCACCCGCACGAGTGCTGTCACCGCGTTGACGCGCACCGAGTCGTCCTCCAGCGGGTTCCCGTTGCCATCGCGCACCGGCCGACCCCGGTAGAGAAGCGGCCGGTGACGGTTCACGACCGTGAGCAGCTTGCGGCGCAGGTCCAGTAGGTGCTCGCCCTCAAGTTGGCGTAGCGCCGTGGCGTCATCCACGCCGAGGCGGTCCAAGGCCCGCATGACGGCCCGGTGCGCCGACGCCGGGGACGCGTACCCGATGGCTGCAGAGATATCCCTGTAGCTGGCGCCCGACCGGCGAAGCGCCACCGCCTTTGCTTCACGCTCCCGGGCCTCGATCATCTGGGCCCGGAACTCGACCAGCGACCGCCTCGCGCGCGTACCACCCCCAACGTTCCCCGAAGCCGCCGTAGCCGCTGTGTCGTCGGTGGTCATGTGGTGAGTGCGGCGGTCTCAAGAATGGCGAGGTCGGCCGTGACTCGGATCGCGAGGTCTTCGATGCTTTGGCGTAGCCCGCTCACGTCGATGCGGCGCACGGAGCGACCTTCTGGGGCGCGGGCCACGTCGATGAGTTCGCCGTCGATGAGGCCGAGGCTGTGGGCGGATGAGGCGAGGCAGTCGGCGACGGCGCCGAAGGTGGCGATGGCGTCGAGGATGCCCAGCGGCTCGGTGTCCGGGTCGCGGCTATTCATGTCGGGGCCTTCCGGTAGGCCATCTCTGCGTACTCGGTTGGCGTCGTTCCCAAGACGGCTTCGGCGGCGGCCTTCGGCTCCGAGTTGGTTCTCAGCATCGACGCGACGAGCCTGGCCGCGTTTGCATCCACGTCCTCACCTGAGCGCATCAGCACGTTGGCCAGCCCGGCGCGCTCGCCTGCGGTCATGAACTGGCCTCCCGCCTGTCTGCGTTCCTCTGCGCTGAGCGCCACATAGGCGGCCCGGTTGTCCTCACCGTCCCGGGACCCCTCGCGGGTCGATGCCTCGGCATCGGCCCCTTGGTCTTTACAGAGGTCTCGTAAGTAAAGGTCTCGTACACAAAGGTCTAGGGAGGCGTGTTTCCCCAGGTCGGAGCCGGTGCCTACCGGTAGTGGGCGACCGGTAGCTACCGGTAGTGGACCACCTTTACCAACCGGTAGTGGGCGACCGGTAGCGGCCGGAGCCTTATTCTCGCTGTCCACCTCCGCCACCACGGTGGGGCACGCCAGCGGGACCACGAGATACTCGGTGTCCCAGCCTGCCCAGCGGTTATGACCGAGGGCGCGGGACTGGCCGCGCACCGGCTGACGCCAGACCACCAATAGCTCGGCCCTCAGCAGTTCATGCAGGTGGCCTCGGACCGTCTTGTCGGTGAGCCCCAGCGCCTCGGCGATTCGCCGCTCGCCGCCCCGCACATGCCCCAACGGCTTGCCGTCAGTGGCTCTGGAGGTGTTTGCCTCCCGGCTCAGCAGGGCCCAGACCCGCAGTCGCGAGCCGCCAGCTCGGCCGGTGAACACTGGGTGGTCCTGCTCCATGAGCTTCGCCCATCGGGTCACCAGCCCCACCGCCTCTTGTGCAACGCCTGGCGCTGCCGCTCGGCCTGGGCGTAAACCAGATCGTTGTGCGCCCGCAGTTGCCGGTCGGCATCGGTGCAGTCGTATTCGATGCTTGCCCCGACCAGCAGCCCAGCACGGGCCAACGCAGCTATGGCCTGGTCCTGCGTCATGTCCGGGCTGCTGGTGCGCTGCTGGCCCGAACAACCACGGCCACGGCCCCAAGGATCGCCGGATCGCTCACCTGGCGCTCAAGACCACGACGCACGGCGGTGGCCTCTACAAGGTCAGCAGCAGCCAGCTTCAGTTCGTCCGGGCTCACGACGCCGCCCCCGTTACGGCCAGGACCGCTCGTCGGCACCACTCGGCACGAGTAAGTCCCCGGCTGGAGGCGGCAGCGGTGACCCGGCGCAGGTCGCCGGAGGCTAGGTAGAAGCTGACTCGGAGTGACGGCCCGGCTGCCGGGTCAAGGGGTGGCCGGCCGCGCCGCTTTATCTCGCTTTGAGGGCACTCCAGTGAGGATGCTGCTGGGAGCACGGCTTCCTTCTTTCATCTATTACAAACCTCCTTCTCGGTGATTATTAAGTTGTACGGTGGCTCCCATTGGCCGCCACCGTATCCGGGATTAGCAGCGCGTGCAAGCATTCCAGCGCGATAATTGCGTAGGACCAGGTGTATAGCGGCTATACAAAGTGGGTTGTATAGCCGCTATACAACCGCCAAGAATGGGCCTATCGGCCCAGGTCATCCACCCAGATAACGTCGAGACGCGCAGCGTCGAACGCCCGGCCGCGCCGCTCCGTGCGGTTCACCACGACCCGCTCGATGACCGCCGACACCACAGCGCGTTGCTGGTCCAACGTCATGGACGGCCAGGCGGCGCGAAGTGCGCCCGACTGACCGCTGTAGGGCGCCAGAGCGGCGCTGCGGGCCTCAAGTCCGGCCTGGTGGTCCAAGTCCCGAAGTGCGGAGTCGAGCGGGCCACGGGCGGCTTTCCATTCGGTCATGGTGATTTCCCCGCCGCCGAACGCAGCGGCGAGTTCCTCCATGCGGGCCTGGACCGCCAGGCGTTCGCTGGCTGCGTCGCTCACTGCCTCATCGATGGCGGTGGCGAGCGCCGGGCTGTCCAGACGCTGCAGCAAGGCCTCGGCGACCACAGCCTCCAACGGCTCTGCCTGGACGCTGATACCGCCGCAGCCTTGCCATGCAGCGGTGCTCGAACACACCATGACCCGCCGCCCTCGAACCCTCACCACGTCCCCTGCATCGTTGACCGCCTTCCGGGACTGTCGACGCTGGGAGATCAGCCGGGTCCCGCACACCCCACAGGTCGCAATCCCCGCCAGGAGGGCGGTTCGGGCTGGCCGCGGGCGAGTCCTGGACGGGTCGAGAACGACGGCCCGCAGCCGCTGGTGGTCGCGAGCCTCCAGGATCGGCTCCCACACGCCCGGGCCGCCGTCCTCGCCTCGGCGCTCCCGATGGCCTGCGATGGTCCACGCGGTCAGGACCCGTTTGAGGGTCTGCGGACGCCATCCCGCGCCCTGCGCAGTAGGCACGCCCCGAGCGTTCAGGTCCTTGCAGATGGCCGGTATGGATTCCCCGGCCAAAACCCGCTTCGCGCACTCCCGAACCACCGCCGCCTCAGCCTGGTCCACCTCCAGGCGAGCACCAGGCACCGGCCGATACCCGTAAGGCCGTGGGCCGCCCTTCCAGAGTCCCCGGTCGGCCAACTCCTGGTGCTTGCGGCGAAGCCGCTCCGCCTTCTTCTCGCTCTCGTGCCGGGCCACTGAGCCCTTGATTCTGGCCTGCAGCCGACCGTCCGAGGTCTTCAAGTCGTGCTCCCCTCCGTTCACCGTCTCTGCCCGGGCACCCACTTTCTCCACCAAGTCGATGAATCGCTCAAGCTCCTTCATCGACCGAAACAGCCGGTCCTGGTCCCACGCCACTACGACAGTGACCCGGCCTTCCTCCACGTCGGACAGCAATCGTTCGTAGGCGGGGCGGCGAGCCCCGCTGTAGGCGGACCGGTCGTTGTCCTCATACGCGCCGACCACATCCCAGCCCCGGTCTGCGCACAGCTTGGCGCAGTCGTCCAGCTGGCGCCCTACTCCCAACGCAGTGCGGTCAAGGTCCTTAGAAATCCGGGTGTAAATCCCCGCCCGTGGTTGCATGCACTAAATAGTACTACTTCCGAGCAGCCGCCATGGCCGCCGATATCACGCCTTCGCCCCGTTCATCCCACCTGGACTGCTCATCGAATCTCCTCTCATACATTGAAAACTATAGTCAGGCGTTGGTAAACAATCGAAGGGCGGCCAAGAACGGGACGGCCAGCAGGATGGCCCCGGGCACGAGCGTGGCCACGGTGACCGGCACCCAGACCTGCTGCGAGCGGCGCTCGATCTCTTCGATGTTGCGCCGCTGCAGGTCCCGCCGGGCCGACCGGGCCTCGGCCGAGACCAGGCGGCCCAGGGCGGCCGCCTCCGAGTGGAGGGTCAGCACCGAGACCAGTCGGGTCACACACTCGACGCCGGCCAGATCGGCCCACTCCTGCAGCGCCTCCCTCTCCGACAACCCCTGCTGTACGCGGTTGACCACGACGTCCAAATCACGGGCCACGCAACCGCGCCCCTGCCGGGCCAGGCGCTGCACGGCCGCGCCGAGGGAGAAGCCGGCGTTCAACAGCATGGCCAGTTGCTCGGCCACCACCGGCGCCTCGGCCGCCGTCTGCTGCTGCCACTTCTCCGACTGCCCGGCCAGCCGCTGCTCGACCAACAGAAAGACCAACGCCGGCGAGCCGACCACCAGCAGCAGGGCCACCGCCGCCGGCGCTGACACCGCTCCTGACACGAGCGCGCCGCCGACCGCCCCTGCGAACGCCCACCCCATCTGCCGGACCCGGAACACCGTCGCGCTCTTGTCCGAGTGGATCCGCCGCAGACGCCGCTCCGCGCTTTCACTGACGCCCAGGAACCCGGCGACCCGGTCACCGACGTCCCGGATCACCGGCAGCCACACCGTGCCGACGGTCGGTGCCACCGACGGCACCACGCCCGGTCCGGGGTGGAACGGCTGCAGTCGCTCGGTCAGTGACAACCGGCTCCAGCGGGCCCGGGTGGAGAGGATGAGGGTGGCACCGGCCCAGGTCAGCACGCCGGCCACAACGAGCACTGCTTCCTCGGTCAAAGGATCACGCCGCTTCCCCTACGCCCGCCACGACCACGGCACCGGGTGCGGCGATCACCGGAACACCCGCGGCCGGCTCGGCATCCGCATCAATCGGCTCGACCACCACCAGCAGGCGGCCACCGAGATGAGGCCCAACAGCACCGCCAACTGCCCGCCGACCGTGCCGTAGGCGGCCCGGCCGCTGCCGATGGTCAACCCGGCCAGGGCCATGCCCAGCGGCACCAACAACACGAACCGCCGGGCGAACCGCACCCCGGCCAACCGGCTGGCCGCGTCCTTACGGCCCTGCAGTTCCAGGTCCCGATCCGCAATCAGATCGGCGAGCCGGCCGTCCAGGTCGGTTCCACCGATCTCGTAGGCCAGGAGCAGCGTCTCGGCGACCACGTCGGCCGTCGGGTCCGACAGCCGCTCCCGCAGCCGGCCGACGGTCAACCGGAAGTCCGTGGTCAGCAGCCACTCCCGCTCGGCGGCGTCGAACGCCGAGCGCCACTCGGCCGGAGCCCGCCCGCCGGCCTCGAACAACGCCTGGGGCACCGATCGGCCGAGCGAGCCGGTCCTCAACCGGATCTCCTCCAACAGGCGGGGCCAGGCCTCGGCCGCCGCCTCGACCCGTTCCTCGAGGCGGCGCCGGTAGGCGGCCACCGGGAACGTCGCCGCGAAGGCGCCCCCCGCCACCGGCGGCAGGAACCCGCCGAAGAGGAGCCAGCAAACAACCCCGCCGACCAGGGCGGAGCCCGCCACAGCCACCGCAATCTGGCGGATCGGCACCCCGGCCAGGCCGGCGCCGTCCAGCCGCTCCCGCGCCGACCTCCGGGTCGATCGGGCACCTCCGACCGGCCCGTAGATGGAGCTGAACAGCAGCCAACCGCCGACCGCCGCCAGCAGCGACGCCACCGCCGCCGCGGTCGTGGCCATCGGCGTCACTGGTTGCCGACCAGGGCGCGCAGGTCGTACCCGTGCAACTCGAGCGCCCGGGCCGCCCGCACCGGCAGGCTGCCCGACCACGTCAACGGATCGGCGAACCGGGGCCGGGAGAACACGGTGGTGGTGGTGAACGCCACCGTGCCGGCCGCCACCTGCAGATCCTCCACGGCCAGCACCTCGGTGACCCGCAGATCACCGTCGCGCCGGGCGCAGTGGACGACGACATCGACCGCCTCGCTCACCAGCGCCGACAGGGCCGACACGCTGAGCTCCGAACCGGTCTCGGCCAGCTGGCATATGAAGCGCAACCGGGACAGGGCCTGGCGGGCCGACCCGGCATGGATCGTGGTAAACCCCTGGACCCCCGACGACAGCGTCAACAACAGCGGCAACGCCTCCTGATCGCGCACCTCCCCGACGATGGCCACGTCCGGCGCCATCCGGAGGAAGCCGGCGACCAGGCGGCGCAGATCCACCTCTTTGCGGTCGATGCGGGCCGGGCGGGTCTGCATGTGGGCGACATTCGGGAGTGCGAAAGTGTGTTAGTCACATGTGGGATGTGGTGGACGAAAAATGGCTGCGCAAACTACATTGCTGTTGTCTGAGGGGCGGAGGAACCTTTGACCTGGCTCCTGTACACAAGCGCGACGGGGCGTGCCACTGTCGCAAAAGAGTTGGGAAAGCTGAAGCTCAACCGCGCCGAGCGGACGGCAATCAAAGATGTTCAAGACCGGTACGACCGCGACGAATTGCTCAACCACCAGCTCGAATCGATGAAGGGGGGCCTGTACGCCCTGCGCGTCTCCCTCGATACAGCTGCTTTGCGAACCTACTTTGTGCCCATCGGCGACGACCGGGTGATCCTCAAGGTGATTCGAAAGAAGACGGAGACCGTTCCACCTTCGGTCACTGAGGCATGTCGCCGGCGACAGAGAGACTGGCTTGAGCGTCACCCTCGGCCGGACAATCCGCCGCGTCTCGGCCGATCCGGGTAGGAGAGCCACTGGCCCGGGGTGCGGCGCTCAAGCCGAACCGTTATGTTGTCGATGAGTTATCGGTCCGGACCGATAGCATGGGTTGCGGAGGGCGGTCAATGGCGGCGAAGGTAAGGATGACGACAATCAAGCAGCGATCCGAGGAGCCGACCGACTTCGACGCTTGGTTCGAGGCGGAGGGCCAGGACGACCCCTACCTGGCCGGCACCATTGAGGATACGCAGGCCCGTGCGAACCTTCTCATCAGGATGGTCGCCCACCGACACGAGTGTGGACTCAGTCAGGCAGCCGTGGCCGAGGCAATGGAGACCAGCCAGTCCGCCGTCTCCGACCTTGAGGGCGGAACTACGGATCCGCGCCTGTCTACTCTGCAGCGGTATACGCGGGCGCTCGGTTGTCGCCTTCGGATAAACGTCGAGCCCGCCATTGAGCATGGGTGGATCAGTGTCCCCTACCATTTCCACGGCGCCATCATGAAGGAACTCCCGAGCGCTGGGTGGACGACGACGTACTACTCGGACCCCATACCAGTAGAGCAGGGCTTCGGAGCGGCGGGTTTGCAGGGCGAAGCCGATGTCGCACGAACTGCTTCTTGATGTCTGAGGCCGACCAGCTCCCCCCGCCGGTGGACCTGGATCTCGCCGCACACATTGTGCCCCATGTTCATCTGGCAGCCGCTCGACTGTTCGAGGTACATGCATCCTTCGTTATGGGTGCGCAGATTCCAGACCCGCCCTACACCTTCACAACCGGGATCGGATTCGCTTGGGCCCGGCGCGAAGACGGGTTCGGCTACGTCATTCGCTGCGAGGTCACAGCCTTCCCGCTTGACGAGCTAGAGCAGCCGTTCTGGAAATGTGAGGCCGCCCACGAGTTGACTTATCAGGCGGAGAATGCGGATCAGTTCAGCGACGAAGAAGCTATTCCGTTCGGGATGAGCAGCGGCGTATTGGCAGCGTGGCCGTACCTGCGAGAGACAGTGCAATCGATGTCGGCTCGCAGCGGCCTCAATCCCATTGTTCTCGACGTGATCCGATTTCCCGGTCCAGGTTGGCAGCCAACTGCGGAGGACGACTCGTAGCCTGTAGCCCGGAGGAGGCCGACGCCAGAGAGTAGGCCGGCTAGAAGACTCCAGGCTCCGGAATCAAGCGAGGGTCCCTATAGCCGTCCGAGGCGAGTTGATCTGCCGCTTGGAGCAGGAAGAGCAGCTCCCCGACGTCCTCCGCCATGTCGTTTGGCACCTCGCTCACATACTTGAATCCTTGGGCCTTTTGAGATAGTCCCATTTGGACTAGCCGAGTACCGGTCGACTCGTTCCCTGTAAGAGCCATGTCGCGGCTAATGAACTCCCACCAGCGGACAGCGGCGGCAGCTGCGTCCCATCCCTCGATCGTGTCCTTCCTCCGTTCGATGATCTCTTGGGCGCGGTTCCTTGCGATTGTCTCCGTAAAGGCGGCATCGGGCTCGTGCGACCGATCGCTCTCCTGCCTTGGGTTAGCAAGAAGGACGGAATCGCCCTAAGCACCTCGTCGTTGGCTGGCCCGCAGCAGGTCGAGGGCCTCGGTCTCGTAGGGGTGGGCGTCCTTCATGGGCTGCCTCCTCACCAATGGCCTGCCAACTTGGCCTGGCACACCGCGATGTTATGCAGCGCGGCCAGTTCTGCTGGCTGCCCGCTCTGGGGGTTCATGCCACCCCAGATGCCGGCCAGCGTCGGCCCCCTGATCGATCGCCCACTTCTGGCACTCCGAACGGACTAGACAGGGCCAGACCAGCTTGGGCGGGGCAGACGGTTCGCCGCGTTGCGGAAAGAACTCCACTTGCGGGGTTTCCCTGCAGAGGGCATCGGCTTGCCATGATGGGCGCCGGAGGAGATCAGTTCGAGTAGGAACCTGACTTCGGAGACCTCGTCGCCGAAGGTTGTTGCATCCGCAACCGTCTGCACACGTACGATATCTGTTCAACGCGCGCCCCAGCGGAGAACTCGGCGACCATCAGCCGGCCCCGCCGGACGGTGAGCTACTTGCCGCTGAGCGGGCGGCGGTCCCGAAGTGCCGAACGCAACCACAGGGGGACGATCAGCAGCCAGACAAGGCCGGCAACCACGGCTATCGAGCCGCCCGACCCCGCCAGCCCGTTCAGAAGAAAGCCCAGACCACCAAGCAGGAAGACGATTGCCATACCAGCCCAGAAGCGAGGTCTCGGAGCGCGTTGAGCGTCCTTCCGATCCCGGAGGGAGAAGTACGACCGCAACGGATTCCACACTCCCTCCATTATGCGGGAGCGACTCAATCTTGTCCCAGGTTGGAAGAAAGCATCATGGTGGCCGTCATGGGTTACAGCCTTGATGGCCCGTCGGGCGGGGGCCAAGGCCCCACAGCCGAGTAAGCCGTCAGGGACGCTGTCCGCCGGACCTGTAAACCCTCAGTGTCCCGCTGACAGCGCCGTTCTCGTCCCTACGTCTCTAGCGGTCGCCCTCGATCATCTCGACGGCGGCGGCGGGAGTCCTGAGATAGTCCAACCGCACCGAGCATGACGATGGGGATTGCCGCCGCCAATGTGAGATACCACCACCCCCGATCTGCGATCGCTAGGTAGATAAGCCAGCCGCCTCCCGCTAGAAACACGATCGCAAGAGTGACACCCGTCATGCTTCGAGTCATCTCAGCTTCAGACGCGATTACGTCCCTTATTTGACCGTCAATGTGTGCCAGAAGCTCTTGGCGGACGCCGCTTTCCTCAGGAAGGTCGTGGAGCAGATGGAGGTCCTGCCTGGCTCGGTCCCGTCGACGGTCACGACGCCACCCGTATTGAAGCCCGACCGCGCCAATGCCTAGTACCGCCACTACGATCGCGGAGATCGCGTCGGGATTCACGGTCTCCACACCGCCCGGCCACCTGCGTGTGCGATTTGCTTCACGGCATTACCGTATGTCAGGGCCAACCCGGTCTCATATCTTCTGAGCCATGCGATTCGTTCTCGACACGAGTTGCCTAATCGCTGCTCAGGAGCCGGCCGACGCGCATCACGTCGCAGTGTCCGAACTCTTCTCCCTGGGCGCTGCTGGTCGTGCTGAGCTGCTCGTCTCCCACACCAGCTACGCCTACGACCTGGAGAACGACACGGTCGCCGAACGAAGGGCACAGCGTCTTGCCTGGCTCGATGAGCAACCGCTCGGCAAGGTGCCCGGAGCGTTCACGTGGGACGTCAGTCGCCTGGGTCACGGGGACGTCTGGCTGTCGGACGAGATAGCTGAACAGGCGAACGCGTTGAATCGTCTGCTGCTTGACGAGGCACGGTTCAGCCGCCGCAAGGCGATCGACCCGCATCACATGGTCGCAGCGCTTATGGCGGGCGCTGACTTCGTCACAACGGACTACTCAGACATCCTCCGACGCCGTGACAGGATTTCGAATCTGAGCGGACTGAGCGTGATGAGCCCGGCAGAGGCGGTCTGCAAAATCCGGACGTCCAATGAGGGCCCGAGTGCGCCGGGGCGAAGTCGGGGGGGATGACCTACCGGCCGGCGCACTCGGGATCTCAACGGTATCGGCCGTTGTCCTTCCGCAGGTTTCCTACAGATGAACAGTCGATCTGAAAGGGTGCCGGCCCGGCGCCCGGCGGCGGAACGGGCGCACTGGGCCGGGCTCTCCGCCTACCGCTGGGGTGGTTGGCGAAGACCTTGAAGAGGCTATCTCCACCGTCTTCGTTGAGCTAGGGCCGCGCCAGTCTCATCCGGTGGGGCCTCCCGCTTTGATCATGCTCAAGATGGCAGCGTACGCCTGCAGGTATTGGTTCCCGAGGTACGGGATGGCGTTAGCGCCGGTGGTCGCCTCTGTGGTCGCGACCGCCGAAGCTGACGGAGCCTGCGTGACCGTCAACGTGTTCGCCGGCAGATACGAGTCCGCCTGCGACGTAATGCCCTGCGCTCCGAGCTGTGACGGGTTCACATACTGCTGCTGCGGACCCGGAGCCACCTGACCCGACTGCCCCTGCATGGCGGCCTGCAACCCCCCGTACGGGTCACCTGTCACATGATGCGCCGCTAGGGCCTGTACGGCGGCGGGCGCTTGGGAAAGAGGCGGGCCGTCCATTGGGTGGGTTGCCGTCAACGCGGGCTGGCCAGGGGTGCCAGACATGTTCGATTCCCAATGCCCGTTGACGAACGTCGGCCCGGTCCCGGGCGCTAGGCCCGTGGTAGTGGGCGTCGTGTTCGAGGTCGTTGCCTTGGCAGGAGCGGCCGTCATGGAGGACTGGTTGGTCTGCGCCCACTGCTTGATTGCTACGAACGACGGCAACTGCTCCTGCCCCGCATTCAACGACGTGATCTTCCCGCCCGACCACTCCGTCAACTGCTGCGCCGCGGTCGGACTCGACTTGATCGCCGTCGTCGCATCGCCAGATTGGAAGGCGTTCATCAGGTCCACGTACTTCGAGGAGCGGAGCATGTCGACGGCCGCCTGAATCGCCGCCGCATACGAACTGTAGGTGGTCTGGCCCTGCTGGTTCGTCTGGCCCGTCGTCGTCCCCAACAGGTTATGCGTCTGGTTGTTGAGGCCGCCGTTGGCTTGTATCCAGGCGGTCATCAACTGCACGTTCCCCATCGTCACCATCGACTGTCCGCCAAGCGCATCCAGGACGGCAACGGCTGCCTCAGCGGGGCCGGGGAACGGACCGTTCGAGATCGGCCCGGTAGCGGTAAGAGGTGTCTGCTCGGCAGTGCGAGCGTTGATCTGCTGCTGATACTTGGCCTGCGACATCCCCTCCGCCTGAGAGTTCAACGCCTGCTGGTAGGTGGTCTCTTGGGCTTGAAGTGTCTTGGTCATCGCGTTCAGCTCGGCTTGGTCAGGAGCCCGGCCCAATTCCTGCTCGAAGGTCGAGAGGGCGGTCGCATACATGTCCTGCGGGTTCGTGAGCGAGACTTGGTAGGTGTTCCCGCCACCCACGATCGGGCTTGTCGCTCCCTCCTGCTGCAGGTAGCCAGCCCCGGAGGCGATCTGCCGGCTGATAAGCGTCGACATTGGGGTGTTGGTGTTGGCCGACTGCAGGATGGCGGCGGACATTGCTGCGAAGTTGTCGTTGTTGAACGACCCGAAATCGAGGTTCGACGTGATCGTTGTTCCTTCCGCCGACTGATAGAGCCCAGCCGAGTTCAAATACTGGTTCAACGTCGCCAACTGGTACTGGTTCAGGTCGCCATAGGCAGCCATGATGTCACTGCCTTGATAGACCTTGGTCGGGCTCAAACCGAGTATCGAGGCGATAGTCGCGCCCAGCACGACCTGCGCCCCGGCTACATAGGTCTGGTATGTGTACGGGGATGTAGCAGCTGATGGCGGCGCGATCTGCTCGGAGGTGTTCATCGATCCCGCCGCTCCGGTGCCGATGGCTGACAGTGTGGGCGCTGGCGGGGTACCGGTGATCGCCGCACTGAAGTTGATCCCGCCTTGCGTTATGCCTTGGCCGGGGATCGTACCGGTGGTGGTGTCACTCATACTTCTGCCCTTCGGTCGTTGAAAGCAGACTTCGATCGCCGCTAGTACCTATCGTCATTAACGATATCGGAGGAGGTTGCTATCTCACGTGACCTTTGGGCTTGCCGCGAGGGCCGGTTCTCTATTGGGAACTCTGCCGAGGGGAGCAGCACTAATGGCCATCGACTTAGGCTCTAGCTCATGGAATACCAACCAGGGGTGGGGATGCCGGCGCAAAGGCGACGGCTCCCTCAAATCATCGTCACAATCGTTCTTGTGGTGCTCGTGGGCGTCGTCGCCTTTGGCGCCTACTCGCTGGTCCAAGCGCACAGCGATATCACGGCGTTGCAACGTCAGAACAATCAGGACCGGTCACAGGTAGCCGCTACGGCCTCCTCATTAGCAACCCTGAAGACTCAAGTCAGCCAGGACGCAGGCCAGCTATCGAATATCCAGGAGAGCGTCACATCGTTGACATCCCAAGTCGGGGCTATATCGAAGCCCAGCGACCCTCTGTCGGCGTACAACCAGATCTGCGACAGCACCTTCCAGAACTCCACGACTGACCTCGAACAGCTGTACTACTACCCGTGCACCAACGTGGTGCAGACCACGCCGCTGCCGGGCGGCTAGATCGCGCGGACCAGCTCACACGAACTGCGTCCGCCCCAGCTCGACTGGCTTGTCGCCCCGCTCGGGGGCCCCCGTATCGCTCTGATGGCAGCACATTCATGCAGCAAGAAATCCCGAGCATCCGGTTTAATCCATTCGGACCTATTTCCCGTCGGCAAATGCCGAATATGTCGGCATAACCTCGATTTACCCGGCAGTCTGTCGTCAGTCGCCGACATTTTGACGTAAGCACCCTCCGCAACCACGGACTTATGCTCCGGCCTTCGCCCCAATAACGGAGGTAACCGTGAGCACCAAGTCCGACCGACCGAGCGTCTATAAGCTCCTCGACGATTATGTCGGGAAGGCTTCTGACACTCCGAAATCGGATCGCAGCAGACAGAAGGATGGCGCCGCCGTTCGGAACCTGCTGCGGTACACCGGCATAGAGGCCATCGAGAGACTGACGACAGAACAGGTCGCCGAGTGGGTCAACCGCCGGGGCCTCTCCTTCCTAACCCGAGATCAGTACCGGACGGCCATCTACGATTTCCTTGACTGGGCCCAGCGGCACGGTCTCGTACGGGACAATGCGGCCGAGCCGTTGCGCAGAGTGGAGGAACTGGTCCAGGCCCACCTGCACGACGCACCCAAATCTCAGTCCGAGCACACGCTCAGAAATCGGGGGGTAGCTCTCCGGAGTTTCTGGCAGTACGTCGGGCCGATCGCGGTCGACGAGGTGACTTCAGAAGACATTGTCACGTGGGTGGAGAGCCGGAATGTCTCCAGCGTTACGGCGAGCCAGTACCGGGCCATTCTCCGGGAGTTCCTCAACTGGGCCTGCCGCGAAGGTTTGGTAGCAGACAACGTTGCCGAATCGCTGCGGATGACGACGCCAGGCGGGTGGCGACCCCCAGACGGCCTCAGCCGCCCGCCGACCGGCACCATACCGGTGGTCTCGCAGGCAGTCGACTTATTCATATGGGACCGGTACGGCAGACGCGAGGTCACACTCACTTCCGCCCGACACCTACACCAGCGTCTCGCCCTGCTCGTCTCCGCCGTCGGCCCAGACCTACCGGTAGACCAGTTAGACCGCCCCAGAATTTTGGACTGGCAGCACTCGATCAACAGCTACGCCCAAGCCTCCCGGCGCGTCTACCTGTCCGCCGTACGAACCTTCTGCAACTGGGCGGTAGCCGAGGGCTACCTCGTCAAAGACCCGACCTCCGGGCTCGCCAAGGTCAGAGAACCACGACGAGTCCACCGAGCACTACCCAAGGCCTCAATCCGACAGCTACTGGCCGCCTGCGAATCCGACCGAGACAGGGTCATCATCTGGCTACAGCTCGGCGTCGGCCTGCGATGCGGCGAAGTCGCCTCCCTAGACCTAGCCGACTACGACGCCGACCGCCGCCAACTCTTCGTGAAAGGCAAGGGCGGCCACGAACGGATCCTGCCCGTCCCCAAAACACTCCACCAGGCGATAGACACATACCTCGCCTCAGAACGAGGATGGAAACCTGGACCCCTCATCATGCCCGTCGGTCGCGTCCACCCCGGGACCGAGCAACTAGACGCCCAAGCCATAGTGAGCCGCACCGGACGACTCGTCCGCAAGGCCGGAATCAAACAGGCACCACGCGACGGAGTCAGCGCCCACGCCCTACGCCACACCTGCGCAAGCGACGTCCTCGACCACTGCTCCAACGTACGAGTCGTCCAAGAAATCCTCGGTCACGCCGACCTATCAACAACCGCCATCTACCTACGCCGAGCCAACCTCGCCCAAATGGCTGAAGCCCTAGAAGGACGGGACTACACGTGACCGGCCCACATAGACCGCCAACCCTCACCGAACTCCTCGACGCCGGCTGCGACCTCCAACAAATACCAGGCATCAAACCCGCACACCTCACCATCGCCTACTACATCCGATGGCACACAAACATCCGAACAGACTGGATAACCCAACTACAGACCAACGTCACCAACTACCTCAACGGCGCCACCGAAACCCTCCCCGACTGGACCCGCAACGACATGAGTCCCCCCGGGTTTCGTGCAGTGCCTATCCCGGGGTTTTGGCCTCGGGGGAAGGAGACTGCGTCTGATGGGTCGACCGAGGAAGTATTCCGATGAGTTTCGCCGCCGGGCGGTTGATGAGGTCTTGGAGCGGGG
>DASZNC010000082.1:0-22258 GCA_035551615.1 Acidimicrobiales bacterium
CAGGGCCACGGCCTGGGTGCTGTGGAGCAGGGCGCGGAAACCCAGCATGCTGAGCGCCCCGTGCCGGCGGATGGCCTCCTCCAGGATGTCCGCCGCTCGCCCCGGCTGCCCGTTGAACAACAGGGCCTTGGCCTCCATGCCCATGAACAGGGCCCGGCCCTCGTCCTGTTCGGTGTCCTTCAGGACCTCGGCGATCTGGTGGGACTCGCGGATGACCTCGTCGAAGCGGCCCAGGTTGAGCCGGGCCCAGCCATGGATGATGGTCAACTCCTCCATCGCCATCATGGCCGGGTCGCCCAGTTCGAACGACACCGGCAGCGCCCGCTTGGCCATGGCCACCGCCTCCTCCAGCCGGCCGGCGCTCCCCAGGGCGGCGGCCCGCGGCGACCAGTTGATGAGCTGGGCGATCGGTGGCGCGTCATCGCCGGGCCATGCTTCCTCCAGGTCGGCCAGGCTGCCGGCGATGAACCCGGAGTGGACCTGCAGGCCGGCCCGGGTCGAGGCGGCCATGGTCGACCACGGGTGGCTGAGCTCCTTCTCGGCCTGGCGGAGCAGCTCGGTCGCCCCCTCCCGGTCGCGCCCCATCCAGTGGAGCCAGATGCCGTGGGTGATGGCGACCTCGACCCGCTGGTAGTCGTCCTGGGCCAGGTTCCGCAGGTCGTCCAGCACTTCGAGGGTCATGGCGATCCGGCGGGGCTGGAGGCGCAGCACTCTGGCCAGGGTCATCCCGTTCTCGAACGTCCGCTGTTCCCGGTAGGCGCCGACGGCCAGGGTGAAAGCGGCGTCGGCCCGCTCGTCGGGGAGCGGCATGCCGAGGGACAAGCCCGGCCCCTCGCCCCGTTCGGCCGGCTGCTCCCCGGCCAGATGGCGGCGGGTCAGTTCGAGCAGCCCCCAGTGCGCCTCCCGGGCCGCCCAGCCCAGATCCTCCGGGTCGAACGACAGGCCCAGTTCGGCGTGCCAGAGGCCCAACGAGAGCAGCCGGCGCCGGCGCCCCTCGGTGAGGACCAGGTCGTTCGCATCGGGCGAAGCCGCCTGCTCGATCAGCTGGTGGAGCAGGTTGCGCCGGTGCGGCAGGCTCTGACCGTCCCGGACCATCTGGCGCAGTAGCGGATGGGCGTAACGGGCGATCGGGTCGGCCCCCGGGCCGGTGATGTCGATCAACCCGTTGCTCTCCAGCAGGTCGAGGGCGGCCGGTCCGACGAACGACTCGAGCAGGTCGAGCGAGAGGGGACCGCCGGCGGCGATCAGATCGAGCACGTACAGCTCGGCCGGGCCCAGGTCGTCCAGCCGGTCGGCCAGGCTCGATTCGAGGCTGGCCACCGCCCGGTGGACGTCCAGGTGCAACCCGTCCGGCCCGGGCCGCACGGCGTGCTGGCTGACCGCCGATCTCAGCAGCTCGGTGATCCACAGCGGGTTGCCCTCGGTGACGTCGCACAGCCGCAGGTTGGACTGCGGATCGAGCGGCCGGCCCAGCTGGGTGCGGGCCAGTTCGGCCACGTGGGGCGGGGCCAGCGGTCCCACCCTGACCACCTGCAGGCGGCCCTGGAACCAGGTCTGGTTCGGGTGCTGGCCGCTGCGCGCCGGGGTGCGGGAGGTGGCGATGAGCGTCACGCCCGGCGTCCGGGACAGGTGGTCGATCAGCGTGGCCGAGGCGTTGTCGATCAGGTCGACGTCGTCGACCAGGAGGGCCAGGCTCTGGCGGGCCGCCCGCCGGCGGAAGCGGTCCAGGGTGGCGGCGACCAGCCCGGCGACCGGGACATCCCCGGAGATGACCGGCACCAGGTGGGCGACCGGCCCGAGGGGGAGCGTGGAGGGCGGGCCGCCGCCGAAGAGCTCCTCGGTGTCGGCCCCCCGGGCGGCCAGGGTCCCGACCAGCCGCCGGGCCACGAATGTCTTGCCCACCCCGGGTGGCCCGACGAGCAGCAGCGGTGGTCCGCCCGATTCGACGTGCTGGACCAGATCGGCGATGAGACGGTCACGCCCGATGGCGCGTGGAAGCCCCGGGACCACCCCTTCACCACCGACTGCCTGCATCCTCGAATGTGCACCTTTCCGAAGCTCTAGGAGCGTGGCAACACTGAGGGTACTGGAGAGGTCGACGGATCCAGCTAGAAACTGACCAGTGGTCAGTGACGTGCCCAACGCCCTCATCCGGGCCGCCGAGGAGCTGTTCGCGGCCCGCGGATCCGACTCCGTGAGCCTGCGCGACATCCAGGTCGCATCGGGGGCCACGAACGCCAGCGCCGTCCAGTACCACTTCGGTGGCCGGAATGGCCTGATCCGCGCCGTTCTGGCCAAGCACGACGCCGGCGTCGAGCGGCGCCGCCACCTGATGCTCGACGACTACGAGGGGCCGGGCGGACGCGACCTGCGGCAATTGGCCGCCGCCCTGGTGCAGCCGCTGGCCGCCGAACTGGACAACGACGACGGGGGCCGGGGCTACCTCCAACTGCTGGCCGACCTGTACAACCGGCCCAATCCGACGTTCGACCCGGCGGCCCTCGAGGACCAGACCAACAGCCTGCACCGCTGGCGGCGTATGGCCATACCGCTCCTGTCGCCCGACGCGGTACGGCTGCACCGGCGCTTCGACGCCCTGCGGTTCACCGTTTCCGAGCTGGCCCGGCGAGGGCGCACCGAACGCAAGGACCACCGGCTGTTCACCAGCCAGCTGACCGACCTGGTCGGCTCCCTGCTGGCGGCCCCGGTCTCCGATGAGACAAGGCGCCTGCTCCGCAGGTAGGATAAATGCAACTGCATTGATTTTGGGAGGCTAACGATGGGTTGGGACTTTTCGACGGACCCCGAATTCCAGAAGAAGCTGGACTGGGTCGACGAGTTCTGCCGGGAGAAGGTCGAGCCGCTGGGCGCCGTCTTCCCCTACGCCGTCCGGTCGCCCGACCCGGTGGTCAAGGCCTACGTGCGCGAGCTGCAGCAGGAGGTCAAGGACCAGGGTCTGTGGGCCATCTTCCTCGACGAGGAGCTCGGTGGCCCCGGCTTCGGCCAGCTGAAGCTGGGCCTGCTCAACGAGGTCATCGGCCGCTACTCGTCGGCCCCGCAGATGTTCGGGGCGGCTGCGCCCGACACCGGCAACATGGAGATGCTCGCCGCCTACGGCACCGAGGAGCAGAAGGAGAGGTGGCTGAAGCCGCTGCTCGATCAGGAGATGTTCTCGGCCTACTCCATGACCGAGCCGCAGGGCGGGTCGGACCCCAACCTGTTCAAGACCCACGCCGTCAAGGACGGTGAGGAATGGGTGATCAACGGCGAGAAGTGGTTCACCTCCGCCGGGCGGGTCGCCGACATCCTCTTCGTCATGTGCACGAACGGCATGTTCGTCGTGCCCCGCAACACGCCCGGCGTCGAGATGATGCCCGAGCCGCGCAACCACAACCACGTGATCTACCGCGACGTGCGGGTCCCGGCCGACCACCTGCTCGGTCCCGAGGACGGGGCCAAGGTGCTGGCCCAGCGCCGCCTCGGCGGGGGTCGTATCCACCACGCCATGCGGACCATCGCGCAGTGCAACCTGGCCTTCGACATGATGTGCGAGCGGGCCCTCAGCCGGGAGTCGCACGGCAAGATCATCGCCGAGCACCAGATGGTGCAGGAGAAGATCGCCGAGTCCTACGCGGCCATCAAGATGCTGCGGCTGTTCGTCCTCGAGACGGCCTGGAAGATCGACCAGACCTCGACGTCGGAGGCCCGCACCGACATCGCGGCGGTGAAGTTCACCATGGCCAAGGTGCTGCGGGAGGTGTCGTTCAACGCCCTGCACATCCTCGGATCGCTCGGCACCACCGACCTGACGCCCATCCAGGCCATGTACGCCGCCGCACCGACGATGGGTATCGCCGACGGCGTCGACGAGGTCCACATCGCCACCGTCGCCCGCCGGGTCCTCAAGGGATACCGCCCCCACGAGGGCAACTGGCCGACCGAGTACATCCCGGCCAAGCGGGAGGAGGGCCGGAAGAAGATGGAGCCGGTCCTGTCCGCCCGTCCCGAGCTGGCCGCCGCCGCCGACCGGTACAAGGAGTACATGGCCAAGCGGGGCCGCTAGCGTCGGGGGCCTCGTGCCGCCCCTGCAGACGCTCCGTTCGGTGGTGCGCTTCGGGCGCATCGAGACCGACCCGGTCGAGCGCCGCCTGGCGCACGCCGCGTCGGTGGCCGACCTGCGCCGGCTGGCCAAACGCCGGTTGCCGGGCGGCGTGTTCGACTACATCGACGGGGCCGCCGAGGACGAGCGCACACTGGTGGCCAACCAGGAGGCGTTCGCCCGCGCCACGTTCCGGCCGCGCGTGCTGCGCGGGGTCCAGAAGGTGGACCCGGCATCGACTCTGCTGGGACGGCCGCTCGCCTACCCGTTGGTGCTGGCCCCGACCGGGTTCACCCGCATCGCCGACCCCCAGGGCGAGCTGGCGGTGGCCCGGGCGGCCGAGCGGGCCGGCCTGCCGTACACGCTGTCCACGTTGTCCACCCGGTCCATCGAGGAGGTGCGGGCAGTCAGCGCCGGCCGGCTCGGTTCCAGGTGTACGCCTGGCGGGACCGGGGTCTGGTGCGGGAGATGATCGAGCGGGCCGCGGCGGCCGGCTACGAGGCGTTGGTGCTGACCGTGGACACCGCCGTGCTCGGCCGGCGCGAACGTGACGTGCGCCGGGGTTTCTCGTTGCCGCCGACCATCGGTCCGGCCACGTTGGTGGACGGGGTCCTCCATCCGGCGTGGACGTGGGCCTTCGTCCGCAGCGAGCCGATCCGCTTCGCCAACGTGGTCGGCCGCGACGTCGGTGACGGGGCCTCTCCCGTCACGCTCTCGGACTACATCAACTCGCAGTTCGACCCGGCACTGGCGTGGTCGGACGTCGAGTGGCTGCGCTCTGTCTGGGACGGTCCGATAGTGGTCAAAGGAATACAGACGGTTGCCGACGCCACCCTCGCCGTCGATGCCGGCGTGGAGGCCGTGGCCCTGTCCAATCACGGCGGCCGGCAGCTCGACGGCGCCCCGGCCATCTTCGACCTGGTCGCACCGGTCGCCGACGCCGTGGCCGGGCGGGCCGAGATCATCTGCGACGGCGGCATCCGGCGGGGCAGCGACATCGTCAAGGCGCGGGCCGCCGGCGCGACGGCAGCAATGGCCGGGCGGGCCTACCTGTACGGGCTGGGGGCGGCCGGCGAACGGGGTGTGGGTCGGGTGCTTCAGTGGTTCCACACCGACATGGTCCGCACCATGACCCTCCTCGGCGTGGAGACGGTCGCTGATCTGCACCGGGACCTGCTCGGCTAATCGCTCGCCCGGGGGCGGCCCCGATGGGAAGCTGGAGCCATGCCCGATCTGGCCGCCGCCCATCCCGTCACCTCTGTACCCGCCGCCGGCCCGGCCGACGCCGAGGCCCACTTCGCCTCCCTGTTGGCGTTCGAGACCGACTGCTGGGACGTGCACGAGGGGCTGGCCAGACCGGAACCCGGTTTCGTTGTGCTCGACGTGCGTAGCCCCGACCTCTACGAAGCCGGTCACGTTGGGGGCGCGGTGAGCCTGCCTCACCGCCGGATCAACGAACGCAACCTCGAGCCGTGGCCGGCCGGCACCCTGTTCGTCGTCTACTGCGCCGGCCCGCACTGCAACGGCGCCGACAAGGCGGCCCTGGCCCTGGCCCGATTGGGCCGACCGGTGAAGAAGATGATCGGAGGCGTCACCGGCTGGTTGGACGAGGGCTTCGATCTGGTCGGGTATACACGGGACTGATGGATGTCTCAGACCTGCTGATCGAGTTGTTCGAACGAATCCCCCCACTGGCCGGCGATGCCATCGACGGCCTGAGCGCCGCCGATCTGGTGGCCCGGCCGGGGCCCGAAGCCAACACGATCGGCTGGCTGGCCTGGCACATCGGCCGGGTGCAGGACGCCCAGATCTCCGACATCACGGGCGATGACCAGCTGTGGGCCACCGGCGGTTGGGCGGCCGGTTTCGGCCTGGAACCGGATCCGTCGAACAGCGGTTACGGTCACACAGCCGAGGACGTGGCCCGCATCTGCCCGAAGAGCCCGGACGTGCTCACCCACTACCTGGCCGCCGCGCACGACCGCACCGTCTCGTTCCTGCGGGGCACCCGCCCGGCGGATCTGGACCGGGTCATCGACCGGCGGTGGGATCCGCCGGTGACCCTAGGCGTCCGGCTGGTGTCGATCGCCGACGACTGCCTGCAGCACGCCGGTCAGGCGGCCTACGTACGGGGCCTGCTCGGCAAGTAGTGACCGGGTTGCCGGCCAGTGGCCGGTGCCGCCGGGTGGCGGGTGCCGCCGGGTGGCGGGTGCCGCCCGGTAGCCGGTGCCGCCCGGTGGCCCGGCCCAGCTGTGGCGCCGGCGCCCCTAGGTCTCGAGGGCGGTCCGACTCAGGCGGCAGCCCGGCCGAACCAGGTCTCGAGGGCGACGGCCAGGTCGCGCTCGTCGGTGTCGCCGGCCCAGGCGACGTAGCCGTCTGGCCGGATGAGCACCGCCCGGGCCGGAACCACCGGGCCCGGCCCGGGCAGTTCCCACGGGCCGTCATAGTGGGCGGCTACCAGATCGACCCGGTCGGCCCACGGCCCGAGCATCGAATCGGCGGCCGCCCCGAAATCGATCAGCACCGGCCTGGCGGTGTTCAGGAGATCGAACACGCGTGTCGCACGTCCGTCGGTCTCCAGGTCGAAATCGGGCATGCGCCACCCCACCAACGGGTGGCCGCCGCCCAGGTCGTAACGGATACCCAGGCCGGACAGGGCCGCACCCATGTGGTGCCGGGGTTGGACCAGAGCCAAGGTCGTGGTCAGGATCGCCTTCAGCGCCTCGGTCTGCGGGGTGCTGCGCAGCAGGACGGTCGCAGCCATCGTGGTCTGCAGGACCCGGGCGGCCACCGGGTGGCGCTCGGCCTGGTAGGTGTCGAGCAGGTCGTCCGATGATGTGCCTCTGATGACCTGGGCCAGCTTCCAGCCCAGGTTGACGGCGTCCTGGACACCCAGATTCAGTCCCTGCCCGCCGACCGGGTAGTGGACGTGGGCGGCGTCGCCGGCGAGGAACACCCGGCCGTTCCGGTAGGTGGCCGCTTGCCGGCTCATGTCGGTGAACCTGGAGATCCATGTCGGATCGTGCGCGCCGAAGTCGGTGCCCCAGACACCGATCAGGGCCCGGCTCAGATCGGCCAGGTCGGGCTCGTCGGTCGGACCGGAGTAGGGCTGACTCACCACCACGCGGAACCGTCCGTCGCCGGCCGGCCCGACCGCATGCTGACCGTTGTCATCCCGGTGGACGCCGAGCGCCGGCTCCTCGCTCATACGAACCTCGGCCAGGAGGGATGTGACCGACGGATCCCAGCCCGGGAAGTCGATACCGGCCGCCTTGCGGACGAGGCTGCGCCCACCGTCGCAGCCGACCAGGTAGCCGGCCCGGATCGTCTCCCCGTCGGCCAACCGGACGTTCACTCCGGAGTCGTCCTGGACGAAGGCGGCCACCTCCCGCCGGCGGAGGGTGGCCACGCCCAGCTCCTCCAACCACCCGGCCAGGATGGGCTCGAACTGTCTTTGCGGCAGCGCCAGCCCGTAGTGGTGGCGGGCTGGGAGGTCGCTGATGTCGACGGCGATACCGCCGAAGCTCTGTACCTGCATGGGGCTGCCGGCGGTGAGGAACCGGTCGGCGACGCCCCGCTGATCGAGGATCTCGATGGTGCGGGCATGGAGGCCGAGCGCCCGCGGCCCTTCGAGTTCGGGCCCGGCCCGGCGCTCGACGATGACCGCCTCGACGCCGGCCAGAGCCAGTTCGGCAGCCAGCATCATTCCGGTTGGTCCAGCACCGACGATCACCACCGTGTGCTCGCTCATTCGCTCCTCCCGTGCTGCCGGTCGCGACGGCCGATCGGCCGCTGCGGGACGTAATCCTGAGCACGGTTGGGTCGCTTGCGGCAAGCCCCCCACCCCGCGCTAGTTTGGTGTTGGCGGGGGAGTGCAGGGGTTTGGCGGCCGCTCAGATGGTGCTCATCGGCAGCACGATGGCCGACGGGTGCTCGGGATCGTGGAAGATCTGCTGCTCGGCCGTCTTGGCCACGCTGGCCGTGCCGATCGGCTCGCCCGTGCCCAGGTTGCGGTTGAACAGCGGGTGGGCGGCGCCGGCCACCTGCAGGCGGATCCGTTCGCCCCGGCGGAAGGTCGCAGCCGTCGGCCACATGTCGATGAGGACATGGCTGGTGCCGTCCTCGCCCACTTCGACATCTTCGGGGCGAAGCCGCCGGTAGCCGTCGCTCAGGTTGTCGGATCGGCCCTTCGTCGACACCACGCATAGCCGGACGGACACGTCGGTGTGATCGAGCGTCGAGCGGAACCACAGGTCGACCGCCAGCGGACCGGCGACGGTGACGTCGCGCTCCATCGGCGCGCTCGTGTAGGTCAACACGTCGGCCCGTTCCTCCCGCCGGCCCTGGTCCTTCCGGCCGGCGTTACTGCTGTCGAGCGAAGGCCCGCCGATACCCGGCGTCGGGTCGTTCGGATCGAAGCGGAAGCGGTCCGGGTTCGACGGCAGTGGGGTCTCGGGCGACAACCGGCCGCCGCTCTGCAGATGCCACCGCTCAGGGGTGGCCGGAGGTGGCCACTCGGCCACATCGACCCACCTCTTGCTGCCCATCACGAACAGGCGCGCGCCCGATTCCGGCCTCCGGCCGTTGGAACTGCCGCCGTGGCTGTCGAACCAGGCCAGAGCGTCGCGGATGCTGGTCCCCATGCCGGCCGGGCTGGCGTGTGTCCAGGGCCCGATCGTCATCCGCGCTTCCCGGCCGGCGGCCCGCATGGCCACGAAGTCCTCGATCTGACCGGGCAGGAAGATGTCGTACCAGCCACCGAGGAACGTGGCCGGCGGGGCCAGCGCACGGGCCGGGCGGAAGTCCACCGGCTCCCACCAGGCGTCGTCGGGCGCCTCGTGCCGGAGCCAATCCTGCACGAACTCGACCGACCGCCCGACGACCCTCATGTCACTGGACGAGACGGGCAACTCGTTGTGTCCTTTGCCCACCGCCGCTTTGCGACGGGCCATGGTCAGCAACATGCGCCGGGCCGGCAACTCCTGGTACTCGACCTGGTACACCCAGGCCAGCAGGGTCTCGAGGGCGAGGGTGTTGCCCGGGTAGATGACGTCGTTGCGGACGAACGCCGAGGTCACGATGGGCGCCATGGCCTTGACGTCGGCGGGCGCATCGGACGCCATGGCCCACTGGACGATGCCCAGGTAGCTGGGGCCGAACGTGTAGACCGACCCGCCGTACCACGGCTGCTCGGCCAGCCACGCCAGCGTGGCCTTGCCGTCGGCCCGCTCGTTGCGGAACGGGACCCAGTCGCCGCCCGATCCGAACCCACCCCGTGTGCTCTGGATGATCGTCTGGTAGCCACGCTCGGCGAACAGCCGGCCGATGATCCCTATCTGGCGGCGCCCGTAAGGGCAGCGCAGGAGCACGACCGGGGGGCGGTCGAGCGCGGGCGGGAACCAGCGGTCGGCCAGCAGGACGACGCCGTCCTCCATCGTGGCCGCCAGGTCCCGCTCCACCGCGATCTCACGGTGCTGGGCGGGCGGGAGCCGGGTCAGGGCGCCGACGAGTCGGCTGGTTATCGTCGTGTGCCATTCCTACCAGATGGGCGGCTTTGTGCGCCCGGCTCGGTCAGGTCCTGGTCCGGGCCGTCGGGGGCGGACATGGTGAGCAATTCACCGTCACTACGACGTTCTATTGCTTACTTCTGGGGCAGCGCCCGCGCCGGATCGTCGGGTAACGGGCGGGTGGCCAGACGGTCGCGGTTGGCCGGCCGGGCGGCCGACTTGCTGTTGACCAGGGTGTACAGCGGCGGGGCGGTGGGCGCCATCCCGACGATGGAGTCGATGCCGGCACCGCCGAGGCTGCCGAAGAAGGGGGCATCGCCGTAGTTGAAGATGCCGCCATCGGCGGCGACGAACCAGTAGCCCCGACCGTCGGGCGTGGGCGCCATGCCCACGATCGGCTGGGCCAAGCGCACGTTGCCGGTCGATCCGTAGAAGTGGGCGTCACCGAAGGCGAAGATGCCACCGTCCGAGGCGACCATCCAGTAGCCATTGCCGGTGGGGGTGGACGTCATGCCGACGATCGGCTTGTTCAGGGCGATGCCGCCGGTCGAACCGTGGAACCTGGCGTCGCCGAAGGCGAAGACGCCACCGTCGGATGCGACCAACCAGTAACCCTTGCCGTCGCTGGTCGCCGCCATGCCGACGATCGGCTTGGCCAGCCGCACCCCGCCGGTCGACCCGTAGAAATGGGCGTCGCCAAAGGCGAAGATGCCGCCGTCGGCGGCCACGAACCAGTAGCCCTTGCCGTCAGGAGTGGCGGTCATGCCGACGATGGGCTGGGCCAGGCGGATCCCGCCGGTCGATCCGTAGAAGTGGGCGTCGCCGAAGGCGAAGATGCCTCCGTCCTTCGCCACCAGCCAGTAGCCGGCCCCATTGGGTGTCGGGGTCATGCCCACCACCGGATAGGCGAGCTTGGCGCCGGACAAGTCCTGCTCGAACTGGGCGTCCCCGCCATAGGCGATCTGGCCTCCATTGGAGACCAGGTAGTAACCCTCGGTGCCGAACCCGGTGAGCTTGACCGAGATGGTGGGGGTCTTCGGGTCGTTGCTGTCGACGACCAGCTCCGCGGTCCGGTTGCCGAACTGGAGCGGCGAGAAGACGAGGGTGATGGTGCACGACTGGTTGGTTGCGAGCGTGTTGAGGCCGCACGTGGTCGAGCCCGTCCAGTCAGATGCGTTCGCACCGGTGACATCGACCCCGAAGATGCTGAGGCTCCCGGCCCCCTTGTTGACGAGGGTCAGCACCGTAGGAGTGGAGTTGTAGGTTCCCACCCGCTGATAGTCGAATGACTTCGACGACGGAAGCCCGGTCAGGGACGGGTTCGTGACTTGTCCGGAGAGCGGAATGGAGCGGCCGGCTCCGATCGGAGCAGAGGCCGTCGCCGAGGAATCGATGGGGGTCAGACTGTCCTCGAAATACAGGGTGGCGCTGGCTGACGTGCTACCAGACGCCGGTCGGTACTCGACCACGATCGAGCATGACTGCCCGGTGGTCAGGGTGTGGTCGGCACAGTTGTCACTCTGAACATTGAAGGACTGATGCTGCGTCCCCAGAATCTGGAGATCCGAAGCCGGGAAGATGTCGTCCCCGCTGCCGGTGTTGGTGATCGTCAGGGTCTTGTCCGTACCGCCGCTGTTGATCGACGACTGGAAGGCGAGCTGATTGCTGGACACCGTTCGCTCGATGAACGGTGTCGTCGAGGCGTAGGACACCTCGCCGTACAGGGCGCCAGAGGCGCCGTTGCACTCGACTTCGAAGATGGCCGAGAAGCTGCTGACGCCACCAACCGTCGGGGTGATGTCATTGATGGTGAACATCCCTGTCTGGTTCGTGCAGGTTGAGCCGCCGCTCTGGACAACGGACAGCCCGGGGCTGGTCGAAGAGGCGGACGATGCCGTTGCCTTGTACGTGCCCGTCGCCAATCCGGAATCGGTCGTTTTGGCGGCGAACGTAACTGTCCACGACTGACCGTTGCCGGACAGGTCGAAGGCCTGCACATCAGACGAGAGCGAGCTCTCAGGTGTGACTGTGGAGAACGACGACGGCGAGGTGCCCCCGATCTGGTTGCCCGCCGAGCCATCGAAGTAGGCGCCGGTATACGGCGTCGCCGCAGTCGCCCCGGCCCTCGTCGCCGCCGGGAATGCCGTCAGTGCCGAAGCCGCCGCCATCAGGACGATCCACCGCGTCCGTAGTCTCACCTGTCCACGCCCCTTGCCTAGTTCAACCGCCGATTCAGTCTACCGATTGGCGGCGACTCGAGCCACGCCTCTGAGCGAACACCGGTACCCGGCTCGGCGCGTTAGTGTGCGCTCTGCGTGGCCTCCGGACGGTAACGGGGAGCGCTACTTGGCGGAGGAAGGGGACACCATGGGGTCTATCGCGGCGGGAGCACGTGTTCGGCGCGTCCGGGTCCGAACCGGCCTGACGGTCGGATCTGCAGTCGGCGCACTCATCGCCGGTCTGGTGATGGTGGGACCTACCGCGTCGGCGAGCGCCTTGACGCCGGCTATCTATTCCTACGTCATCGACTACTCGACCGGTGCGGTGACCGAGTACGCCCAGGGAGCTACTGGTGACCAGGGGCCTCTCGCCACCATCAGCGGCGCCGCCACCGGCCTCCACCAGCCCGACGCCCTCGTACTCGACCCCTCCGGCGATGTGTTCGTGGCCAACCAGGCCGCCAGCACGGTGACCGAGTATGCCGCCGGCGCCTCCGGCGATGCCGCACCCATCGCCACCATCTCGGGCGCGGCCACCGGTATCAGCTACCCCCAAAGTCTGGTTCTGGACCCCGCCGGCGACCTGTTCGTTTCCAACCAGTCCGGCACCGTGACCGAGTTCGCAGAGGGGGCGAACGGCAACGTCGCACCTATCGCCACCATCTCGGGGGCCGACACCGGCCTGGTCGGGCCCCAAGGCCTGGCCCTCGACCCGGCCGGGGACCTGTTCGTGGTCAACGTGGACGCCAACGGCTCCACCGGCTCTGTGCTCGAGTTCGCCAAGGGAGCCAGCGGCGACCAGGCTCCCATCGCCACCATCTCCGGGTCGAACACCGGGTTGTCCGCCCCATACGGGATCGACCTCGATTCGGCGGGGAACCTCTACGTCAGCAACCGCTACAGCAACGCAGTGACGGAGTACGCCAAGGGCGCCACCGGCAACGCCGCTCCCACGAACACGATTTCAGGGACGGCCACGGGCCTCGACTTCCCGACCGGCCTCCGCTTCGATTCTTCCGGTGACCTGTACGTGGCTGACTATGGCGAGGACATCACCGGTTACACCGCCCTGACCGAATACGCCCCGGGAGCCAGCGGGGACGCCACGCCGACAACCGACCTGACGGGTGGAGACACCGGGCTGCGCAGCCCGTACGGCGTCGCCTTCCTCCCAGCGGCTACGGCCCCAGGAGCGCCGACCGTCACAGCCGTAACGGGGGGCGACGCTCAGGCGAGTGTGTCGTTCAGTGCGCCGGCCTACACCGGCGGGTCACCTGTCACGTCCTACACGGCAACGGCTACCGATCAGACCAATTCCGGTAACGCACCGGTGACGGTGTCGGGGTCGTCCAGTCCGATCAGTATCACTGGTTTGGTCAACGGTGACTCGTACACCTTGTCGGTGACGGCCACCAACGGGGTGGGTACCGGTCCGTCCTCCGCCAGTTCCGACCCGGTGACCCCGGCGACCGTTCCGGGGGCTCCGACGATCGGTCAGGCGACGGCCGCCAACGCCCAGGCGTCGGTGGCGTTCACCGCGCCGGCGTCGGACGGTGGATCGGCGATCACGTCCTACACGGCAACGGCCACGGATCAGACCAACTCCGGCAACGCGCCGGTCACGGCGACGGGATCGACCAGCCCGATCACTGTGACCGGATTGGTCAACGGTGACTCGTACACATTGACGGTGACGGCCACCAACTCGGCCGGCACCGGGGCAGCGTCGGGTCCGTCCAACGCGGTCACCCCGCATGTCACCGCACCCGGGGCACCGACGATCGGTCAGGCGACCGCCGCCAATGCCCAGGCGACGGTGGCGTTCACCGCGCCGGCGTCGGATGGCGGATCGGCGATCACGTCCTACACGGCGACCGCCACGGATCAGACCAACTCCGGCAACGCGCCGGTGACGGCGTCGGGGTCGACCAGCCCGATCACTGTGACCGGGTTGGTCAACGGTGACTCCTACACATTGACGGTGACGGCCACCAACACGGCCGGCACCGGGCCTGCATCAGGCCCATCCAACGCAGTGACCCCGAGTGTGGCCGCGGGCACGCCGTTCTCCTTCGTCGCTGACCCCCAGAGCAACTCGGTGACCGAGTACGCAGCCGGAGCCGACGGTGACCAGGTGCCGGTGGCCACCATCTCGGGGTCGAACACCGGCCTGGACTACCCGGCCGGGCTGGTCGTCGACCCCTCGGGGAATCTGTTCGTGGCCAACCAGTTCAGCAACTCCGTGACCGAGTTCGCCGCCGGGGCCGCCGGCAATGTCGCTCCCGTCGTCACGATTTCCGGAGCTGCCACCGGTCTCGGACAGCCCGTGGGACTGGCGGTCGGCTCTTCGGGGAACCTGTACGTGGGCAATGACGGCAACAGCTCGGTTACCGAGTACGCCGAGGGGGCGACCGGCAACGTGGGCCCGATCGCCACCATCTCGGGATCGAACACCGGCCTCGACGTTCCCTACGCGCTGGCCCTTGACTCGTCGGGGAACCTGTTCGTCGCCAATGCGGACGCGGAATCGGTCTCCGAGTTCGCCGCCGGCGCGAATGGCAACGTGGCAGCGACCGCCACCATCTCAGGGCCGGACACCGACCTCGAAGATCCGACCGGCGTGGCGCTCGACGCCTCCGGTGACGTGTTCGTGGCCAACACCTTCGGCGGCTCGGATAGCAGCGGGTCGGTGACTGAATACGCGCCCGCCGCCACCGGCGATGCATTGCCGGTCAACACCATCGCCGGCCCGGCCACCGGTCTCGACCTGGCCTGCGGCGTGGCCGTCGATGCGTCCGGCAACCTCCTGGTTGCCAACTTCGGCAACAACTCGGTGACCGCGTATGCCCAGGGCGCGACCGGCAACGTGGCTCCCACCGCCACCGTCTCGGGGCCGGACACCGGCCTGGCCGAGCCCAACGCAGTGGCCGTGATCCCGCCGCCCACCGCCCCGGGGGCGCCCGTCATCGGTCAGGCGACGGGTGGCGCCGCCCAGGCGGGCGTGGCCTTCAATCCTCCGCCCTATACCGGTGGGTCGACGATCACTTCCTATACGGCGACGGCCACGGATCAGACCAATCCGGGTAACGCGCCGGTGACGGCGTCGGGGTCGACCAGTCCGATCACCGTGACCGGGTTGGTCAACGGCGATTCGTACACCTTCTCGGTCACGGCCACCAACGGGCTGGGGACCGGGCCGGCGTCGGCCAGTTCCAACTCGGTGACTCCGGCGACTGTTCCGGGGGCGCCGACGGTGGGTCAGGCGACCGGCGGTGACGCCCAGGCGACGGTGGCGTTCACGGCGCCGTCGTCGGACGGTGGGTCGGCGATCACTTCTTATACGGCGACGGCCACGGATCAGACCGATACCGGTAACGCGCCGGTGACGGCGTCGGGGTCGACCAGTCCGATCACCGTGACCGGGTTGGTCAACGGCGACACGTACACATTGACGGTCACGGCCACCAACGGGGCCGGCACCGGGGATCCCTCCAGCAGTTCGAACGCAGTCACGCCGGCAACGGTCCCAGGGGCACCTACGGTCGGTCAGGCGACGGCCGCCAACGCCCAGGCGACTGTTGTCTTCAGCGCCCCGTCCTCGGACGGTGGATCGGCCATCACTTCGTACACGGTGACGGCCACGGATCAGACCGATACCGGTAACGCGACGGTGACGGCGTCGGGGTCGACCAGTCCGATCACCGTGACCGGGTTGACCAACGGCGATTCCTACACCTTGTCGGTAACGGCGGCGAGCTCAGCCGGCACGGGCCCGGCGTCGGGCCCGTCGAATGCGGTCACACCGAGCGTCGCCGCCGGTACCGCCTACGCCTACGTCGTCAACGTCCAGGACAACTCGGTCACCGGGTATGCCGAGGGAGCCAACGGCGACCAGATCCCGGTCATCACCATCTCAGGCGCGGCCACCGGCCTCGACGCTCCCGAAGCGGTGGTCCTCGATCCGTCAGGGAACTTGTTCGTGGCCGACGCCGGCGACAACTCGGTGACCGAGTATGCGCCGGGCGCGTCCGGCAACATCGCTCCGGTGGCCACCATCGAAGGGGCGGCTACCGGTCTCGACGGCCCCGAGGGCCTGTTCTTCGACTCGTCGGGGGAGCTCTTCGTCACCAATTACACCGGCAACTCGGTCACGGAGTACGCCCCCGGCGCCAGCGGCAACGCCGCCCCGGTGGTCACCATCTCGGGGGCGGCCAGCGGCCTCGACGGCCCTGAGGGACTCTCGGTCGATGTGTCCGGCAACCTCTTCGTGGCCAACCTCGATGGCGCGTCCGTTACCGAGTTCGCCGACGGAGCCAACGGCAACCAGGCGCCAGAGACCACCATCTCCGGATCGAACACCCAACTGGACGCACCGAAGGGCGTGGCCGTCGACTCCTCGGGCAACCTGTACGTGACCAACTTCGGTGACAACTCGGTGACCGAGTACGCGCCGGGGGCCGACGGCAACCAGGCGCCCTCCGCCACCGTCGCCGGGGCGGCGACGGAGTTGAGCGATCCGGCCAATCTGACCGTCGACCCGGCGGGCAACCTGTACGTCGCCGACTTCGGTGACAACTCGGTGACCGAGTACGCGACGGGGGCCGACGGCAACCAGGCGCCCTCCGCCACCATCTCAGGTGCCGACACCGGCCTGTCCGGTCCGTACGGCGTGGCCTTCGTCCCGCCGGCCACGGCGCCGGGCGCCCCCACCATCGGACAGGCGACGCCGGGCGACGGGCAGGCGAGCGTGACCTTCAGCGCGTCGTCCTATACCGGCGACTCGCCGGTCACGTCCTACACGGTCACGGCCACTGATCAGACCAACCCGGCCTCACCGGCGCAGACCGCCAGCGGGGCGGCCAGCCCGATCACCGTCACCGGGTTGACCGACGGCGACTCGTACACCCTGTCGGTGACGGCGACCAACCTGATCGGCACGGGCCCGGCCTCGGCCGACTCCAACGCCGTGACCCCGGCTGCGCCACCCGGCGCACCCACGATCGGTCAGACGACGGCTGGAAACGGTCAGGCGGGTGTGGTTTTCACCGCGCCGTCGTCGGACGGCGGCTCTCCCGTGACGAGCTATACGGCCACGGCAACTGACCAGACCGACCCGACCCATCCGACCGTCAGTGCTACCGGGACGGGCAGCCCGATCACCGTCACTGGGCTGACCAACGGTGACTCCTACACCTTGGCGGTGACCGCCGCCAACGACGTGAGCAGTGGGCCCGCCTCCGGGCCGTCGAATGCTGTGACGCCGAGCATCGCAGCTGGTACGCCCTACTCCTTCGTCGTCAACTCACAGGCCAACTCGGTGACCGAGTACGCCCAGGGAGCCAACGGCGACCAGATCCCGGTCGCCACGATTTCGGGCGGGGCGACCGGCCTGGACGACCCCGAAGCCGTCACCCTCGACCCCTCGGGGAACGTGTTCGTGGCCAACTACAGCTACCACGGCACCGGCTCCGTGACCGAGTACGCCCCGGGAGCTACCGGTGACGCCGCTCCGATCGCCACCATCTCCGGTCCGGATACCGGCATCGACGGTGCCGGCAGCTTGCTCGTGGACTCATCGGGCGACCTGTTCGTCGCCAACTCCTCTCCATATGCCACGGACGCGGTCAATGAGTTCGCACCGGGTGCCAACGGCGACGCCGTACCCGTGGCCACCATCTCGGGACCGGCGACCGACCTCGACGTGGCCAAGGGCTTGGCCCTGGATCCCTCCGGCGACCTCTTCGTGGCCAACCAGTACGGGAACGCGATCACCGAATACGGACCCGGAGCGAACGGTAACGCCGCCCCGATCGCCAACATCTTTGGCGCCGCGACCAAGCTCGACAATCCAGAGGGGCTCGTCTTCGACCACGACGGGAATCTTTTCGTGGTCAACGCCGGCAGCGAGTCGGTGACCGAGTATGCGCGTGGGGCCACCGGTGATGTCGCGCCCCTCGCCACCATTTCCGGGTCGGCCACTGAGCTCTACTTCCCCAGCGGGCTGGCTCTCGACCCCTCGGGCGACCTGTTGGTCGCGGATGCCGGCAACAACTCGGTGATCGAGTTCGCGCCAGGCGCGGCCGGCGACGTGGCTCCCATTGCCACCATCGCCGGTGCCGACACCCGGCTCAACAACCCCGACGGTGTCGCATTGATCCCGGCCCGCACGGCGCCGAGCGCTCCGACCATCGGTCACGCGACCGGCGGCGACACCCAGGCAACGGTGACCTTCAGCGCCCCCTTCTACACCGGAGGATCGCCGATCACGGGGTACACGGCGACGGCTACGGATCAGACGGACCCGACCCACCCGACCATCAACGCGACCGGGTCGACGAGCCCCATCACCGTCACGGGCCTGACCAACGGCCACTCGTACACGTTGTCGGTGACCGCCACCAACGCCATCGGAACCGGTGCCGCCTCCGGAGACTCCAACGCCGTCGTCCCGGCGGTCCCGACCGCCCCCGGTGCACCCATGATCGGCCGGGCGACAGCCGGCGATGCCCAAGCCAGTGTGGCCTTCAGCGCGCCGTCGTCGGACGGCGGGTCGGCGATCACGTCCTATACGGCGACGGCCACTGATCAGACGAATCCGGCCCATCCCACGCAGAGCGCCTCCGGGACCTCCAGCCCGATCACGGTGACCGGTCTGACCAATGGCGACCTGTACACATTGTCGGTGACGGCCACCAACGCAGTTGGCACCGGACCGGCCTCCTCGGCGTCCAACGCAGTCGTCCCCGCGGTGCCGGACACGGCACCGTCGTTCGTGGCCGACCAGGCGCCGACCAGCGCGGCAGTGGGCGCCCCCTACAGCTACCTCTTCCAGGCTTCCGGCCACCCGGCGCCGACCTACTCGCTGCCTTCAGGACAACTGCCGCCGGGTCTGAGTCTGGACACCTCGAGCGGTTTGCTGTCCGGCCGACCGACCACGCCCGGGACGTTCCACTTCCGGGTGCAGGCGACGAATCCGGCCGGGCAGGCAACCACTCCCACGCTGACCGTTGTCGTGGGCGGGACCACAGCGACGCCCGATGGGCGGGGCTACTGGTCGGTGGCCTCCGACGGTGGGGTGTTCGCGTTCGGCGATGCCCGGTTCTTCGGTTCGACGGGTGGTGTCGCTCTGCAGGCGCCGATCGTGGGGATGGCGTCGACGTCCGATGGTGGGGGCTACTGGCTGGTGGCCTCCGACGGCGGGGTGTTCGCGTTCGGCGATGCTCGTTTCGCAGGTTCTACGGGAGGCACGGTGTTGAAGCAGCCGATCGTCGGGGTGGCGGCGACTCGCGATGGTGGGGGCTACTGGCTGGTCGCATCGGACGGCGGGGTGTTCGCGTTCGGCGACGCTCGTTTCGCAGGCTCGACGGGTGGTGTGGCTCTGCGGGCACCGATCGTTGGGGTGGCGGCGACGTCCGATGGTGGGGGCTACTGGCTGGTCGCTTCCGATGGCGGGGTGTTCGCGTTCGGTGATGCTCGTTTCGCAGGTTCTACGGGAGGCACGGTGTTGAAGAAGCCGATCGTGGGGGTGGCGGCGACTCGCGATGGTGGGGGCTACTGGCTGGTCGCATCGGACGGCGGGGTGTTCGCGTTCGGCGATGCCCGGTTCTTCGGTTCGACGGCGGGCACGGCGCTGAAGGAGCCGATCGTGGGCACAGCTGTGCCCTGACCGGGGTCGGCCGGGGCACCCCCCTCGGCCGCGCCGGCAGGTGGCGCCGAAATGTCGTCAGATCATATAGGTGAATTCGGAAATGCGGGTATCAGTGCTACGTGACTGCCAAGATGCGATCCGAGTCCAACAGCGGTCCCTGCCGTATCGCACTGGTGAACGACTACGAGGTGATACTGGCCGGGCTGCGGACCATGCTCGCACCGTTCCGTAATCGGGTGGAGGTGGTCGAGGTCAACGTGCAGGACACACCCGACCACCGCGTCGACGTGGCCCTGTTCGACACGTTCGGCCAACCCGGTCTGGGCCTGGACCGGATCAAGGAGCTGGTGACCCAACCGCACGTCGGCGAGGTCGCTGTCTACACCTGGGAGCTGCCCGAGGCCGGCCGGACGGTCGCCGAGTCGGTCGGCGTGCGGGGCTTCATCTCCAAGACGGTGTCGGCCAACGAGCTGGTCGACGCCATCTGTGACGTGGCGGATGGCAAGGACGTGGACACGGGCCGGTTCCACGGTGTCGGCGGGCAAGGTTCCTGGCCGGGGGCCCGTTGGAGCCTGACCGCCCGGGAGAGCGAGATACTGGCGCTGCTGGCCACCGGCATGCCCAACCAGAGCATCGCCGATGCGCTGTTCGTGAGCCAGAACACGGTCAGGACCCACCTGAAGGCCGTCTTCCAGAAGCTCCAGGTGGGCAACCGCAGTCAGGCGGTGGCCAAGGCGCTATCCGAGCCCAGCTTCGTGACCAAGCGGACCCGTATTTTCGACGGCCGGGCCGATTAGATCGGCTCGGCGATAGCCGCGTCCACTGACGGATAGACCTCGAACAGGTCGGACACGCCGCTCAGCTGGAACAACTGGATCAGGCGAGGAGTGGCGGTCACCAGACGGAGCCCCTTCTCCGTCGCCCGCTGGCTGGCCCGGATGAGAACGGCCAGCGCCCGGGAATCCATGAACGTGACTTCGTCCAGGTCGATGACCAGATGATCCGAGCGCTCGAGGATGTCGCTGATCGCCGCCGTCATGGATGCGGCGTTCGATACGTCCACCTCGCCGAAGATCTTCAGTACCGGCCAATCTCCTGCGTTCGTTGGTTGGAACGAGGCCAGGCTCTGGCGTTCGTTGCTCAGGGTCAACCCCTGGTCCAGTTCCAGCTGATTTCGACCACAACGTCATTGTGATGACCGATTCGACCCGGCGCCTCACCCGGATGAGTGACCTTGGCGGGGCTGGGATTTGGGTAATTGGTACGGGTTGACCTTTGGAAGGAACGGAGCCATGCCCCAACCACCCGACGAGCCGAACGGGCCGATCCCCGAGGACAACCAGCCCGGCCACCATCCCCCCGTGGAGCAGGACAAACCGATAGACGCCTTCGTTGCGAAGGCCCGCGAGCGGACCCGGGCCTCGGCCCGACAGGCGGCCAAGGACGCGACCGTCGCTAAGCCTGATCCGCCGAACCGCAGCGATATCGGCGCCCGGACCGGCGGTGACCCCCGTGCACAGGACGGCGGGGACAGCGGTCGCGCCGCCGGCGGCCGAACCGGTTCGGATGGTGCATCCAGCGGCTACGGAGAGCGTCAGCCGTCCGGGTCACATGCCGGCTTGTCCGACATCCTCTCGCATGTCCCGGTGGAAGCGGTGCTCCCGGGCTTGGCACTGCTCGACGCCACTATCAGGCCGCAGGAGTTGTGGGATGAGATCGGGGAGAGCCGTACCGGTTGGCTCGCCCGTATCGCCCTCGTGCCGGGACTGGGCGCTTGGCGTTACGCCTCCTCGGTGAAACCGCGATTGGCGGTCGCCGCCCGGGCCCGGGACCTGGCCGGAGGCTGAGCGCCGCAGCAGGCCGGCACGATTCAGAGTCGGCCGCCGCATTTCTTGTCAGTTGGCAGCGTCCCACACTGCCTTCTGACAACTACGGCGCAGCCCGGCCCACTCCGGCGTCTTCCCCAGCCCGGATAATGGAATAAATAAGACAAAAAGTGGCAAAATGCACCGGTGGGGAAACTACTTGCCGGATACAGGTGGGCCGCACTGGCCGCCACCGTCACTCTGACCGCTGCGCTCCTGGCCCCGGCCGTCTTCTCCGAGGCGGGCGCCGCCGCATCGACCTTCAGCGCCCACGGCAGCGTCAATCAGGTCTACGTGACCGGGTTGCCGGCCGCCGCCCAGGTGCAGCTGGTCAATGCCGGTGGCCAGGCCGTCGCCACCCAACCGGCTGACTCCCTCGGCGGCCTGCTGTTCCGGAACGTGCCAGCCGGGACCGGGTACAGGGTGCGGTTGGCGGCGACGGGGGTCAGCTCGCCTCCTTTGACCGTGCACGGCGCCACACCGGCAGCATGGGATCCGTCCATCTACAACCAGTCGATCCCTGACAACGGCTACACCTATCTGACCACCCGGGACGGCACGCAACTGGCCATCGACGTGCACCCGCCGACCACCCCGGCCGGCGAGCCCGGGTTGCCGTCGAGCGTCAAGGTGCCCAACGGCCCCGACTACACGCCGCCGTACCCGACGCTCATCGAGTACTCGGGCTACGGCTACGCCGACCCGTCGGGCCCGGTCAACGGCATCGCCGTACTGGCCAACCTCATGGGGTTCGCGGTGGTCGATGTCAACATGCGGGGCACCGGTTGCTCGGGCGGCGCCTACGACTTCTTCGAGCCGCTGCAGAACCTGGACGGCTACGACGTGATCGAGACGATCGCCCACCAGCCCTGGGTCCTCGACCACAAGGTCGGCATGATGGGCATCTCCTACGGGGCTAT
>DASZNC010000083.1:0-57094 GCA_035551615.1 Acidimicrobiales bacterium
TCTCTGGTCTCGAGTTCGGGAGCTACGCCTCGGCGGTGACCCGGCGACGGGCGATGGTGGACCGGTCCGGCCACCGCACGTCGCTCACCCAGTGGAGTCGCTCCATGGTCTTGATCAGCATGGCGCTGGTGTCGATCTCGAAGAAGCGGACGCCGTGGCGGGCCGAGGTCGGCTCGGCGTGGTGGAAGTTGTGCCACGACTCCCCGAAGGAGAGGATGGACAGCCACCACACGTTCTGGCTGCGGTCCTTGGTCCGGAACGGCCGCCGCCCGGTGATGTGGCACACCGAGTTGATGGCGAAGGTCACGTGGTGCAGCAGGGCGATACGGATCAGGCTGCCCCACACGAAAGCGGTGACGGCCGCCTGCCACGACCAGCCCCACAACCCACCGACCAGAGGCGGTAGGAGCAGCGACACGCCCACCCATGTGCTGAACTTCCGCGAGATGTAGTTGATGTCGGGGTCGGCGATCAGCTCAGGGGCGTACTTGAGCTCGTCGGTCTTTTCCCAGTCGTAGAGCCAACCCACGTGGGAGTAGAGGAATCCCTTGGCCAACGCGCCGAAGGAGGTCCCGTAGCGCCACGGCGAATGCGGATCGCCCTCCTTGTCGGAGAAGCGGTGGTGGCGGCGGTGGTCGGCCACCCACTGGATGGCCGATGACTGGAGGGCCATGCTGCCGGCGATGGCCAGAGCGATGCGGACCGGCCGGCGGGCGACGAAGCTGCGATGGGTGAGGTAGCGGTGGAAACCGACGGTGATGCCGAGTCCGGTGACGGCGTACATGACGGTGGCGATGATCACGTCCCGCAGCGTCAGGCCCCAGCCCCAGGTCAGGGGCACGGCGGCGATGATGGCCAGGAACGGAACGACCAGAAATACCGTGAGAAGCACCTGCTGGGTCCAGGTCTTGCGGTCCAGTGAGTCATCGGGTCGATCGTCCTGGTACGGCGGATCCAGAAGGGGCTCTACTGTGGTCATCGGCCTCGGCTCTCGGTCGGGGCAGCAGCTCGCGGACCGCGGCCACTGGGGGATCAATGGGATTCTCTCACCTTTGACCTCCAACCGGGCCGCGAGGTAACGCGAGTACCTTCGGAGCCCGGTGCTGCTCCTCCGCCGACTGCTCGCCGCGCTCTCGGCCGCCCTTCTCGTGGCCGGCGCGACCGGGGCGGTGATCCACCATCCGGCCCGCTCGGGTGCGCCCCGGAAGCCGTCGGCGACCCCCACCACGACCACTACCCGCCCACCGGTCGGGACCCGGGCCGCGCCCACCACGGCTCCCTCCACGACCGCACCCACCGGCCCAGCCGGACCCGGTACCGCCGCCCTGGAGGCCGGCCTGATCGTGCCTCAGGACATGGGGGGCTACTACTCGATCGACGCATCTGCGGCCACCGTCTTCTTGGATTCGGCGCCCTGCCTGGCCTCGCTCCAACCGTCGCCGGCCCAGAACGGGAGAGCCGTGACCGCCCTGCTCAACCGGCAGGACGCCGTCTCGGTCCCCGAGATCTTCGAGGAGGTGGCGTCCTACCCGGGGTCGGGGGCCCGTGCCGTGTTCACCGCCGTCGGCGCCGCGCTGGCCGCCTGCCCCCGCTTCCGCTTCGAGTTCAACGGGACCGCTGTCTCCGCCCCTCTGGCCACGATGTCCATACCGCCGGTCGGCGACACCGACCAGGCGTGGACGGCCAATTTCACCGCCGGGGGGGCCAGCTACCAGGCCCAGATCGGAGTGGTCCTCGACGGCCGACAGGTGCTGGTCGTCGCCTGGATCGACACGTCGGCCGGGAGCGACCCGATCATGGGCAGCTTTGCGTCCACCCTCAGCCTGGCCATAGGGAAACTGGCTTAGGGTTCCTCCCGATGAGCCCGAGGATCAGCTACGCCACTGCCGCCGACCTGCTGGCCGAGCGCGATCCGGTCATGGCCCGTCTGGTGGCCACCGCCGGGCCGATGAAGTTGCGCCGCCCCTCGGACTCCCATTTCGCCGCCCTCGTCCGGTCGATCGTCTACCAGCAGCTGGCCGGCAAGGCGGCGGCCGCCATCCATGGGCGTCTGATCGCCGCTTTCGACGGGTCGGTCGAGCCGGCCGCCGTCCTCACCCTGAGTGACGAGGAGATGCGGGCCGCCGGGTTGTCCGCCAACAAGACGGCTTCTCTGCGCGATCTGGCCGCCCGGGTGCTGTCCGGAGCGGTAGTTCTCGATTCCCGGGGTCTGTCCCGCGAATCCGACGACGAGGTCGTGACCCGGCTGTCGGCGGTGCGCGGCATCGGCGAATGGACGGCCCAGATGTTCCTCATGTTCCAGCTGCGCCGGATGGACGTGTGGCCGACCGGGGATCTCGGAGTGCGCAAAGGATTCGGCCTGGCCTGGGGTATCCCTATGCCCGCCCCCAAGCAACTGGCCGGCCTGGGCGAGCCGTTCCACCCGTACCGGTCGGTCGTGGCCTGGTACTGCTGGCGGGCGTGCGAGATCTATGCCGGGGCGGCGGCCAGCGCGGTCACCAGGTGAGGCGGCTCCTCGTCGTCCACCACACCGTTTCGCCGGCGACCGCCCTCCTGCTCGACGCCCTGCTCGAGGGCGCCCGGGACCCGGCCATCGAGGGCGTCGAGGTGGTGGCCCGGCCGGCGCTGGTGGCGTCGGCGGCCGAGGCGCTCGATGCCGACGGCTACCTGATCGCCGGGCCGGTCAACCTCGGTTACCTGGCCGGTGCCGTGAAGCACTTCTTCGACACGATCTACTACCCGTGCCTGGACGCCACGACGGGGCGCCCGTACGGGGCTCTCCTCCACGCCGACAACGACGCCACCGGCGCTCTGCGGGCACTCGAGACCATCACCACCGGGCTGGGCTGGCGCCCGGCTCAGAAGCCTCTGGTCGTCACCGGCCCGGCCGCCGCCAACCGGGCTGCCTGCGTCGAACTGGGCGGGGCCGTGGCCGCCGGGCTGGCGTTGCTGTAGGACCGGTCAACCGACCTGGGGCACAGTGACGCTGGCCAGGTCGGCCTCGATGTCGTCGAGCATGCGGGAGATCAGCTCGCCGCGGGCCCGCTCCTTGGTGCCGGAAACGGCGCCGCTACGCAGGCCGGCCAGTTGGGCGGCGGTGGCGGTCGCCTCGGCCAGCACCTGGTCGGCCGGCACCACCCGGTCCAGGAACCCGGCCCGGGTGGCCTCGTCGGGCGACCCGGTCTGGCCCAGGACCAGGCGCCAGGTCAACTCGGTCGGAGCCAGGCGGTAGGAGGCCAGTTCCACGCCCCAGCGGGGCATGGGCATACCGATCGACACCTCGTTCAGCCCGATCTTCCAGTCGCCCTCGGCGCCGATGCGGTGATCGCCCGAGAGCAGGATCAGGGCGCCGGCAGCCAGGGCGTGCCCAGTGCAGGCCATCACGACCGGGCGCGGCTGCATAAGGAGCCGGCCGCACAGACGGCCGCCGCCGATGACCAACCGGCGCATGGATTCCGGGCTGGATGTCATGGCCGCCAGGTCGAAGCCGGCGGAGAACCGGCCCGGCCGCCCGGCGATCAGCAGGGCCCGGGCCTCGGGCTCGGCGTCCACCTTGTCCAAGATGGCGTTCAGGTCGTCCAGTACGTCCTGGCCGATGGCGTTGGCCTTGCCGTCATCGAGGGTGATGGTGGCGACCTGGTCGCGCAGTTCGTAGGTAACCGGCATGACGCCGATGGTAAGCGCGGTCAGACGCGAGGGAAGCCGGCCGTCGCGGTGATGGTTCCGTCGAGCCCGATGACCATCGCCTGGTACCCGTCCCGTTCGCAGATCCGCTCCATCACCGGCCGGCCGCCGGCCAGGAGGCCGGTGGCCAGGGCATCGGCCAAGTCCAGCTCCGGTCCGGTGACGGTGGCCGACGCCAGGTGGTCGGCGGCCGTGCCCCGGAACGGATCGAAGACGTGGTGGCCCCGTTCGTAGGCCCCGGATGTGGCCACGGCGCCCGGGGATTCGACGACGGCGGCGATGGTGGCGCGGTCGAATGGGTTCTGCACGCCGATGCGCCAGGGCCGTGCGGGCGCCCGCTCACCGAAGGTGGCCACGTCCCCGCCGGCGCTCACCATGGCTGCCTCGACGCCGGCGTCGGCCAGGGCGCGGAGCGATTGGTGGGCGGCCCATCCTTTGACCAGACCGGTGGGATCCACGCCGGCCGGAGCAGCCCACGGATCGAACCAACCGGCCGACCACTCCTTCGCCGTCGAACACCGGTCCAGGACGGAGGCCATCTCGGCCGGGGCCTCGGACAGCGTGATCTCACCACGCCGCAGCCGGCTCATCGGGCTCTCGGACTTCCAGGTGCTGAACACGGCGTCGGCGCGGTGCAGCCGGTGGCGGGCCTCGGCCAGCGCCCGCCAAACCTGGTCGGGCGGGACCGGGCCGGGCCGCACGTGGATGGACACCACCGTGCCCATCACCTGCTCGGCGTGGCGGATCAGATCCTCAGCCAGTTCCGTCGCCGTCATCAGGACTTCGCCTGATCCAGCGCCGACTGCAGCGCCTGCTGGTAGGCCATGGACGTGAACGTGGCCCCCGACACGCCGTCGATGTCGGCCGACTGGGCGCTCATCGCCTCGGACTGGAGCTGGGGCAGCGCCTGCGAGTTGATCTGTTCGGAGCGCGGATCGGTGGCGTCGTCGGCGACCACGTTGATGGCCGTGATGTGCGACCCGCTCTCGACCACCTGCAGCTGCAGATCCCCGTAGCGGTACTGGACATCCTGGCCGGTGGCGGTGCGGGAGTTCGGGGCCGCCGTCGTCGGCGACGTGGTCGCCGGGGCGGTCGTCCCGGTCCCGTCAGACGCCCCGGATGGTGACGTGGTCGTAGGCGCCGTGGCCGACGGTGAACCGGTGGTCGGCGTCGTGCCGGTGGTCGGCGCCGTGGTGGCGGGCGCCGTCGTCACCGCCGAGCGGATCGGCCGGGTGTGGTAGCTGAACAGAAGGCCCAGCCCGGCGCCGGTGGCGGCAACCACGAACGGAGCCCGCTTCACTGCGTCACCTCAGAATGCGAACTGTTCACGGTGGATGTTCCTCTCGGGCACGCCCAGTACCCGGGCGATGGCGGCCACCTGCACGGCCAGTGCTTCGGGACCGCAGACGTACACGTCCCTCTGGGCGATGTCGGGCACCAGCTGGGCCAGGTGTTGGCGGTCCAAGGGATGGTCGGCCCGGGAGCCGGCCAGGACGATCATCCGTCCCTTCCGGCGCCTCATCAACGACTCGAACTCGGACCGGAACACCACCTCCTCCTCGGTCGTGGCCCGCAAGATCAACGTGACGTCGATGCGCGTGCTCAGGTGCTCGAGCAGGGCCCGGATGGGCGTGACGCCGACGCCGGCGCCGATGAGCAGGACCTTGTGGCGATCGCCGGCCCGGCGGGTGAAGGCCCCGTACGGGCCCTCGATGGCCACCCGGGTGCCGACCGGGGCCCGGGCCAGGTCGGCCGAATGGTCGCCCAGATCCTTGACCGTCAGGCGGATGACGTCGGCGCGCGGCAGCGCCGATACCGAATACGGGTGGGCCAGCCACCAGTGGCCCCGGGCCAGGAACCGCCAATGGAAGAACTGGCCGCCTTCGACCCGCAACCGATCCAGATGGCGGCCCCGGCACACGACCGAGAAGACGCCCGGGGTCTCCTGCTGGACGCCCACGACGCGCAGGTCGTGGTACCAGCTGCGGCCGAGCGGCACGAGGAAACGGAACACCAGCACGACGCCGGCCGTGGCCCCCCAGAGCACGGCCCAGAAGGCCCGGGCCAGGGGGTGGCCGACGAACGACTCGCCGTTGGCGATCTGATGGGAGAAGGCCAGGGCCAGCGCCAGATACAGGTAGAGGTGGGCCGACCACCAGGTCTCGTAGCGCATGCGCCGGCGGGCGGCCCGGATCGAACTGATGGCGGCCGCCGCGATCAGCACCAGCGCTACGGTCGCCATCAATACATCAGGGTACGACTGCAGGAATTCGACGAACTGGTGGACGACGCCGGTGTGATCGCCCTCTGCGTAACCGGCGGTGATCAGCACCACGTGCAGAACGATCAGGTAGACCGGCCACTGGCCGAGCAGGCGGTGCCAGCGCACCAGCCGGTCCTGGCCGGCGGCCTGCTCGACCCAGGGGAGGCGGGATACCAGCAGCAGCATGATCAGCATCAGATAGGCGCCGGCCAGGCCGGTGAGCTGGCCGAAGAAGGTGAGCACTCCGCCCGGGGCCCTCAGCGCGCCCGACGATTCGGATGTAACGCCCATCCACATCACGGCCGCCTGGCCGACAGCGACGATTACGGCGGCGACCGGGACGGCCCGGCGCGATCGGGTCGGGACCCACCCGGGGGCGGCGGCGCGGCTGACCAAGCCGCTCAGCTCCCCGACCCGGAGGTGAGGTCGTACACCGTCACGCCACCGACGCTCGACGAGGTGAAGTGCGCCTCCACCCACGAGGTGATGGCCGACGACGACGAGGACGAGCCTGCCCCGGGGCCGCCGAAGCCACCGCCGCCGCCACCGGAGGCGATGAAGTAGTGGACCCGGCCGGCGGACACGAGTTTCTCGAAGTAGGCGAGGGTTGGATAGGGATCAGTCCCGTTGAATCCACCGATGGCCATCACGGCGTCTCCGGTGGCCAGTTGATAGCCGGCGGCTTCGTTGGATCCTATGGTCGCAGCGACCCAGGTGTAGCGCGATGCGTCCTTCTCCAAGAGGGCCTTGAGGGCGGCGCTCGGCGTGCTCGCGTTCAGCAGGCCGCCGGCCGCCCCGCCGCCGCCCCCTCCGCCGCCCGGCGATCCGGCCGGGCCGCCGCCGGCGAATCCTCCGCCGGGGATGTTCTGGCTGCCCGGGAAGTTCTGGCCGCCGGGGAGGTTCTGGCCGCCGGGGAGGTTCTGGGTGCCCCCGGTCTGGCCGCCCGGGAACCCGCCCGCGCCCGGCCCGAACCGGCCGGGCCGCCCACCGAATCCGCCCGGTCCGCCGCCGGTGGTGGAACCGCTCGGACCGGCGGTCGGCAGGGCCCCGCTGTGGGCGGTATTGGCCGTGTCCAGGCTGTAGGCGAGCGGTCCCCCCAGCACTCCGACCAGAGCCACCACGCCGGTGATCGAACGGAACGCCATGAGCTCGGCGGTCAGGTACGGCCACAACAGCACGCCCACCGCACCTATCGCCGCCCCGCCGATCACGAGCGGTCGCAGCCACGGCAGCCAAGACGAGGTCCGACCGAGCAGTTCGAACGACCAGAAGCCGGTGACGGCGATGGCCGCGGCCAGGATGCCGCGCGCCAGCCAGCGCTCCCGGTTGGCCCACATGAACGACGCGCCGGCGCCGACCAGGCCGCCGATGGCCGGTGCCAGGGCCACCGTGTAGTACGGGTGGATGATGCCCTGCCCGAGGCTGATGGTCAGCCCGGCGAGCAGCAGCCAGCCGCCCCACAACAGGAATCCGGCCCGCGTCCGATTGGTGCGGTGGGTCCGCCACGTCAGCACCAGGCCGGCGGCCAGGAGGACGAGGGCGGCCGGGATCAGCCATGACGCCTGGGTGCCCATCTCGGCACCGAACAGCCGGGTCAACCCGGTCGGGCCCCAGTTTCCGCCGCCGCCCCCGGCGGCCCCGCCGCCGACGCTGCCCGTCTCGTTGCCGTCCAGCCGCCCGAATCCGTTGTAGCCGAACATCAGGTTCCAGATCGAGTTGTTCTGCGACCCGCCGATGTAGGGGCGGTCGGCGGCCGGCGTGAGGGTCACGGCCAGCAGCCACCACCCGGCTGACACGACGAGCGCGACCCCGCCGTACACCAGATGCAGAAGCCGGGTCCGCACCGGGGCCGATCCGGCGACCAGGACGACCAGTGCGAAGGCGGGCACGAAGACGAACGCCTCGAGCATCTTGGCCAGGAACGCGAAGCCGACGGCCGATCCGGCCAGCACCATCCACCGGGCCCGGCTGTCGTCGACGTAGCGAACGGTGGCGTAGGCGGCCACGGTGACGAGCAGCACCATCAGGGAATCCGGGTTGTTGAACCGGAACATGAGCGCGGCCACCGGCGTGAGCGCGGCCACGACGCCGGCGAGGAGCCCGGCGGCCGGGGTGAACCAGCGGCGCACGGCCAGGTACAGGAGACCCACCGTGGCCACGCCCTCCAGGGCCTGGGGCACGAGGATGCTCCATGAGTTGACCCCGAACAGCCGGGCGGAGATGTCCATGACCCACAGGGCCCCGGGCGACTTGTCGACGGTGATGAAGTTGGACTGGTCGAACGACCCGAAGAAGAACGCCTTCCAGCTCTTCGATCCGGCTTCGACGGCGGCGGAGTAGAACGCGTTACCCCAACCGGACGCGCCCAGTCCCCAGAGGTACAGGACGGCGGTCGACACCAGAAGTCCGATCACCGACGGGCGGACCCATGCCGGGTCGTCGGAACCGCCCCGCCAGATGGCGGCCAGGCGGCCGGCGCGGCGGTCGGGGGCGGCGGCGGGGGACGGTTCGGCGTTCTCGGACCAGCGGTCCTCGACGAGGGTCGGGGATGGCATCACGGCGTCATCATCGGGTCCGGCTCTGAGGTCGGCCTGAGAGAAGCCTTGGGATTCCCTGGGGGTTCGGGCATTGAAACCGTCACACCACCATGAAATGATCTGATCAAAGGAGCACGCCTCCAGTTCGCACGCCTTCTGCGTTGCCTGTATCGCCGGCGGCTGCCGGCCTCTTGAGCACGAGGGCGATCGCCCGAACCGAGAGGAGTCCCATTGTCCAGAACCATCGACCTGTTCATCGCGTCGCCGTACGCCATCGATCAGGTGGCGGCCGAGATCGGCCGGCTGGCCCAGCTCGAACTGGTGGCCCAGACCGACGAGTCGAAGTGGTCGCTCGACCAGGGCGGGGTCCACGCCGAGCTGAGGGCCCACAACTACGTGGACGACGGGGAGCTGCGGCTGGAGCGCTACCCGTACGCGCTGTCGGCCCGGGGTGTCGACAAGAAGTGGTCGGCCACGGCCCCCGAGACCCTGCTGCTGCGGGGCGTGGCCGACGCCCTGCGCCGTGACGATCCGACCGGCGAGAAGTACTTCACCCTCCTGGTCCACGATCTGGAGAACCGCGACCGCCCGCCGGCGCGCCCGACCGGCGGTCCGAGTGCCGGTGCGGGCGACGCGGCCCCGGGTTCATCGTCCGACGCACCGGCCCAGGTGGGCGGCCAGCCCGCGGCCGAGCAGTGAGCGGGTCCTCAGGGCCGGCCGGGCCGCCCCCGTTGGCGCCGGCGGCCGAGGCCCGCAACGCCCTCCGGTGCGGGCACGTCCACCCGCCCACAGGGGGCAGCCTGGACGAGAGTGCCCGCCGCCTGAGCCACCAGGAACTGGCGGTGGCCACCGCGCTCGCCGCCGAGGGCCATGCGGTCCGGTCTCTCCCGGAACGTCGGGGCGGCGGCCGGAACCCGGACCTGGCCGTGTGCGCCTCGAACGTCGAGGTGAAGTCGTTCGACCCGGCCGCCGACCGCTGCCGGCCGCCCAGCCGGGCCGGTGTGGTCAACAAACTGATCGACGGCGCCGGCCAGGCCGATCAGGTCGTGCTCGTCGCCAACGGCAGCGGCCTCGACCTGGCGACCGTCCGCCAGGGGCTGGCCCACCTGGCCGCATTGGAGCGGAGGGATGTGGCCGTTGCCGCCATGCCCAGACTGTCGGCCGTGCGGGTGATGGGGGACGGGTGGGACCTGGCCTGGTCGCGAGCGGCGATGGTCGAGCGCTCGCAGACCGTCGGCGCCGACCGGGTCGATGGTCGAGCCCGACCACCCGCACCGGAGGTGACGGCCGGATCGGTGGTGACGGCTCGATCGGAGGTCCCGGGGCGGCGCCCGCGCCGCCCGTCGATGGGATTGGGCCGATGAGGTGATCACGGCCCCTGGGTGCCGGTTGCGCGAAGCTGCACCGATGAGCCCGTCCGAGTATCCGGAGTGGGACGAGGAGCTGCTGAGCCTGGCCCGCGCCACCGGGAGCGGTGCCGCTGGCGGCCCCGATTCCGGCGACGCCCGAGCCGGCGTCGGCGACTTCCTCGGCCGGCTGCCGGCCGGCTACCGGTCGATCACCACCCCGGCCGAGGCCCTCGAGGACGAGGCCGAACTGGGTGCGCTGGAGGCCGGGCCGGATCCGGCCAACGGCTACCGCCTACTGGTCCGACCGTCGTCCGATCCCACCTGCTCGTTCCGCCTCCGGCGTCTGGGCGAGCGGGGCATCGAGCTGACCAGCACGTTGCCGCTGCTGGAGAGTTTCGGGCTGGTCGTGGTCGAGGCGGTGCCGATGCGCCTGGCCGCAGCGGGGGACCGGGTGGCGGTGCACATCGACGACATCGGCGTGCGGGTGGACTCACCGCACGGTCCGGAGGCACTGCGTTTCGTACCGGAGGTGCACGGGGCCCGACTGGTCGATGCCATCGCCGCGTCGACACTGGGGGCGGCCGACGTCGATTCGTTGAACCGCCTGGTGACCCTGGCCGGTCTGGAATGGCGCCAGGTGATGGTGCTTCGGACCTACCTGAGGTACTGGCGGCAGAGCGGCGTGGCCACCGGTTGGGACGACATGGTCGACCCGCTGGCGTCGCACCCGGACGTGGCCCGGGCCCTGGTCGGGTATTTCCAGTCCCGGTTCGATCCCGACCCGTCCGGCAAGCCGGGTGAAGATGCGGAGGCGGTGGCCCGGGCGCTGGTCATCGGGCAGCTCGACCTGGTCACCGGGCGCGAGGAGGACCGGGTCCTGCGGGCCGTCCTGTCCCTCATCGACGCCAGCCTGCGTACCAACTTCTACACCGGCGCCGGCATCGACGGTCGCCCGTTGGTGGTCAAGCTGGACAGCCGGCGGGCGCCCGACCTGCCGGCGCCCCGACCGCAGGTCGAGACCTTCGTGCACGGGCCGGCGGTCGAGGGCGTCCACCTGAGGGCCGGGCTGATCGCCCGTGGCGGTCTGCGGTGGAGCGAGCGACCGGCCGACTTCCGTACCGAGGTGCTGGACCTGGCGTTCGCCCAGGTCAAGAAGAACGCCATCATCGTGCCGACCGGCGCCAAGGGTGGTTTCGTGTGCCGGACCCGGGGGCGGCCCACGCCCGACGAGGTCCGGGCCGCCTACGAGGTCTTCGTCGCCGGGCTCCTGGCCGTCACCGACAACCTGGTCGACGGCCAACCGGTCACGCCGGAACGGGTGGTGGCGGTCGACGGGGCCGACCCCTACCTGGTCGTCGCCGCCGACAAGGGGACGGCCACCTTCAGCGACCTCGCCAATTCGATCAGTGAGGGCCTGGGGTTCTGGCTCGGAGACGCGTTCGCCTCCGGCGGGTCCCGGGGCTACGACCACAAGGCCATGGGCATCACCGCCAAGGGGGCGTGGGTGGCCGTGCGCCGTCACTTCCGGGAGTTGGGCATAGACGTCGCCGTCGATCCCATCCGGGTGGTCGGCGTGGGCGACATGTCCGGTGACGTGTTCGGCAACGGCATGCTGCGCAGCCGGGCCATCCGGCTGGTGGGCGCGTTCGATCACCGCCACGTGTTCCTCGATCCCGACCCCGATCCCGAGCGGTCGTTCGAGGAGCGACTCCGGATCTCCGGACTGCCCCGCTCCAGCTGGGCCGACTACGACACCGCGCTGATCTCGGCCGGCGGAGGGGTCTGGTCCCGCGACGCCAAGTCCATCCCACTCTCGGCCGCCGTGCGGGGTGCGCTCGGGGTCGAGGCGGAGTCACTGAGCCCACCCGAGGTGGTGTCGGCCATCCTCGTCGCCCCCGTCGACCTGCTGTGGTTCGGCGGCATCGGCACCTACATCAAGGCCCTCGACGAACCTGACTCGGAGGTGGCCGACCACGCCAACGACGCCGTGCGGGTCACCTCCGACCGGGTCCGGGCCCGGGTGATCGCCGAGGGAGCGAACCTGGGCGTCACCCAGCGGGGCCGCATCCGCTACAGCCGCAGGGGTGGCCGGATCAACGCCGACTTCATCGACAACGCAGCCGGCGTGGCCACCTCGGACCGCGAGGTCAACCTCAAAATCCTGCTGGCTCTGGCCATCGAACGCGGTCGCCTGGCGGCCGGCGACCGGGACCGGTACCTGGCTGCGGCCGAGGACGAGGTGGCGACCGAGGTGCTACGCCAGGTCGACCACAGCGTGGCCGCCCTCAACCGGGCGGCCGGTCACAGCGATCGCCTGCTCGACGCCTATGAGGCGCTCATCGACGACATGGAGGCGGCCGGCCGCTTCGACCGGCAGGTCGAGGTGTTGCCGACCACCGATGAGTTCGGCGTACGGCGAGCGGCCGGGGCCGGGCTCATCCGCCCGGAGCTGGCCACCGTGTTGACCTACGCCAAGACCGAACTGGTGGCCGCCGTCGAAGAAGCCGAATGGAGTACCGATCCGTTCCTGCTGAGCAGCGTGGCCCCGTATTTCCCGGCCGGCATCCGCACCGAGTTCGGTGACCTCATCCCGGACCACCGCCTGTACCGCCAACTGGTGGCGACGGACGTGGCCGGCGAGATCGTCGACCAGATGGGCGTCGTGTGGGCCCACGATCTGGCCGCCGAGACGGGCCGGGGTCTCGACGAGGTGGCCGCTGCCTTCTGGGTCAGCCGGGAGCTGACCGGCGCGGGACGGATGTGGGCGGACCTGGAACAGCGGGCCGCCGATCCGGCCGGCGGCCTGAGCGCGATGGCGGAGGAGGCACTGCATGCCACGGTGACGGCGGCGGTGTCCGCCCTGGTCCGTCGCTACCTGGCCGAGTCCGGACCGTTCCGGCCCGGGCCGGCGGCCGAACGCGATCAGAGCCGGCTGGCCGCAGTCGCCGATTCGGAGACGTTCGGCGCAGAGGTGGAGCAGGCGCCGTGGGCCGACCTGAAGGTGCCGGAGGAGCTGGCTGAGCAATTCGTGGCCGCCGGCCGCAAGGTCAGACGGATAGAGGCAGCGGTGCTGGCCCAGGCCACCGGCCGCTCACCAGAGGAGGCGGCGCGGGTGGCGACCCGTTTGGGGCAGGCGGCCGGCCTGGGTCCGTTGATGGCCGCCGTGGAGGCGGTGGTGGATGTGTCGCCACCGCCCGGGCGGCTCCGTCAGTGGCAGGCCCGGGCCATCCTCGATGACCTGGTCGACTGGCGGGAGCGGGCGACGGCCCGGGTCCTGGCCGATCCCGACTTCAGGGACCCCGACGCCGCCGTCACCGCCTGGGCAGAACGGGAAGCGGCCGTTCTGCGCCAGGTGCAGGCAGTGGCGCCGCGTGCCGGGGGGACCGACGCGCTGGCTTCGGCGACGCTGGCCATCCGCCGGCTGGAGCGGTCCCTGCGCTGACCGGCGACGTAGACCCGAATCGATTCAGCGGCTGGTGACCAGCAGAGACTGGATGGACCGGCCCACCGGCCCGGTGGCGTCGAAGATCTGGCTCTCGGCCTGACCGAAACCGTCGCCCGACAACCGCGAGACCACGTCCAGGAGGATCCACTCGCCCTCCGGGACGCGGGCCAGAGCCACCGTGAGATCGGGGTTGATGAACGTGTGGGTCTCGAAGTCGAGGATCCGGCTGATGCCATTGCCGAAGTCGGCGGCCGCCGCCGTCCGCTGGAGTGGGGTCACCGTCCGCCCTTCTACCACCGGCACCCGCAGCCGGGTCCACAGGGTCACCGGGCCCAGATCGTCCCAGCTGCCCTTGACGAAGTGCATGTCAACCGCATCGGCGAAGGCGGTGCGCACCACACCGGACTGGTCAGCCGACTCCTCTGCGGTCGGGGGCGGCGCCGGCGGCCCGGATCGGTCCACCGGGACGTCCATGGGCGTGCGCCGGATGCGGAGGGCCCGGGCCCGGGCCACCTCGGTGTCGCCGGACCACAGGAAGGCGTCGACCAGTTGCACGTTGCGGCCCGGACGTACCAGGTCCGTGGTCAGTCGGAGCGGGGTGAGCGGCACCGGCCGGACCAACTCGAGGGTGAGACGGACGACGGGCATCGCCGGATCGTCGGATTCGACGGCGCCGGCCAGCAGGGCGGACACCGCCCCACCGTGCTGGGCGTCGGGTGACCACGGCCCGACCGTCAGCGGGCCGGGCCGATAGAACTCGCCGTCGTACCGGAACAGCGCGCTCACGTGGTCTTCAGGTCCAGGCCGAGCGACCTCAGCTGTTCGGCCGGTCGGTGGTATCCCCGCTCGAGGTGGTGGACACCACGGAGCACCGAAGGGCCCTCGGCCGCGGCCGCGGCGATGACGCTAGAGAACCCGGCCCGCACATCAGGGATCTCGACCTCGGCGCCTCGCAGGCGGGACCGGCCCCGGACGACCGCCGAGTGCATGTGGCTGGTCTCGTGGAAGCGGCAGGCCGATCCGCCCAGGCAAGTGGAGAACAACTCGATCTCGCCGCCCATCTCCTGCAGGGCGGGCACGTACACGAAGCGATCCTCGTACACCGTCTCGTGCAGGACCGACATGCCGTCCGCCTGGGTGAACAGCACCATGAGGGGCGTCTGCCAGTCGGTCATGAACCCAGGATGGACGTCGGTCTGGACGGCCGCCGGCAACAGGCCGTGAGGGGCCGATGCGGTCATGCCGGTGTCGTCCACCTCCACCGATGCGCCCATGCGCATCAAGGTGGTGATGGCGGTGACCAGCCGATCCTGCTGACAGCCGACGACCCGGACCTCGCCCCCGGTGAGGAGCCCGGCGACCAGGTAGGAGAACGCCTCGTTACGGTCGCCCTGCAGACGGGTGCGGGCGCCCCTCAGCCGGGGGATGCCCTCGATCTCGATGCGACGGTCGGGACGCAGTTCGATGTGGGCGCCCATGCGCTGGAGGAACAGTGCCAGTTCCAGCACCTCCGGCTCGGTCGCGGCGTTGCGGATGACCGACTTGCCGTCGGCCATGGCCGCCGAGAGCAGGGCCGACTCGGTGGCGCCGACGCTCGGGTAGGGCAGGTTGATCCGGGCGCCGGTGAGCCGCTTGCATTTGGCCGTGATGCCCTCCGGTGTGACCTCGACCTCGGCGCCGAGGGCCCTGAGCACCTCCACGTGGAAGTCGATGGGTCGGGCCCCGATCGAGTCGCCGCCAACGCGGGGGACGAACGCTTCGCCGGTCAGGTGCAGCAGGGGGCCGAGGAGGAGGACGGGGATCCGGTTGAGCCCACTGAAGGACAGGGGCACCGCGGACTGCAGGTCCTGGGCCGGGTGCACGGTGATCGATTCACCGGACTGCTCGACGTGGGCACCGACGGCGGTGAGGATGCGGGCGGTGATGTCCACGTCGCCGACGTCGGGCACGTTGCTGATCGTGCTCGGTCCGTCGCCGAGCAGGGCGGCAACCATGTGTTTGGTCACCGCGTTCTTCGATCCGCGGACGGCCACCTCGCCTCGAAGCGGTCCGGATGGTTCGATCAGCCAGGCATCAGACACGATCCTGAAGGCTACCTGTCGTGCCGGCCGAAGCCGACCGGCTTGTGGACATGGATGGCGCTGCGGGAACCTGGGCCGTGCCTTTGACCTATGTGCTGTCCTCGGGGGCCAGCACCACCGTGCCGACGACGGTCCCGACGGGGGTGATCACCGTTGACGGTGGGGCGGCGGGCACGACCAACGTGCCCGGGCAGCGCCAGGACGCGGCCGATTTCTACGGCATCATCGTCGTGGTGCTGGCGATCGTGTTCGCCGTGGTCGCCACCCGCTTCCTGTTCGGCCGGAAGGGCGAGAGGCCCGAATAGGGGACCGATCCGAGATCCACGGGGCCATCGGCGCCTCAGTGACGCGGGCGAGGAGGAGGAGCACGGTGTCGTAGTTGACCCGCCAGCCCCGCCAGTCGCGCCACGCCTGCTCCCGGTCGGCCACCATCGGCAGCCCGGCCCCCTGGATCTCGTCCATGACCTCATCCCACTCGGCCCGGGTCACCGAGATGGGATCGTCCGCCCCCGGGTCCGGGTCGTAGGTGAGGCTGAAGGCATCGGCGATGCGGCGCAGGGCGAGGAAGCCGGCCCTCACACATAGTTGGGCGTCGGGGTCCTTCGGATGCTCGACGGCGGCCATCCAGAAACTGGCCGAGTCGAGGAGGGCACCGGCGGCGGTCACCCAGGAGCGCTCCGGCTGCGGCGACCGGAAGTAGGCGAGCACCGGAAAGGTGGTGTGGGATTCCTCGATGTCGGCGAACCAGCCCTCCCACTGTTGCCACAGCGCGGTCAGCTGGTACTGGCCCTCCTCGATGCGGTGGTAACGGATGAGCATCGTGGCCGGACGGGGCGGGTTGCCGGCCCTCACCTGCAGGAGGGTGACGCCGGTCTCCCGGCGCACGAAGGCCCCGTAAATGCTGGGGAAGTAGCTGATGAAGAGGGCGACGAGCAGGAGCCCGATGCCGGCCTCCGAGTAGCTGAGCAGGGCGGGTCCGAGCCGGTTGTCGGATTCCGTCCCGAGAGTGACGATCGACGAACCGGACAGTTCTAGTGCCACATGGAGGGAGTGCCCGCCGCAGCAGAAGAACATGACCGAGTAGGCGACGAATATCACCAGCAGCCAGGTGAGCAGCATGCTCACCAGGGCGATGGGGGCCAGCATGGCCATGATGCCGTCCCGCTCGTGATAGGTACCGGAGCGCCGGGCCCGCAGATGGAAGAAGGAGCGGACGGCCCGGGTCGTGAAGCGGGGCAACCGGTTCTGGGATGCTCTGGGCAGGACCACCGCCTGGATGGCGGAGATCAGGGTGGCGGCGACCACGGCTGCGGCCAGCACGAATCCGATGATCTCGAGCGCTTGGCGCACGGGCGCTTACCGGCGGTGTACGGCTTAGCCGACGGCCTTCGGCTCGGGTTCCCAGCTGTTCAGGTGCCCGAGTCGGGGGTCGTTCGAGAACATCTCGGTGATCGGGGCCTGCAGTCCCAGCCGCTTCTGGATGCGCTCGACTTCCATGTGCTCGTTCCAGAGCACCAGAGTCACCACCATTCCGGCCCGGCCGGCCCGGGCGGTGCGGCCCGAGCGGTGCAGGTAGGCCTTGTGGTCCTCGGGCAGGTCGTAGTGGATGACCACATCGATGTCCTCGACATCGAGTCCACGGGCGGCCACGTCCGTCGCCACCAGCACCGGTAGGCGACCGTCGGCGAAGGCCTTGAGCGCCCGCTCGCGGGCCTGCTGGCGCAGGTCACCGTGAATGGCCCGGGCGTCGATGTTCTCCTTGCGGAGGGACTCGGTCAGGCGGTCGGCGCCCCGCTTGGTACGGGCGAACACGATGGCCCGCTCGGTGCTGCGGCAGATGGCGGCCGCCACTTTGACCTTGTCCATCTGATGGACCTGGATCCACCGGTGGGCCATGCTGCTCACCGTGGCGGTGGTCGAGGCCACCTCGTGGTACACCGGATCGGTCAGTTCGTGGCGGATCAGGCGGTCGACGTCTCCGTCGAGGGTGGCCGAGAAGAGCATGGACTGGTGGGGCTTGACCAGGTGGCGGAGCAGCCATTCGACCTGGGGGGTGAAGCCCATGTCGGCCATCCGGTCGGCCTCGTCGAGCACCACGATCTCGATCTGGCCCAGGTCGATCTCGCCCCGTTGGCGCAGGTCGATCAGGCGGCCGGGGGTGGCGATGACGACGTCCATGCCGGCTCGCACCGCCTTCACCTGGGCCTCCATGTTGGTGCCGCCGTAGCAGACGCCCAGCTCGAGCCGGCGCGAGACGGCCAACGGAGTGAGCACGTCGGCAACCTGGCGGGCCAGCTCCCGCGTGGGCACCAGCACTAGGCCCCGAGGGGCGCGGCCCGTCTCGGGCTCGTCCGTGCCGGGTGCGTCGCTCAGCCGCTGGAGGAGGGGGAGGCCGAAGGCGAGGGTCTTGCCCGATCCGGTCTTCGCCTTGCCACAGATGTCCCGACCGGTGAGGGCGTCGGCAATGGTCAGGCTCTGTATTGGAAACGGCTCCGATATGCCCAACGCCGACAGCGAATCGACCAGGTCGGTATCGATGCCGAGGGCGGCGAATGTCCGCCCGGCCTGGTCGTCGCTCAAATGCTCTCCTGCTTCCTGATCAAATCCATGCTAACTGTCGGTTGCATCCGGTTAGGGAATCCGGCTGCTCCTGGCCCGACTCCTGCGGCCGGGCGGTCGCACCCCCTGGCTAGCCTGAGCAGCGGTGACGTTCCCGCTATTCGAGTCTGAGCCAACGGGGGGTGCGCCTCGTCCGGTCACGCTGGTGAGGCTGTCGGGGGAGATCGCCCGGGCGGTTGGGACCATCGGGAGGATCGCCGTCGAAGGCGAAGTGTACCGACCCACGGTCGGCAGGACAGGTGCAGTGTGGTTCACCCTCCGTGACCGGGTGGCCCAGATCGCCGTCCGCCTGCCGGCCGCGGTCGCCCGGCGGTCCCGGGTGGCCGCCGGCGAGCGGGTATCGGTCGTGGCCAAGTTGGAGTGGTCGAACGAGCGGGGCCAGCTCCAACTGGTCGCCGAGGAGGTCCTGCCCGTCGGCGCCGGCGCCATCGCCGCCACGATCGCCGCCACCCGGAGCCGTCTGGCGGCCGAGGGCCTGCTCGACCGGCCCCGGCGGCGCATCCCCGTGCTCCCGTCCGTGGTCGGCGTGGTCTGCGGGACCGAAGCGGCGGTCCGCAAGGACATCGAATCAGTGATGGCCGTCCGCTGCCCCGGGTACCCGGTGGTGTTCCATGAGACGACGGTGTCCGGGCCGTCGGCGTCGTTGACCATCGTCGAGGCCATCGAGTCGTTGGCGCGACGCCCTGACATCGAAGTGGTCATCCTGGCGAGAGGCGGAGGGGACGCACCCTCGTTGCTGCCGTGGAGCACCGAGGAGGTGTGCCGGGCGGTGGCCGCCTGCCCGGTCCCGGTGGTGTCCGCCATCGGCCATGAGGCGGACCGGCCGCTGTGCGACGAGGTGGCCGACCTGCGCTGCGGTACGCCGTCGCTAGCCGCGACCGCCATCCTGCCCGATCTGGACGCTCTGCAGGGCCGGCTCGACGACCGCCGGCACCGGGCCGCCGGCCTGGTCGGGGAGGCGGTGGCGACCGCCGGGCGGCGGTTGTCAGCCGTCGATGTGCGCCGGGCGGTCGATACAGGCGTCGATCGGGCCGGGCAGCGTCTGGAGCGGGCCCAGCTGCGGCTGGCGGCCTGCCATCCGGCCGGCCGGTGGGCGCGCGCCGATGAGCGTCTGCGCGCCGCCGACTGGCGGCGGCCCTACTGGGAGGCGATTGGCCGGGCGGAGGGCCGGCTCCAATCCGAACGTCGCCACCTACAAGTGCTGTCACCCCAGCGCACGCTGGAGCGGGGCTACGCCGTCGTGGCCGGTCCAGCCGGCGCCGTGCTGCGCTCCGCCTCGGAGCTGAACGCGGGTGACCAGGTGCACACCCGGCTGGCGGCCGGTGCGTTCACAGCAACAGTGGTCGAGGTCACCCCGGCACCGGTGTTGGGGTCGGGGTCGGAAGGACGAGGGATTTCATGAGCGCGGACGGCTCCGAAGACGGCGCCACCTTCGAGCAACTGATGGAGCAGCTGGAGGACGTGACGGCCCGGCTGGCCGCCGGCGATCTGGGGATCGAGGCGGCCACCGATCTGTACGAGCGGGCGGAACGACTGCACGCCCGGGCCACCGCCCGACTGGAGCAGGTCCGCACCCGGGTGGAGAAGCTGACCGGAGGCTGATCAGCCCAGGGCCGGGTGTTTGGGACCCAGCCCGAAATGGGGACAATACGGACACTGGTGGCGGATCCCACGCGCATGGAGCGGGCAGTTCTGCTGCCCGCTCCCGGCGTGCTGTTGCTCGTGGCGAGCGTGGGTGTCGCGGTCGGTGTGGGCGGGGGCGTGGGTGCGGCGATGTCGGGACCGGCCGTGGGGGAGGGGCCCGTCGGGTGCTGGCCCTCGGGGGGACGGCGCCGTCGGAGTGGTCTGTGGTCGTCCGAGGGTTCTGTGGTCGTCGGAGCTTTCTGTGGTCGATAGTTGGGACTAGACCCCGAAAATCGACCACGGAATGGGCTCACGACCACAGATCCGCCGGTCGCTCGTGCCGGCCCTGCGTCCCGGGAATCCCGGTGTCGGACACGGATTATCCGGACGTTTGTACTTTCTGTATACCTGGCCATTTGTCCTTGACTCCACCTGGGGGGTCCATCATCGTGACCCTCCACACGTCATAGAGCGGCGCTACGGGCATCGGAAAGGGAGGGACATGGCGTACTCGGAGGAGGACGGCTCGGCCGGCGCCGGCGCCGGTGAGCTCAACCCATCCCAGGTGGCCGAAAGAGCCGAGCTGATGGAGCTGATCGAGGAGTCCGAGCGAGCCGGCGGTCCTGGTCCCGGCCCGGGCGGCGGTCCCGGTCCCGGCCCGGGTCCTGGTCCTGGTCCCGGCCCGGGCGGTGGTCCCGGCCCGGGCGGTGGTCCCGGTCCTGGCCCTGGCCCAGGCCCTGGCCCAGGTCCCGGTCCTGGCCCTGGCCCAGGCCCCGGTCCTGGTTCCGAAGGCCCCGGCGGCCCCGGCGGTCCCGGCGGGCCCGGCGACGGCGAATAGTCGGGACGGATCCGACATGGCTGATCTGGGACCGTCGTACATGGTGTGCGCGTCGCCGCGTACCGGCAGCTATCTGTTGTGTGAGGGGCTGCGCAACACCGGCATCGCCGGCAATCCGACGGAGTACCTGTCGCCGTCATTCGAGCAGTACTGGACGCCCCGCTGGAAGGTGGACGGGTACCCGGCCTACCTGCAGGCCGTGCTCGACAACGGTCGCACGCCGAACGGGGCGTTCGGTATGAAGGTCCATCCCGTCCAGTTCTCCTACTTCTGCCACAAGCTGAACGGCGGTCCGGCACCCGGCGAAGCGACCCGCAAGGAGATGGTCGATCGCGCCTTCCCCGGCCTCAAGTACATCTGGCTGCGCCGCAACGACAAGCTGAAGCAGGGCATCTCGTATGCCAAGGCGCTGCAGTCCCGCATCTGGTGGGACGCCGACAAGGCGCCGGCGCCGTACGACGCGCCCCGGCCCGAAGCGCTCAAGTTCGACCGGGTCCTGCTCGAGCGCTGTATCACGCAGATGCACCTCGAGGAGATGCGGTGGGCCGATTACTTCGACGCCAACGGCATCGAGCCGCTCGTCGTGACCTACGAGGCTCTGGTCGACGATGTCCCGGCCGCCGTCCGTCAGGTGCTCGGTTACATAGACCTGAAGCTGGCGGACGACTTCCTTTTTCCGGAGTCGCAGTTCCGCAAGCAGGCCGACTCGACCTCAGACGATTGGCGGCGCCAGTTGAAAGCGGTGTCGATCAGCCACCCGGCCATCGAGTTCGCCCGCCGCCAGGAACAGGCCGACGTCCCGACCCAGCCGGCGGCCCCCACCCAGACGCCGGCACCCCGCCGGGAGATCGTCCTCGACGACGTGCTGGCCAGCCGGCGGTGGTGGAAGGTGGCCCGCCCCTTCGCCCACCTCCGGGCCGACAACGTGTTCCGCCCGGACGTCTACCAGGCCATGGTGGAGCAGTACCGGGGGTGGATGGCCAAGGGCTACTTCACCCGGGACATCCCCGGATACGACGTATCCGCCATGACCGTCACCAAGGAGAACGCCGGCGCCTTCGACGTCTTCGTGTCCCGCCCGTGGCACGACGCCATGGCCCGGGTGCTCGGCGTCGACGCCACCGGCGAACTGAACGTCACCCTCCACCATCACGGCGTCGGTTCGTTGTCGGGCACGCCCCACAACGACCTGAACCCGGCCTTCTTCGCCGAGGACGACCGGGACGGGGAGGGCCTCGTGGTGAGTGCGCCCAAGCGGTGCAACTACCGCAAGGGCACGGCTCCCGACGGGGTGACCGTGACCGAGCGGGTGCGGGCCATCTCGCTCATCTTCTACCTGGCCGGGCCCGAGCAGGCTCAGATCGTGGGCGGCGAGACCGGTCTGTACCACGCCGCCTCCGACCCGGTGACAGCGCCGGCGGTGGCGGTAGGGCCCCGGAACAATTCGTTGGTCGCCTTCGAGTGCACGCCGTACTCGTACCACAGCTTCATCAGCAACACCCGCCACGAGCGGGAGTGCCTGGTGATGTGGTGGCACCGGCCGAAGGCGGAGGTCGTCCGTAGATGGGGGGAGCACACAATTGTCGGATGGTGACAGCCGGAGGGTCCTGCTTCTGACCGGCGCGAGCGGTGGGCTGGGGACCTGGATATGCCAGCACTGGTCTGACCGGTACGACATCGTCGCGGTGTACCGGCGCCGGTGGCCGGCGGTCCCGTCCCAGGGTTTCACCCCGGTCGATCCACTGCAGCCGGAGGCGCCGCTCACGACCCGAGAGGTCTTCGCCGTGCAAGCCGACCTGTCGGTCGCCGGCGCCTGCGACAAGGTGGTCGAAGCCGCCCTCAATCGCTTTGGTCGCATCGATGTGGTGGTCAACAACGCGGTGTCGTCGACGTGGGCGCCGATGCTCGGGAGCAACCGACTGCTCGACAGTGCGAGCACCCAGATGGTCATGAACGTCGTGGTGCCCCTGCGGTTGGCGACGACCGTGGCCCGGCTGTTCTGGCAGGGCCGCGACGACGAGAACCGGGCGGCCAACCGCAACGTGATCAACGTCTCGAGCATCGCCGGTGTCAACATCTACGCCTGGTCCGGCCAGAGCGTCTACGCCGCGTCCAAGGCCGCGCTCAACCACCTGACCGGCCACATGGCCGAGGAGTTCCGGCCGGTCGGTGTGCGGGTGAACGCCACGGCCGCCAACAGCTTCCCTTCGATCATCCCGACCGAGCGGGCGGCCGCCGCCATCCGGCGGCTGGACGAGGGCGACGCCAACGGACGGATCGTGATCGTGGACGGGGAGGCGGACGAGGAGGTGCAGCTCGACCCGTATCACAAGCCGGCCAATGCCTGACCGGGCGCCCCGGGTGATCGACGGGCCGTTCGCCGACACCCAGGTCGAGACCCTCGCCGGCATCATCGATTCGTTCCCCGGCTACGCCCCGTCGAGCAATCCGGGCCCGATCCGGCGGCCCTCCGAACCCACCGGCGGGGCGCCGGCCGTGACCGGCGACCGACTGGCCCCGCAGCCGACGGGGCCGCCAGGGCCGGGGCGGCCCGGGCCGGCCGTGGGCTGGCGGTACGACGTGGTCCGCCGCTACATGAGTGCCGGCGGCAAAGCGGGCGGCGCGGCCGAGCCGGCCGCCCTGCGGGCCGCCCGCAACAACTATCTGCGAGGCGCCTTCTTCAACCGCGACTCGTTCGCCTACCGGCCGTTCCAGCCGGGTGGCGCGGCCCACGGCTTCCTGCACCACGAGGCCCTTGTCGAGGCGGCCCGCGCCCTGTTCGGTCTCGACCACGTCATTCCGGAACGGGTATTCGCCAACGTGATGCTGCCCGGCCAGGAACTGGCCGTGCACACCGACGTTCCCGAGTTCGCCGGCGCCCGCCGCGATCAACTGCCCGGCTGGCTGCTGGTGGTGATGCTCCATTCCGGCCTGTACGAGCATGTGCGGGTGCCGGTCGCCACTGCCGTCAATTACGTGTACGACTCATCCGACGGCCGGTTCGCCTACTTCTGGGACGGGGTCGAGCAGCGGGTGGCGTCCCAGGCCAACCGGGCCATCGTGTTCGACGCCGACTCGGTCTTCCACTCGGTGGATCCGATCGGCGGCGACGACCAACCGCTTCGTTGTCTCACCGGGGATTCTCGCCTGCGGCACTCGGCGCCGGACCGGTGGACGCTGCATCACCGGGACGGCTCCACCGCCGATTTCCTCGCCGCTGACCTGCGTTTCTCCCTGTCGTGGAAGGCGGTGTGCTTCGCCGACCGGGCCGAGCATCGCCGTTTCCAGGAGGCCGAAGGTGACCTGGGATACGACGCCATCGTCGGCCGCCTGCTGGACAACCTGGTGGAACAGGAACGGATCGAGCGTCCGGCGGCTCCGATGTCGAACCGACAGGTGGCCGACGCGCTGGTCGAGTCCTATATCCGGTTCCCGTCAGCGGCGTGAGCCGCCGACCGGTTCGGTGAGGGCGGATGGCATCGTGGTGCGCAGCCGGGACGCCAGCGCCACGTTGACGTCCATCCGTTCGAGTATCTGATCGATACGTACCGCGGCCAGCGGCAGTTCCGTCGACCGCAAGAAGCGGCGCACCCGGCCGGCCAGGTCGGGATCGACCAGGGCGGTCGTGCCGTCCAGGGCGTAGACGACCAGCGACGGCGGTATGCGCTCGGCGAAGCGGGACCAGTTCGACTCGAGCCAGTCCCAGGCCGCCGGCCCGGCTCCCGGCTGGCGCAGGACGTAGGCGACCACGAAGGCGGCGTCCTGGCTACGCACGTCGGCTTCCAGGCACATGTCCAGGGTGCGGGCTCGGAGGTCGGGCACCGGGGTCTCGGCCAGGGCGTACAGGAAGCGCTGCTTCTCCTGAGGCTGGGCGGCGGTCCGGTAGGCCTCGAGCACCGTCGCCCACCCGTCCTCGCCACCGGTCGCCACTGTGATGTGGGCAGCCGCGGTGATCAGGTCGGGCGCCAGGTGGCCGCCGTCGGGGTCGCGCAGGTGGGCGGCCAGCTTGGGCCGGGTCGCCTCGGCCAGGCCGGCGTCGCCGCCGACCCCGGCCAGGACGCGAAGGATGCGACCCCGGGCGATCCCGGCCCGTTCGGTCTCGCCCGGAGTTGGCTGCCAGCCGGCTTCGGCCCAAGCCGGCGTGGCCAGGCGCCGGGCCCAGGCGGCCACCGCCGCCCGGTCGTCATCGTCACCGGCTCTTTCCAGTTCGTCGAGAGTGGCTCCGACGGCCGCCCAGAGATCGGGGTCGGGTCCGGCGCCCCCGACCACGGCCGACGCCGTGTCCGCCCACTCCGCCAATGGGCTGCGCCCGGCCACGACGGCGGCCCAGGCATCGCGCAACAACTCGAGTCGTTCCGTCGAGGACAGCACCCGGTCCAGGCCGGCGGCGAGCAGTCGGCTCCTCAGATCGGGTGAATAGCTGACTCGGTAGAACCCCCAGGAGCCGTCGTTGACGGCGATCCAGTCGATCGGGGCATCGAAGGAGATCGAGCCCGACTCCTCCTCGAGCAGGAGCCGTTCGTGCCGGATGACGCCTCCGGCGGAGGCCCGGACGCGGAGCGGTACGGCCCACCGGCGGGGGTCGGATCCCGAGTAGGTGAACCGCTCCTGGCGCAGGGTCACCGTGGCCGGGTCGTCGCCGATCGACGCGTGGACGATCGGGTAGCCGCCCTGGTGGATCCAGGATTCCATGATGGTCCCGACCGGTTCCCCCGAGACCTCTTCCAGCGCCGCCCACAGGTCGGGGGCGTCGGTGTTCCCATACGCGTGTGTGGTCAGGTAGTGCGAGATGCCCTTGCGGAAGACCTCGGGTTCGAGGTACTGCTCCAGCATCTTGAGGACGGCGCCGCCCTTTTCGTAGGTCAGGACGTCGAACATCCCGTCCGCCTCCTCCGGGCGGCCCACCGGGTACTCGACCGGTCGGGTCGCCATCAGGCCGTCGGTCTCGAGGGCGGCCGACTTGCCGGAGGCGAAGGCGGCCCACACGTCCCAGTCGGGGCGGAAGTCGTCGGCCGTCGTGAGCTCCATGAACGTGGCGAACGCCTCGTTCAGCCAGATCCCGTTCCACCACCGCATGGTCACCAGGTCGCCGAACCACATGTGGGCCGTCTCGTGGGCGATGACGATGGCGACCCGTTGCAACTCGGTGCCCGAGGCGGTCTGGCCGTCGGCCAGCAGCTGGCTCTCGCGATAGGTGACACACCCGAGATTCTCCATGGCTCCGAAGGCGAAGTCGGGCACGGCGACGTGGTCCAGCTTCGACCCCGGGTAGGGGATGCCGAAGTAGCGGGCCAGGAACGTCAGCGAGTGGCGGGCCGCCTCTGTGGCGAAGCCGGTGAGACCGAGCTTGCCGGGAACCGTGGCCACGCTCATCGGGATCCCGTCCACCACGTCCGGCGGGGTCAGCTCGTAGGGGCCGACGATGAAGGCGACCAGGTAGGTGGACATGACGATGGTGTCGGCGAAGCGCCATTCGACCTGCCCGTCGTCGAGAGTCCGGGTGGTCTCCACGGCCGCGTTCGAGATGGCGGTGAGGCCGGGTGCGACCACCAGGGTGATGGCGAACACCGCCTTGAAGTCGGGCTCGTCCCAGCAGGGACAGGCGCGCCGGGCATCGGCCGCCTCGAACTGCGTGGTGGCGATGACCCGGCCGTCGCCGGCGTCGTCGGTGAAAGTGCTGAGGTAGAAGCCGCGCAGCTGGTCGTTCAGTCCGCCGGTGTACTCGATGGTCAGGATGTGGCGCCCGGGGTCGAGGGGCCGGGGCGGCGTCAGCGTGACCATCTGCTCGGCCTCGATGTAGCCGACTTCGAGGTCGGTGCCCGTTCCGTCGGGGGTGATCAGGTCGACGCGGCTGAGTTCGAGGTCGACGGCGTGCAGGACGAGCCGCTCCGACGGCTCGAGGACGTCCACCTCGACCGTCACCCGGCCGGTGAACGACGCCCGCTCCAGGTCGGGGCGGATCTCGAGCTGGTACCGGCTGGGTGCGGCATTCCGGGGCAGGCGGTACGTCTCCGGATCCGGCACGGCTCATTACCCTACCTGTGCGGGCATTACGGTCGACTGTTATGGATGAACACGCCAAGGTCGTGGTGCTCGGCCACGCCATCGTCGACGTGCTGGCCACCTGCCCGGACGACACGGTCAGCTCACTGGGGCTCGAGAAGGGCACGATGTCCGTGGTGGAGGGGGCTCGGGCGTCCGACCTGTACGCCGCCATCGAGCCGGAGACGCACGCCTCGGGCGGATCGGCGGCCAACACCGCCGCCGGCCTGGCGTCACTGGGGGAGTCGGTCCGCTTCATCGGCCGGGTGGCCGACGACGACCTGGGTCGACTGTTCACCGACGACATCCGCCGGGCCGGTGTCCGCTTCGACGGACGCCCGGTGGACGGCGGCGAGCCGACCGGCCGGTGCCTGGTCCTGGTGACTCCCGACGCCGAGAAGACCATGTGCACCAGCCTCGGCGCGGGAGCCGAAATGGGGCCCGACGACATCGACGAGGCCGCCGTCGCCGGGGCCCAGGTGCTCTACATGGAGGGCTACGTGTGGGGTCCGCAGCCCACTACGTCGGCGGCCGAGAAGGCCATTGCCGCGGCCCGGCGGTCTGACACGCTGGTTGCCTTCTCTGCGTCCGACCCCGGCTGGGTGTCGTTCCAGCGCGACGCCCTGCTCGACCTTCTCGGTCAGGCCGACCTGCTGTTCGCCAACGAGCCGGAGGCCCTCGGCCTGTCCGGTGAGGACGACCTGGACAAGGCGGTGGCCCGGTTGCTGGAGTCCTGCCCCACCGTCGTCGTCACGCTGGGCGCCAAGGGCTGCCTGGTGGCGTCGCGTGACGGGTCACGGGTGGAGCGTCCGGCGGCCCCGGTGGACAAGGTGGTCGACACCACCGGCGCCGGCGACAGCTTCGCCGCCGGCTACCTGTACGGCCTGGTCAATGATCTGGGCGCGGACACGGCTGCCGCGATCGGCGCCACGGTGGCATCAGAGGTGGTGGGCCACCTGGGGGCCCGGGCCGGCGTCGACCTGCGCCGGCTGGTCGCCGGCGCCGGGCTCATCTAGCGCCGGCCAAGTGGAGGGGAAGCATCGGGCCGGTCAGGCGGGCGGCGAAACCGGGCCGGCCGGGAGGGTGGTGATCAGAATCGTGTCGGCCAACATGAGGTGCGTGCAAACTTGCTGAAATAGTCCGCAACTTTGCACGCACCTGGTGGATTCGCCCGAATCGACGGCCCGTGGGCGAACTGGCGGTGGCCCGTACCCGGGGGGATCGACCGGATCGACGGGGGAGAGTGCTCGGGTTGGCGGCCAGATCGCAGCCGGCGGCCGCCCGAGTCCGGTCAACGGCCCCGATTGGGCTTCTGACCGTGGTTGGCCTTCTTACGACGAGCCCGCGACCGGGCCTTCTTGGTGCGCTTGGACATAGCGGACCAGACTAGGTGGCCGGCCACCCCCTGGACCAGGCAGCCGGGCGGATAGCCTGCCCTCGATGGAACGCCTGGGCATCGTCGGCCTGCCTAACTCGGGGAAGTCGAGCCTCTTCAACGCCCTCACCGGTGGCAGCGCCCTGGTGGCGGCCCACCCGTTCTCGACCACGGAGACCACCCAGGGCGTGGCCCAGGTGCCCGACGACCGGCTCGGGAAGTTGGCGGTGATGAGCGAGAGCCGCAAAGTCGTGCCCACGACGGTCGAGTTCGTCGACATCGCCGGGCTGGTCGCCGGCGCGTCCACCGGCGAGGGTCTGGGCAACCGGTTCCTGGCCGGGATCCGGGAGGCCGACGCCCTCACGTTGGTGCTGCGGGCGTTCGAGGATCCCAACGTGGTGGGCGGGTCCGATCCGGTCGACGATCTCGGGGTGCTGGAGCTGGAGCTGGTGCTGGCCGACACGACCACCGTCGACAGCCAGATCGACAAGCGGCGCAAGGCAGCCCGGTCCGACAAGTCCCTGCAGGGCGAGGTCGACGCCCTCGAACGGGCCAAGGCCGAACTCGACGGGGGTACGCCGATCTACCGCTCGGCGCTCACCGCAGAAGACCGGGTCACCCTGAGGTCGTTCTTCCTGCTGACCAACAAACCGGTCCTGGCGGTGGTCAACCTGGGCGAGGACCAGATCGCCGACCCGGATGCAGTGGTCAAACCGGTGGCCGACGAGCTGGGCGGCCATGGTGACGTGCTCGGGGTGAGCATCGCCCTGGAGGCGGAGGCGGCCCAGCTCGATCCGGATGAGCGGACCGAACTGCTCGAGGGGCTGGGCCTCGGCGAGGGGGCCCTGCCCCGGGTGGCCCGGGCCGCCTACCACCTGCTCGGGCGGCGCACGTTCTTCACGACCGGGGACAAGGAGAGCCGGGCCTGGACCTACCGGGCCGGGGCCCGGGCGCCCGAGTGTGCCGGCGTGATCCACTCCGATCTCCAGCGCGGTTTCATCCGGGCCGAGGTCATCCACTGGGACGAGCTGCTGTCCATCGGCTCGTGGAACAAGGCCAAAGAGGTGGGCAAACTGCGGGTCGAGGGCAAGGATTACGAGGTGGTCGACGGAGACGTCCTCGAAATCCGGTTCAACGTGTGACCTGATGTCGTGGCTGCTCCGTGAGGGGGACGTCCTGGCGGCCGTCGAGGACCGCCGGCCCGGGTGGCAGCTCGGCCTGACCGGGGCGGTGCTCGTGTCGCCGCCGGCGTTGCTGCACACCTGGAAAGGGGCGGCCAGCCTGGATCTGGCCTGGTGCATCCGGGTCCGCACCGACGACGGCAACCAGTGTTTCGAGGTCAGGCGCATCTCCCGGCTGGCCCCGCACCGGGTGGCCCGCCCCCGGCTGTCGGGCGCCATCGTGGCCGCCGGGCTGGGCGCGTTCGAACGTTGGCACCTGCAGGTGGGCGACCGGTTGGAGGTGCGCCCGGCCGATGACTGAGCCGGGCCGGCTGGTGGTCGTCGGAACGCCGATCGGCAACCTCGAGGACATGTCGCCCCGCGGCGTCCGGGCGCTGCGGGAGGCCACGACGATCTACTGCGAGGACACCCGACGCACCCGGAAACTGTTGTCGGCGCTGGCCATCCCGGCGCCCCCTCTGCACCGGCTGGACCGCCACACCGAACGCAATGTCGCCGCCCGCGTCTGCGCCCAGGTGGAGGCGGGGGCGGTCGTGGCGGTGGTCAGCGACGCGGGCATGCCGACCATCTCCGATCCCGGCTCCGATCTGGTCAAAGGAGTGGCCTCTTCCGGCCTCCCCACCGAGGTCGTGCCCGGGCCGTGCGCGGTGAGCGCGGCATTGGCTCTCTCCGGGTTCCCGGCCGGCGCCTACCGCTTCGCCGGATTCCTGCCCCGGAAGGGGCGGGACCGCAACGAGGTGCTCGAGACCATCGCCGCCGAACCGGCCGCCGTCGTGGTGTACGAGTCGCCGCACCGGGTGGCGGCCACCATCGCCGACCTGGCCGCCGTCTGCGGGGGCGACCGTGAGGTGGCTGCGGCCAAGGAGTTGACCAAGCTCCACGAGCAGGTGTGGCGGGGCCCGCTCAGCGACGGGCCGGGCTGGTTCGCCGGGGTGGAGCTGAAGGGGGAGTGGGTCATCGTCGTCGGTCCCCGACCGGAGGCGGACCCGGTGGTGGTCGATGCCGACGACATCTCCGTCGCCCTCGCCGCCCGGCTGGAACGGGGTACGGATCGCAGGACGGCGGTGGCCGAAGTGGCCCAACTGCTGGGCCAGCCGAAACGGGTGGTGTACCAGGTCGCCCTCACCTTGAAGGCGGTCCGGCCTTAAGGCGGCCGGTTCGGGGTCCAGTTGGCCTACCCTCGTCGGCCGTGGCCCGCTACTACGTCACCACCCCCATCTATTACGTCAACGACGCCCCCCACATTGGCCACGCCTATACGACCGTCATCGCCGACGGGTTGGCCCGCTGGCACCGCCTGTCGGGCGACGACGTCTGGTTCCTGACCGGAACCGACGAACACGGCCTGAAGGTGCAGCGGGCGGCCGAGGCCAACGGGCTGTCGGCGCGCGAGCACGCCGACCGGACGAGTGCCCGCTACCAGGAGGCGTGGCAGCTCCTCGACATCTCGAACGACGACTTCATCCGCACCACGGAGGAGCGCCACTACCTGGCCACCCAGAAGCTGATGCAGGCGGCCTACGACGCCGGTTGGATCGAGCTGCGGCCCTACGCCGGCCTCTACTGCGTGTCGTGCGAGGCCTATTACACCGAGGCCGATCTGATCAACGGCAACCACTGCCCGATCCACAACCGGCCGGTCGAATGGTTGGAGGAGGAGAACTACTTCTTCAAGCTGTCCGAGTTCAGCGACCGCCTGCTGGAGTGGTACGAGAACTTCCCGGCCGCCGCCATCCCCGAGGCCAAACGCAACGAAGCCATCGGTCTGATCCGTGGCGGCCTGCGGGACATCTCCATATCGCGCACGTCGATCCAGTGGGGCGTGCCGGTCCCCTGGGACCCCGAGCACGTCTTCTACGTCTGGTACGACGCCCTGATCAACTACGCCACCGCCATCGGCTACGGCGTCGACGACGAGCGGTTCCAGACGTGGTGGCCCGAGGTCCACCACGTGATCGGCAAGGACATCCTGCGGTTCCACTGCGTGTACTGGCCGGCGCTCCTGATGGCCGCCGGCCTCGAACCCCCGCAGCAGATCGCCGTCCACGGCTTCTTACTGGTCGGCGGCGAGAAGATGTCGAAGACGGCGTTCAACCAGATTTCCCCGGCCGGTCTGGTCCCCACCTTCGGCGTCGACGGCTACCGGTACCACTTCCTCCGCGACGTGACGTTCGGACCCGACGGGGAGTTCTCCTACGAAGGGATGGTGGCCCGCTACAACTCGGATCTGGCCAACAACCTGGGCAACCTGCTGGCCCGGGTGTCGACCGTCGTGCAGCGCAAGTGCGGCGGCACCGGTCCGGCGCCCGATCCGGAGAGTGCACTGAAGGCGGTGGCCGAGGACGTCTACGCGGCGGCCGCATCCGCGTGGAGCCGGGTGGCCCCGAGCGAGGCGTTGGAGGCCACCTGGCGCCTGGTCCGCGAGACCAACGCCGCCCTGGAGGCGGCCGAGCCGTGGAAGGCGGACCCGGGACCGGCCGTCGACGCCGTCCTGGGCGACGCCCTCGAGGTCCTGCGCATCGTCGCCATCCTGGCCAGCCCGGCCCTCACCCGGGCGTCGCAGGAGATCTGGCGGCGCATCGGGCTGAGCGGCGAGGTGATCGACCAGAAACTGCCGGAGTCGGTCGTGTGGGGCGGTTACCCGGGCGGCCTGCCGGTCGAGCGGGGCACCCCGCTCTTCCCCCGGATCCAGTCCTAAGTGCCGGTCTGGACCGACAGTCACTGCCATCTGCAATACGACGGCGTCGGGATCGACGCCGTCGCCGACGCGGCCGCCGCCGGGGTGACCAGGATCGTCACGGTGGGAACCGATGCGGCGGCGTCGGCCGCCGCCATCGCCGCCGCCCGGGACCACGACCAGGTCTTCGCCACCGTCGGACTGCACCCGCACGAGGCGGTGCACGGCACCGAGACCCTCTTGGAACTGCTCGAGCGGCCCGACCCGAAGGTGGTCGGGATCGGGGAGTGCGGACTGGACTACTACTACGAGCATTCCCCTCGCGCCGCCCAACGCCGGGTTTTCGCCGACCAGATCGCACTGGCGCACCGGCTGGACAAGACCCTGGTGATCCACACCCGCGACGCATGGGACGAAACGTTCGAGATCCTCGACTCCGAGGGGATGCCGGCGCGGACCATCGTGCACTGCTTCAGCGGCGGCCCGGAAGAGGCGACGCGGGCGCTCGACCGGGGCGCCTACCTGAGCTTCAGCGGGATCGTCACGTTCAAGACGGCGACCGATGTGCAGGAGGCGGCCCGCCTCTGCCCGCTCGATCGGATCCTGGTGGAGACAGACAGCCCGTACCTGGCGCCGGTCCCCAACCGGGGTAAATCGAATCGCCCGGCGTGGGTGGCGCTGGTCGGCGAGGCGGTGGCCACCCTCAAGGGGATGCCGGTCGACGATGTCGCTGCCGCCACGTGGGACAACACCACGGCCGCCTTCCGCCTACCTGTATGACGCTGACGCCGGGCCAGGTGGCGGACCTGCTGGCGCGCCACGCGTTGACGCCCAGCCGGGCCCTGGGCCAGAACTTCGTCGCCGACCCGAACACGGTCCGGCGCATCGCCCGGCTGGCCGAGGTCGGGCCCCAGGACCGGGTGCTGGAGATCGGCCCCGGCCTCGGGGCGCTGACCCTGGCGCTGGTCGAGACGGGCGCGTCGGTGCTGGCGGTCGAGGCCGACCGCCATCTGCTCCCGGTGCTCGCCGAGGTGCTGGCCGGAGTCGACCGGGTCCGGGTGGTCCACGCCGATGCCATGACCGCCGACTGGGTCGACCTGCTCGGGTCCGGGACCGGTTGGGTCATGGTCGCCAACCTGCCGTACAACATCGCCACCCCGCTCGTGGCCGACCTGCTCGACGGGGTGCCGACCATCGCCCGCATGCTGGTCATGGTCCAACGGGAGGTGGGCGAACGCCTGGCCGCCGGGCCCGGGGACGACGCCTACGGCGCCGTCTCGGTCAAGGTCGCCTACTGGTCCCGGGCCAAAGTGGTGGCCAGGGTGCCGGCATCGGTGTTCCGGCCCCGCCCGAACGTCGAGTCGGTGCTGGTCGACATCCGTCGCCGGCCGGCACCGGCGGTGGACCCGGCCGCGGTCAGCGCCGACCGGCTGTTCGCCGTGGTGCGGGCCGGTTTCGCCACCCGGCGCAAGATGCTCCGCCGGGCGTTGGCCGACGTGGTCGAACCGGAAGCGTTCGCCCTGGCCGGGGTGGCTCCTGAGAGCCGGGCCGAGGAGCTGGACGTGGAGGCGTGGGGCCGCCTGGCCGGGGCCGGCCGTTGATGCCGGGGCCCCTCCGAGCGGCTAGTGGGTCTCAACCAGCCCCCGGGGCCGGGCGATGACGACCGTCCTGGCCCGGGCCAAGCTGACCCTCTCGCTGCGGGTGACAGGTGTCAGGGCAGACGGGTACCACCTGCTCGACTCGGAGATGGTCACGCTCGACCTGGCCGACCGGCTGACCTTCGCCGAAGGTGACGGTCTGACCGTCAGTGGGCGGGGGGCGGGCGGCCCGGTGCCGGGCGACGACGGCAACCTGGTGCGTAAGGCGTTGAGGGCGGCCGGGCGCAGCGCATCGGTCCATCTGGAGAAGGTCATCCCGACGGGTGGCGGCCTAGGGGGCGGCTCCGCCGACGCTGCCGCCGTCCTGCGGTGGGCCGGAATCGACGATCCGCAAGTGGCCGTGAAGCTGGGCGCCGACGTGCCGTTCTGCCTGATCGGCGGCCGGGCCCGGGTCAGGGGCGTCGGCGAGGACATCGTGGCCCTGCCGTTCGAAGAGGTGGCGGGGGACACTTACACCTTGTTGACCCCGCCGCTCCACGTGTCCACCGTCGAGGTGTACCGGGCGTGGGACCTACTGGGCGGTCCGACCGGCGAACAGGGCAACGACCTGGAGCCGGCCGCGCTGCACGTCGCACCTGGCCTGGCCGGGTGGCGGGACCGGCTTGCAGAGGCGACCGGTCAGACGCCCAGGCTGGCCGGCAGCGGCGCGACCTGGTTCGTTCCGGGCGCCTTCGAGGCACCTGGGCTGACGGTCGTGCGCGTCGACCGCTGACTGAGCGGGTGGGCGGCCGGTCTCAGCGACCGGCGCGCCTCTGCCAACGGGTGGCCTTCAGCATCTTCTTGTGCTTCTTCTTGCGCATGCGCTTGCGGCGCTTCTTGATCAGCGATCCCATGGCGGATGGCCAACCTAGCGGCTGTTGGCGGCGAATAGCCATTCGGTGCCAGGATGACCCCCACTATGGGTGAGAACCGTCGAAGCCAGATCATGATGAGCGACGAGGAGATCGAGGCGTTCCTGAACGAGGAACGGACGGCCACGATGTGCTCGATGCACCCCGACGGGTCCATCCACGCGGTCGCCATGTGGTACGGCTTCCTGGACGGCGTGATCACGGTGGAGACCAAGGGCAAGTCCCAGAAGGTCCAGAACCTGAAGCGCGATCCGCGGATCACCTTCTTGGTGGAGGCGGGCGACAAGTACGAGGAACTGCGGGGCGTCGAGATCGTGGGCCGGGCCCGCGTCATCGAGGACCCCGATGCCATCTGGAAGCTGGGCATCTCGGTGTGGGAGCGCTACATCGGACCCTTCGACGACAGCCAGCGAGACGGTCTGGCCATGATGCTCAACAAGCGGGTGCTGGTCACCATCGACATCGACAAGGTCGTGTCCTGGGACCACCGCAAGCTGTGAACCCCGGAGGCGAGTCGGGGGCCGCCCGTGAGTGAGGCCTGGTGGGAAGGGCATCCCGAGCTGTTCCCACCAGAGCCCGAACTCGAGCCGCTGCACGCCCGCAACTACTCGGTCCGGGCGTGGAAGATCGACGACTCGTCGTTCCTGCTCCGCGGTGCGGTCATGGACCTGAAGCCGGGCGCCGGTTTCCAGGAGCGCTTCGAGGCGCTGGGCGGCCAGGACGACGGCCGGCCGCTGACCATCCACCACATGGTGGTCGACCTGACCATCGGCTTCCCGGCGCTGACCATCACCGACGCCCGGGTGGTGTTCGAGTCGTTCCCACAGCCCGGGTGCCCGGGCATCACCAACCACTACCGGGAGCTGATCGGGCTGTCGATCGCCCGCGGTTTCACCCACGAGGTGCGCCAGCGCTTCGGCGGTCCGCGTGGTTGCACGCACACCACCGCCCTGCTGCAGGCGATGGGGCCGGTCGCCGTGCAATGCATCTTCTCGATGCGCCGCGCCGGTGTGAACGCAGCCGACGCAGCGGCGGCGACGCCACCCAGTGGGCCGGCGTCGTTCATGAAGGACACCTGCCACGTATGGGCCGAGGACGGCCCGCTCTGGCAGGGGATGACCGAAGGGGAGCCGCCGCCCATGCAACTGCCCCTCCAGCAGCGGCTGCGGGCGGCCGGGCTCGACCCCGAGGAGATCCAGCTCTGGAGTTAGCGGTGCCCGGCTACGACGCCTTGGGCTTGGGCGGCGGGACGCCCAGCTTGGGAGCGGCGACGGCCTGATCGGGCCAGCGGCGGCGCGACACGATGGACAGCTTGCGCAGCAGGGCGATGGCGCCCGGGTCGTCGTCGCCCGGCCGGGTCTCTATGACCCCGTCGGCCAACATGCCCTCGATGATCTCCCGGCCGGCGTCGGTGCGTACCAGGGTCAGGGTCCAGTCGTTGAACGCCCCGATGCCTCCGGTCGAGATGTCGGCGTGCTCGGCGGCGAAGTCGGGGCACATCTTGCACCCTTCACGCGTCCAGGCGTGGCTCTCCTTCAGCGGCACCTCGTGGTAGCTGCCGTCGCGCATCCAGATCTGGAGTACGCCCTTGATGTTCATCTTGACGATGTCCTGGCGGGCCAGGCCGTACTTGGCCAGGAGGAGCTCATCGAAGATGGCGTCGTCGAAGGTCTTCGAGCACAGCAGACCGATGGAGAGGGCCAGCCGACGGCCCGGCTTGCCCGCCTTGCGGGCCCGCATGATCCCCGGGACCGAGGCCTGGCAGCCCATGCCCACGAGGGCCAGGCGCTCGCTGCCCTCTTCGATGGCCTTGGCGTAGGCCAGCGTGTTGGCCGAGTAGGTGTAGCGGGACCCGGCCGTGGCCATGATCTCCTCGCGGGTCCGGGCCAGCGCCGGCACCGCCTTCCAGGTCGAGCCGTCACCTTCCAGGGCCGACACCAGGGCGGCGTCGATCCGGTCGTTGGCCAGGCACCACAGGAGGATGGCCGAGACCAGGCCGCCGTCCTGGCCGGTGGCGTGGATCTCCGGGTCGGCGGCGCGGGCCAGGAAGATGTCCTTGGAGACGCCGGCCATCTCGTCGGGTTGGCGTTCGCGACCGAAAAGGTAGGAATCGGTCTCGGTCTCCCAGTTGCGGAACCGTGGGCAGGCTCGGGTGCAGGAGGTGCATCCCCTTTGACCGTGTCCACAATCACTGGGACCGAGCTCGTCCTCGAGATGGAACGGCTTGTAGACGCCGTTCTGGTCGTCGTAGCCGAGGACGTCGTGGGGGCAGGACACCACGCAGCCGGCACAGCCGGTGCACAGCCCCGAAGTCACCACCTCGGTGAACAGCTCGGCCCATTGGGCCCGCCAGCGTTCCTTGGCCGGTGCGGTCTCGGTTGCGGTCACCCGGGTAAAGCTAGTGCGTCACCCCCGATGGGCTGCGGCTCACGCCTACCCGTTGTAGTGGTAGTAGCCGGACGGGCTGCAGATGAAGCCGGTCTTCGGATCCTGAGGAGCCCGCACGAATTTGTTGTTGCTGGCGACAGAGACCAAGAGGTAACAGCTCGGCGGGGTCTTCGACACCGGGTTGGCCGGTGCCGCCAACCCGTCACCGGTGAAGTTGGTCAGGGTTTTCAGCCCGGCGGTGAGCGACGTCCTGGTCAGACTCCCGCTCTCGTTGACCGATTGGGCCAGCATCAGCCCGGACATCCATGCGTAGACCGCGTAGATGTCGGGCACCTGGCCCGGGTTGACGCGGGCGTACCACTGGTCGAGCTGGGCCACCATGGGCACGGTGGCCGCGTCCTCGCCGTCGTAAAGGGTCAGCGACTGTGACAGCAGGGTGCCGGTGGCACCGGGTCCGGCGTTCTTGACGTAGGCCGGGTCGTAGGCGGACGGGCAGTAGTTGCCCAGCACCACCTTCATACCGGCGCCGTACATGGCGTTGGCCAGCTGCCCGATGATGGTGGCGGTGGCCTGGAAGACCACGCCCTGGACGCCGGCTCTCTGCATCTTGGCCACGTCGCCGTTGAACGTCGGGTCGGTGGGTTGAAGATCACTGTCGGTGAAGACGAACTTGTAGCCGACCGACTTGAGCGCCGCCTCCTCCTCGGCCCCGGTGGTGGCTGTCTGCGGGGTGTTCTCGATCAGCATGGCCATGTGCTGCGTGGCCGTCTTGTATTGCGGCAGGCTGGCGATGAACTGGTACTCACCCGAGTTGTAGCCGGGCGCCTCGGGCTGTGGCGAGTAGTTGGTGGCGGCGTTGAAGCGGGCGCTCGAGAGGGCCTCGCCGATGTCGGGCACGCCCGGCGCGCCGGCCGGTATGCCGCCATCCTGCAGGGAGAACGAGCCCATGAATGCGAACACCGAGTTCGACATCTGGGACGCTTCGGACTGGTCGGTGGCCTGGTCGAACTGATCGTCGGCCGAGTCGACCTTCACTTGGCGGCCGCACAGGCCGCCCAGGCTGTTGATGTAGTCGGACACGGCCTGGGCGCCGTAGCGGGCGCCCGCGAACAGGCCGGGCACCGGCCCGTTGATGGTGGCGATGTTGCCGACGGTCACCGTGCTCGCCGTCACGCCCGGCCCGGACCCGGGCGCCCCGGCGGTGCACACCTTGCCGTTGGGCCCGGCGAGCGGGTTGCTCGCCTCCGTCACCTGGTGGGATCCCCCGCTGGTGCCACCGGTGCTGCCGCCCGTCTTGCCACCGGAACTGGTGCTGGCGCCGGTCTTGCCGCTCGAGCCGGCGCTGGTGCCACCGGTGCTCGACGCGCCGGTCGAACTCGATCCGGAGCCGGCACTGCCGGTGCTCCCGCCGGCCACCTGGCTGCCTGTGCCGCCGGCACCGGTGCCGCCGGAGCCGGAGGTGTCGGACGAGCTCCCCGAGTTGGCCGAGCCGTTGCCGGTGGAGACGTTGTTGAGCGCCGCCTCCTGGGCCTTGGTCAGACGGGCCCCGCACCCGGAGGCCAACATGGCGAGCACCGCCAGGATGACGATGGGGGTGCGGAAACGACCACCCGGCTTTCGGAATGAGAACTTGCTGATCATCGGAACTCCACTTCTCCTTGTGCCGCGAGGCCGGTCAGACCAGCAGCCCGGCGGCATCGCACATCGTGCAGTAGCCGAAGTCTTCGCTTCCGGCGGGCACGGCTCGTAGGTCGGTGCGCCGGGCCACCACCGGGCAGTCGGCGCGGTGCAGGAGCGATCCTCGGGGGGTCGCATACAGAACAGGGCCCGTGGCCGCCGGGATCTCGCCGGTGGCGTCCAGGTCGTGGGGGCCGGACCCGTTGGTCGACACCTTGCGGGGCTTGCGACCCCGTGCCGGCGCCGCTTCGGCGTTCGCTTCGTTCGTCCCGGAGGCGGCCGCTGCAGCCGCCGCCGGAGCTGCGTGGGCCGCCACGGGGGGAGCGGCCGGCGGCCGGACGGCCGGGACCGAAGGGGGTGCCCACCGGCTCATGTCGACGCGCGAGTTGAGCGATGCATCCAGCAGGTCCTCGAGACGCTGCAGGGCCTGCAGCGTCAGCGCGTTCTGCCGGCGGGACTCACCCAGTTGCCGGCTCAGCCAGTAGCCGAAGTACATGAATCCGCCGGCGACCGACAGGCCGAGGCCGAGGATGCCGCCGGATATCAGGTAGTCGATCTGGGCGTAGGTGTGGCCGTTGTGGGCGGCGCCTTCCCAACCCAGGATGATGAAGATCAGCCCGAGCGGGAACAGGACGGTGGCCACTCCCAGCAGGATCTGCTCGACCGGCAGGCTCAGGCCGCGCCGCACCCGGATGTTGCGGGCGGCGGCGACCAGCTCGTCGTGGCGGTTGGCTCCCTGGGGTACGGAGGAATCAGCGGAGGAGGCGATCATCGGGTTCTCCCGGTGGGGGTCAAGAGTCCTGACCTAGTGGACAGACAGGGTCGACATCGCGTGGCAGCAGCATGCGGCCCACCGCCCACAAGCCGCCGGCGGCGATCAGGGTGGCGAGAATGCCGAGCACCACGGCGCCCGTCGCCAACGGCTTCGACAAGCTGATGAGCGCCGGTGGGGCGGAGGGTGAACTGCTCCCACCGGTGCCGTTCGAGGAGGTCGGCGTGGACGCGGCACCGGTGCTGCCGAGCGATGGGCCGGGGGCGGCGCCGGTCGAACCGGAGACCACCGGGACCGAGCCGGCGCCGGTGACCGGCGTCCCGGAGACGCTGCCGCCGGTCGAGGAGGCGCCGCCGCCGGTGATCGGGAACGTGACCGGCGGGAAGTTGGGGGGCACGTAGGCGGTGGTGGCGTTGGCCGATGCGGTGGCCCGGCCCAACGTGATGGTCAGGGAACCGCCCTGGAGGAGCCCGGGCAGCGTGGGGATGATCGCCGCCTGGGACGGGAAGAAGGGGGCCAGGGTCGAGGCCGCCTGTTCGAGCAGGGGGGCGACCGACGACGGGGGATCGATCTTCACCGACACGCCCCCGGATGTGGCGTCGAAGGCGCCCCCGTTGGCGGTCTGGGTCGACGGGAACTCGGTCACGCTGATGCCCAGGCCGCTGACGACCTGCTGCAGGGCGTTCTTGACCAGGGGCTCCACCAGCCCGGTCACGCCCGCCAGCTGGGACGGCAGGACCAGACCGTCCGAGCCGATGCTGGCCGGCTGGCCGAGCACGGACACGCCGGCGACCCGGGTCACGGCTGCGCCGGTGCCGGTCTTCCCGTCGCTGTTGGCTGTGGCCGTACTGGTGATCGACCCGATGCTGATCAGGCCCCCGAGGAGGGACACCCCGCCGACGTCACTGCTGGCCTGGGCTTTCGCCGTGTTCGATGCGGTGGCCGAACTGATTCCCTTGGCCGAGGAGAAGGAGAGCACGGTCGACGGGTTCTGGTCGGTGATGGCCCCTTCGGCGGCGGTACCGCCCGCCTCGGCGGTGGCCGTCATGGTGGCCACCCCTCCCGGGGCGCCGTTCGGATAGGTGGAGGTGGCCGGCCCCGACGGGTACTGGGCGGAGGCCTTGACCGGGTCGTTCAGCTTCGTGGTCAGCGGCTGCAACTGGGCCGGCAGGCCCAGCTCGGTGGACAGGGAACCGAAGTTCCCGCCGGCCGCGCCGGGCCAGAAGATGGTGGCCAACCCGGAGCCGAACGGGCCGGACTGGAACTGGCTCTCCGCTTCGGGGAAGTCGGCCTCGGTGAAGGGATGGATGCCGGCCAGGCCGGTGGCGTTGTCGAAGATGATGTCAACGGCGTTGCCGTCGGCACTGGTGTTCCACCCGCCGAGCGTGGGCGCGTTCTGGGAGACGGTCGTACTGGTCGCGGCGTTGGCCAGATCGGTCGACTGGCGCATCTGGGCCCGGGCCGGCCCGGCGACCAGGAGGGGCAGGCCGATCACGGTGGCGGCAATACCGGCCGCCCCCAGACGACGGAGACGGACGACCGCCCGGCGCTGGGATTCGGGGGTGCGGTTCACGATGAGCTCCCTAGGTAGGCCTCGGCCACGGCCTCATCCAGATCGGCCGGCTGGCCGACGGCGGTGATCTCGCCGTGCACCATCAGGGCGGCGAAGTCGGCGATGGCGAGGGCGGTGCGGGCGAACTGTTCGACCAGCAGGACGGCCATGCCGTCGGCCGACAGCCCGGCCAGCACCTCGTACAGCTCCTTGACGATCAAGGGGGCCAGCCCCATCGACAGCTCGTCCACGAGGAGCAGGGCCGGATCGGTGACCACCGCCCGGGCGATGGCCAGCATCTGCTGCTGGCCGCCCGACATGGTTCCGGCCAACTGCTTGCGCCGTTCGCCCAGGATCGGGAAGCGGGCATAGGCCCGCTGCTGGACATCGCCGAATGACAGACCGGGCCGGCTCTGCGTCATGAGCCAGAGGTTCTCGGCGACCGTGAGGTTGGGGAAGATGCCCCGGCCCTCGGGCACGGAACAGACGCTGGCCCGGGCGATGGAATCGGCCGGCGCTCCGTTCACGTGCTGGCCGGCGATGTGCACACAGCCCCGGCTGGCCGGGTGGCGGCCGTCGATGACCTTGAGGGTCGTCGTCTTGCCGGCGCCGTTCGGGCCGAGGATGGCCACGATGCTCTGGGGCGGCACGATCAGGTTGATCCCGTGCACCACTTCGATGCGGCCGTAGGACGCGTGCAGGTCGATCAGTTCCAGCGCCGGCGGCGTGGTCACCGACCGGCGCCCGTAGGTGGATTGGTCGGTGGCGGTCAAATGGCCTCCCCGATGACGGCCCCTTCGAGCTCCTCCTCCGATACGGCCTCCTCGTCGTCGCCCAGGTAGGCCGCCTGCACCTGCGGGTTCCGGCGGATGTCCTCCGGCGACCCGTCGGCGATCATGCGACCGAAGTCGAGGACATGGATACGGGTGCAGACCTTCATGACCAGCTCCATGTCGTGCTCCACCATGAGCACCCCGTAACCCTCGGCGGCCAGTTGCTGCAGAAGGTCGCCGAACCCTTCCGACTCGGCCGAGTCCAGGCCGGAGCCGGGCTCATCGAGCAGAAGCAGGCGGGGCTCCGACGCCAGCGCCCGGGCCAGTTCGGTCAGCCGGGCCTGCCCGGTCGCCAGGGTGTCGGCCCGCTGGTCGGCCAGATGGGAGATCCTGGTCAGAGCGAGCAATTCGGAGGTCCGGCGGGCGGTGTCGATCCGCTGACGAGTGAACCGCCGGCGCATCTCGACCGCCACCCGCACGTTGTCGCGCACGGTGAGCGAGCCGAACACCTCGAGCCGCTGGAACGTACGGGCCAGACCCAGGCGGGCCCGGCGGTGCACCGGCATGCGGGTCACGTCCCGGCCGTCCAGGAACACCTTGCCGTTGGTGGGCGCCTGCAGCCCGCTGATCACGTTGAACAGGGTCGTCTTGCCGGCGCCGTTGGGCCCGATCAGGCCGGTGATGTACCCCGGCTCGGCCTCGAGATCGACGTCGGTGAGGGCCTGGACCCCGCCGAAGCGCACCGAGACTTTATCTGTCTGTAGCAGTGACAAGATCCATCACCTCCCCGTTGTTGTCACTGTGGCCGCCGAGGTACAGGTCCCGGTCGAGGGTCGGATCGGCACTCGGCGGCGGGGCCAGGCCGGGCCAACGATCGGACGCCTGCAGGCGCATGTCCTGCCAGATCCCGGAGATCTGGCCGATCGTGCCATTGGCATTGCGGCCGAGAGCGACGGCGCCGAACCCGGTCAGGATGTACCCGATCTGGGCGTATTGGGCGGACAGGTGGCTGGCCACCTGTGGGAACACCAGGCTGAACGAAAGGCCACCGAGCAGCGCGGCGGTCGGCGAGGTGATACCCCAGATGTAGACCAGCAGCACGACCGTCAACCCGAACTGGAACTCGAAGTTGGTGTCATTGACGGTGCCCTCGACGCCGCCCCACAAGGCGCCTCCGACGCCGGCGATGGCCGACGACCCGGCGAACAGCAGCAGCTTGGTCAGGTTCAGGTTGCCGCCGAGCGTGGCGGTGGCGGCCGACGAGTCGCGGGTGGCCATGAGCAGACGGCCCAGGCTGCCCCGCCGGACGGCGAGCACGGCGATGGCCAGCAGGGCGAACACCACGCATTCGAAGACCAGCTCCGACTTGTTGGTGCCCAGTTTCAACCCGGGGAGGTGGACCCGCGGCACCCGGTCCAGAACGCCACCGCCCATGATCGACTGCTGGTCGAAGAAGATGAAAAAGGACAGTTCGGCGAACGCCAGCGTGCTCAGCGCCAGGTAGAGACCGCGCAGGCGCAGCGTGGGCAGGATGACGATCGCCCCGAGACCGGCGGAGACGAGGGCCACTCCGATCAGCCCGAAGATGCTGCCGCCGGGTGACAGCTTGCCGAACAGCCAGGCGCCGAAGCCCATGAACGCGTACTGGGCGAGGGATATCTGGCCGCCGTAACCGGTGAGCAGGACCACGGAGAGGCCGACGACGCCGACGGCCACGCCCTCACTGGCCTGCACGATCACCACCCCGCTGCTGATGAACTGGACGATGATGATGGCCAGCACCACGAAACCGGCGCCGCTGAACACGCTGCGCCGCATCGACGGCACCGGCAGGCTGGCCGTGGCCCGGGCCGCTCCCGCTTTGAGCCGGGCGGCCGGGACGATCAGCACGATGGCGAACAGGAACAGGGTGGGCAGCACCGGCTCGAGGTTCGACAGCCAGCCGGTCAGCGTGACGTATCCCTCGACGTAGGCGTTGAGCAAACCGATGGCGATGGCGCCGACGAAGGTCAGGGGCAGGCTCTTCAGCCGGCCCAGGATGGCGGCCGCGAACGCGTTCACGATGAGGAAGGTGAGGTCGAGCACCGACAGGCCGCCGCCGTTCGGTCCGCTGGCCTGGATGATGCCGGCCACGGCGGCCAGTGAGGCACCGATGGCCCAGGAGAGGGCGTTCAGCCGGGTCGGGTAGCCGCCGTTCAGGGCCATCAAAGGCCGGTCGTCCACCACCCCCCGCATGGCCACGCCCATCCGGGTGCGGAAGAACAGAAATCGCAGCACGACGGCCACCAGGATGGCCAGGCCGATCGAGATCAGTTCTTGATACGAGATGCGGACCCCGAACACCTTGACGAAGGCGAACGGTCCGTACAGAGCGGGGATGACCCGGGCCTGGGGTCGCCACCAGATGGTGTCGGCGATGCCGATCGACGCCACCAGCAGGCCGACGGTCACGACCAGGGTGGTGGCGAAGTCGTTCGGGTCCAGGGCCCTGATCAGGGCGCGTTCCACCCCCATCCCGAAGAGGGGCGCGGCCAGGGCGATCACGACGATGAGCGCGGCCGGCGCACTCCAGTGCCACGCCACCCGCAGTTGCCAGTAGGTGAAGGCGGCCAGCATCCCAGTGGCGCCGTGGGCGAAGTTGAACACCCCCGATGTCGTGAAGGTCACGACCAGTCCGGTGGCGGCGATGGCGTAGATAGCGCCGACGGCCAGACCGGAAACGGTGAACGAGAAGAAAGTCTGCATGGCTTACCTAGCGACCGACCGGCGGGTGTGACACCCCGGCTCGGCCCCCATCAAATGTCCCAATCGAGCGGCTGGCCGCCACGTTCCTCCCCGGAGGTCCGGCCGCGCCGGACCCATCGACTGCAGGTGTACAGACTTTCACCGATTGGACGGGAAGTCCTGCAGGGCACGTTCCATTGACCGGGAACGTTCGGAAATCGCAGCGGAGTCGTCAAATCCAGATGACGTCGTCATCGCCCGGGACATCCGGCCGCTCGCACGTCGGGCACCACCACACCGCGTCCATGGGGGTTCCGCAGGTGGCGTGGGTCGGAGCGGCGGCGCCTTCGGCGTGACGGCCGGCGGCGCCGTGATCGGCGCTCCATTGAGCCAGGAGACGGACCGCCCCGCCCAGGTCGCGGCCGGTGTCGGTGAGCTCGTAGGAGTAGCGGAGCGGCCGCTGCGAATACGGGACGGCCAGGAGCACGCCGGCCGCCTCCAGATGGCGCAGGCGGCTGGTGAGGATGTTGGTGGAGATGCCGGCTACTGCGGCTTCCAGATCGGCGAACCGGCGGGGACCGTCGAGGAGGGCCTCGACCAGGAGCAGCGACCATCGGTCGCCGATGCGTTCGAGGGCGGCGGAGAGGGCGCTCATGGGCGACAACTTTTCCACCTCCGTACCGCCGTCGTCGGTCTAAGATGTTACTTGCAAGTTGCAAGTTACTTGGAGGTCGAGAAATGGCAGTCGTCGAGGAAGTGGAACAGGCGGTGGCGCAGGTGGCTCGAGCCGCCGGCGCCAGCGTGGTGAGGATCGGTCGCGACGGTGGTCGGGGTGCCGGAGTGGTGGTCAGGGACGGCTTCGTGGTGACCAGCGCCCACAATCTGCGGGGGCCCTCGGTGACCGTCACCTTCGCCGGCGGACGGGTGGAGCAGGGCGAGGTGCGGGCCGCCGACATCGAGGGTGACCTGGCCGTGGTCGCGGTCGACACCGCAGGTGCTCCCGCCATCGAATGGCAGCCGGCCGCACCCCGCATGGGCCAGGTCGTCTTCGCCGTGGCCCCCGGTCGGGGCGAGGGCGCCCGGGTGACGGCCGGTCAGGTGTCGACTCTCGACGCCGCCTTCCGTGGACCACGGGGCCGCCTCATACCCAACGGCTTCGAGCACACCGCGCTGGTCGGTCGGGGTTCCTCCGGCGGTCCGGTGACCGACGGGGACGGCCGTCTGGTCGGTATCAACACCCACCGGCCCGGCGACGGTCTCTACCTGGCGCTACCCGCCGATTCGACGCTGGCCGAACGGGTCGATGCGTTGGCCGCCGGCCAGGCCCCCGAGCGGCGCCGCCTGGGTGTGGCCCTGATTCCGGGCCACGTCGCCCGCCGGTTGCGGGCCGCCGTCGGCCTGCCGCCCCGGGACGGCCTTCTGGTGCGCGATGTCGAAGCGGGCGGCCCGGCCGACGCGGCCGGGATCGCGGCCGGCGATCTGATCGTCACCGCTGGCGGGTCCCCGGTGAGCAGCCTCGACACGCTCGTGGCGGCCATCGACGCCGTGGCTGACGACGGGTCGTTGCCGGTGACGGTGGTCCGGGGCGCCGAGGAGGTGACCGTCGAGGTCAGCTTCGCCCGGCCAGAAGCGGCCGGATGACGGCATCGAGGTAGGCCCGGGCCGCTTCGGGGTCGTCGTCGCCGGTGATTCCCGGGTTCAGGACAAAGGACCAGCCCAAACGGATCAGAGCCTCCGCGGTCGCGGCCAGCCGGTACCGCTCCGACTCGGTACCGGCCGGTCCGCGGAGGGACTCGTACTGCTCGGCCAGTGCCTCCGTAGCGGTCCGTAGCACCGTCTCGGAAGTCAACAACGAGAGGGCCGCCGCGGCGTCGGCCCGGACGAGCGACTCGAGCGGCGACGTCCTGACCAGCCGCAGCGCGGTGAGGAGTCCGTCCACCACCTTGTCGACGAGGAGTACCTGTCCGCTGACGGCGGCCGTCACGGCCCGGAAGAACCGGCGGGCGTCGCGCACGACCGCCTCCTGCACCAGTTGGTCGCGGCTGTCGAAGCGCCGGTACACGGTGGCCCGGCCGACCCCGGCCCGCTCGGCCACGTCGTCCATGCTCCAGCCCCGCAGGCCCCGTTCGGCTAGGAGCGTGGCGGCCACGTCCAACACGGTGGTGGTGGCCGGGTCGGCCTCTCCGGCGCCGTCCTGGACGGCCCGGCCCATGGCCAGCCCGGCCAGGACCGCTTCGAGATCGAGAGTCGGGGCGCGACGGGCCAAGTCGGATTCGGCCGGTCAGGCTGCGCCGAGGGTGCGGGTCGCCTCGGCTTCCAAGCGACGCCGGGCCTTGTAGCCGTCGCTGGCCGTCGGGCCGTAGCGGAGGGCGGCCGGCAGGTAGCGGCACGCCTCGCGGATGCCCAGTTGCAGGATGCGGTACTCCACTTCGTCGTCTATCCGCCACGGCAGGTCGAACCGCTTCCGGACGGCCGCCGGTAGGCCGCCGATAGCGGTCAGGCGCAGGACCGGGGTGACGACGAACGGCTGGAGCAAACGGGTCCACGCCGGCAGGAACGCGATGTCCATCGACTTTTCGTGCACGGCCATGTCCAGGGCACGCGACGCTGCCGGGTTCATCTCGAGCACCTCGGTCATGTAGCGGTCCCACTCGACGCCGAATGCGGCCCTACTGGGCGGCACTGGGCGCATCGAGACGGCATAGCGGCGGTACCACTCCACGCCGTCGAGGTAGAGCTCCTCCCGTTCGGACCGGGTCAGACGGTGGGCGTCGAAGCGGTCGGCCACTGTCTCCACCGCGAACTGGAAGGTGGCGTGGGCGTACCAGTAGGTGTCCGGCGCCAGGGCCGAGTACGGCCGGCCCCGGTCGTCGCGGCCCTTGATGGGCACGTGATAGTCCCGTACCCGGCGGCCGATGGCCTCGTGGTCGGGGGAGTAGATGACGCCCATGATCTGCGGGATGGACCGGATGATCCGGTCCCACGGATCGTTGAAGAAATCCGAGTGCTGGGCCACGCCCGCCCCGATGGCCGGGTGGAGCAGCTGCAACAGACCGGCCGACAACCCGCTGAAGGCCATGCGGTGGTCGCCGGCGTAGCGCCAGAGAAGGGATCCGGGACCGACCGGCCGCCGGTCGGCCGCGAGGGACTGAGACATAAGCAGGAGTTTAGTCTCACATGGCCGCCTGCTCGCGGAACTCCTCGGCAACGGCGATCAGTTCGGCTCCGTACGAGCCGAACTTGGCCGGACCGACGCCCCTGAGCGCCAGCAGTCCTCGTTCGTCGACCGGCAGGTGGGCGGCCACCAGCCGCAGCGTCTGGTCGTCGAAGATCACGTAGGGCGGGACCTTCTGGTGCGTGGCCCGATCGGTGCGCCATGCCCTCAGCCGTTCCCAGGCGCCCGGCGCGGCCGGGTGGGCCAGCATCATCGCCCGGCCACCGGCGGTCACGGTGGCGCCGAAGGGAACGACGGCGCGGGCCGGGCCACCTCCCAGCACGCAGACGGCGCCGGTGACGGCGGTCTCCACGACCTCGTGCTCGTGGCCGCCCGACGTGAACGTGACTCCCGGACTGGCCGCCAGCAGTTCCAGGTCGGCTTTCCCCGTTCGGCCTGATGCCGAGGTGCCACCGCCGCTGCCGCTGGTGACGCCACTGCCGGGGCGGCGCCCGGTCGTCGGGTCGACGGCCGTTCGGTCCGCTCGTGTTGGCGCCGGCTCGGGCTTTCCAGGTGCGGCCATCTCGGCGATGAACGGCGACGGCGTCGGCCCGGACACGAGCGTGGCCGTCTCCGAGGCCCGGGTCAGACCGACGTGGAAGATACGGCGTTCCTCCTCCGTGTCCGTGGACAGGCGATGGGGCATGAGCCCGGCGCTGGCGTGATGCACGATCACATGCGGCCACTCCCGTCCCTTGACGGCGTGTATGGACGCCACCGTGACACCGCCGGCCGATCGTTCGAGTGAGAGTCGATCGGCCAGCCAGGCGCCGAACCGGCTCGGATCGGGCTCGAGCGCGGCCAGCTCGGTCAGCGCGTCCAGATCGTCGGCGTGGGCGGCGATGGCGCCGTGACTCCACTGATCGAGGGCCGAAGCGCTGGCATCCAAGCCGCCCCCGCCGACCTGGCGCCGGACCAGGCCGAGGATGGCCGCCGTGCCCCGGCCGGCCGACTGCCGGACCAGGTCGACGTCGCCGGCCAACTGGTGGACCTTGTCGGCCTCCCGGTTGCTGCCCTTCTCCTCCAGCCAGCCGGCCAGGTCGCGCAGTGCATCGGCCCGCCGGGGCCGGGCCAACATGTCGAGCAGTCCGTTGCTCATACCCCGCTTCGGGCGGCGGGCCGCTTCGCGCAGGGCCGCACCCGGAAGCTGACGATCGGGCGCAGTGGCCACCTCCAACCAGGCCAGGGCGGCCCGTACGCCGCCCCGCTGGAGGAACCGCCGGTCGCCCACTGCGTCCACCGGTACCTGGCGGTGACCGAGCAGGACCTGGACAGGGACGAGCGAGGCGTTGACCCGGCTCAACACGGCGATGTCGACCGGGTCCACGCCGGCCCCGATGAGTTCCTCGACCCGATCGGTGGTGGCGGTGGCCGGCGCCGGACTGGCCTCCCTCACGAGCAGCCCGGGCGTGGCGCCGGTTGGACGGGCCGGGCGGACCACCTTCGGCACCCGGACGGCGTTTCGGGACAGCACGTTGACGGCGGCTCCGACCACCTCCGGCGGGCAGCGGTAGTTGACCTCCAGCGAGTGTTCCACCGATCCCGGGAACCACTGGGCGAAGTCGACCAGCCAGCGGGGGGTGGCGCCGGCGTAGCCGTAGATCGTCTGGTCGTCGTCCCCGACGCCGAACACGGCGCCGGCCGGACCGGCCAGCAGGCGCAGGAGCAGCATGTGGGCCGGGGTCAGGTCCTGGAACTCGTCGACCAGCAGAACCCGGGCGAACCGCTGGCTCCGGGCCCGGAAGGCGGGATCGCCCAGCAGGCGTTCGATGGCCCCGGCCACCTGCTGGTCGAAGTCGACCGCGTCACGTCGCTGCAGCTCGTCGCGGTACTGCGGCCACACCTCGGTCAATCCGGAGACGTCGCCCACCTCTTCTTCGACCAGATCGGGCGCGACCAGCCCCAGGCGGACCCGGCTCAACGCTTCTATCCAGGGGGCGATGGGGTCGGCCTCGGCCCGGCGCGGGAAGGACACCAGGTTGCCGAGGATCCGCCGCACTTCCGGCTCGTCGAGCGTGGTGGACCGGCCGCACAGGCGGAGGGCCAGAGCGTTGAGCGTCCGGATGCGCAGGTCCGGGACATCGGCCAGCCGGGCCCGCATCTCCCCGGCCGCCCGCACGTTGTAGGCGACCAGGGCGATCGAGGCCGGCGGCAGGCCCCAGTCCACGACCAGGCTGCGGGCCCGCTCGGTCAGCACCCTCGTCTTCCCCGAGCCGGCGGGGGCGATGACCCGGGCGCCGGCCCGGCCCTCGGTGACGGCGGCCCGTTGGTCGTCGGCCAACGCGCCGGCGGCCCGGCCGGCGGGGCGACCGAGAGGACGCAAGGACCGGTGCTCTATCGCCGTGCGGTGCACCACCGGAAGGCCGATCCGGTCGGCCAGACCGGCGTCGAGGGGGCCGCCGTCGCACACTGCCAACCGCCCGTCGGGCAGGACCACGTCGTAGTCGGCATCGGCCGGCGCCGGCGTGGCCCCGGCGGCAATGGCCGCCTCCGTCCAGCGATGGGCGGGGCGGGCGGCATCCCGGCCGTCGACGGAGTTGGCCCAGATGGCGTGATGGAGCCGCTCGCCGGGCAGATCCAGGCCGACCGTCCATTCCCACGGCTGGTGCCCAGTGACCGTCTCGGCCGGCGGTTCCGCCGGCGAGTCCAGTCCGATCCCCGGCTTCAGCTCGACGATCAGCGGGAGCCTTTCGCGCCAGGCCTGGTGGAGATCGGCGGCCACGGACGCATCGATCGCCGTCACCGCCCGGCGCTCGCAGCCGCCCCATCCGTCCGGCACGGGCTGCCCCGGCCCCACGACGATGGACCGCCCGAGGCGGGAGATATCCGGCACCCGCCCATCCTCCCTCACCCGTGTGACCGCCGCTCCCGTGCCCGTCGACGGCGCCGACCCCGCTCTGGACCGGATTGTCCGCGATTTCTCGTGTATGCCACCAGAAATCGCGGGGAATCCCCGGGAGGCGCCCCCAAATCCAGGTGAGCGGCGGAGCACCCGCCAAATCCCGGTGAGGGGCGGAGCAGCGGTGCGTGAGCCGACCGGAGACCAGGGGCCGGTAGGGCGGCGAACCAGCTGGCGGGGGAGGACTCGAACCTCCAACATACGGCTCCAAAGGCCGTCGTTCTGCCGTTGAACTACCCGCCACCGAAATCTGGTGGAGTCCATCCAGGCTCGCGCAAATACGGGCCTCACGTTGGTAGAACAGGGGGATGCCCTCCGATACGAAGCTCTCGGCTGTGGTGCTGGCTGCGGGAGAGGGCACCCGGATGCGATCCGAGCGGCCCAAGCCCCTGCACCGGCTGTGCGGCCGGCCGATGGTGCTCCACGTGCTGCACGCCCTGGCCGAACTGGATCTGGAGCGGGCGGTGGTCGTGGTCGGCCACGGGGCGTCCCGGGTCACCAAGGCGGTCGGCGAGCAGCCCCCGCCCGGCCTGCACCTCGACTTCGTCGAGCAGCGGGTGCAGCGGGGGACCGGCGACGCCGTCTCTGTCGCCCTCACCGCCTTTCCCGATGACGACACCGACGACGACGACATCATCGTCCTTCCGGGGGACACCCCTCTATTGCGCCCGCCCACTCTGGCTGCGCTGGTCCGCACCCACCGGCGGGCGGAAGCGGCGGCCACCGTACTGACCGCCCGGCTGGACGATCCCACCGGATACGGGCGGATCGCCCGGGACCGCAACGATCGGGTGTCCCGGATCGTGGAGCAGGCCGACGCCACCGACGAGGAACTGCAGATCGACGAGATCAACACATCGATCTACGTCTTCCGGCGCTCCGTGCTGGCGCCGTCGCTCCGGCGCCTGACGCCGGACAACGCCCAGGGCGAGTACTACCTGACCGACGTCGTCGGCGTGCTCCACGACGCCGGCTACCCGGTCGTGTCGCTCGTGGTCGAGGACAGTATGGAGGCGGCCGGGGTGAACGACCGGCATCAGCTGGCGGTGGCCGAGGCCGAGCTGCGGGCCCGGATCAACGAACGCTGGATGCGGCGGGGGGTCACCATGATCGACCCGGAAGCGACGTACGTGGACTCGGGGGTGGAACTGGGCACCGACGTCGTCCTTTTTCCGGGTACGCATCTGCAGGGCACGACAGTGGTGGAGAGCGGTGCCGAACTGGGGCCCAATACGCAGCTGGCCGACTGCCGCATCGGTCGGGGCGCCACCGTGACCGCGACCATCGGACGCAACGCCGAGGTCGGCGAGGACGCCCAGGTCGGCCCGTGGGGCTTCCTGGCGCCGGGAACCAGGATCGATCCGGGCACGGTGACCGGTCCCGGTTACGGCGCCGGACCTGGATTCGAGGCCAATCGGGGGCCGGTAGACTGAGGCTCCGGGTAGAGCGACTAGACCCACGGGGGCCAACCACTTGATCCACGACGACGCAGGCGGGCGCAGCGGTTCGAACCAGCTGACTCCGACGAGGAAGCTCCACTTGTTGACCGGACGCACCCATCCGGCGCTGGCCCGCGATGTCGCCGGCCACCTCGGCGTCGAGCTGAGCGACCCGAAACTGGTCGATTTCGCCAACGGCGAGATGCGTCCCCGTTTCGCCGAGTCGGTCCGTGGTGGCGACGTGTTCGTCATGCAGTCGCACGGCCAGTCGACCGGCCGCTCGGTCAACGACTCGCTGATGGAGCAGTGGATCATGATCGACGCGGCCAAGCGGGCGTCGGCCAAGCGGATCACCGCCGTCTGCCCGTACTACGGCTACTCCCGTCAGGACCGTAAGTCCAAGGAGCGGGAGCCGATCACCGCCCGCATGGTGTCCGACTTCTTCAAGACGGCCGGGGCCGACCGGATCATGTCCATCGACCTGCACTCCGGGCAGATCCAGGGTTTCTTCGACGGACCGGTCGACCACCTGACCGCGGTGCCACTGCTCACCGAGTACCTGCGCGAGCACGCCCCGAGCGGCGATTTCGTCATGGTCGCCCCTGACACGGGCCGGACCAAGGTGGCCGAACAGGCGGCCCGTCATGCCGGCGATGCGGTGGACGTGGCCTCGGTCTACAAGCGGCGGCCCAAGGATGCGGTCAACCAGGTGCAGGCTCTCGACGTCATGGGTGACGTGCGGGGCCGCATGTGCGTGGTGATCGACGACATGATCGACACCGCCGGCACCATCTGCGCGGCGTCGGAGATCCTCCTGAAGAACGGGGCGACCGAGGTGTGGGCCATGTGCACCCACGCCGTGCTGTCGGATCCGGCGGTGGACCGGTTGAAGAACTCGGCCATCTCCCGGGTGGTGATCACCGACACGCTGCCCCTGCCGCCCGAGAAGCAGATCGACAAGATCGAGGTGGTGTCGATCGCCCAGGTGGTCGCCGACTGCATCGACGCCGTGTTCAGCGACCGCTCGGTGTCCCAGATCTTCGGCGGCGAGAACCAGACCTGACACGGTGTCGCCCCCCGGGGTGAAGCCGGACCCCGGACCGATTAGACTCGTCCGGTCCCGAAATAGGAAGCGGAGCAGACGATGGCAGAGATCACCCTCATAGCTGAGCCCGGGCGCGAGACCGGTTCGAGCGCGTCCCGACGGCTGCGGGCGGCAGGGCGTGTCCCCGCGGTCGTATACGGCCACGGCATCGACGGCATCTCCGTGTCGGTCGACGGCCGCGACCTGCGTCACGCGCTGTCCGGTGAGTCCGGCACCAACCAGCTGCTCCAGCTGAAGGTCGGGTCCGACACCCACCTGGCGCTGGCCCGGGTGCTGCAGCGCCATCCGGTGCGCCACACGGTCGTCCACGTCGATTTCCAGATCGTGAGTCGTGACGAAGTGATCTCGGCCGATGTGCCGATCATCCTGACCGGCGAGGCCAAGGCGGTCGAGCAGGAGCAGGGCCTGGTCGAGCAGGTGCTGACCTCCCTGACCGTGAACGCCACGCCGTCGCGCATCCCGTCGTCCATCGAGATCGACATCTCTGACCTGACCGTGGGAGAGGGCATCCGGGTCGGCGACCTGAAGCTGCCGTCCGGTGTGTCCACCGACGTCGCCGACGACGAGATCGTCGTCATCGCATCCATCTCCCGTGTCGCCGCCGAGGTCGCCGAAGCCGACGAGGCCGCGGCCGAAGCAGCTGCGGAAGCCGCCGCCGAGGCCGGCGAGGGCGAGGGCGACGGCGAGGAGGGCGCCGAGAGCGAGTCCGCCGAGGGCGGCGAGGCGGACGCCTCCGACGGAGAAGAGGGCTAACTGCTCGGACGGAAGCGGGCCGGCGACGACCGGCCGGCTCGGCACGGTACGCCGGCCGACCTGTTGGCCGTCGGGCTGGGCAATCCGGGTCGCGAGTACGCCGGCAGCCGCCACAACGCCGGCGCCGACGCCATCGCCCGGCTGGCCGAACGCCACGGCGGCGCGCTCAAGAAGGGCCGCGAGCTGGCGCTGGTCGACGAGGTACGGGTCGACCAGCTGAGGTTGGCGCTGGCCTTCCCGCAGACCTACATGAACGATTCCGGCCAGGCGGTGGCTCCTCTCGTCCGCCGTTACGGCATCGAGGACCTCACCCGCCTGGTCATCGTCCACGACGAACTCGACCTGCCGCTGGGCGTGGTCCGGGTCAAGGCCGGAGGCGGGCTGGCCGGCCACAACGGGTTGCGCTCCATCAAGGCCCATCTCCACTCCGACCAGTTCACCCGGGTCCGTATCGGGATCGGCAAACCGCCCGGTGGCAAGGAGCGGGGGGCCGACCACGTCCTCAAGGCGCCGACCAAGAAAGGGCGCGAGGAACTGGACGTCAGCATCGAACTGGCCGCCGACGCCGTCGAGGCCATCCTGGCCGAAGGGGTGGCCGCCGCCCAGAACCGCTTCAACACCGTCCAGAAGCCGGTTCAATGACTGGAGTGACCGAACCCCCCGGCGGCACCCTCGGCGCCCTGCTGCCCCTCCTACGCAGCGACGACACCTTCACCGGTCTGCGGGACCTCCGCAGCGTGGTCGTCGCCGTCCCCGAACCGGCCCGCGCCTTCGCCGTCGCCGGCGTGGCCCAGTCGTCGCGCCGCCACCCGACGGTGGTAGCGGTACCGACCAACGCCGAAGCGGAACGGCTGACCCACGATCTCGAGGCGTTCCTCGGGCCCGACGAGGTGGAGCTGTGCCCGGCCTGGGAGACTCTCCCGTTCGAACGGGTCAGCCCGAGCATCGAGACGATGGGCCGGCGCCTGCGCACCATGTGGCGGCTGCGGTCGGGCGCCACCGGCCATCCGGAGCGGATGCCCAAGGTGCTCGTCGCTCCGGTCCGATCGCTGCTCCAGCGGCTCGGACCCCACGTGGAGGACGCCGCCCCCGTGGTCGTGACCAAAGGCGACCAGGTCGACCCGGAGGAACTCGTCGCCCGACTCGTCGAGCTGGGCTACCGCCGGGAATACCAGGTCGAGCACCGCGGCGAGATCGCCGTCCGGGGCTCGATCGTGGACGTGTTCGGAGCCACGGCCGACGGACCGGTCCGCATCGACATGTGGGGCGACGAGGTCGATCGCCTCAGCCTGTTCTCGGTCGGCGACCAGCGGTCCTCCGCCGACATCGAGCAGGTCGAGCTGTTCGGGTGCCGGGAGCTGCGCCCCACCGAAGAGGTGCGGGAACGGGCCCGCCGGCTCAGTGGGACCGCTCCCTGGGGGCGCACCCAGTGGGAGCGCCTGTCCGAGGGGCTCATCTTCGACGGCATGGAGTCCTGGCTGCCCTGGCTGGCCGACGACGAGCACCTGCTGGTCGATCTGCTGCCGGCCGGCGCACTGGTCCTACTGGTCGAGCCCCGCCGCATGCGCGACCGGGCGACCGAACTGCTCGACGACGAGGCCGCCCTGGCCGCCACATTGGCGTCCACGTGGGAGGCCGACGGCGAGGAATTCCCCCGTCTCCACCTGCCTTTCGACCGGCTCCTGGCCCGCAGTGAAGCCTCCGCCTGGACGGTCACCGCCGCCCCTGAAGGCCCCGGGACCGAAGTGGTCGCGGCCACCGGATGGGACCCGGTCGTCGGAGATGGCGAGCGTCTCCTCGGGCAGCTGCGCGGCCTGGTCGGTGACGGGTACCGCATCGTGGTCTGTGCCGACGGGCGGGGCAGCGGCGCCCGCCTGGCCACGCTCCTGACCGATCACGGCATCCAGGCCCGCCTGCAGGACGGGAATGCCGATCTGGACCGACCCGGCACACGGGTGGTGGTGCAGCCGCTCGAGCGCGGGTTCCTGTACCCGAACCTCAAGCTGGCCGTCCTCGGCGAGGCCGACATCACCGGCCGGCGCCGGGCCCATCGCCGCCCCCGGGCCCGGGCCAGGTCGGCCGAGACCTACTTCGACGACCTGAAGGCGGGCGCGTTTGTCGTGCACTACCAGCACGGTGTCGGTCGGTTCGGGGGGATGGTGCGGCGTGCCATCGGCGGCGTTGAACGTGACTACCTGCTGCTCGAGTACAAAGGCGGCGACAAGCTCTATGTCCCCTCCGACCAGGTGGACCTGCTCCGCCCCTACACCGGCGGGGAGTCGCCCTCGCTCAGCCGGCTGAACGGTTCCGACTGGCAGAAGGCCAAGTCACGGGTCCGCTCGGCGGTGCGGGAGATCGCCCAGGAACTGGTCGTGCTCTACCAGAAGCGCATCAACGCCCCCGGGCACGCCTTTGCCCCCGACACCCCCTGGCAGCAGGAGATCGAGGAGTCGTTCCCCTACCAGGAGACCCCCGACCAGTTGAAGGCCATCGAGGAGGTCAAGGTGGACATGGAGCGGTCCGCTCCGATGGATCGCCTGATCTGTGGCGACGTGGGTTTCGGCAAGACCGAGGTGGCCATTCGGGCCGCGTTCAAGGCGGTGCAGGACGGCATGCAGGTCGCCGTCCTCGTCCCGACGACACTGCTGGCGTCCCAGCACTTCCAGACGTTCTCCGACCGGTTCGCGGGCTACCCGCTGAGAGTCGAGATGTTGAGCCGGTTCCTCACCCCGGGCCAGTCGAAGGAGGTGCTCGACGGCCTCACCTCGGGCGCCGTGGACGTGGTCATCGGTACCCACAAGCTGCTGTCCAAGGACACGGTTTTCAAGAACCTGGGCCTGCTGGTGGTGGACGAGGAACAGCGGTTCGGTGTGACCCACAAGGAAGCGATCAAGCAGTTGCGCACCGACGTGGATGTCCTCACCCTGACCGCCACGCCCATACCCCGGACCCTCGAGATGAGCCTCACCGGCATCCGCGACCTGACCCTGCTGCACACCCCGCCCGCCGACCGGCAGCCCATCCTCACCTACGTAGGTGAATACGACGAGCGGGCCGTCGCCGAGGCCATCCGCCGCGAACTCCTGCGGGAGGGGCAGGTGTTCTACGTGCACAACCGGGTCGCCGACATCGACAAGGTCGCCGCCGAGTTGCGGGCTCTGGTGCCGGAGGCCCGGATCGGAATCGCCCACGGCCAGATGGACGAGGGTGCCCTGGAGAAGATCGTCCTCGACTTCTGGGAGGGCAAGTACGACGTCCTCGTGTGCACGACCATCATCGAGTCCGGAATCGACATGCCGACTGTCAACACATTGGTGGTCGACCGGGCTGATCGGCTGGGTCTGGGCCAGCTCCATCAGCTGCGGGGCCGGGTCGGCCGGGCTGGTCAGCGGGCCTACGCCTACCTCCTGTTCCCGCCCGACCAGGTCCTGTCGGAGGAGGCCTACGAGCGGCTCCGCACCATCGGCGAGCACACCGAGTTGGGGTCGGGCTTCAAGATCGCCATGCGCGACCTGGAGATCCGCGGCGCCGGCAACCTGCTCGGAGGCGACCAGTCCGGTCACATAGCTGCCGTC
>DASZNC010000084.1:0-18718 GCA_035551615.1 Acidimicrobiales bacterium
TCATCCGAGAGGGCGTGCCGAGGTCCTAGGAGCCGGTGAAGGGCGAGCGTCCCGATCTTGTCTTCTGGTCGTTCCTGCCCGGCGACCCCCGTCCCTGGCACGACTAGAGCAAGGAATCACCTCGGGAGCAGCCTGACCCGGCACAAGCGGACGTATAAGGTCCGGACCGATCACCGGCCACGCGATGATTCGTACGGCCCGATGTCGTCGGTATGAGGCGTGGGTGGTGAGACGAAGCCCCCCGGGAGGGAGAGTCATGGACGTCATCAATCTGGGTGCGGCAGATGGGTTGCCTCCGGTCGACTGGGGCACCATCGTCGAGCGGCTCGAGGACGGGTCTTCGCCAGCTCCTGACGCGCACAATGCTCGCACGACGTGGCTCGCCACTGTTAACGACGACGGCACCTCCCACGTGACGGCCGTCGGTGCCGTCTGGCTGGAGGGGACCTTCTGGTTTCAGACGGGGTCGAACACCCGAAAGTGCCGTAACGTCGTCCGCGATCCGCGCTGCTCGATCGCCACGTCGATTCGAGATGCAGACGTCGTGTTCGAGGGTCAGGCCGAGCGAGTGACCAACTCGGCCGCGCTCACACGCGTAGCTCAGGCGTGGGCCGACCAAGGTTGGCCGGCCGAAGCGGATGAGAGCGGAGCCGGGATAACCGCACCGTTCAACGCGCCGTCGCAGGGGCCTCCGCCATGGAACGTCTATCGCCTCACTCCGCGCTCGGCCACCGTGGCCCTCGGGGTCGAACCTGGTGGGCTCAGCCGCTTCCGGTTCTAGCCTCTCGGAACCCGAGCCGGTAGCGTCCGAGCCGATGGGTGATCTGTATCCCTTCGATCTGAAACTCGCCGACCTGCGGCGGCGGACCAGTATGAAGTGGCGGTCAGTCGGACCGGACGTCCTGCCGTTGTGGGTGGCCGAGATGGACGTCCTGCCCGCCGGGCCGGTGGTCGAGGTCGTCCGGGCCGCGCTCGAACGGGGAGACACCGGCTACGCGTTCGGCACCGACTATGCCGAGGCGTACGCCGCGTTCGCAACCACTCGCTGGGGGTGCGACGGGTTCGACCCGGCTCGGAGCGCCCTGGTGGCCGACGTGATGGTCGGGGTGATCGAGATCCTGAAGTTGGTTACCGGGCCGGGGGACGCAGTCGTGGTCACGCCGCCGGTGTATCCGCCGTTCTACTCATTCATCGAGCATTCCGGTCGCCGGCTGGTCGAGGTCCCGTTGCGTTCCGACGGGCGCTTGGACATCGACGCGCTGGCGGATACCTTCAGCCGGGTGGCTCACCACGGCCGCACCGCTTTCCTGCTGTGCAGCCCGCATAATCCGACCGGGACCGTTCATTCGGCCGGGGAGTTGGAATCAGTCGCCGCATTGGCCGGGGCCGCAGGTGTGCGGGTCGTCGTCGACGAGATTCACGCTCCGCTCGTGCTTCCCGGGGCTGCCTTCACTCCGTACCTGTCGGTTCCTGGCGCCGACACAGGATTTGCGGTGGTCTCGGCTTCGAAGGGATGGAACCTGCCGGGACTGAAGGCGGCAGTCGCCTTCGCCGGTGAAGCGGCGGCCACCGACCTGCGGGCGCTGCCGGAAGAGGTCGGGCACGGTCCCAGCCATCTAGGTGTGCTTGCGCACACCGCGGCATTGCAGAACGGAGGCGAATGGTTGGACACCGTAGTGGCCGGCCTGGACCGGAATCGGTCCTCGCTGGCCCAGTTATTGACCGCCGAGCTGCCCTCGGTGGTCTGGAACCCAGGAGCGGCCAGCTATTTGGCGTGGCTCGACTTCAGTTCGCTGGCCACGGTCACGGCCCATACCGACGGTAGGTCGAGTCGCGGTGACGTGAGCGTGCAGACGGGTGTCGCCGCCTGGCTGCTCGAGCACGCTCGCGTCCTCCTCAGTTCGGGCCCGGCGTTCGGCGCCGGAAGCCGGGACTGTGCCCGTATCAACTTCGCCACGTCGACGAGCATCCTCACCGAGGCGGTGGCGCGTATCGGTGCGGCAGTGTCGAACGCAGGCTGACGTCCCCCAGCCACGTTGCTCCACAACTGCAACCGTTGCGGCCGGGCGGGTCGGTCAAGATGTCGGGATGGACCTCGATCTGATCGGCAAACGGGCGTTGGTGACGGGTGGAAGCAGGGGCATCGGCAAGGCGGTGGCCCTGACGCTGGCCCAGGAGGGCTGCGATGTGGTGATCAGTGCCCGGGGGAATGAGGCGCTTGATACCGCCGCCGCCGAGATCCGCGAAGCAACCGGTCGCCGGGTCGTCGCGGTACCGGCGGACACGGGCTCTTCGGATTCTGTGCACAACCTGGTAGCGACATCGGTGACCGAGTTGGGCGGGATCGACATCCTGGTCAACAGCGCGGCCAAGCCAGCTGGTCAGGCGCCACCAGTGAAATTGGCCGGGATCACCGAGGAACTGTTCTGGGATGAGATGAATGTGAAAGTGATGGGCTACTTGCGCTGCGCTCAGGCGGTGGCCCCATTGATGATGGAAAACGGGTGGGGTCGGATCATCAATGTGTCGGGATTGGCGGCCCGCCGAGCGATGGCCGCGGTCGGTTCGATCCGCAACGTGGCCGTCGCCGCGCTGACCAAGAATCTGGCCGACGAGTTGGGCCCGCACGGTGTCAATGTCACCGTCGTCCATCCCGGATTGACCCGGACCGAAGCAACCCCTGGCGTCGTTTCCCGGTTCGCGGAGGCGCGCGGGATCGGCCAGGCGCAGGCCGAGGTCGCCTTGGCGGGCAACTCGATTCAGCGACTGATCGATGCCCGTGAGGTGGCCGACGTGGTGGCTTTCCTGGCCTCCCCTCGGAGCGTCGCTATCAACGGCGACGCCATTGCCTGTGGCGGCGGGCAACCAGGGGCCATCTACTACTGATCGCGCTGCGGCGAACTCCGGGAGGCTCTCGGCGCGCCATCACGACCACAGATGCGCCAGCCGGCTGGTCATCGCCGCCGACCCCCGTCTGATCGAACTGCCGCCGTCCCGGAAATAGCCTCTGGAGATGGACTGCTTCAGTTTGGAGGGCCGTACCGCAGTGGTCACGGGCGGCTCGCGCGGCATCGGCGCGGCCACGGCACGCGCTCTTGACAGGGCCGGAGCCCGCGTCGCCCTGGTGGCGCGGAGCGAGGACCAACTGTCGAACATCGCACGCGAGTTGCACCACGATCCGGTCGTCTTGGTCGGCGACCTGGCCGCGGTGGCGGCACCCGCCGACCTAGCCCGGCGGGCCCTCTCCGCCCTCGGCACCGTCGATGTGCTCGTGAACAACGCGGCCGTCGCCGCCCGGCTCGACACGGCCGACACCGATGCCGCCGTCATCGACGAGATTCTGGCCGTCAACGTACGCGCCCCGCTGTTGCTGGTGTCCGCTCTGATCCCTTCGATGATCGAAGCGGGTGGCGGCTCGATAATCAATCTGTCCTCGGTCTCCGGCCTCATCGGCACTCCTCGTCGCGCCGCCTACGCAGCTTCGAAAGGAGCGCTGGACGCAGCCACCAGGTCTCTGGCCATCGAGCTGGGACCTTCGGGAATCCGGGTCAACTCAGTCGCACCGGGCGTGGTCGACACCGCCTTGTGGGCGAAGAACAAGGCGATCCACGGCGTCGTAGAGACAATCGAACGCCAGACACCCCTACGACGTTGGGCCACCCCGGAAGACATCGCCGACGTGATCGTCTTCCTTGCTTCCGACGCGGCCCGGTTCGTTACCGGTGAGACCGTCTCGGCCGACGGTGGGATGGCCCGCACGCTGGACCTCTATGGCGGAGCGGTCTGATCCGCCGAGCTCTGCTCTCGGGCTTGTGGGCGACCACCCACAAAGGGGAGTGGCCGGCCGTCTTCGTCCCTGGTTTCCAGATTGGCGGCGATCTCCTCGAAGCCCGCTACTGAGACGAGACGGCGACTGGTCTGGACATCCAGTTGCTCCAGTACATCGGGGCCACGCCCAGCCAGGCACTGTCGGTGCCATCGCCGGCTCGGTCCCGGTCACCCATGACTACGACCAGATACCCGCCGGGTCGGAGCCATGACCAGATGCCGGCCAATACGGTTGCGTGTCCTCCTTGGGGACATGGATCAGGGAGTAGAACGCGGAGACCAGGTCGAAGGACCCGGCCGGCAGTTCGACCGTGGCCATGTCCGCGGTTCTGAACCGACTGCGTGGCACGTCGCGCCTGGCCACCTCCATTCTCTTGGAGGAGATGTCCACGCCGCTGACCCGAAGCCCGTGTCGATGAGGTAGGCGGCCGCGTGCCGGTCGGTGCCGCAGGCCAGATCGAGCAGCGGCTCCTGGTGATATGCCTAGTTCGACGATCCGGTCGATGTAGCGGTGACGCAGATCGCGGCGCCGGCGGACGTCCACGCCGCGTAGGTGCTGTGCAGGCAGTCGTATCCCTGTTCGACGCCGCGTACGTGCTGTGCAGGCAGTCGTATCCCTGTTCGACCACTGTCCTGGCGTCCACCGGATCATTCTCTCCCAAGCCGATCCCGTACGGGATATCCCTGATGGAGTTAAGAGTTAAGGTACTCTGGAGTCCAGACGAAGGGAAGAGTTTCATGCCCCAATGGCTCTGCACTGTGGAGGCAGTGAACGAGGCGTACACCGGCGATATCGAAGACCTGTCGGAACGGGTCATCGCCCGGCTCGACACTCACGGGTCCGCGACTTTCGGGCACGGACGCATCGTGGCCACGTTCTCTGTCAATGCGCGACTGGTCCTGCAAGCGACTGAGACGGCGCTGAAGGCATGGAACAGCGCAATGGACGACCAGTTGGCGTGGTCGGTCGTGTCCATGACCGCCCGCCGGGGCGATCAGCCCGACGATCTTCCGGGACTACCGGAGCTGCTCGGGGTCGCCGAGGTGGCGACAAGGTTGGACGTTTCCAAGCAGCGGGTTGGCGAACTGGCCCGCAGCCACCCGGTCTTCCCGCCGCCGGTGGCGGACCTGGCCGCCGGTCCCGTGTGGACGGCCTGGCAGATCGGGGAGTTCCAACGATCGTGGACACGAAAGCCGGGCCGACCTCCGAAGGTTGGTGGCTGATGGCCAGTGCGCACAGTCGCGTGAGGTAGGCGAGATCACCGTCCATTCCTGCGAACCACGTCGGGGCGCAGCTCCGATGAGGTCAAGAAGAAGCACATAGTGTCGGCGCCGTCGGATTTGATTGCTCTCGGATGGGACGACGGTTGGAGGTCGGCCCTGGTCGATCTCGGCGATCCGGTTCTCTGGCCCGCCCGTGTGTCTCGGGTCGACCGTGGCATGTGCACCGTCATGACCGGATCGGCCGACGTCCGTGTCACCTCCGATAGGGCGGTCGATCTGGCGGTGGGGGACTGGGTTGCGGTCGACGGCCGGATCGGAGCCGGAACCGCGCGCATCGCGAGCGTGCTGCCTCGCCGAGCCGCTTTCCGCCGGACGTCGGACGGTGGAGGTGCCAGCGCAAAGGTCATCGCCGCCAACATCGACACGGTGTTCGTCTGCGACGCGCTCGACGGAAGCCTCTCGCCCCGCCACCTGGAACGGTTCGTGGCCCTGGCTTGGCACAGTGGCGCGACACCGGTGGTGGTCATCACCAAGTCCGATACCGTCTCGCCGCCGGACGTGGCCAAGGCGGTCGACGCTGTCAGGACGACGACCGCCGAAGTCAGTGTCGTGGCGGTCAGCTCGAGGTCCGGAGACGGTGTCCCCGCCCTGAAGTCGTACCTCCTGCCCGGTCGTACCGTGGCCCTCCTGGGACTGTCCGGAGCGGGAAAATCGACCTTGACCAATCTCCTGGCCGGTTCCGAGATCATGGCGACCGGTGCGGTACGCGCCGACGGGGCCGGCCGGCACACAACCACCCATCGCGAACTGGTTGTGCTTCCGCAGGGCGGTCTATTGATCGACACCCCGGGAATGCGGGCGCTTTCGGTGCTCGGCGCCAGCGAGGGCGTGGCCCAAGCGTTCAGCGATATCGAAGAACTGGTCGCCCAGTGCCGGTATCCCGACTGCTCGCACACGGGCGAGTCCGGGTGTGCGATCGCAGCAGCGGCCTCCGACGGGCATCTCGAACCCGAACGCTTTGAGGCATGGCTCCGGTTGACGGCCGAATCGGCCTCACAAGGCGCGAGCGACACTCGGCGCCAGATTGCCGAGCGCAAGCGGCGCAAAGCGGCCAAGTTTGAGTCGAGGCGATCCAGGAACGCGTAACGACGTTGCATACAATGGCGGCGGATGTCCATCACCGCCACTGCGACCGAGCGGGCCTACAGCGCGATTCGCGATGGGATCCTCAGCGGCGAGTACCGCCCGGGGATGTCGCTTCGGGAGGAGGAGATCGCCGACCGGTTGGGCGTGAGTCGGACGCCAATCCGGGAGGCCCTGCGCCGCCTCGACGCCGAAGGTCTGGCTGAGCTGCTACCGCACCGGGGCGCCCGCGTCACCGTCTGGACCGACCGTGATCTGGATGAGATTTTCGAGCTCAGAGTTCAGCTGGAAGGGCGGGGCGTGAGGCTGGCGGCGACGCGGGCGACACCCGAGATGCTGAATGATCTCCGGCGGTACGCGGACAAGATGGAGCAGGAGGTCGACCAGGCCGGAATGGACCGGTTCGAGAGGCTGACCGACCTGAACAACCAATTCCACCGGGCGATCATGTCGGTCGGAGAAAACCGACGGCTGACGGCGGCGATCGGGACGGTCGTCCAGCGGGGACTGGTGGCCTTGACGTTCCAGCTCTACACACCCGACCAACTGGCACGCAGTTTCCGCCACCATCGGGAGCTCATCGATGCCTGCGAAGCGGGCGATCCGGATTGGGCAGAGGCGGTAATGCGGGCCCACTTGTTCGCCGGACGTCACGCCGCCCGTGGGGCCGTCGGATGATCCTGAACCCGGAGCGGGACCGGTCCCCGGCCGATCTGGATGGCGGTAGCTAGGTGGACGGGTCGGGCCGGAACGGGTCGTTGAGCTGGAAGGGGACGGTGGCGAAGTGGGCGGCTTGTTCGGTCAGTTCGCCGATGTCCCACTGTCCGTCCTTGTGGATGTGGTCGACAATGGCGAATGGCTGGAACAGGTAGACGTCGCCGGCCCGGACGAGGAAGACGCGGCCGCGTATGGGGCAGTCGGCCGTGCTGAGGTAGGCGACGAAGGGGGCGATGTTCGCTGGGTCGTGGGGTGACCACTCGTCGGTTTCCTGCGGTGCCTGGCGACCGGGGATGGTGCCGATCAGCCGGGTGTAGGCGGCGGGGGCGATGGCGTTGACCCTTACGCCGTAGCGTTCCAGCTCCTTCTGGGCAATGATGGTGAGGCTGGAGATGCCGGTCTTGGCTGCTCCGTAGTTGCTCTGACCGGGATTGTTGAACAGGCCGGAGGTGGAGGAGGTGTTGACGACGGCGGCATTGACGGTGCGGCCCGCCTTGCTCTGGTCGCGCCAGTAGCGGGCGGCGAAGTGCAGAGGGGCAAAGTGACCCTTGAGGTGGACGCGTATGACATCGTCCCATTCGGCTTCGGTCATGTTGACCAGCATCCGGTCGCGCAGGATGCCGGCATTGTTGATGAGCACGTCAAGCCCTCCGAAGCCGTCGACAGCCGTCTGGATGAGCCGTTCGGCGCCGGCGAAGTCGGCGACGCTGTCGGTATTGGCGATGGCCTGGCCACCGAGGGCGGTGATCTCGTCGGCCACATCATGGGCCGGACCGGCGTCGGCGCCCGAGCCGTCCTCGGCCCCGCCCAGGTCGTTGACCACGACCTTCGCTCCTTCCCGGGCGAAGAGCAGGGCGTGCTCCCGGCCGATGCCCCGACCGGCCCCGGTTATCACCGCAATCCGACCCTCAAGTGCACCCACGGCTCTCTCCTCGGACTAGCCGTACTCCGCCTCTCAACCTTGCATATAACGGGGATCGACGTGGTCGGCACCCGGCCCATCCCCTCGAGCGCAGCGAAGAACTGCGGGATTTGCCGACCGCGCATCTCTGATCCCGCTCGGGACGTACAGTGGCAGGCCCCCGAATTGCTAGTACCGCAGCTGCGGTACGCCAGGAGTTTCCATCTGTGACCGATACACCGGCCGAGAGGTCTACGACATTCGTCGAGCTGGGCCTACGCGACGAGATCCTCGGGGCATTGGCCGGTCTGGGCTACGAGGAGCCAACCCCCATCCAGGCGGCGGCCATCCCGGTGATGGTCGAAGGGCGGGACATCCTGGGCCAAGCGGCTACCGGGACGGGGAAGACGGCCGCTTTCGCCCTGCCTATCCTCCAGCGTCTGGACCGCGGCGAGCGCGGCCGTGACCCGGTCGCCCTGATCCTGGTTCCGACGCGGGAGCTGGCTATGCAGGTGTCACAAGCGCTCCACCGCTACGGTCGTGAGCTGGGGGTCAGGGTGGTGCCGATCTACGGGGGTCAGCCCATCGGCCGCCAGTTGCGGGCTCTCGACTCCGGTGTCGACGTGGTCGTCGCCACGCCTGGGCGGGCGGTGGATCACATCAACCGCAACACTCTGCACCTGGCCAATCTGGAGGTAGTCGTCCTGGACGAGGCCGACGAGATGCTCGATATGGGCTTCGCCGAGGACCTCGAAGCGATCCTGACAGAGACGCCGGCCGATCGGCAGACGGTGCTGTTCTCCGCCACCCTGCCGGCGCGCATCGATGCCATCGCCCGTCGCCACCTCCGTGATCCGGAACGCATACGGATCGCCGAGCCGGCCACGAGCGACGAGGCGGCGCCACTGGTCGAGCACCATGCCTATGTGCTGCAGCGGGCGCACAAGGCGACCGGGCTGGGCCGGATTCTGGATGTGGAGGCACCGGTCGCTGCCCTGGTGTTCTGCCGGACGCGCGAGAACGTGGACGCGCTCACCGAGACCCTCAACGGTCGCGGCTACCGGGCTGAAGCGCTCCACGGCGGGATGAGCCAGGAGCAGCGGGACCGGGTCATGGGACGGTTGCGCAGCGGGACCGCCGATCTGCTGGTCGCCACCGATGTGGCCGCCCGCGGCCTGGACATCGAGCAGCTGTCGCACGTGGTGAACTTCGACATGCCGGCATCGGTCGAGTCCTACATCCACCGGATGGGCCGGGTCGGTCGGGCCGGGCGGGCCGGCGTGGCGATCACCCTGGTGGAACCGCGGGAGCACCGGATGCTCAAGACCATCGAGCGGGTGACCAAGCGGCGGGTGGCCATCCACAAGGTGCCCACGGTGGCCGACCTCCGGGCCCGCCGCCTCGACCTCACCCGCGCCGCGCTCCGTGAGACCATCCTCGCCGACGATCTCGACGGTTTCCGGGTGGTCGTCGAGTCACTGGCCGACGAGTTCGACGTGATGGAGGTGGCCCTGGCTGCGGTCAAGCTGGCCCACGTTGCCTCCGGGTCCGACGAGGACGACGAGGACATCCCCGAAGCGGCGGTGGTCGCGTCGCCGAAAGGTGACCGCCGCCCGGCCCGGGCCTCGTCCGGTGCCGCCACCCGCCTCTACATCAGTGTGGGCCGCGATTCCGGTGTCCGCCCTCAGGACCTGGTCGGCGCCATCACCGGCGAGACCCACCTCAGCGGACGGGACCTGGGTTCCATCGAGATCAGCCAACGGTTCTCGCTGGTCGAGGTGCCGGACGCTCATGCGGACGAGGTGATCTCGGCCATGCGGGGAACCAAGATCCGGGGCCGGAAGGCAACCGTGCGGCGCGAGCGCTTCTGAAGGTCTCCGGTCCGTCTGTTGTGGGGGACAAATGGGACCTCATTGGGAATCAGTAGGTTCCCGGTTTATCTGTGGCGCCGAAACTGTTGGCAACGGCTCGGGCCACGAAGGGCTCTGGACGACTGGCCGCTGGATGGCCCGCTCTGTAGGCAGCGGAGGGACCGGCAGCAGCAGGAGGAGGGCCCTGAAGATTCGGGCCCTCTTCGCCGCGTCCGGTGGCCCGTCGGTCAGAGTCCCTTGCGGACCGTCCGGTCGAGAATGCCGAGGGTGGCCCTCAAGGCGGATTCCGGGATGATCGGGAAACGATCCTTGATGTCGCCCGTGACCTTCGACCAGTCGTAGTAGGAGGTCACGTTGGTCGTTCCGTCATCGCCCGGCTCGATCCGGTATCCGTAGAAGTGCGGGAACGGGATGTCCGGGCCCAGGTTCCAGGCGATCTCCCGGTCGCGCTCGAAGGCGATGATGTGCACGGTCACGTCGTACTTGCCGAGCGGGACGTCGTTGAGCGATTCGCGGTCCATGTGGATCATGAAGGTGTCTCCCACCTTCTCGGCCGGCTCGCCGGTGAAGTCCTGGAGCATGCCCGATGCGTCAATGGCCACGTGCCCGGCCGGGCTGCGCAGAACGTCGAATATCGCCGTCGGGGACGCGGCGATCGGGCGGGTCACCTCAATGCGGTCGGTGAGGAAGACGGTATCGGGCATGTTGGCTCCTATCGCCGGATCACGGCCGGGTGGCATCGGTGATGGACGAGAGCATCGCACGTGACGGCCGGTCGGGACGTCCGGACAGGTCTGATCAACGCTACGAGCCGCGACGGCGCCGATCATCCAGCAGGGCGCAGGGCGGCGGCCCCGGCGGACTGCGGATACATTCCCGGACCGTGACAGATTCTCCCAAGGAAGTTGTGGCGGCGCTGTGGTCGTCCCTCGCGGCGCGGGACTGGCCGGCCGTGGGTCAGGTGCTGGCCGGGGAGTGCATCTATTACGACGTGCCCACCGGACCAGCGGTCGCAGCCCGCGGGCCCAGGGACATCCTGGCCCGCCTGCGTCTCGGGCTAGAGCCGCTGGCGTCGTACGAGAACTACGACGGCCGGATGGTGGGGGAGGGCGAGACGGTGATGTACGAGCATTCCGAACGGTGGCAGTGGCCGTCCGGCGAGACGGTGGTACTCCCTTTCGTCAGTGTCCACCGGGTGGTCGCCGGCCGGATCGCTCTGTGGGCCGACTATTGGGATTACAGCACGCTGATCAATGCCGCACCGCCCGGGTGGACGGAGACACTCATGTCGGCCGACATGTCCTGGATATACGACGCCACCGGTGAGATCTGAGTAGCCGCTCTGAACTCAGCTCGACGGAAGCTGAAGAATCCGGGCCGCCTGGACCGGCGTGGCGATCGGCCGGCCGGCGGCCCTGCACAATGCAACCGCCCGGTCGACCAACTCGACATTCGTGGGTGTGTCCGGCCCGCCGTAGAACTCGAGGCCCAGGTGGAGGTGGCCGCCACGCTGGAGGGCGATAGGGGCGATCTCGCTGTCGGCGACGTCCCCGCCGACCACCGAGACGGCCCACGGCAGATCACTGCCGTCCAGGATCTCGAGGTACGCATCCAGGGCGGTCACCGTCGGGGGCAGCCCGAAGGGGGCGCCGAGCAGTCCCCGGTCAGTACTGAAATACAGCTTCACCATCGCACCCTGGGGCAGCCGATCGGCCCGCCACCAGGCCATAGTGGTGCGCAAGAAGCCAGGCTCGTAGATGGCCAGACTCGGACCCAGCCGGTGGGAGGCGCATATCCTGAACGCCCGCGCCACGCTCTCGAAGGAGTTGGCGTAGACGAATGCGCCAACCGGCACGCCCTGATCGTCGACCGATCCCAGGTTGACCGAACCGGGATCGGTGAGCCCGATCCGGAGCAACCCGCTCTCGGCGAGAGGCACCAGGTGCTCGTAGCTGATGGACCGGCCGAAGTGGACGGTCGGATAGAGGAGCGCATCCGGTCGCTCGGCCAGGACCGGTCGCCAACCCTCCAGGTACCGTTCGGCCGCCTCGCCCTCGGTGATGCCGGCCCGGTCGATGTGGTTGTGGACGACGGCCGCGCCCGCCTCGATACACGCCAAGGCGTCCACCGAGATCTCCTCCGGCGTGCGGGGGACGTTGGGATTACGCTCCTTGCTCGTCACTCCGTTGATGGCGGCTTCGATGATTACAGGCGAGGCGGACACCGCCCGACGGTACTTCTGCTCCACGCGGAGGCTCCAGGATCGGCGCCCGGCGCAGGTCGGGGCTGGACGGCGCTCCGGCGGCCGGGCACGCTGACAGGTCATGGACTTCTATCTGTTCCTGCCCCAGATGCGCATGGCCATGGCCGACATCGTTCGGAAGGCCCAGGCCGCCGAAGCGGCCGGTTTCGTAGGGATGGCGGGAATGGACCATCTGGCCCCGCCGCTGGCGTTCCAGACGCCGATGTACGAAGCCGTCGTGACCAGCACCTGGGTCGCCGCCCATACCGACCGGCTGCGCATGGGCACCCTGGTGATGTGCGACGCCTTCCGGCACCCGGCGGTGCTGGCCCGGGAGGCGGTGTCGCTCGACCATGTGTCGAACGGGAGATTCGACCTGGGCATCGGGTGGGGTTCCGTGCCCGACGAGTTCGTCACCTTCGGCGTGGGCACAACGGAGGCCCGGGCGCGCGTCGCCCGGCTGAAGGAAACCCTGGAGATCGTCAAATTGCTCTGGAGTGGCGAGACATTCGACTACGACGGGCAGTTCTTCACGATGAAACAGGCGGCGCAGTCACCCGCTCCGTTAGGCCGCATTCCGATCGTCATCGGCGGCGCCGGGAAGAAGACGATGGAACTGGTCGCCGCCCACGCCGATTGGTGGAACGTGCACACCGGCATCGTGGACAAGATCGACGAGATGCGCCACTTGGCCGGCGACGCCCGGGTGTCGATCCAGATTCAGGTCGCCGTCGTTCCGACCGAGGCGCAGCGCGAGGAGGTCACGGCCACGACCCGCCGGCGGTTCGGACCGACCGCAGTGGTCGGGACCACAGCCGAGCTGGTCGAGTACTTCTCCGCCTTGGCCGAACGGGGGGTCGAGCGGGTCTATCCCTGGTTCTGTGACTTCGCCCGCCCTGAGACCCTCGCTGTTTTCGGTGCCGACGTGATCAGCCAACTGGAGTAGGCCCGGTCCTGACTAGCGGACGGCGGCCAACGGGTATATCTCGCTCAACCTGGGCCCCAGGAATCACCGCGGGAGACGAATGGCCGGCCGCATTGATCGATACCAGCAAGGCCATCCCTGGCTCGGCGTTCCCATCGCCGTCGTCTACAAGTTCTTCGATGATCAAGCCGGCTACCTGGCCGCCCTGCTCACCTACTACGGGTTCGTCTCGCTGTTCCCGCTCCTGCTCCTGGCCGTCACTGTGCTCGGCTTCCTGCTGCAGGGGAACGCCCATCTCCAGCATCAGGTGCTGAACTCGGCTCTGTCACAGTTCCCGATCGTCGGCAAACAGGTGCAGACGAACGTGCACCAGTACAAGGGCTCGGGCACCGGCCTCATATTCGGAATCCTGGGCAGCCTGTATGGCGGCTTGGGCGTGATGCAGGCCGGCCAGAACGCGTTCAACCACATCTGGGGGATTCCCCGCAACAATCGCCCGAACCCGATCAAGTCACGGGCCCGGAGCCTGGTGCTGCTGGCCGGTCTGGGCACCGGCGCCCTGCTGTCGACCAGCCTGACCGGTCTGGCCACCGACTCCTCGAGCTACGTGCCGGCGCTCCATGTGAGCGGCTTGTTCCGTGTCGGCGCCATCGTGGTCGGGGTCGTCCTCAACTCGGTGGTGTTCGTGGCCGCCTTCCGCTCGATGACCGCCCGCGACGTGACCATCCGGGAAGTGCTGCCGGGTGCCCTCACCACTGCGGTGCTGTGGCAGCTGGTCCAAAGTGGCGGCACCTATTACCTGGCCCACAAACTGCACGCCTCCCAGGAGGTCTACGGTGTGTTCGGCTTGGTCCTCGGCATGTTGGCGTGGATCTACCTGCTGGCCGTCGTGGTCATGCTCGGGGCCGAGGTGAACGCCGTGCTCCACCGCCATCTGTGGCCGAGGGCCCTTCTCACGCCGTTCACCGACAATGTCGACCTGACCGAGGCCGACCAGTCGGCGTACGAGTCCTATGCCCATATCCAGAGGTTCAAGGGCTTCGAGAAGATCGATGCCACCTTCGACGAGCGGGCTTCGGAGGACCGGCCCGACCTGATGGCGGGCCCGACCGTGGAATAGCGGCTCGGCCCTTTCCCCTCGGCGGGGTCGAGGCAGGGTTTATGGTGACCTCCATGTTCATCGAGCCGACGCCAGAGCAGATCGCCGAACTGGCCGGGTCTTCGGAGCCGGGGCCGGTAGTGATGGTCAACCTGCTGCGCTTCCGCCCCGACGGGGGCGCAGCCGCCTACGCCCATTACGGGGAAGGGGTGTTCCCGTGCCTGGTCCGGGCCGGCGCCCAGATCCTGTGGCAGGGAAAGCCCGATGGCGTGGTGATCGGCGAGCCCGGTGACCGGTGGGACGCCGTTGTTCTGGTCGAGTATCCCTCCCGGCGGGCCTTCCTCGAGATGGTCAGCTCACCGGAATATCAGGCGATCGCGAACCGCCGGACCGAGGCCCTGACCGACTCGAGGCTGATCGCCTGCAACCCGGCCTGAACTGATCAGTCGGCGACCGCCCGGTTGAGCGCCTCTTCGAGAGCAAGGCCGGCCGGATTGGCCACGGCGTCGGAGCGGCGGGCGACGATCAGCTGCCGCAGCGCGATCTGGGGACCGACGGCCAGATTGGCGGTGTCGCTGCGCCGGGCCGCCGCCGGGAGCACCGTCCAGCCCAGCCCGACCCGCACCATCTCGCGGAGGACCTCGGGTTGGTGGGACTCGGCCACCACGTTGAACGGCGCCCCGATCTGCCGCAGGGCCCGTTGGATGACCGATCGGGTGTGCGAGTCGGACGGGAAGCTGACCCACGGCCCCCAGTCCCGGGCCGGTCGCTCGAGCGATCGTCGATCAGGGGCATGCACGAGCAGAGATTCGCTCATGAGCGGGCGGGAGATGGTCGAGTCGACGAAGCGGGGCGGCTCCACGCACACGACCAGGTCGAGCTCGGCCCGCCGCAACTGGTCCAGAAGCGCCGCCGAACTGGTGACGGTCAGACGCAGATCGAGGTCGGGGCGTTCGGCCCGGAAGTGGCGCAGGAGGTGGGAGAAGTGGATGACGGCGGCGGCATCGATCATCCCGACCCGGAGGGAGCCACCTCTGCCCTCGCGCAGCTGATAGGTGTAGCGGGCCAGGTCCACTGTCCGGGCGACCACCTCGCGGGCATGGGCCAGTACCGGCGCAGCAGTGGGGGCGAGCACCCGACGGCGCCCGTCCCGCTCGAACAAGGATATCCCGACCCGTCGCTCCAGTTCGGCCAGGCCCTGGCTCATGGCGCTCGGCGTCACCCCGACGACGGCGGCGGCCACGGCCCACGTGGGCGCGTCGGCCACTGCCACCAGGTATTCCAACTGCTGCACGGTCAGGTTCGGTACGGCGATGTCGCCGCTCGGCCGGAGAGTCGGCATGACGCAATAATAGTTCAGTCTTTCTGAACAATCGTTGACGTAGATTTAGATCTATTTAAACTTCAACCCATGTCCAGTTCGCGCTCCATCGCTCCCGCCTCCGGCCGCCTCGGGATCCTCACCCCGGGCCTAGGGGCCGTCGCCTCGACATTCATGGCCGGAGTGCTGGCCGCCCGTTCGCAGGGCGCCACTCCGATCGGCTCCCTCACCCAGATGGCCCACATCCGCCTGGGCGGACGCGACGAGGGGCGCAACCCGCTCATCAAGGATTTCGTGCCCCTGGCCGCGCTCGACGACATCGTGTTCGGCGCATGGGATCCGATCTCGGCCAACGCGCTCGAGGCGGCCCGCACGGCCGGCGTGCTCGAGGAGCGGGACCTGGCCGCCATCTCGGGTGAGCTCGAGGGCATCGTGGCGATGGACGCCGTCTTCGACCAGAGTTGGGTGAGCCGGCTGAACGGGACCCGGGTGAAGGGCGGCGCATCGAAGATGGAGATGGCCGAGCAGCTGATGGCCGACATCGAGCGCTTCCGGGTGGAGAACGACTGTGACCGGCTCGTCATGGTGTGGTGTGCGTCGACCGAGGCGTACCGCGATGTCACCGACGTCCATGCCACCATCGAGTCCTTTGAGCAGGGACTGCGCGACAGCGACGAGATGATCTCGCCGAGCCAGATCTATGCCTACGCGGCCATCATGTCAGGCGTCCCCTACGCCAACGGTGCGCCCAACCTGAGCTGTGACATCCCGTGCATGCTCGCTCTGGCCGAGCGCGAAGGCGTGCCGATCGGCGGCAAGGATTTCAAGACCGGCCAGACCCTGATGAAGACGATCCTGGCCCCCGGCCTCAAGTCCCGAATGCTGGGCCTGCGCGGGTGGTACTCCACCAACATCCTCGGCAACCGTGACGGCGAGGTGCTGGACGATCCCGAGAACTTCAAGTCCAAGGAGGTGTCGAAGCTGGGCGTGATCGACACCATCCTCCAGCCGGAGGCCTACCCGGACCTGTACGGAAACGTCGATCATGTGGTCCGGATCAACTACTACCCGCCCCGCGGCGACAACAAGGAGGGCTGGGACAACATCGACATCTTCGGGTGGATGGGCTACCCGATGCAGATCAAGGTCAACTTCCTGTGCCGGGACTCGATTCTGGCCGCGCCACTCGTCCTCGACCTGGCGCTGTTCTTCGATCTGGCCGCTCGGGCCGGCGAGAAGGGCGTGCAGGAGTGGCTCAGCTTCTACTTCAAGGCGCCGATGACGGCTGACCCGGCGCTCGATCCCGAGCACGACATCTTCATCCAGCAGATCAAGCTGAAGAACACCCTGCGGGAATGGATGGGCGAGGAGCCCGTCACCCACAGCGAAGCCTGAGCGCTACTGCCGGCGGGTGGCCCCCGCGGTGGCGCCCAATGCGGTTCCGCACTGGGAGCAGTAGAAGACGATCGCATCCACCGAATGGATCCGGGCCCGGGCCAGCGAGCCGACCAGTGAGGCGCCGCACCGGCCGCACACCGGACCAGTGACCACCGGTTCGGCCGGCTCCTGAATCGGTGCCTCAGCGGGCTCGTCGGCCGCGGCCAGGGCGTGGCGGACGGCGGCCAGATCGACCGATTGGCCGCGCAGGACCTGACCGGCGGTGCCCTCGACGTCGAGCAGGCTGGCCAACAGGTGCTCGGACAGGACCTGTTCGCTGCCCATCCTCGGAGCCAGCCGGCCGGCCCGATCCAGGGTGCGTGCGGCGCGGTCGGATAGCGGAAGTTGCTGGCCGGGCGCGACGCGACCGAGTGGCGGGCGCCGGGCCAGGGCCTCGATCACCTTGTCCCGGCAGAGCGCAAGCGACGCACCGCCGGCCGCCAACGCCCGGGCCGCGGTGCTTTCCGGCTCTCCGAGCAGACCGAGAAGCAGGTGCTCGGTGCCGACCTGTCCGTGGCCCAGCTCGCGGGCTTCGCGGGTAGCCCCCTCAACAGCTCGTCTGGCGTCGTCGCTGTACCGTTCAAGGGCCATACCGCTCGGTCGCTGAACGTACTAGATGCCCGACCGGACAGCCGTGATCGGTCGTCAGAGCATCCGCAGCTGGCGTTCGAATGCCTCCACCGAGGCGTAGCCCGTCAAGCGTCGGTGATGGAGCGACTCGGGCACCAACCGGGTCATCGCATCCCGGGCGGCGGCCACGGGCCGTTGCGGAGCGGTAGCCAGACGGCCGATCAGGTGGGAGTCCCTGACGATCCGGCGCACGCGAGGCACACGGATCCGCTCGAAGGTCTCGAAGAGCCCGGCCGGGTCGTCATCCTTCCGGGATCTCGAGCAGGCCAGGAGGAGAGCGGCGTCCTCGAGGGCCTGGCAGCCCCCCTGGCCCAGGTCCGGCGTCATGGCATGGGCCGCATCGCCGATCAGCACGACCGGCCCCTGCCGGAGGTGCTTCGGAGGACGTCGATCGACGATGCGGTTGATCACCAGGGCCGTTCCCGGGGTGGCGTCGACCAGTCGTCCGATGGGATCGTGCCAACCGTCGAACCGGCGGCGCAGGATCCGCTTCGGATCGTCGTCGCCGCTCGGCATGTCCCCACCCGGCGTGTCGGCGGCCCAGTAGATGAGACCGCCCGGCGCAGGCGACGCGATCAGCTGCAAACCGGTGCCGACGGTCAGCCACGTATCGGCCACCAGCCCGTCTGTGTTCGGGATCATGGCCCGCCACGCCACCCGGTCACAGTCCCGAACCGTGTCGTCGACGCCCAGGGCCGAACGCACCTGCGATCTGATCCCGTCGGCGCCGATCACCGCATCGAACTGTGACTCGCCGTGCGAGGTGCGGACCAGAACCCGTGACCGGTCGAGTCGGACGCCCTCTACGGCGCATCCCAGACCTACCGATACGCCCAGTTGCGCGCACTCCTCGAGGAGGGCCCGTTGGAGCTCGGCCCTGAGCACGATCACCGGCAGACCGCCCAGCGCGCGGCGCAGCGGATCGTTGTCGAAGTCGACGATGTGGCGACCCGAAGTGGCCCGAACGGATGCGGTCGGCGCCTCGACGCTCGCCTCTCGGACCCGGTCGCCGACGCCGAGGTGGTCGAGGGCGGCCAGGGCATTGGGCCAAAGCGACAGAGCGGCGCCGATCTCCCGCAGCTCAATGGCCTGCTCGGCTATCTCGACGTCATGGCCGGCCGTGGTCATGGCGATGGCGGCCGCCAGTCCGGCGATTCCAGCCCCAGCTATGAACACGTCCATTTTGAAAGTGTGAGCCGGTTCGTCCGATAAGTCCAACTGGTTGTATTTATCGCTCGAATAGGTGTTGTCTATGCGGGGATGAGCCATTATGGACGGGGAATTCAGCCCCGAGTGGGTTGTCGGCACCGAATGCAGAAGCATCCCTATCGGCACATAAGGATGTGAAACCCGACATTCTGCCAGTAAGCGGATGGCTAC
>DASZNC010000085.1:0-4534 GCA_035551615.1 Acidimicrobiales bacterium
CGTCTACCCGCCCCTGTGGGTGACCGACGGAGGCCTCATGTCGGAAGGGCTGTTCGCCGTTCTGACGGCGGCCATCGTGGTGCTGAGCTACCGCGTGGCGGCCCGCCCGTCGCCGCAACGGGCGGCCGGACTCGGCCTCGCCATCGGTTTGGCCATGCTCACGCGTGACGAGGCGGTGCTGCTGCTGTTCGTCCTTGTCCTACCTCTGGTCGTGACCGTTCGCCACCGAGGCGGCCGGCAGGTCGCCCTGCTCGTCGTCTCCGTCGTCGTGGCGACGGGCGCCACCGTCAGCCCCTGGGTCATCAGGAACCTGGTCACCTTTCAGCGACCCGTGCTGATGTCCACCGATGACGGCACGCTCCACGGCGCCAACTGTCCCCCCACCTATTACGGGGCTGGCATCGGGACCTGGTCACCGACCTGCCCGCTACCCGGGCCGGCGGCCCACGGTGACGAGTCGGTTCAGGACGAGGCGGCCCGCCAGGCCGGGCTCACCTACGTCGGCCATCATCTGAGCCGCCTGCCCGTCGTGGTCGCGGCTCGCGTCGGGCGGTTGTGGGAGGTCTACCAACCGGTCCGCGACGCCGACGCCAATGGCGACGACGGCCGCCCGCAGTGGGCCAACACTGCGTGCCTGTGGGCGTATGCCGCCCTGGTGCCGATCGCCGGCGTCGGGTTGGTCCTGCTCGTCCGGCGCGGGCAGAGCGTCCTACCGCTCGTCGCCCAGTTGGCCGCCGTCACATTGACCGCGGCACTGGTCTGGGGGGCGGTACGGTTCCGGGTCCCGGCCGACGTGGTCCTAGTGGTCTTCGGGGGAGTAGCCCTCGATGCCCCCGGACGCTTTGGCGTGAGCCACGTACGGCGCCGCCGATCCGGCTGTCACGAACGGGCGGCGTCGGCCAGAGCCCGCAGGTTGTCGAGCTCCTCGTCCGGGAGCGACATGTGACCTTTGGCCTGTTCGACCTTGACGATGGCGCCGGGCACATGCTCGGCCAGCCAGGCGCCATGGGCGGCGGGGACCAGCACATCGGTGGCGCCGTACCAGACCTCGGTCGGGACGGTGATCTCGCCGACGTCGAAGCCCCACTCCACGGCGAAGGCCAGGTCGTCATCGGCCCAACCCCACACGCCATTCGCAAACGTCTCGGGAATGGCCTCGGTCATGATCTGTTGACGGACCGGGTCCGCCATGGCCGCCCGGTCGGCATCGGACAGCTCGAAGCCCTCCAGCGCCCGGGTCGGGTCGGCCTTCACCCGCTCCACCAGCGCCGCCGCCTCCCGCTCCAACTCGGGGATCAACGTGTCCTCGCCGGCCAGGGCCCACCCGAACTCCTTGACGTTCTCCGGGTCCATGCCGGCCAACCAGTCGAAGTTCGGTGTGCCGTACGGCACCAGCCCGACCACGCAGCGGGCCCGCAGCACCCGCTCCGGTAGGCGGGCGGCCACGGCCAGGGAGTGAGGCCCGCCGCCGCTGCCTCCGGTGACGGCGAAGCGGTCGATCCCCAGATCGTCGGCGATGGCGGCCACGTCGCCCACACAGTCGACCACCCGCCGCCCGGCGTGGCGCTCGGACTGGCCGTAGCCGGGCCGGTCGTAGGTGATGAGCCGGACGCCGGTGGCGGCCACCTTCTCGTCGACCGGGTGCCGGTTGAGCCGGCACCCCGGCGTCCCGTGCAGCGCGAACACGGGGAACCCTCCTGGGTCACCCCATGTGGCGTAGGCGAGCTTCCGGCCGGCGACGTCAACGAACGAGGTCATGTCGCGGACCTTAGCCACCAGCCCGCCCGTCCCGACCGGTCCCTGTCCGGGCGGCCGGTGGGCGTGACCGTCGCCCCCACCGCCGGGCCGGCCGGGCCTCCCTTTGACCGCGATTTCTGGTGGCATACACCACTTATCGCGGGGAATCGGGGGCGGCGGCGTCAGGCCGGCGGGAGGCGAGCCAGGATCGGACCGAACAGGTCGGTCTTGATGGCCGCCGTCACGCCGCGGTCACGACCAGCCCGGGCGTGGGCCAGGGACACGGCCACACCGACGACCGACTCCGCCGGCGCCACCTCGTGCACGAAACCGGCCGCCGCAGCTGCGGCGCCGTCGTAGCGCCCGCCGCCGATGACGGCATCGGTCGCCGCCGGCGACCCGAGGCGGGCCACGACCAGCTCCTGCATGAACGGGTGGAGCCTCAGGCCCATGTCGATCTCGGGCAGGCACAGCCAACCCCGCTCCGAGTTCATGACCCGTTGATCGTGGGCCAGAGCGAGCATGGCGCCGATGCCGAAGGCGTGCCCGTTGACGGCGGCGACGGTCGGCAGGGGGAAGACGAGGAGCCGGGCCAGCAGCCGGCACGACCGCTCGACGAACGGCATCGGATCGGCCAGCCCGGCCAGGTGGGCCAGCTCGAAGCCGTTGGAATAGTGCTTGTCGGCGCCGACCGTCACCAGGCCGGTGGCGGCCGGGTCCGACTCGACCGCGTCCAGGGCGGCGCCGAACCCGTCCAGGAAGGCCGGGTTGAACTCGTTCGGCGGCGGTCCGATCGACAGCACCCGGATCCCGTCCGCCCCGCCTTCGATGCTGAAGTCCATAGGGTGATCCGAGACCCTAGACGTGGGTCGTCCACCAGACCGGAGGCATCAACCATGCGGGCAGCTGTTCGCTACCAGGGCGGAGCGCCCGACGTCCTACGCTACGAGCCGGTGCCCGACCCGACGCCCGGCAGGACGCCGAACCGATGACCCGCTGGCTGCTGCTCGACTACGGCCAGGTGCTGAGCGAAGCCCCGCCGGCCGACGAATGGGCGCAACTGCAGGAGGCGGCTGGATATCGGGACGCTGACTCCTTTTACCGCACCTACTGGGAACACCGTGGCCCGTACGACCGTGGCGATCTCTCCTTCGACGCCTACTGGGACCTGGTCGCCCCCGGGCGCACCGGGGACGTGAAGCGCCTGGACAACGCCATCTGGCTGCACCCCCATCAACCGAGCGTCGATGCCGCCCTGGCGTCCCGAAAAGCGGGCTGGCGCCTGGCCATTCTGTCCAACGCGCCGGTCGAGGTGGCCAAGGAGATCGATCGTCGCGAGTGGCTCCGGGACTTCGAAATCCGGTTCTTCAGCTGCCACCTGCGGCGGGTCAAGCCGGAACCCGAGATATACGCCGACGTGCTGGCCGGGCTGTCGGTCGAGGCGCCCGACGTCGTGTTCTTCGATGACCGGCAGGAGAACGTCGACGCGGCCAGGCGGGCCGGCATCGACGGCCGATTGTTCACCCGGGCAGAGCAGTTAGTACTTCCGCCCCCTCGTCCGTGACGACGAGGGTGTGCTCGAACTGAGCGGTCCGGCGGCCGTCGGTGGTGACCGCCGTCCAACCGTTGTCCCACATGCGCTCCTTCCACGAGCCCATCGTGATCATCGGCTCGACCGTGAAGGTCATGCCCGGCTTCATGATCGTCGACGCCGACTCGGTGAAGTAGTGGGGAACGTTGGGCGGCAGGTGGAACTGCTCGCCGATGCCGTGGCCGACGAACGTCCGCACCACGCCGTAACCGTGCTGCTCGGCGTGCACCTGTATCGCTCGTCCCACATCGGACAAAGGACGGCCCGGTCGCGCCGCCGCCACACCCAGGTCCCGGCACTCTCTGGTGACCTCGACCAGTCGCCGGCTGTCCGGGTCGACCGAACCGACGCAGTAGGTCGCGCTGCAGTCGCCGTGGACACCGTTGATGTAGGCGGTGACGTCGATGTTGACGATGTCGCCGTCCTCGAGCGGGCGGTCGTCGGGGATGCCGTGGCAGATGACCTCGTTGACCGACGTGCAGATCGACTTGGGGTAGCCGTGGTAGTTCAGCGTGGACGGGAAGGAACCCCGGTCGATGTAGGCCTGGTGGGCGATGCGGTCCAGCTCGTCGGTAGTGACGCCCACCTCGACCGCCCGGCCGGTCACATCGAGCACCTCGGCCGCCACCCGGCAGGCCACCCGCATCCGGTCGATGATCTCCGCCGACTTGACCATCTCCTCGGGGCGGCGGGTCGGCTCTCCCGAGCGGTAGTAGTCGGTGGGCACGATCCCGTCTGGCACTGTCAGCATGGCTGACACAACTCCAGGGCGGACGCGGCCCTCGGACCCCTTGTGGCAACGCTTGTACTTGCGGCCGCTACCGCACCAGCACAGGTCGTTCGATCGAAGATTCCGGGGGGCCGTCCGCACCGCTTACTCCTGGACCAACTCGATGAGGGTGCCGAATGCCGTCTTCGGGTGGAGGAAGGCGACGGTCGTGCCCCTCGAACCGGGCCGGGGCTGGGCGTCGATGGCCTTGGCGCCGGCCGAGACCGCCTGATTGAGGGCGGCCGCACAGTCGGCCACCCGGTAGCCGACGTGGTGGATGCCCTCGCCCTTGGTGGCCAGGAACTTGGCCACGGTCGAGTCGTCACGGATCGGCGTCAGCAACTGCACGTAGGACTCGGCGACCTGGAGCAGCGCCTCCTCCACCCCGTCCTTGTCGATCGTCTCGCGGTGGGCGACGGTCGCGCCGAACGTCTCGG
>DASZNC010000086.1:0-4493 GCA_035551615.1 Acidimicrobiales bacterium
CCGCTGCGGCGTAGGACCCGGCCGCGAACTCGATGGGCGCCCCGCCGGCGAAGACCGGCGGCCGGCCGGGCAGGCGCCGCTTGCCGACGGACCCGGTCATCGCCTGCAGGGTGATCTCGGTCGCCGGGCGGGTGGCCCACGGGCCGTCCAGCCCGAAGGGGCTGAAGGACACCCGGATGCGGCTCGGGACCGGTTGCGCCCCCGACCCGGCGTCGGCCAGGACCACGTCGAAGTCGGTCCGGTCACCGGCCGCCACCTTGCCCGCCGACAGGAAGGCGAAGAGGGCGCCGGGCGCCGCCGCCGGGCTGGGCCGGCGGCCCGCCAAAGGGTGACCACCCGGCACCTCGGCCAGGTACACGTCGGCCCCGCTGTCGGCCAGGAGCTTCCCGCAGTAGGCGCCGGCGATCCCGACCGTGGCGTCGAGGACCCGCACCGATCAGGCCGCCTCGGAGGACAGAACCAGGCCGCTCGTCGGCACCCCGGTGCCGGCCGTGACGACGGCATTGACCACGTCGGGAATCTGGTTGACCGAAATACCCCGCAACTGGCGCACCGCTTCGGCGATGCCGTTCATCCCGTGGATGTAGGCCTCGCCCAACTGGCCGCCATGCGGGTTGATGGGTAGGCGGCCGCCCAGATCGAGGACGCCGTCCCGGGCCAGTCCGCCCGCCTCACCCGGACGGCAGAATCCGAGCTCCTCCAGTTGCACGAGCACGAACGGCGTGAAGTGGTCGTACAGCACCGCCGTCTGCATGTCGGCCGGCGCCAGGCCGGACTGGGCCCACAGCTGGCGGGCCACCAGTCCCATCTCCGGCAGGCCGGCCATCTCCGCGTCCGGCCGGTAGTAACTCGTCATCGACTCCTGACCGGCCGACGATCCCTGCGCCGCGCCCCTGATCACCGCCGGCCGGCCGGCCAGGTCGCGGGCCCGGTCGAGGGTGGTGACTACGAGCGCCACCGCCCCGTCGCTCTCCTGGCAGCAGTCGAGCAGGTGGAGCGGCTCCACGATCCACCGGCTGGCCTGGTGATCCTCCAGGGTGATGGGGCGCTCGTAGAACCAGGCTGCCGGGTTGGTGGCCGCGTTCTGCCGGTCGATGACGGCTATCCGCCCGAAGTCCTCGCTCGTCACCCCGTAGGTGTGCATGTACCGCCGGGCGAACATGGCGACCCAGGAGGCCGGCGTTATCAACCCGAACGGCGAGTACCACGAGCGGCCGACCGCCTCCGAACCCGGGTCGGCGGCGTTGGGTACCATCCCGATCCCGAAGCGGCGCCCCGACCGCTCGTTGAACGCCCGGTAGCAGACGACGGTTTCGGCGATCCCGGCGCCCACCGCCAGCGCCGCCTGCTGGACCACCGCCGCGGCCGCGCCCCCGCCGAAGTGGATCCGGCTGAAGAACTTCATGTCCCCCACGCCGAGGGCCCGGGCCAGTTCCGTCTCGGCGTTGCTGTCCATGGTGAACGTCGTGAACCCGTCGATGTCGGCGGGTCCCAACCCGGCGTCGTCGAGGGCGGCCCGCGTCGCTTCCACGGCCAGGCGCAACTCCGATCTCCCGGACTCTTTGGAGAAGTCCGTCGCCCCTATTCCGGCGATGGCCACCTGCCGACCGAACGGTCCGCCGCTCACTTCCCCGGCTCCAACTCGACCGTACCGGTGACGTGGTCGCCCAACCGGTTGCTTCCTTTGACCTCTACGACGATGGTGCCGGCCGACTCGTCGACAGCGGCCACCTGACCACTCAGAACCATGGTGTCGCCCGGGTAATTCGGCGCGCCCAGCCGGATGCTCACCCGGCGCAAAAGGGCGTCGGGACCGGCCCAGTCGGTGACGTAGCGGCCCACCAGGCCGTTGGTGGTCAAGATGTTCATGAAGATGTCGGGCGAACCCCGCTCATGGGCCAGATCGCGATCGTGGTGCACGTCCTGGTAGTCACGCGAGGCGATGGCGCCGGCGACGATCAGGGTGGGCGTGATCGGGATGGTCAGCTCGGGCAGCCGGTCGCCGACCGCCGTCACCTGTCCAGCTCCCATTGGGGGAGCACCAGGTCCTCGGCCACCTGCTCGAACCGGACCCGTACGGCGAGCCCAATGCGGACATCGGCCGGCTCCACGTCCAACACGTTGCCGACGATCCGCGTCCCTTCCTCCAACTCGACGACGGCCACCACGAACGGGGTCTCGAACGGAGGTACGGGCGGATGGTGGTGCACGACGAAGCTGTAGATCGTCCCCCGACCCCGGGCGATCTGGTGATCCCACTCGAGCGAACCGCACGCCGCGCACGACGGACCGGGTGGGTGGCGCAGGGTGGCGCAGGCGGCGCACCGCTGTATGCGTAGTTGGTGGTCGGCCGTTCCGGCCCAGAAGAACGCCGTGTCGCGGCTGATGGCCGGGTGCGGCCACGGACGGGAGCCGGCCTTCGGAGGTTCAGGCGACGGGGAGCCGGCCGTCGGGGGTTCAGGCGGCGGGGAGCCGGCCGGCGGCGTGCCGGCTGGCACCGACACCGGGCGGGGCCGGAACTTCAACAACCGGAACCGCATGGTGGCCACGATCTCGCCGTCCTGGTCCCGGTAGGTGCGCAGGGTGGTCACGAAATGGCCGTCACCCAGTGCCGTGCGCTTCAACGGCGACACGTCCTCGATGACACCGTCCTCGGTCAAGAGATCGCCCGGCCGCAGATACCTGACGTACTCCTGATCGCAGTTCGTGGCCACCACCGACGTGTACCCGGCCCCGTCCAGGATGGCCATGAGCTCGTCCTGGCCGCCCCGTTCGGGCCGCACCCGGCGCAGCCCCTGCATGTTCCACGCCTGCAGCATGGTGGGCGGGGCCACGATCCCACCGTGTCGGCCGGCGGCGGCCGCGTCCGGGTCGGTGTATATCGGGTTGTCGTCGCCCATGGCGTCGCACCAATGCCGGATCATCGGCTGGTTCACCGGGTCCCGGCCGGTGCTCGGCGGACCGGTTGACGCGCCTATCCAGTCGCGCAGGATGCCGTACAGTTCCTCCGCCTCGACCGTCACCGGGGCACCCGGGGCAACCCGAGGCCGGCCGCCGCGACGATCTCGCGCTGGATCTCGTTGACGCCCCCGCCGAACGTGCCCACCAATGCGCCCTTGTACTGACGGTCCAGCGCCCCGGCCAGCACGGTGCCGGCACCACTCGCCAACCCGGCCTGCGGACCCACGATCTCCATCAACAGACGGAGCGCCTCGATGGTGAACTCGGTGCCGTACACCTTCATCGCCGAGGCGTCGGCCGGAGAGGGCAGCCCGTCCTCCTGCAGGGCGGCCACCCGCCAGTTCCACAACTCCGCCACCTCCAGCTTGGCCCGCACCCGGGCCAGGTTGTGCCGCACCCACGGGATGTCGATCACCCGGATGCCGTCGGGTGTCGTCGTCTCGCGGGCCCAGGCCAGGACCGGCTCGTACGCCTTCCAGATCTTCCCGGCCGGCCCGAGGGCCACCCGTTCGAAGTTCAACTGCGTGGTGATGAGCCGCCAACCGGCGTTCTCCTCCCCGACCCGCAGCCCGACCGGCACCCGCACGCCGTCGTAGAAGGTGGCGTTGGTGTGGCTCCCGCCGCCGATCGTGTGGATGGGCGTCCAGCTGTAGCCCGGATCACGGGTGTCCACGATGAGGATGGATATGCCCTTGTGGCGGGGCGCATCAGCGTCGGTGCGGCAGGCCAACCAGACGTAGTCGGCGTCATGGCCGCCGGTGGTGAACACCTTCTGCCCGTTCACGACGTACTCGTCGCCGTCGCGCACCGCCCGGGTGGCCAGGGCGGCCAGGTCGGTCCCGGCGCCGGGCTCGGTGTAGCCGATGGCGAAGTGGATGTCGCCGGCCAGAATCCCGGGCAGGAAGCGCGCTTTCTGTTCCTCAGTGCCGTAGGCCGCCAGTGTCGGGCCGACGGTGTTGAGGGTGACGAGCGGTAGGGGGACGTCGGCCCGGTTGGCCTCCTCGAAGAAGATCAACTGCTCGATCGGTCCCCGCCCCTGCCCCCCGTACTGCACCGGCCAGCCGATCCCCAGCCACCCGTCGGATCCGAGCCGCTTGACCAGGCGCCGGTATGCCTCCGTCCCGACGGCCGTATCGGTTCCGTCCGGCGCCTCCTCGCGCATGACCCGGCTGAAGTATGACCGCAGCTCGGTCTGAAGGCTGGTCTGCTCGCGGGTGAGCTCGAGGTCCATCAGTCGCCTCCTCCGTCCGGTTCGGCGAGCGCCGCGCCCAGCCGCTCGAGTTGCGCGGATGCCCCTCCCAGACGGACCTCGGCCGCTTTGGCCTGGGCGAAGTAACGATGGATGGGGTAGCTGGTGTCCACGCCCATGCCCCCGTGCAGATGCTGGAAGGCATGCACCGCCCGCTGGCCGCCGTCGGCCACCCAGAACTTGGCGATGGCCACCGCCTCCTCGGCCGGGCGGCCGCCCGCCAACCGCCACAGAGCCGACCAGGTCGCCATCCACACCGCCTGGCTGTCGATGTAGGCGTCGG
>DASZNC010000087.1:0-3819 GCA_035551615.1 Acidimicrobiales bacterium
CGATAGCCGAATGTTGCCGGGGAGGTGACCGTCGAACCGCTAGGCGCGCCCGGCGCGAGCCCTGGTACCGATCGGAACCGGCACCGCGGTTCGAGCTCGACAGCCAGCGGGCTGGCCGGAACCGGGGAGACCGTTCGTGCCGCGGCGGCGGACCTTTTTCCCGGTACGGAACCGGATCGGTGATCGGAGGGTGGGGAAGAGTTCGCAGCAGCTCTCCTTCGACGACGTCTGGGACGGCGATACCGTTGATGACAGTGAGATATCTCGGGCCCTACGGGGAGATGGCGGCCAAGCACATGGCGACCTGGTTGCCGGCGGCCTACGCCTCGATCCCCGAGGAGCAGAGGGAGGGATACTTCCTCGAGCTCGACGAGGCAGTGACCGAGGCCATACGGACGCGGGAACACTCTTTGATGCCGCCGGTCAGCCTGGCCCGGACCGACCATCGCGAGTATCAGACGCAGATGAATATGTCGCACCTGATGGCCGAGGAGGCGGTCTTGGTCGAGATGGTCCTCCTGCCGCCCGAGGAGAGCTCCCTGGCAGCGGCGGGGGAGCCCGAGACCGACCGGTCTGGGGCGTACCTGGACCGCGGGTGGCAGTCGCCCCGGGTGGAACTGACCAGCCTGGAATGGGAAGCCCAGCAGACCTCCAGCGACTGGAAACCGCTCGCCCCGAACACGGCGGCGAGCGCCCCGTCGGGCCGGGGCCGCAAGACGCCGCCCCGGTAGCCGGTGGCCAGGAATGGCGGGCCACGTCAACCGATGACCTAGCGCCGTCGTCCGATCACCGCCGCCTGGCTGCCAACCTCGGCGCCCTGCGAGTACTTCGTCGCCTGGACGAATCCGGGGCCGCAGCGACACCCGACGAACAGGCGACCCTGGCCCGCTGGTCGGCGTGGGGTTCGCTGCCCAAGGTCTTCGACGAGAACGACCCCACCCTCGCCCCGGCCAGGGCCGATCTGCGAAGCCTGCTAGACGACGCGGAGTGGGCAGCCGCGGCCCGCACCACTCTCAACGCCCACTACACCGACTTCGACGTGGCCGCCGCCATGTGGGAGGCGGCCGTCGGCCTCGGGTTCGCCGGCGGCAAGCTGCTCGAACCGGGTGTCGGCTCCGGCACGTTCCTGGCCACCGTCCCCGCCGGCATCACAGTCGAGGCGGTGGGCGTCGAAGTCGACCCGGTCACCGCCCGCATCGCCAAGGCCCTGCACCCCGCGGCCACCATCCGAGCCGAGAGTTTCGCCGCCACCCGCTACCCCGACGAATGGTTCGACCTGGCCATCGGAAACGTGCCCTTCGGGGACTACAAGCTCTTCGACCCGGTCCACAACCGGTCGGGCATGTCCATCCACAACTTCTTCATCTACAAAGCGCTGCGCCTGACCCGCCCCGGAGGGCACGTCGTGGTGCTGACCTCCCGGTTCACCCTCGACGCCGCCGGCCAGACCGCCCGGGCCGAGATCGCCGAGGTCGGCGACCTGCTGGGAGCGGTCCGCCTGCCCGAAGGCGCCATGCGCAAGGTGGCCGGCACGGACGTGGCTATGGACCTGCTGGTGTTCCGCCGTCGTGCTCGCGACAGCCCGCCGACGGGCGAGGCGTTCATCGGCACGGTCCCGTTCCTGGATGGCGGCGAGACATCCGTGCGGGTCAACGAGCTGTTCGTCCGCCACCCCGACTGGGTGCTCGGGACGATGACAGTACGGCGAGGACAGTACGGGCACGACGACCTCTCGGTGCGCCCACTCGACGGGCCATTGGCGCCCCGCCTGCGCTCCGCGCTGGCCGGTATCGTGGAACCGGCCCGCTTTTCCAACCAAGCATCGGCTCGGCCTCCGGACCGGATCATCGCCAGAGACTCCTTGGGCGATCGTCCCGCAGAAGTCGTGCACGATGCCGTGCGCGGCCCCCATCATGTCGAGCGGTCGCTGCTCCGCCGGACAGGCGGCGGGTACGCCGTCATCCACCAAGGCGTCACCTTCGCCCACCAGCCGGCGGCGTCACAGGCAGCCGAACTGGGAGGACTGATCACCTGCGCGACGCCTACTTCGCGCTCATTGACGCCCAAGGCGCCGTCGGATCGGACACCGACTGGCAGCACGCCCAAGCCCGGCTCGGGGAGCTGTACGACCACTACGCGACCACCTACGGCCCGGTCAACCGGTACCGCCACGTCCCCACCGGCCGCTTCAACGCCGACGGCCAGCCGATCACCTCCCGGCGTTTTCCGCCCATGGGCGGGTTCAACCGCGACCCCGGACTGGCCGTCGTCCGGTCGCTGGAGATCTTCGACGACGGCACCGCTACCGCCGCCAAAGCCGCCATATTCGAGGCGCGCATCCTCCAACCCCGGCCCACCCCCACCGGAGCCGAAACACCAGAGGACGCCCTCGCCCTCTGCCTGGACGAGTGCGGGCAAGTCGACATCGACACCATCGCCCGCCTCCTCGGCTGCAACCCGGAGGGGGCCCGGACCCGGCTGGGTGCCCTGGTCTACGACAACCCCGAAGGCGGCCCGGCCCTCACTGCCGCCGCCTACCTCTCCGGCGACGTCCGAGCCCGGCTGGCCGCCGCCCGCGCCGCCGCCTCGAGCGGCGAAGTGCCCTGGGAAGCCAACGTCGCCGCCCTCGAAGCCGTCCAGCCACGCGACCTGGAACCCAGCGAGATCGACGCCCGCCTCGGCGCCCCGTGGATCCCGCCTGCCGATGTCGCCGCGTTCTGCGCCGAAGTCCTCGAAGCCGAAGTCGCCGTCGAGTACGCGGCGGCCACCGGCGAATGGATATTCGCCATGCGGGTCGGCACCTCCAACACCCTGGCCCTCACCTCCGAATGGGGCACAGGCCGGGTCAACGCGATCCGCCTGGTCGAGGCCAACGCCAACCAGCGTCTGATCACCGTGACCGACGAGACGTCCGACGGACAGCGCCTCACCAACCTGGCCGAAACCCTGGCCGCCCGGGAGAAACAGGAAGCCCTCAACCAACGATTCGCCGATTGGCTGTGGGAGAACCCCGAAAGAGCCGACCGGCTGGCGGGCGAGTACAACCGGCGTTTCAACTCGATCGTGCTACCCGCCTACAACGGCTCCCATCTCAGCCTGCCCGGCCTTGCCGCCAACTTCCGGCCCCACGCCCACCAGCGCGACGCCATATGGCGCATCCTCTCTGAGCCGACCGTACTGCTCGCCCACGGCGTCGGAGCCGGCAAGACCGCAACTCTGGTCATCGCCGGCCGGGAAATGAAACGCCTAGGCATGGTCAACAAACCCGGCTACGTCGTCCCCAACCACATGCTCGAACAGTTCAGCCGGGAATACCTCCAGCTGTACCCCCAGGCCAAGATCCTCGTCGCCGGCCGCGATGACATTAGCCCCGCCCAGCGCAAAGAGTTCGTGGCACGCTGCGCCGGCGAGGACTGGGACGCCGTGATCATGACCCACGCCAGCTTCGAACGCATCCCCGTCTCCACCGAAACCGAGCAAGCCTTCCTCGACGCCCGAGTCGGCGAACTGCGAGCCTCGATCGAAGCCAGCCGGACCAGCGGGACCGGCCTGACCGTAAAGCAGTTGGAAAGAACGCTGGCCCGGGTCGAGGAACGCCACAAGTCGCTCATCTCCGACCGGCGCCGAGACAGCGGAGGCGTCAACTTCGAAGCCACCGGTATCGACTACATCTCCCTCGACTTTTCTTCTCACCCCGGGGGTGTACTCCTCGTAGGTTCTGGCACCCGGATGTCTGTGTGGGATACACCATTTCCCGCTGGGTGTACGCCACACTTGCGCCGTGAGCATAAGGACCCTGACGTCAGCGGACAACCTCCG
>DASZNC010000088.1:0-12923 GCA_035551615.1 Acidimicrobiales bacterium
ACGTCTTCTACGAGAGCGGATTGTCCATCAACGTGCTGTACACCCTCGACGACCCGAAGAAGCGGGCCGTCGGCTTCAAGCTCTCCGACGGCATGGACATCCCCGACGAACTCGGCTCGAAGTTCAAGTTCGCCCGCCAGAAGTCGAAGCTGGCCGGAACCATCAGGGGTAGCTACTTCGTCATCAAGAACGAGTACTGACCGGTCGCGCCATGCCCGACACCCGAGTGATGGAGTTGGCCGACGGCCGGGAGCTGGCCTGGATGGAGATGGGCGACCCGGCCGGTAAGCCGATCATTGGTTTCCACGGCACCCCCGGCAGCCGCCGCCAGATCGCTGTCGACGAGGACGCGGTGCAACGGGCCGGCGTCCGGCAGATGGCCGTCCTCATCCCTGACACCGCGCGGCGCGAGGTCGCCGCCGGCGGGCACATGATGGGTCTGGATCGGACCGCCGAGATCTTCTCGACGCTGGCCCCGCTCGCATGATCGAGGTCACGAGCGAGGGCCACCGGGGCGCCATCACGTTGAACCGGCCCGAGCAGCTGAATCCGCTCAGCACCGCCACATTGATGGAGCTGGTCGACGCCGCCCGTCTCCTCGATGCCCGGCCCGAGGTCAAGGTCGTCATCGTCAGCGGAAAGGGCCGGGCCTTCAGCGCCGGTGCCGACCTGGCGTCTTTCTCCGGTGACGGCCGATCCCCGCCTTCGGCGGCATCGAGCCGGGATGCCGCCGACGCCGGGCGTCGTATGGCCGAGGCCATCGAATCGATGCGGGCGGTGACCATCGCCCGCCTGCACGGTCATTGCGTCGGCGGGGGCGTGGTGCTGGCGGCGGCGTGCGATCTGCGGGTGGCGGCCGACGATGTCCGCTTCTCCATCCCCGAAGTCGACCTCGGGATTCCCCTGGCATGGGGCGGCATTCCCCGGCTGGTCCGCGAGATCGGGCCGGCGCTGACCAAGGAACTGGTCATGACGTGCCGTCCGTTCACGGCGGCCGAGGCCCACGCCTGCGGTTTCGTCAATCGGGTCGTCCCGGCCACCGAACTGGACGCCGCCGTAGAGAACCTGGCCGCCCAACTGGAGAAGAAATCGGCACTCACGCTGAGCTCCACCAAACAGCACGTGAATGCGGTGACCGAGGGCATGGTCGGCACCGGCCGGGCCTGGAACGACGCCGACTCGCTGGTGACGGCGCTGCGCGATCCGGAGTCGAGGTCCGTGGCCGCCGCCTATCTCGAACGTCTCGGCCGGCGCTGAGGTCCTTCACCAGTCCAGATCGACGATGAGCGGTACGTGGTCACTGCGACCCGACTCGACCCATTCCCAGTAGTCGCCCAGCTCGACGCCGCGCACCCGGGCCACCTGGTCCCGGTGGATCAGGACGTAGTCGATGTGCCAGCCCAGCTGCCGCCGCCGCTCATCGAAGAACGTGGGCCTGCTCTCCTGGCCCATTTCGGTATCGAAGAAGTGGTGGTAGACGCTGACCAGGCCCAACTCGCTCCAGAGACGTACCAGCTGCCGGGCGTATCGGGTCCGACCGTCGCGACCGATCGGAAAGCCGACGTTGAAATCGCCGGCCACCACCATCGTGCCTTCGGCCAGTTCATCCGCCCACGCCGACAGGGTGGCGGCCACGCTGGCTGCATAGTTGGCGGCTCCGGGAACGGGCGGCCGGCTCCAGATTCCGAGCACGCCGGGACCGCCGTCCAAGTTGGCGGCGACCGCCCATTGACCCTGGTCATCTTTGGCCGGGAGCGGTTCCAGCCGCATCTGCGACGAACCGATGGCCACCTGCTTGTGGGCCACATCACCGGCCGCATGCCAGCCGACCGACGGCTCGAAAAGCGTCGGACTGGGCCGGGGGCTGTCCCGAGGGCCCTCGCTGATCACCGCCACATCAGCTTCCAACTGCTCGACCCAGCCCCACTTACGGGCGCCCCCGGAGCAGCAGTTCCAAGCCACCAACCTCATCGGCTGGAATGGTAGAAGCCGGGTGGGACAGCAAGTTGCGGGACAACACTTAGGCCGCCTGCGGATAAGGTTCCCCGTGGGGTCGGTGGAGGGCTCCGCTCGGATCCGCATCAAAGGGGGATATCTGATGACCGTCTACGTAGTTCTCGGGCACGGTGGCTATGACCCGGAGGGTACGGAGTCGTACCCCAAAGAGGTCCTCGTCCCGTCCGATACGACCCTCAAGTTCTACTCGGACGCCGGTTCGCCGTTGACCCTGCCGGCGGTCCGGCGGGGCGGCGAGTTGGACTCGGACTACGCCCATGTCGCGCCGGCCTGGCAGCAGGTCAAGCAGGTCGACGACGCCTTGGGTTTCCAGAAGGTCACCTACAACTACGCGCTGTACCCAGACGACAGTGACGAGGAGCGTGAAGCGGCCAAGGCGGCCGATTGGGGTTCGGGAGCCGAACTGGTAATGATCGAAACGGGCAAGCGCTACCTGTGCACCGGCACGCCGGACACCTGCCCGACCCCCGCGCTCCTGACCGTCGACGGCACCGACGAGTCGGTCCTGACCGAAGCCCGCTGGAAGCACAACTGCACCGGGATACTGGGCGAGTACGGCTCCAAGGGTCACGAGATCCACTGGGTGGCCTGTGCCTCGTTCGAGATCGACACGCCGGAGTTGCCGGACGAGATCACGGACTCGACCTCAGGCCCCGGCCATTGGAAACCGACAGAGGACGACCTGAAGGCCATCGACAAGCTGAACGCCAGCAACGTGAAGGAGACCGAGAACAAGGGTCAGGTCACGATCCTGACCAATGGCAAGCTGATCGTCATCGGCGACGGCCACAACCCGAAGGCAGTCGAGTACCTGAAGGCCCGAAGCGGTGCGGAAGGCGGTTTCATGACCGTCAAGAAGGCCGGGGCCTTCGGCAAGGGGTCGGTCGAGGTCAAGGGCATAAGCGCCCACCAGGCCTTCGTCAAAGGTGCCATCGGCGAGTTCTCGGACAAGAAGGTGAACTTCTCCTGAGGTGGATTTCGCCCTCTTCTACGAGATCCCGGTAGCCCGACCCTGGGACGCCGACAAAGAACGCCAGGCCTACGCCGACACGATCGAGCAGGCGGTGGCCGGCGAGAAATTCGGGTGGGACGCGTTCTGGACGGTCGAGCACCACTTTCTCGAGGAGTACTCACACTGCTCCAACCCGGAGGTGCTGTACGGGGCCATCGCCGCGCTGACCGAGCGGATCCGTATCGGATACGGCGTACGGCTCATGCCCAAGCCGTACAACCATCCGGTACGGACAGCCGAGTCGGTGGCCGTGCTGGACCTGATCTCGAACGGGCGGGTGGACTTCGGCACCGGCCGGTCGTCCACCCGGCTCGAGATCGAGGGCTTCGACATCGACCCGCACCAGACCCGCCAGATGTGGCAGGAAGCGATCGGGCACGTGGTCGGCTGCTGGACCAACGACGAATATTCGTTCACCGGCGAGCACTGGTCGCTCCCGGTCAAGCGGCGGGTCGTGCCCAAACCCCTGCAGCAGCCCCACCCGCCGATATACGGGGCGACCAGCAGCGATGACGGCCACCGACAGATCGGTCGCCTGGGCATGGGCCTGTGCTCGTTCGCCGTCGGCATCCCGCCCGAGTCGGTCAAGGAGAAGATCGACATCTACCGGGAGGCCATAGCCGGATGCGAGGACCCGATCGGGAAGTTCGTCAACAACCGGGCCGCCACTTTCACCATGACCGCCTGCGCACCCACCCGCCAGGAAGCGCTCGATGCGGCCACCGAATCGTTCGAGTGGTACCCCCGCAAGGGAGCCACGATCATCGGCGAACTGGCCGCCCTGATGGCAGAACGCAACCAGGACCTGGGCAACTACGGTTACGCCGGGAGCATGCACGAGACGGCCGAGCAGGGTCTGCTCGAGCACCTGACCATCGACTATCTCACCTCGACCGGCGCCTGTGTCCTAGGCACCCCCGAGGAGTGTTACGACTCGTGCCGGCGCTACGAGGCGGCCGGCGTCGATCTGTTGCTGTGCCTGGTGAACCCCTACAAGGTGACCCACGAATCGGTCATGCAGACCATCGAACTGATGGGCACCGAGGTCATTCCCCGCTTCCGTTAGCGGGCCCGGACGGCGCTCACGAAGTCGGCGATCAGGTCGTCGGGCGCCGGGTAGCCCGGGAAGTAGGCGCAGATCCGGTCACAATCGCCGAAGCGATCGGCGATCTGATCGGCGACCTCCTCGGGCGTGCCGTAGACGGCGACGGTCCGCATCACCTGGTCCGGTATGACGTCGGCCATGGCCGCCCACTCCCCCCGCTTGGACATGGCGTTGAGTAGCGGGTGGAGTTCACCGAACCCTTCCACTTCGAGGACGCCGGCGTAGGCGGGCGTGGATCCGTAGAAGGAGATGAGCGAGTTCACCCCGCGGGCCGCCTCCAGCTCCGCGGTGTTGCGCCCGACGCCGACGATGACCTCGGCGGTGATCTCGATGTCCGATTGGGTGCGCCCGGACGCGGCCAGGCCCTTCTCGATGGCCGGCATCGTGCGCTCCCGCATGTGGCGGTCGCTGTTGAACGGCATCACCAGGATGCCGTCAGCCACCTCAGCCGCCATCTGGTTCATCCGGGGCCCGAGCGCACCGACGAGCACCTTGGGCACGCCGTAGGGATTGGGCCCCGGGTCGAACGCCGGCGTCGTCAAGGTGTGGGTCGTGTAGTTACCCCGGAACTGGACGCGGGATCCGGTCTGCCAGCTGTCGAGGATTCCTTTGACCGCAAGCACCCACTCTCGCATCTGCTCGACCGGCTGGTGCCACTGCGACCCGTACCGCTTCTCGATGTGCGGGCGGATCTGCGAGCCCAGACCCAGCCGGAACCGGCCCTCCGACAGCAGATGCAGGTCGTAGGCGGAGTGGGCCAGGTGCATCGGGCTCCGGGGGAAGGCGATGGCCACGTTGGTGAGCAGATCCAGCGAGCAGACGGGCGCAGCGGCCACCAGAGGGAAGAACAGGTCATGGGCGTTCTCGAAGGTGAAGACGCCGTCGACTCCAGTCTGTTCCAGTGCCACCGCCCGCTCGGCCGCATCCAGCACCGACAGCGACAGCATCACGTCCACCTTCAGCGGCATCGGCCGACGCTACCAACGGCGACTGCCGCCCGGGACGGCCCGGCCGTCCGGAGCACCGGGGCGGCTTCGAACGGCGCGCCGCCTTGGCCACCGGGCCACCGATCAGTAAGTCGACGGCGAGGCGGAATCCGAACCTCTAGACGTCGGCTGACATCTCCTGCACCGTCCGGCGGAGCAGGCAGAACTCGTTGCCGTCGGGGTCGGCCAGCACCACCCAGGTGACATCGTCACCCTGGCCGATGTCCACCCGGCGGGCCCCGAGGCCCTCGAGCCGGGTCAACTCCTGCTCGAAGGTGGTGCCGTCCGCCCGGAGGTCGAGGTGCAGCCGGTTCTTGATCTGCTTTGTCTCGGGCACGACCAGGATGTCGAGGGTCGGCATCTCCCGGCTGGGGTCGCCCAGGCTGATGCCGCCCTCGTCCTCCTCGACCACGGACCACCCGAGAACGGCCGACCAGAACTCGGCGACGGGCCGGGGGTCGACGGCGTCGATGCACACGCAGGAAAGACGAGCAGCCATGACGACGATCCTGTCAGATGTGTCCTTTTCGGCGCCCCCCGATCGTCGTAGTGGTACAACTCACTCCACAGGAGGAACCAAGATGAAATACGTGCTGCTTCTCACCCGGGGCGCCTGGCAGGACGACGCGTCCAGCGAGGACCAGGCGGCCATCTACGGCCAGATCGGCGAATGGTTCGGGAAGTACTACGCCGATGGCACGATCGTCGAGGCCAGCAAGCTTCAGGGACCGCACACGGCGACCACGGTCGTCATCGAGAACGGCAGCTCGATGCTCATCGACCGCCCGCTCCTGGAGGCCAAGGAAGCGATCGGGGGCTACGCGGTGGTCAACGTGGACGACCTGGACGCCGCCCTCGCCCTGGCCCAGACCTGGCCCGTGCCCGACGGCAAGGTCGAGGTCCGCCCCGTCGACGAGATGTGAGCCCATCCGGAGCGGACACCCGGTCGTTGATCGACCGGGTGTTCCGCGAGGAGGCCGGTCGCCTGACGGCCAGCCTGGTGCGCCTGATCGGCGACTTCGACCTGGCCGAGGACATGGTCTCCGAAGCAGTCGCCGAGGCATTGGTGCGATGGCCCCGCGACGGTGTGCCGGACCGACCGGGGGCGTGGCTCCTCGTGACCGCCCGCCACCGGGCCCTGGATCGCATCCGGCGCGAGGAGCGCTACCAGAGCAAGTTGGAGACCGTCGCCGCCCTGTCGCAGGAGGTGACCCGCGAACCCGACGACCGGATGCGTCTGATCTTCACCTGCTGCCATCCGGCGCTCGACACCGAGGTACAGGTGGCCCTGACGTTGAAAGCGGTGGGTGGCCTGACCATCGCCGAGATCGCCCGGGCGTTCATGGTCTCCCCGCCGACGCTGGCCAAGCGGATCACCCGGGCCAAGCAGAAGATCGTCAGCGCCGCGATCCCGTACCGGATGCCGGGGCCGGCCGAGATGAGGACCCGCCTGCACCGGGTACTGACGGTGATCTACCTGATCTACAACGAGGGTTTCATCACCACGGCCGGCGAGCGGGGTACCCGCCGGGAGCTGGTCGATGATGCCGAATGGCTCGCCGGCCTGGTCGCCGCCGCGCTGCCCGACGAGCCCGAGCCGTTGGCCCTGCTCGGTCTGATCCGCCTCAGCCTGGCCCGCTGGGACGCCCGCATCAACGCCGCTGGTGACCTGATCGTCCTGGCCGATCAGGACCGCAGCCGCTGGGACCAGCGGCGGATCGACAGCGCCGTCCGGTTGATCGAACGGGCGGCCGGCATGGGGCGGCCCGGGCCGTTCCAGTTGGAAGCGGCCATCGCCGCCGTGCACTGCGAATCACCGGCCTGGGAGAAGACCGACTGGGAGCAGATCCTGAAGCTGTACGACCTGCTGGCCGCCATCGACTCCTCTCCGGTGGTCCGGCTCAACCGGGCGGTGGCGCTGTCGCATCTGGCCGGACCGACCGAAGCGCTGGCGGTCATCGACGCCCTCAGCGACGAACTGGGCGCCTACCACCTCTTCCACGCCACCCGGGCCGCCCTACTGCGTTCCCTGGGCCGGCCCGGTGAAGCCGAGGCGGCCGACTCGGCCGCCCTGTCGCTGACCACCAACCCGACAGAGATCTCCCTGCTACGAGCCCGCCTGGCGTGAACCCGACAGATGAGCTCCGACCCGATGTACGTCAATCTCTCTCTCTGAGGAACCGACCTGAAGAGGAGCGGGACGGCCGCCGAGACCATCAGTGAAACGAGAGTGATCGATGCGGGCCCGAAGGCGGTGGTCGCAGTGCCGGCCGATCCGGTCGCCCATGCGGCCATCGACGGCACCGGATGGGTCGGCGAGCGCCGCCGGAGCATCTGACCAACTCTTTCGCCCATCTGGCCGAGCTGGCCACATCCTGAGGAGCCACTCAGGCTCCGGCTTCGGCCAGGAGAGACCTGATCCGCTCGAGCACCTCGCTACGGCGGTCGCTCTCCTCCTCCAGCCGCTCGAGCTGATCGAACAGGCCCAGGGCCTCCTCCCGGCTCATGGCCGAGGCCCGTTGTCCAGGGGGGAGCATCGTGACGGAGCGCTTCAGACGCTCGAGATCGGTTGACTTCATGTGGCGAACTCTACGAACACATGTTCGATCAGTCAAGGGTGGGCGTTATTCGAACGGGCCTCACATCGAGCTTTCGTACACTGACCGGCATGGTGCCGCTCCACACGTATCTCGAGTTCGCGGCGCTGGCCGCGGTCGTGATCGCCGTCCCCGGGCCGAGCGTGATGTTCACCGTCAGCCGGGCCCTCACCTACGGACGAAAGGCCGCTCTGCTCACAGTCGTCGGCAACGAACTGGGCCTCCTGATCCAGGTGGTCGCCGTGGCCTTCGGCCTGGGCGCCATCGTCGAGCGCTCGGCGCAGGTGTTCACCGTCGTGAAGCTCCTGGGCGCGTTCTACCTCGTGTACCTGGGCGTGCAGGCGGTACGCCACCGCCGGCAGCTGTCGGAGGCCGTCGCCGGCCGGGTCGCCCCGATCACACCCAGACGGGCGCTGCGCGACGGGGCCATCGTCGGTGCCAGCAATCCGAAGTCGATCGGGTTCTTTGTCGTCGCATTGCCGGAGTTCACGAATCGGGCATCGGGGCATGTCGTGCCACAGTTCCTGTTGCTGGGACTGCTCTTTCCTTTGATCGCACTACTGCTGGACAGCATCTGGGCGCTCGCCGCCGGCGCCGCTAGTGAATGGCTGGCCCAGTCGCCCCGGCGGTTGGCGGCCATCGGTGGCGTGGGCGGCGTGGTGATGATCGGCCTCGGGCTGACCGTCGCCGCCACCGGCCGCAAGGACTGACCGACTACCGGGGTCCGACGTCCCGGCACGACTCGTGCATGGCCGCCAGGACGCGCCCGATGGTCGGCGATTCCTCGGTTCCCCGCCGGGTGAAGGCGACGATGTTCCGCGCCGCCGGCCGGCCGGCCAACGGCACGATGGCCACGTCCGGGCGGGGGGCCGGGAAGGCCAGACCGGGGATGAGGCCGACACCGAGGCCGGCGCCGACCAGGTCGACGGTGATGGCCCAGTCGTCGATCTGGTGGCGCACCCGGGGGGCGAAACCGGCGGCCGCGCACGCCGACATGGTCACGAAGTGGCAGGGCGATCCGGGCAGGCTCCCGATCCACTGCTCGTCGCGCAGGTCGGCCAGGGCGATCGACCGCTTGGCCGCCAGGCGGTGCCGAGCGGGCAGAAGGGCCCGGAACTCGTCCTGCAGCAGCGGCAGGCGGCTGAAGCGGGGATCGGTGGTCGGCGGACTGTCGACATACTCGACGCTGAGGGCGATGTCGAGACGGCCGGCGGCCAGCTCCTGGAGCGACTGCGGGGCGTCGATCTGCGACAGATCGACCTCCAGCCGCTCGTGGGTGGTGGCCAGCCGGGCGGCGGCCGGGACGACGATCTGGCGGGAAGCAGTCTGGAAGGCACCGATGCGGACGACGCCCACCTCCCCCAGGTGGTGGCGTTCGAGATCGCCCTTCATCGCCTCCATCTGGGCGACGATCTCGTCGGCGTGGCCGAGCAGGACCTTTCCGGCCGGGGTGATGCGCAGGTTGCGGCCGTCCTTCTCCGTCACCTGGCAGCCCACCTCGCGCGACAACGCCGCCAGCTGCTGGGAAACGGCTGACGGCGTGAGATGCAGGGTGCCCGCCGCAGCGTTGACCGTGCCCTGCCGATCGAGTTCCTGTAGGACAACCAACCGGCGCACGTCGATCATGTAGAAAGCCTACACATAATCGATCAGAACAAATAGATGGACTTGATGGTTCTCCGGGAGCAGAGTGGAGACATGTTCTTCTCCGCCTATTGCCAAGAGGTCGGCAAGGAAGTCCTGCTCGGCCCCGACAACTTCGTCGATCTGGTGACCGGACCGGACGGTTTCGAGTTGCACTACCGCTGCCATTGCGGGCGGTCCGGGGTCGTACACCCGCAGGCGTCCGCCCCCGCCGGTCGGGCCGCCTAGCTGTGATGGCCACGGATCATTCGGCGAGTCGACTCCCGATACCGGGAAAGATGGATGGGTGATCTTCGAGCTCGGTGAACTGTCCGGGGAGCCCGCCGGCGAGCGCCCCGACCTGCTGGCCCCCACCACGGCCGATGCCATCGCCGTGCGCGGGCTGGGTTCCCGCTTGGGCGTGGTCGAGATCGACCCCGAGGTGTCGGACACGGCCGCCTCCCAAAAGGCGTTCGGACTGCCCCCCGACGCCCTCGCCAACTGCGTGGTCGTCGGCGGCAAGCGGGAGGGTCAGGAGCGCATCGCCGCCTGTCTGATCCTGGCCACAACGAAGGCCGACGTGAACAACGCCGTGCGCCGCCTGCTCGACGTGCGCAAGGCGTCGTTCCTGGCGATGGAGCGGGCGGTCGAGTTGACCGGAATGGAGTACGGCGGGATCACCCCGATCGGCCTCCCGCCGGATTGGCCGGTCTTCGTCGACCGGGCTGTCACCGACCGGCCCCTGCTGGTCATCGGCTCCGGTGTGCGCCGATCCAAGCTGCTGGCACCAGGTCAGGTGCTCGGGTCCCTACCCGGTGCCCAGGTGGTCGACGGGCTGGGTCTGGCCGTCAGTAGCTGAACGTGGTCGGCTCCGTCGCCGATCCACTCCCCCAGCGGCTGCGGCCCCTCACCGCCGACCGGGCGCCACATCGAACGCCCACCACTGGATAGCGGACGGAACCGTCTGCGCCTCATCCAGCCTCCAGCCCCGTCGGCCGGCGACGGAGCGGATCTCATCGCATGCGGCGTGAATCTGCGCCGGCTCGTAGGGCCATGTCCAGGCCAGGTGCTGCTGCTCCCACTCCCCCAGTTCGTCGGCCAGGCTGGTCGACAGCGAGAACCGGATCAGCGGGAGGGCCCGTACCGGTGTGTGCCGGCCGAGGTGATCCGACACCGGCCCGGGGTCCGACATGCCCGGGCGGCTCCTCACGATCCCGTGGCTCCTCAGTATCTCGTCGCAGCCGTCCGACCACGGCTTGGTGGTGGGGCCGCCGAAGTCCAGCAACAGAACACCGTGCGGCCTGAGGACCCGCACCGCCTCGTCGAGTGCGCCCCGCCAGTCGGGGACGAGATGCAGGACGTGGCACATCAGCACGGCGTCGACAGAGGCACCGGCGAGGGGCAGGGCGGTGCCGTCGCCGGCGACAAGCCAGAGCGGGTTTGCGCGGCGACCTTTGGCCACCAACCGGGCCAGCATGGTCCGGGCCAGATCCATTCCGATGAGATCGATGCCCCGCTGGACGAGGGGCAGGGCGATACGGCCGGTGCCCACCCCGATCTCCAGGGCCCGCCCCCGGTGGCGCAGCTCCGAGTGGAGAATCTCGCTGACCCGGGCGTCGACGTCGTCGGGCAGCCGGCGGGTGGCGTCGTAGTAATCTGCGGCCCGGTCGAAGGAGATTCCGCCCACCCATCGGATGGTAACCGGGCCATCACCCGGGGCCGTCGGGCGGACGCACGGCCTGCCGCCGGGCGGGCGGACGCCAGCCGGCGTGCCAAATCTGTTACATTCCGCGTTCTTTGTGCAAAAACCAGCGTTTTTGGCCGATTCTCCACCAAGTTTGGATTTTTCTAACCGAGAACGCGGCTCCCATGACCGCCGGCCGTTGGGCTCCGGTGAGGGCGTCATCGTGATTGGCGCCGACCGGCGGCAGCACTCTCCCTGAGCCAAGCGTGGCCGGCGCAGCCGGCGGCATGCGGAGCGGCTGGCCCCGGGCCAGCCGGGCCTCTCCCAAGTGGCCGAGCACCGCCGCTCTGCCACCGGCAATCGCGCGAGGGGCGCTGGCTACAATCCCGAACAAGATTCGATCTACGAAGGGGTATTCGTGCGCTTCGGTTTGTTCCTGATGCCAGAGCCGTTCCCGTGGTCCAACTGGACCCTGTCGTACGACCTGAAGCTCGAGGAGATCGCGCTGGCGGATCGGCTGGGCTACGACGAGGTCTGGGTGGGCGAACACCACACCGGGGCGTACGAGAACATTCCGGCGCCGGACATCTTTCTGGCCAAGGCATCGGCGGTTACCCAGCGCATCGGCCTCGGCACCGGAACCATCAACCTGCCTTACCACGACCCGTTCCTCGTCGCCGAACGGCTCGCCTTCCTCGACCACCTCACCCACGGGCGCCTCATCTACGGCTTCGGCGGCGGTGGCCTGGTGAGCGACAAACGGTTCTTCCAACTGGACCCGGCCGAGGGCACTCCTCGCCTGCAAGAGGCCCTCGACATCATCGAGGCGCTTTACGCCACCACGGACTACATCAACTTCGACGGCAAATTCTGGAACGTGGATCACAAGCGCATCCAGGTCCGCCCGTACCAGGAGTTCCCCCAGTTCGCCATCGCCGGCATGTCCGGGGTCCACAACTTCGCGCTGTGCGGCAGCCGTGGGTACGCCGCCCTCAGCATCTATTTCACGCCGGTCAATATCGAGGCCAATCCGGGCATGCCCGACTTGAAGGCCCAAGGGGCGGCGCTGGCCGATGCCGCCGCGCTGGCGGGCCGGGACCCGGCCCGGGCCCGCCGGGACTGGCACATCTGCCGCGAGGTCTATGTGTCGGACTCGAAGAACGCGGCGATGGCCGAGATCAGGGAGAGTCTGAAGCAGTCCTACGACTACCTGTTCAAGGTGGGTCTGGCCCCGCTCATGAAGCGCGACGCGACCATGCCCGACGCCGAGGTGACCTTCGACTGGATGGTCGAGAACATCCCGTGGATCATCGGCTCGCCGGCCGACTGCCGGGAGCAGATCCAGAACATGCACGATGAGGTCGGGGGCTTCGGGACCCTGCTCTTCAACTCACGGGAGTGGGTGACGACCGACCGCTGGAATCGCTCGCTCGAACTGTTCGCCCGCTACGTCGCCCCGCACTTCAACCGCCGCGACGATCAGCGCTTCCGCACCGAACTGGCCGACGACGCCCTGGGCGGATAATCGGCCGGCCGCCCCCCTGCGGCGCGAGTGGCAGAATCAGAGCTGTCGGCGCGGGAAGGCGGGTGATGATGGGTTACAGGGATCGGTCTCGTTCGGGGTGGTTGCCCCCACGTCTGGCGGCCGCAGCGACGGCATTGGCCAGCCTGGCTCTGGTGATCATGGGGATGGCACCGATGGCGTCGGCGACCGTTCCCGCGACCAGCTCGTCTGCGAGCAACTCGTCTGAGGCCAACTCGGCCACCGGCGGATACTGGACCGTCGCCTCCGACGGCGGCATCTTCGCCTTCGACGCCCCCTTCTACGGATCCACCGGCAACACCAAACTGGCCCAACCCATCGTCGGCATGACCCCCACCCCCGACGGCCACGGCTACT
>DASZNC010000089.1:0-22242 GCA_035551615.1 Acidimicrobiales bacterium
GGCATCGGTGGCACCGGCCGGCACCCGGGCTACGGAATCAGCGGGAACCACCAGCAGTTCGGAGTAGCCGCCTCTGGGGCCCTTCGGCACCACGATGGCCATCACGTGGTCGCCGACGCGCAGATCGGTGTCGACTCCGGGGCCGATGGCATCCAGCACTCCGGCGGCATCCATGCCCGGGACATAAGGCGGCGGGCCGGCGGCCTTCTGCATCTCAGCCCGATCACCATTCCGGACATAAGTGTCAGTCGGACTGACGGCAGCGGCGTGTACCCGGATCCGGACGTGACTCTCCTTCACCTCCGGATCGGGTAGGTCGACCACCACGAGGGCTTCGGGGCCGCCGTATTCCATGACTCCAACCGCTTTCATGCCTCACCCTACGTCCCCTTCCGCCGCGAACCCGGCGGTGGTCGCCCGGGTGCCATCCTTTTGGCCGATGCAGGTCCTTCTGGTCGAAGACGACGATTCGATTGCCGAGCCGCTGATCGAGGGCCTGGCGAGGGAGGGCTTCACGGTCCAGCGGGTGGCGACCGGGGGCGACGCGCTGGCCAGTCCCGACTCGGACCTGGTCATCCTCGATCTGGGGTTGCCCGACATGGACGGTTACGCGGTGTGCCAGCAGCTGAGGGCCCGGTCCTCCGTGCCCATCCTGGTGGTGACGGCCCGCGGCTCCGAGGCGGACAAGGTGCTGGGCCTCGACCTGGGTGCCGACGACTACCTGGTCAAGCCGTTCGGGCTGCGGGAACTGATGGCCCGGATCCGGGCCGTGCTGCGCCGGGTCGGCGAGCCGAGCGAGGAGAAGGTGCAGGAACTGGGACCGCTCGTCATCGATCGCCGCACCAGGAGGGTGTACGTCGATCAGGCGGAGCTGATCCTCTCGCCCAAGGAGTACGACCTGTTGGCCCTGCTGGCCGAGGACCCGGGCGCCGTCGTCCAGCGCCAGACCATCCTGGAAGAGGTGTGGGACCCGCACTGGTACGGGCCGACCAAGACGGTCGACGTCCACGTCGCGTCGCTGCGACGGAAGCTGGGCCACCCGGAGTGGATCGAGACGGTGCGCAAGGTCGGCCTCCGGCTGGGGGGCCGGCTCATAGGCGGCGAGGATTGACCCGACGCCTGCTGTTCTCCTACCTGGGGTTGGCGGTCCTGATCCTGCTGATCCTGGAGGTGCCGTTGGCCACGCTGGCCCAGCGCTTCGAGCGGCAGTTGGCCACGTCGCAGATCGAGAAAGAGGCCGATGGGCTCGTCGCCCTGATCAGCGACGACGTGGCGTCCGGCCGGCAGACGCAACTGACGTCGGTGATCTCGTCGTACAAGTCCCGGACCGGCGGCGAGGTGACGGTCATACTGCCGGGCGGCGCGGTGCTGGCCAGCGCGTCCGACGATGAGGACAGCGACGCCAGGGAGTGGCACGGCGTGATCGCCAGGGCCCTGGCCGGACAGACCAACTCGATCTACACCAGCGACGAAGGCAAGCCGTACGGCGTGGCCGGCGAACCGGTCTACGACGACGGCCGGCTGGTCGCCGCGCTGGTCCTCGGCTCGCCCACCGTGCTGACCCAGCACCGGATCCACGAAATCTGGCTGGCGCTCGGCGCCTTCGCTATCGGGGCCATCGTCGTCGCCGGCGGGGCCGGGATCGTGCTGGCCCGATCGCTGTCACTGCCGTTGGGGCGCTTGGAGGCGACGGTCGCCCGCTTCGGCAGCGGCGAATTGTCGACGCGGGCGGGGGAGTCGCACGGGCCACCGGAGATCCGGTCCCTGGCCGCCCGGTTCAACCAGATGGCGGGGCAGCTCGATGAGCTGGTCGACGCCCAGAAGCGGTTCGTGGCCGACGCCTCGCACCAGCTCCGGTCGCCGCTGACCGCCCTCCGGCTGCGCCTGGAGAACCTGGAAGCGACGGCGGATGCGTCGAGCCAGGATTCCATCGCCGCCGTGGGCCAGGAGGTCCAGCGGTTGTCCCGCATCGTCGACGGGCTGCTCACGCTGAGCCGCTCCGGCGGGGAGGCGCCGGCAACGGTCGACGTGGACGTCCGCACGGTGATCGAGCAACGGTGCGATGCCTGGTCGGCGCTGGCCGCCGAGAAGGGGGTGACGGTGGAGGCTTCAGATTCGGGTCGACCGGTCGTCCAGCGGCGCCTGCACCCGGGTGATCTCGATCAGATCATCGACAACCTGCTGGCCAACGCCGTCGAGGTGAGCCCGGACCGGAGCCGGATCGAGGTCGCCCTCGCCGCCGGCGCCAACGGGTCGGCCGAGGTCCATGTCATCGACCACGGGCCGGGCCTGGCCGACGACGAGCGCAAGCGGGCCTTCGATCGCTTCTGGCAGGGTGCCCACCGGTCCGGGCACAGCGGCCTGGGGCTGGCCATCGTCAGGCAGTTGGCCGGCCGCAACGGGCTCGACGTGGAGCTGCGGGCCGCCGACCCGCACGGCGTCGACGCCGTGGTCGTCCTGCCCGCCCGGGGCGGCCATTGACCAGGTTGGCCGCCGCCGCTGGCCGGTCGGCCGGAGTGAAGGTAAAGGTCTGGCCAAACTTGGCTCAGGAGGCTCGGGCGCCCCGGCCGTTGCCCTACCGTCGGTCCGTGGTCGCGGACCCAACGCCTCGGGCGGCACGACGAGCAGAGCAACGAGAGGCTGACGGGGTCGAGTCCAACAGCCGCCTGACCGCAGCCACGGCAGTGGTACTCCTCGTGCTCCTCTTCATCGAGGGCCTGACCATCCTGCGGGTCGGCCAGCACCTGGACTGGCACGTGTTCTTCGGGATGCTCCTGATACCGCCGGTGCTGGTCAAGATCGGCTCGACCACATGGCGGTTCGCCCGGTACTACCGGGGCGCGCCCGCCTACCGCCGCAAAGGTCCGCCGCAGAACATCCTGCGCGTGCTCGGGCCACTGCTGGTGGTGTTGACCGTGATCATGTTCGCGTCCGGAGTGGCGCTGCTGCTGCTACCTACTTCGAGCCTGGCCCACCGGTTGCTGTTCGTCCACAAGGCCAGCTTCATCCTCTGGTTCGCAGTGATGGTGATCCACGTGCTGGGTCACATCCGGGAGACGGCGCAGCTGGCCCCGCTCGACCTGGCTCGCCGGACGCGGGCTCAGGTCTCGGGGGCGTCGGCGCGTCAGTGGCTCATCCTGATCAGCCTGGTCGCCGGCCTCGTCCTCGGTCTGGTGATGCTGGGCCCGACGTCCCATTACCTGAGCCACCGGGGCTTCGGGCACTTCCAGCACGGCTGATCTCAGCCGAGCGACACCTGGAAGAAGTCACGGGACTCCCGGGTGGGCGGAAGATACCGGTCCGCTGGTCGCTGCATCTGCGGGTACAGCTTGCTGCCGACCACCTGCATCGGGCTGGTCGCAACCGGATGGGAGTAGAGGTTGAATGTCACCCACTCCGGGTTCAGGTCGAGGGTCATCGCCCGCACCGCTCCGGCCCGGGCCAGTGACTCGGCCAGCGTCCTGGCGGTGAGGGCGGGACCGGCGACATATATGAGGGCGCCGTCCTTGGTGATCCCGAGTCCCGACCGGGCGACGACGATCTTGGTGTCGAGGGTGTATCCCCACACCCGCCGGTCGTCGTACTTGGCGGACGCGGAGATCTGTCCGTGGTCGACCATCGGCACCAGGTTCTGGAGGACCGAGACGACGTCGGGTGTCATCGCCACCTCCGATCCCCAGGTCCCGACATCGATGCGTCCGTTCCGGTAGATGACCATTGAGGCGGCACCGTCGACGAGCGGCTTGGCCGTGCGTCCGTCGAGGTAGATGCCGCCACGGGCGTCCTGGAATCGGAAGCCACCGTTGAAGGCGGCGACCACGTCGGGCAGGTCGGCGGGGAGGATGTAGGGCGGGTGGCTCCAGGTCCGTCCCGGTTCGGTCGATCCGGGAACCAGCTGGATGCGTAGCCGGCCCGGGTCCATCCAGACGGCGGTGGTGATCTCGGAGGTGTAGATGTCATCGGCCCGGAACTGGGCTTCGTACATCGTCGACCGGCCGCCGACTCCGGGACCGATCGGCTGCCACTGCCCCTCGCCGGCCAGCGCCGGGCTGACCACGAGAGGAATCGGCGGGGGAGGGGAGAGCTGGGCATCGAGGCGGCCCGTGGTCATGGTCCGCGGTCCTGCCTGGACCTCGGAGTTCAGAGCCTTCGGGGCGCCTCCTTTGTCCGGCTGATGGGCGGTGTAGTAGTACGACTCGAACGAGTCGACGACCGACGCCGCCCCGTGGGGCCGCATCCAGTCCGCCCACTTGGCCGAGAAGCTCTCGTTCCCCGGTGACCAGTAGGCGCCGGCGACCGACCACAGGCCGAGCCCGCCCACCAGCAGCGTGACGGCGGTGGCCACGGCCAAGAGGATTTTCCAGGGCGACCGGGCGGTCCGGGGCCGGCTCGGCGTCGGTCGCGGTACCGGGTCGCGATCGGCCGCATGGGGGCCCGGACGGTACGGCGTCACCGGCGCTGACCATTTGTCGGGCGCACCTCGACCGGTACCGGGTTACCGGCTCTCAGCAGGGCGAGGGTGGGGCATGCCTTCACGGCCCGCCGGGCGTGAGCCTCGAGGGCGGGCGGTACCGGATCGGCCGAGATCATCGGGTAGCCCCAGTCATCCAGTTGGATGAGTTCTGGCAGCAGCTCGGCACAAAGGCCGTGAGCGTCGCAACGGATCGGATCGACGACCAGGCGGCGGGGCTCCGGAGTCATACGACCGCCCCGTCGTAGCGCGGCAGCGGCAGCGGGGGTGCGGGCCGGCGGCAGTCTCCGTGCCGCCGGTGGCGGTCGACCTCATCGGCGAACAGACACAGGCCGCTGCGCACCATGCGGACGGTTCCGTCCGGGTGCTTGCACGCGCCCCGGCCCTCGACCATGGCCAGCCAGCGGTCGGTCTGGACAGCGGCCCGCTGGGGGGATGCCGCGTCGAGCAGCCGGGAGACACCGGCGGCGATGGCCGGCAGGCCGTTGGCGCACGGGCCGCACTGGCCGGCCGATTCACCGGCCATCCAGTTGGCGATCTCGGCGGTCGCCTTGAGGCCACACGAAGCCTCGCCGACCACGAGGATGGACCCGCAACCGATCGGCACACCCGACCGCGCGCTGGCTTCGAGGGGGGCGGTGGCGCAATCCGCCGGCCCGAACCAGGTTCCGGCGTAGCCACCGATGAGTGCCGCCTGAGGGCGGCTAGTCGGTCCGGCCCGGGTGATGATGTCGGCGATCCGGGTGCCGAAGGGCACCTCATAGACGGCCGGATGGGACACGTCCCCGCTGACGGTGATGAGGGCGGTGCCCGGGCTCTCGGCCGTGCCGACGGCGGCGAACCAATCAGCGCCGAAGCGGGCGATCAGGGCGGCATTGGCCAGGGTTTCGACGTTGTTGACCAGGGTCGGGCGACCATCGACGCCCGATTGGTCGGGTCGGCGACCGAAGGTGGGCAGCGCCCGGCCCCCGCTCAGCCATGCCACCAGCGCCGATTCCTCGCCGGTGATGTAGCCGGGAGGGGTGGCCTCGACTCTGAGCGCCACGCGGTCCTGCCCGTAATGGATGCGCTCCGAGATGGCCCGGTGGACCGACCGCCGGGCGGTCGATGCACTCTGGTCGACACAGATGACGGCCTCGGTGGCGCCGATGGCCTCAGCGGCGAGGGACGCGCCATCGAGCACCAGGTGGGGGGCGTGGATCAAGAGCGTCTTGTCCTTGTTGCTGGCCGGTTCACCCTCAGTCCCGTTGGCCACGACGACGGTGGCCCGGGACCGGCGGGCCGCCTCCCACTTGACCGCCGCCGGGAAGCCGGCCCCGCCCCGACCGGTCAGGCCGCTACGGGCCAGTTCGGTGAGAAGGTGGTCGCCGGACGGCCGAGGGCCCCAGTGCCCGACATGGGCGGCCAGATCGCTGCGACCGACCGTGGCCAGCAGGCGCGGTAGGCGTTGCGGGTCCGGGCTCATGGCCGGGGCCTGGCGGCGGGCGTCGTCGAGCCATGGCTCAGATGGGTCGTCGCGTCGGGGGCCCGCTTGTTCGTCTTGCCGCTCGGATGGAGGAGTGTCGCCGGCGTTCCCGCCCGCCGGGCCCAACCGGCCTTGAGCGGGCCCTGGGCACTCCACGCGCCGACACCGGCCACCGCCACCAGGGCGACGGTTGCTGCGCCCACCCGGTAGGCGGGGGCGGCGGCCGTCCACCGGCTGGTCAACCGCCAGGCGATGGCGGCGAGGACGATCGCCGCGCACCCCACGTAGAGCAACTGGACCCAACCCAGCCGGCTGTCAGTGCCGGTGCCGAGGCTGTGCACGAGCGCCACCGGCCAGCACCCGTAGGCGCACCAGTGGATGGCGCGCCACGTGCGTTGGCCCATCCGGTCACGGACCAGGCTGGTGACGACCAGCGCGACCACCAGGTCCGAGGCCAGGGCGCCGAGTCCCAGCCAAACCGGCCGGTAGCGGCTGACGAAGGGAACGAAGACGTCGACGACGCCGATCGGCGCGTACGGGTCGGCGACCGCAGTGGCGATGTGCACGCCCAGTAGTACGACGGCGAGCAGTGAAACGTTCCGGTGCAGCCCGGAGATCAGGAACCGCGGCCAACCTGGCCGCGTGTAGCGGGCAACCTGGGCGACACCGAGAGCCACAGTTAGGGTCAGCAGCACCAGGTCGACCAGGCCGAAGCCCCGGGTGGCGTACCAGAGGGCCCGAGGGTCGGATGCGGCTACGAGCACAGGGCCACCTCGTCGGGCCAGCCGGCCACCGTCGTGACTTTCCCGCCGGCGGTCACCAGGCGAGCCGGCAGGCCCAGATCGCCCAGCCACCCGGCGGCGCCGGGACCGAGCACCACGGCGGCGCACGACGCAATGTTGGCGCCCAGGCAGGTGGCCGCAGCCACGCTGACGAGCGACCAGTAGCCGGTGGCCGGCTCGGACGTCGCCGGGTCGATCAGGTGGTGCATCTCCCGCCCGCCCCGTATCCACCGGCGGGCGCGCGGGCTGGAAGAGGCCAGTCCGCCGGCGGAGATCGTGACGACCGGGCCGGGGCCGTCGAGCGGATCGGCGTGGTGCTCCGAGATGTGTACCGGCCAACCGCCGGGCGGAGTTGCGCCGGTGTCGGCCGGAGGGCGGCCGGCGTCGGGCGGATGGGGGCCGGCGCTGGACGGGGGCGGGCCGGTGACTGGCGGAGTTGCGCTGGCGTGGGTGGGGGGCGGGCCGGCGACGGCGACATCGCCGCCCAGGCTGACGAGCACACCGCATCCGCTCTCTGCGGCGATGGCGGCGGCGGCATCATCCGCACACAGGGCCTTGGCCGTGGCGCCCAGGTCCAGGCGCACGCCGGTGCGCAGGGCGATCGTCGCGTTCGCCTCGTCGACGATGACGGTCGACCAACCGGGGATCGGGCGGGCCACGATCTGGAGCGGCGGGCCGTCGGGTGCGACCGACGCGAAATCCCGGTCATAGCCGACCGTTTCCAGGGCCACGCCGACCGTAGGGTCCACCCGTCCGGCGGTGATCCGAGCGGCCCGTACGGCGGCGGCGACATGACGGAGCAGCAGCGGCGATACGGGAACAGCACCGCGACCAGCGCGATCGTTGATCCTGGTCAGCTCGCTGTCGTCACGGAACCGGCTGCAGGCGAGATCGAGCTGGTCGGCGTGGTCCCGAAGCAGGGCGGTGGCGATGTCCAGTTGATCGGGATCGGTGACGGCGACGGTGGCCGAGGTGCCTAATGCTGGGAACGAAGCGGTGGCGGCGAGGGCCGTCACGATCCTCCGGAGGACACCACCGGCGGCTGGGAGGTCGTCTGCGGGGGCGTGGTGGGAGGTGCCAGGGTGGGCGCCGTCGTAGCGGGTGCGGCCGTCGTCGGAGGGGATGTGACCGCGCTGGATGTGGCCGGTGGGGCGGTGGTCCGGGGCGCGCTCGATGTCGTCGATGCCGGAGCGGAGGTGGTCGGAGACGTCGAGCCGGTGGTGGTCGGTCGAGGCGAGGCCGACGAGCGTCCGGGCAGTGTCTCGGCGACGGCCACCGACAACACGCCGGCCGACGCCAGGGCGCCCAGGCCCAGCCAGGCTGTGCTACGCGAGAGCCGGGCCAGGCCCTGGTCTCGTTCCAGTTCCGATCGCACCTGTTCCACTATGGGGAACCAGCCGCCAGAGCCCGCTCAGCGGAAGGTAAAGCTTTGGCCAATATGCGTGGATCGCCGGCTGGCGCCGAGCGGGCGGACGGCTGGGCGGCCGGCTCCCGGGCCGGTCGACGGTCGGCGCCGCGCTAATCCGGTCCACAGTCGCAAAGCCCGGCCTCACCGAGACCGCAGAAACGAGCATTTACGCGTTCTGACGGTCCATCCACTCTGGCGCCCGGTTCGACTGGCCCGTGAGAACGCGGAAATCAGCTATCTGGCGGTCCAGTCGCCGAGCCGGCCCACAACTCTGGCCCGAGTTGACGCGTTCGAGAGGCGACCGACGTCTCTGGCCCGGATCGACCCGTGAGAACGCGCAAATCGGCTATCTGGCCGTCCCGCTCCCGAGCCGGCCCACCACCCTGGCCCGGATCGACGGTTTCCTCCGTTGCGCCGACCTGCTGGGTTGCCGGCTGGGGGCGGCGTGGAACCCGCCACGGACATCGTGGTCGTTCGGGTAACGGCGATCAAGCACTCCGGAATCATCCATAGTGGACCTTTGGTCCGGAAAGGTGGAGAATGACCGAACGCCGGCCGATCGGCGGCCTTCTCGGGGGAGGAGCACCACATTGACCACACTCGAAGGCCCGACTCCCCGGGCTTCCCACATCAGCCGGCGGCGGTTCCTCGGCTACCTGGTGGCCGGGCCGACGTTGGCCGTGGCCGCGCCGTTCGGGTTCGACGCCTTCACGCATCAGGGGCCGCACGCCGACGCTGCCGGGTTGCCGTCGCCCCAGGCGACCGATGCCTACGACCTGAGCGATCTGCTCACCGATGCGGCCATGCCCACGTCGTCCCTGATCACCATCGTGGTCAACTCGAACGGGACCGTCTCCTTCGCCCTGCCCCGGGCGGAGGTCGGTCAGGGCATCACCACGGCAGTGGCCATGACCATTGCCGAGGAGATGAACCTGGCCGTCGACCAGGTCGAGATCACCCTGGCCGATGCCCGACCGGAGTTGGTCTGGAACCAGCTCACCGGTGGCTCCAACTCGATGCACGCCATCTTCACCCCGGTGCGGGTGGCCGCTGCGCTGGCCCAGGGTCAGCTGCTCGAGGCCGCCTCGCTCGAGCTGAGCATCCCGGTCGCCAGCTCGAGTCCCACGCCGGTGTTGTCAGTGCACCTGACGGAAGGTCGCTCACGTTCGGCCAGCTGGCATCGCTGGCGGCGGTGTCGAATACGCAGTCGACCAGCGTCGAGTTGAAGTCGGCCGCCGCATTCAAGGTCGTCGGAACCCCGCAGCCGCGCATCGATGCCCACGACATCGTCACCGGTCGCAAGGTGTTCGCCATGGACATGGAGGTGCCGGGCGCCCTGCCGACCATGGTCTGCCGGCCGCCGACCATCAACGGGACGGTCAAGCAGGTGCTCAATCAGCCCGCCGTCCTGGCCATGCCCGGCATCACGCACGTGGCCGTCATCCCGACCGGCGTGGCCGTGCGGGGCCAGACGTTCGGGCAGTGCATCGACGCCGTCGACGCCCTCCAGGTCGTGTGGAACCCCGGGACCGAGGCCGGCAAGTCCGACGCCGACGTCCTGGCCGAATTGAAGGCGGCGGAGCTGCCGATGGTCTCGCCGGCCAGCCCGCTCCTGGCCAAGACCGTCGATCGCACGTTCACCTTCCATTTCGTCAGCAACAGCCCGCTCGAAACGAACTGTGCGGTAGCCGATGTGCGGGCCGACGGCGCCCAGATCTGGTCGTGCCTGAAGTCGCCCATCGTCGCCCAGCAGACGATCGCCGAGAAGCTGGGCCTGCCGCAGAACAGCGTCGTGTGCCATGTGACCGAAGGTGGCGGTTCCTTCGGTCGCCACCTGTTCTGGGACGCGGCGTTGGAGGCGGCGTACGCCAGCCAGGCGTTCAAGGTGCCGGTGAAGTTGATGTGGCACCGCACCGACGACTTCCGGCAGGGCCGGGCCCACCCGATGTGCACGTCGCACGTGCGGGCCACCTACCTGGGTCGGGAGGTGCTGAGCTTCGAGCAGCGTCACACCAGTGTGTCGACCGACTTCTCCCATGGCCTGGGCGAGTTGCTCTCGGCGATGGTGGCCGACGTGCCCGAGGGCAATTTCCTGGCCTACTCCCAGGGCGTGTTCGAGCTGTCGCAGAGCGTCCCTTACAACTTCGGGGCCGTCGATCAGCTGCTCAACGAGGTCGACATGGGCTTCAACACCGGCAGCATGCGCAACGTCTACAGCCCCGACGTGACCACCGCCATCGAGCTGGTGGTCGACCAATTGGCCGCCGCCACCGGCCAGGACGCCTACCAGTTCCGGCGCAGCTACGCCTCCGATGCGCGGATGGTGGGCGTCCTGGAGGCGGTCGCTCAGGCCGGCGACTGGGGCCGGAAGATGAGCCCCGGCACGGCCCAGGGGATCGCCGTTCACAGCGAGTACAAGGGTGTCGCCGCCTGCCTGGTCGAGATCGACTGCACCCCGGCGACGGTCAACCGGGTCGTCACCGACGGCTACACCGGGCCACGGGTCACCAAGGTGGTCTTCGCCGTCGACGTCGGTCTGCCCATCAACCCGCTCGGGCTGGAAGCTCAGATGATGGGCGGGATCATGGACGGTATCGCCAAGGCGCTGACCTTCAGTCTGCACATGGACAAAGGAATCCCCCTGGAGGGCAGCTGGGATCAGACGTATTACACCCGCCAGTGGAATGTGCCGCTCGACCTCCAGATCATCGTGATGCCACCGACATCGTCGAGCCCGGGGGGCGCCGGCGAGTTCGGCGTGGCCCCGAGCATGGCCGCGGTGGCGTGCGCCTATGCCCGGGCCACCGGCCAGGTGCCCACCAGCTTCCCGATCAACCATGACCGGGCCGACCTCGGCTTCACCCCGCTGCCCACCGTCCCGCCGCTGCCGGAGGAGCCGACCGACGGCCTCTCCCACGCCTTCTGACCGCCGCCGACAGGAGAACAGTCACATGCCTCTACACAACTTCTCGGTCAACGGCGCCCAGGTGTCGGTGGAATGCGCCGACGATGTCCGGCTTCTGTGGGTGCTGCGCGACCTGCTCGGCATCCACGGCCCGAAGTACGGGTGCGGTCTCGACGTCTGCAAGGCCTGTACCTCCCACCTGAACGGTGAGGCCTTCAATCCGTGCTCGGTGCCGGTCGGCGACATCCAGGACACCGATGAGATCACGACCATCGAGGGACTGCCGGCCACTGTCGGCGCCGATCTGCACCCGATGCAGCAGGCCTGGCTGGACCACGACGTGGCCCAGTGCGGGTACTGCCAGCCGGGCCAGATCATGGCCGCCGTCGCCCTGGTCAAGGAGATCCGGGCCGAAGGTCGCTCGATCACGGACGCAGACCTCGACTCGCTCCGCAACGTGTGCCGGTGCGGGACCTACTACCGGATCCGCGAAGCCATCCAGGCCGGCGCCGCCCAGATGTAGAGGCTAGAAGGACACTTCGCGGATCACGTTGTTGTTCGTGTCCGAGATGAAGAGCGTCCCGCTGCCGTAGAGGATGAGACCACCCGAGTAGCTCCCGTTCCCACCGTTGTTCAGCTGGGCGCTGTTGGCGGCACCGCCGTCGCCACTGTTGCCACAGGTGCCGGTGCCGGCCACCGTCTGGATGATCCCGTCCGGGGTGATCTCGCGCACCGCGCAGTTGCCCCAGTCGTTCTCGAAGATGTCGCCCGAGGCGTCGAACACCACATCGTCGGGATCGGCCAGCTCGGCCGCGGTGGCCGGGCCGCCATCGCCTGTGTACCCGCGTCCGCCGGTACCGGCGACGACGGTCAGGGCGCCGTTCAGGTATTCGACGACCTGTTCGGCGTGGGGCTCGGTGATGTAGAGGCCTCCGTTGGGGCCGATGGTGAGAGACGATGGATCGTTGAGAGTCGTTCCGCTACTGCCGCCGACGACCGCAGTCAGCGCCCCACCCGGAACCGCGACCGAGTAGACAACGGCCTGAGAGCGGTCGACGGCGTAGAGGGTGTTGTTGCCCCAGGTCAGATCCCAGGGGCTCTGGATCGACGACACCAGGGTGGAGATGACCCCGAGCGGGCTCACCTCGCGGATGTCGTTGTTGCCCTGCTCGGCGATGTAGACGTCGCCCGACGGGTCCACGGCCACGGATATCGGGGCGTTGAGCTCGGCGAAGGGGGCCAGGCCGCCGTCGCCGGTGTTGCCGGCGGTGCCGTTGCCGGCGAAGGTCGATACCTGCCCGCTGGTCGTGACCTTGTAGACGACGTTGCCGCTGTTGGACGGCACGTACAGGTTGCCGGAGTTGTCGATGCCGGACCGGGCCGGGGTGGCGATGCCGGTGGCGTAGGTCGCGATTCCACCGGTCTCCTCGGAGATGTTGAGGCCGACGCTGGATCCCTGCGGGACGGCGGTGCCGGCCGCCGGGTTGGACGAGGCCACGTCACCCTTCCGGTAGTCGGAGTAGACGTTGGTCGACGAGCCCACCTTCAATCCGGCCGTCTGCAGCTTGGAAGTCGCCTCGGCCACCGTCTCGCCGCTGATATCGGGCACCGGTACCGAGTTGGGCGGGGCGATCTGGATCTGCTGCTGCGACGCCCTGGCTCCGCCGGTGGTGGTGATCGTGAGCTGCACGGTGAAGGTGCCGGAGGTGGACCAGGTCACCGTGGGGCTACTGGAAGTCGACGTGGCCGGGCTGGCCCCGCCGCCGAACGTCCAGGCGTCAGTGTGGTGGCCGGGGGTCGTGTCCACGAACGTGACCGGCTGGTTCTGTTTGCCCGGGTTCGGGCTCACTGAGAAGGTGGGCGTCGGCGGCCCTGGCAGCGTGGTCGTGGTGGAGCCCCCGGACTGGCCCGGCGCCGTACCAGGGGTGGTGGCCGGCGTGGTCGGGGACGGGCCGTTGCTCGACGGGTTGCTGGGCGGGTTGATGGTGGGCGCCACGTTCGACGGACCGGTGCTGGCCGGCGGGATGATTGGGGCGATGGTGACGGGCGGGGCATTGTTGGCCGGGACCGTCGTCTGGGTCGACGGCTTGTCCGCCTTGGCCGGCGGGGTGCCGTTGACGTGCCGGTGATAGGGGGGCACCTTTTTGCCGTGGGCGCTGCCGCCGGCGGTCGAGACCTCGATGGTTCCGCCCAGGGTGACGATGCCAGCGAAGTCGGTGGTGACGTCGTCGAACCAGACGGCCCCGTTGTAGGGGAGCAGTTGGAAGGTCGAGCCGGGAACCTGGACCTGAGGCTGCCCGGCGACCTGCATCTTCTGGAGGTCCACGATCACCGCCGTGCCGGCGGTGTAGTCGGGAATGAAGGCGTAGTTCCCGGACTGGATGGCCGTGCCCAGCTGGTCACCGCCGGCGTTCTGGGTCAACACCACGGCCGAGCAGTTGCCACTCTTCAGGTCGGAGACGAGCAGCGTGCCGGTCGACGGGCTGACGTCGAACACGAAGGGGGTCCCGGTCGTGGCCCCCGACACCGGGTCACTCGCCTTGTTGGCGTCGAAGCAGGTGGTCCGGGACGGTTTGCCGGAGGATGCGTCGTACTCGGTGGCCGTGCGATCGGCCTGATCGACCACTACGGGGTGACCGGACGCCACGACCAGCTGGTCGGTCGTGCCGCCCGGGACCTGGTGCTGGGTGCGGAGGCGGCCGTTTCCGTAGGAGATCAGCCGTGATCCGCCGAGGACCCAGAGGTCACCGTCGGGGGTGAGGGCGGATCCGGTGGCCGATCCGGGAAACGGGAGCAGGGGACCGACCGGCACCAGCGACCGCGGGTCGAGCTGTTGGACGTTGGTGCCGGACCGCTCGACGGCCCAGGTCTGGGTGCCGTTGGAGAGGAGGGCCAGGCGATCGTCACCGGGGGTGCCGAGGGTGACCGGCGGGTTGGCGGCGAGGAGTGCGCCGTCGACCCGGGTGGCCTGGCCGCTCGTCTGGTTGAGCACATAGGCGCCCGAGCCGGCCTGCACCGTCTGGATCTTCTGGCCGGGCTTGGCGACCGGCACCTGCGTCACTCTGGTGACGGTCTGCCCGTCGATCAGGGCCACTGTGCCGTTACCCGGTGACGGGAACCAGGCCGAGCCGGTGGAGAGCTGTACGTGCGAGGACGAGTGGCCCTTCGACCCGATGGTGCCCACGGTCACGGCGGCCACCAGGGCCACCGAGAACATGACCGAACCGACCGCGGTCGCGTGTAGGCGCCCGGGCTGTCGCTGCTTCGCGGCTGGCTGTTCTCGATCCTCTTGCACGCCCCACCGGATCCTTCGAAACGGGACTCGATCCGAGGAAATCGTAGGCCACCCACGCTCGGCCGGGGCCGTCAGATGGACTGGTTTTCCGGCGGTTGGTAACGCACCATGAGCAGACAGCAGTCATCTGAACGCTCCGCGCAGTATTCGCGGATGATCTGGTCGGCCAGTCCGCTGAGCGAGCGGTCGCGACTGTTGCTCAGGGTCTCTCCCAGGCGACGGATGCCGACGTCGATGCCGCGGTCGCGTCGCTCCACGACGCCATCGGTGTAGAGGAGCAGGGTGTCGCCGGGATGGAGCCGGAGGTGCTGATCGCGCACCGAGTCCGTGGAGGGCGTGCCCAGCGGGGTCGACCCCCCCCGGTCCAGTGCCTCCACCGAGCCATCGGCCCGCAGTACCAGTGGTGGCACGTGGCCGGCGCTGGCCCAGACCAGCGCCCCGGTGTTGGGATCGAGGCGGCCGTAGAACGCGGTGGCGAAACCGCTGTCGGGATCGATGAGCCGGCGGTTCAGGTCGACCAGCAGGGCGGACGGGCTCGGTTCGACGGCGGCCAGCGCCCGTGCTCCGTGCCGGAGCTCCGACATCTGGGAGACGGCTCCCAGTCCGTGGCCGGCGGCATCGCCCAGCCCGATGAGCACGGTGCCGTCGTGCATCTCTTCTGCCTCCCACCAGTCGCCGGCCACGTCGCCGGCCGCCGGCAGATAGCGGGCGACGAACTCGACCGTCGGCAGGCGGGGCGGTTCGGTCGGCAGCAGGGCGGCGACCAGGATGCCCATCGCCTCCCGCTGCGCCGTCCACCGCTGCGCGTTGTCGAGGGCGATGGCGGCCCGGGCGGCCAGGCCAATGAGGGTCTCCATGACCTGCGGCGTGACCTTCCGGCGGGATCGCAGGAAGGTGAGCCCGATCACACCGATGCGCCGGCCCCGCAGCGTGATCGGGACGCACACCCCCGTGGCCTGGTCGGCGTCGCCACCCAGGGCACCGAAGTCGAGGCCCGGGTAGAGCCGCTCCAGCAGGTGGCCCACGTTGGCGGTCATCGGCACCACCCGGCCGGTCCGGAACGCCTGGGTCTGCGGGACCGGGACGTTGATCGGTAGCGGCTCGGCGGTGAGTACCTCGGTCGCCTCCGGGAACCCGTCGATGAACATGGCGGCCCGCCTCAGCACCTCGCCGTCGACCAGGTAGACGGTGCACCAGTCGCCCAGCCGGGGCACGGCGAGCGAGACCAGCCGTTCCAGGACGGCGTCGGGCTGCCGGGCGGTGATCATTATCTCGGTGGCCTCGGCCAGCAGGCTCAGCGTCTCGCGCTTTTCGTCGTCGCTGGCCGTGAGCTCGGCCCGCTTGAGCGCCTGGGCCAGGACGTCGGCGATGGACTCGACCACGGCGATCTCGGTCTCGTCGGACAGCTCGCCGGCGGTGAAGCTGAGGCTCAGCACGCCCAGCGCCTGATGCCCGACGGTGAGAGGAACCATGTGGCCGCTGCGGTCGGTGGGGAAGCGCGACGCCATGTCCGGATAGCCGATCAGCGCCTGGGAGATGTCCCGGATGTAGGCGCGCTTCCGGGTCCGGAAAACCTCGGCGCCCGGGAGTTCGGAGTCGATCTCGACGTCGGGGTGGGGACGACTCTCGACGTACGGATCTCGGTGGCGCCAGGCGATCGACCTCAGCACGCCGTCAACGGGCAGGCGCACCCGTGCCGTCTCGACGCCCAGGAACATCACCGCGTGGTCGACCACGATGTGGGCCATCTGTTCGGCGGTACCGGCCATGGCCAGGTCCCGGGTCACGGCCTGCAGCACGGCCAGGCGGCCGGAGGTGTCGGCCTGTTCGGCCAGGTGGGTGATCCGCTCCGCCAGCACCAGCTGCAGTGGCCGGGGCGCAGCCGGCTCCACGCCGCGGGTCACGGCCCGCAGGTGATCGACCAGGGACTGCACGTACCACTCCCGGAAGATGCGGTGGACCAGAGGCGGAGCGAGGGTCAGCAGGTCGGCCCGCCGGGCGTAACGATCGGCCTGCTCGAGGGCGGCGAGATAGCGCTCACCGGCGTCGGCGATCTCGGTCGGCAGGTCCAGGACCAGGTCGGTCATGGCATCGCCGCGGGTGGCGGCGGCCGCCGCCTGCCGCTTGATCTCGTCCCGGGCCTCGGCGAAGTCGACCGTCACCGCCCGGATCAACTCGGCCATGGCCGGGGGTACGTCGATGTCACCGCGGCCCTCGCCGTGCCGCACCAGCGTGAGTTCCCGGACGACATTGTCGATGTGGGCCTTGGCCTCGAGCAGCAGCTCCGTCGACACCGGTCCGAGATGGACCCGGTGCGTCGGTGGCCGGTCTTCGTCGGACCAGGCGGCCAGGAGGGCATCGATGTCGATCTCCGGACCGGTGGCCGGCGACCGGTCGGCCGCCGCGCCGTCGATCTCGGCCCACACGACCTTGCCGCCGGACGGGATGGGATCGACGCCCCAGCGCGACGACAGGGCGCCGACCATGGCCAGGCCCCGCCCGGTCATGGCGTCGGTGTTCTGTTGGAGTTGGATGGGGGCGCTGCGGCCGTCGTCTTCGACCTCTATGCGAATGGTGCGGTCGACCAGCACCCGCACCGTCACCGGTGGCTCGCCGTGCAGAGTGGCATTGGTGACCAGTTCGCTGGCGACCAGCTCGGCGTCGGCCGATTCGTCAGGCGACCGATCGGCCAGGGCCAGGCGGACCAGGCGTCGGGCGCGTGGGACGGCATCCGGTTCGGGCCCGATGACCAGCTCGCCGACCGTCCGCATCCCGGCTACCCCCGCGCTCCGGCCGCGCCCCTCGGCATGAGGGGAGCGTAGTCCGGTGGGGGCCCAGCCTCGGGTGAGGCTGACCATCCGGCCGAAGAGGTGGGCGGCCGGTTACGAGCCGAGAGCCCATCCCTCCTCCCCGGCCAGGGCGGTCGCCTCGGCCGGGCCCCACGATCCCTTCGGGTAGGTGATGGGTTCCGGCTTGTGGTCGAGCAGGTCGCCGGCCACCTCCCATACGTGCTGGAGACCGTCGGGCCGGGTGAACAGCGAACGGTCGCCGATCAGGACGTCGTGGATGAGCCGGGAGTAGGCCGGGAGGGACGGGGTGTGGAACGCCTGGCCGAGCGGCAGGCGGGCCGAACCCTCGGCCAGCTCCAGCGTGGGACCGGGCTTCTTGGTGACCAGTGACAGGTCGATCTCGCCGTCGCCCGACAGTTCGAAGCTGAGGGCGTTGCCACTCCCGCTCAGGCCGCCCATGGCGTGGGCCGGTTCGCGGTAGCGGATGGTGACTCTCTGGTGGCTCTCGGCCAGGCATTTGCCGGTCCGCAACAGGAAGGGCACCCCTGTCCAGCGGTCGTCGTCGATCCACAGCCGGGCAGCGACAAAGGTCTCGGTCCGGGAATCGGCGGGGACGGATTCGATGTCCAGGTAGCCCTCGTACTGGCCGACGACGATGTCCTCGGCGCGCAGCGGGCGGAACCGGCCGATTATCTCCTCGCGGGCCTCGGCGATGTGCTCGGCGTCCAGCGATTCCGGGGTGCGCATGGCCACCTCGCCGACCAGTTGGAACAGGTGGGTCACGAGCATGTCCAGGATGGCGCCGGTGGCGTCGTAGAACTCCGCCCTCATCCCGACGTCGAGCGTCTCCGGGACGTCGATCTGCACGCTCTCGATGTGCTGGTGGTCCCACGTACCGGCGAACAGGCCGTTGGCGAAGCGGACCACGTGGATGGCCTGGGCCGCCTCCTTCCCGAGGAAGTGGTCGATGCGGTAGACCTGCTCCTCCTGGAAGACGTCGTGGGCGGCCCGGTCGAGGGCCTGGAAGGTCTCCTTGGACGTGCCGAACGGCTTCTCGTAGACGATCCGGGCCCGCTCGGTCAGGCCGTGCTCGCCCAGACCTTCGGTCAGCGGGACGAAGGCGACCGGAGGCACGGCCAGGTAATGGACCCTCTGCGGTCGGCCGCCCAGCTCCTGTTCCGCCTCGCCCAGGACATCCAGGAGCGAGCCCGGATCGGACGCCTCGAAGCCGCCACCGGCGAATCGCAGCTTGGAGCAGAACTCGTCCCACGGCCCGTCCTCGGGTTTGGGGCCGAACTCCTCGAGGCTGGCCCGCACCCGGTCCTGGAAGTTCTCGTGCGAGACATCGCCGCGACCGTTGCCGACCAGACGCCAGTCCTCCGGGAGCAATCCGGCCTGGGCCAGCCGGTAGAACGCGGGCAGCACCAGCCGGTGGGCCAGGTCACCGGTCGCGCCGAACAACGTGATCACCGTCGGCGGCGGGACCAGGCGGGCATCGGGCATGAGGGCGGTCTCCTTCGTTCGGTACAGACCACCGTCCTACCCGAGCGCAGCCCCGTCCGCCACTGACCCACCGGTGGTGCCGCCGCCGAGCCCGACCGGCGGGCCGGGTGGGAGCGGGAGAGGGCCCCTCCTTTGACCATGTTGCTCGGTGCCGTTACAAAAATAGAACCAATTCCAAATTTGGGCGCAAATGGGGCAGGATGTCCGTAACCGGCGACGAATACGTAGCCGGGAGCTGGAGAGGTGCCGGGGGGTGCCTCTGCTGGGCCAGCGCCAGGAGTTGGGGGATACGTGCAACCTGCGAACCCGGGATGGGGAACCGGCCGCCGCCGGTCGGTGGCTTGCATCGGAGCGATATTGCTGGGTGCCGCGGCCATCAGCGGCTGCGGGCTGCGGGTGCCGCAGTCGGAGGTCAGGTCGGCGGCCGCCGCCGCGGAAGGCGCGGGTGGCTCCTCCGGTTCGTCCGGCACCGGCACCGCCTCCGGATCGGCCGGCGGGGCGTCCAACGGGCTGACCACCTCCGCAGGTGCCAACGGATCGACCGGGGCGGGCGGCACCGGGTCATCGGGGGCGGGCGGCCCGGCCGGGAGCGGTGGCTCGGCGTCGACCGGCTCGGGTAGCTCGGGGCGCGGCGTCACGGGCGGCTCATCCGGAACGAGCGGCGGGACCGGGGGCGCGACCGCCGGCGGCAGCGGCCCGTCGGCCACGGTCCCGGCCGGCGGCAACGGCGGGTCCACGGCAGTGGGGGTCACGGCCAACTCGATCACGGTCGGCAACGTCTCCGACGTGGGCGGCCCGGTCCCCGGCTTGTTCGCCGGCGGTCCTGACGGCACGCAGGCCTACTTCGACTACATCAACAGCCAGGGCGGGATCTTCGGTCGCATGATCCACCTGCAGATCTCCGACGACAGCCTGCAGTGCAGCAACAACGAAGCCGACTATGACAACACCGTCGGCTCGGTGTTCGCCTACGTCGGGAGCTGGTCGCTCGACGACAACTGCGGGGCGACGGTGATGAAGGCGCACCCCCAGGTGCCGATGGTGCAGGCCTTCCTGAGCACGGCCATGCAGGACCTTCCCAACGCCTTCGCCGAGGTGCCGTACACCAACCTGATCAACACCGGTCCGTTCCTGTGGTTCAAGCAGAAGTACCCGACGGATATCACCTCGGTCGGGACCATCGTCGGCAATCAGGGGAGCGCCGTCGCCGCCTGGCAGCACACCAAGCAGGCCATCCAGTCCATCGGTTACAAGGTCGTCTACGAGGACGACTTCCCGCCGGCCCAGTCCGACTTCACCGCCGACGTCATCCGCATGAAATCCCAGGGTGTGAAGTTCGTCCTACTGCAGTCGGTGAACGCCCCGGATGCCGCCATCTTCGCCTCCGAAGCGGCCGAACAGGGCTTCAAACCGGCCGTGTGGGCGTGTGCCGTCTGTTACGCGGGCAGCTACATAAGTGAGTCCGGCGGTGCCGCCAACGTGCAGAACCAGTACGCCTTCATCACCTTCGCTGACTTCCTCGGGGACCAGGGCAACCCGGAGGTCAACCTGTTCCTCAGCTGGCTGCACCGGGCCTTCCCCAGCTTCACCCCCGACGAGTTCGCCGCCGAATCGTGGGCCAACGCCGCCCTGTTCGTGAACGCCCTGAAGCAGGCCGGCCCCGACCTCACCCAGCAGAAGGTGCTGGCCGCCCTGTCGTCGACCAACGTGTTCAACGACAACAACATGGTGACGTCGGCCGACGTCGGCAAGAAGTCGCCGTCCAACTGCTACAACATCCTGCAGATCCAGAGCGGCAACTGGACGAAGGTGGCCGACCCGCCGACCGGATTCCGTTGCGACGGAAGCTTCGTCCCGTAGATGCTCTTCTTCTCGTATGCGGTGATCGGGATCGTCACCGGCTGCCTGTACGCGCTGACGGCCACCGGCCTGGTCGTCACCTACACCACCTCGGGGATATTCAACTTCGGCCACGGAGCCATCGGGATGTTCATGGCGTTCGTGTACTGGCAGCTGGCCGTCGGCTGGCATTGGCCGGTCCCGATCGCCCTGGGCTTCGTGCTCTTCATCCTGGCCCCGCTGACCGGGGCGGCCATCGAACGGGCCGTGATCCGGCCGCTGTACGGGGCCTCGCTCAGTGTCAGCCTGGTGGTCACGCTCGGGCTGCTGCTCGGCTTCCTCGGCATCGCCGCCGCCATCTGGCCGCCGAAGACCCGTTACCTGCCCACCATCTTCGGCACCAATGGTTTCCACGTCGTCGGCGTGGCGGTGACCTACTACCAGGTGATGGTGTTGATCGTCTCGGTGGCGGTCGCAGTGGGCCTGCGCATCCTGTTCACCCGGACCCGGGTGGGCATGACCATGCGGGCGGTGGTCGACGACCGTGACCTGACCGCCCGGTCCGGGGCCAGCCCGTACCGGACGGCCCAGCTGAGCTGGGCGCTCGGTGCGTCCCTCGCCGCCCTGGCCGGGATCCTGATCGCCCCGCTGCAGCAGCTGGACCAGTTCAACCTGACCATCCTGGTGGTCATAGGCTTCGCTGCCGCCGTGGTCGGTCGGCTGAAGAGCCTGCCCCTGACGGTGGCCGGTGCGCTGGCCCTGGGTCTGGCCCAGTCGTACGCCGTCGGCTACCTGCCGGTGACGTTCCTGACCAACCTGAACCCGGTCATCCCGATGATCATGCTGTTCGGCGCTCTGCTGTACCTCCGCCAGGAGCGGCTGGTGTCGGCCCGGCCGCTGGCCCGACGGGTGCGCCGCACCATGGGGCTGGCGCCGTCGATCGGTCTGGGCGCGGCGTTCGTGGCGGTGGCCGCGGTCATGACGGTGGTGCTGTCGGTCGGCAACCTGTTGATCTTCGATCAGGGCGTGGCCCTCGGCGTGGTCATGCTGTCGCTGGTCCTGCTCAGCGGGTACGGCGGCCAGGTGTCCCTCTGCCAGATGACGATCGCCGGCTTCGGTGCGTTCTTCATGGGCAAGACGCTGGGGGGCGCCTCGCTGCTCGGTCTGGTCGTCGCCACCGTGGTGCCGGCGGCCGGCGGGGCGGTGCTGGCCCTGGCCGTCATACGGTTGCGGGGCCTGTACCTGGCCCTGGCCACGCTGGCCTTCGCCCAGGCCATGGACGACGTGTTCTTCACCAAGGCGCTGGGCTACGGCGGCGGGCTGCAGGTCGGCCGGTTCCTCCTGCATTCGCAGGCCGGTTTCACCGTCGAGGTCGCCGTCGTCTTCGTGGCCGTCGCCATCGGGGTGCTGGCCTTGAAGCGGGGGCCGTTCGGACGGCTGCTCTCCGCCCTCAACGACAGCGAGTCGGCGTGCGCGTCCATCGGCATGAGCGTGACGACGACCAAGGTCGCCGTGTTCACCATCGCCGCCGGCATCGCCGGGCTGGGGGGCGCCCTCTACGGCGGGGTGCAGGGCATCGTCGGTCCGAACGACTTCCAGATGCTGCTCAGCCTGGTGCTGCTGCTCACGATCACCCTGGGCGGCATCGACACGGTGGCCGGCGCGTTCGTGGCCGCCCTCTTCTACTCCGTGGCCCCGGTCATCCAGAACCACATCCACTCGGTCAACGATCTGGAGTTCATCATGGTCGGCCTGGGCGCCATCTCCCTGGGCCGGAACCAGGGG
>DASZNC010000090.1:0-6805 GCA_035551615.1 Acidimicrobiales bacterium
ACGCGCGATACTCGGCTCACAGAAAGTGCCTCCTCGGGACAAGCGATCAGCGACTTCAGACACCGCGATCTTCCTTGCCCAGGAGGCTTTTCTGGTGGATGGGCGCCTACCTCACCCGAGACTCATCGGTGGATCGAGGCTAAGACGGCGGGCCGGCTACGGCGCGGACCGCCGGCCCCCGATGCCGCCTCGCGTCCGGGTCGCTTCATCGTCGTCGCCCCCGGGCGCCGTGCGGCCGCCGGGCGTGGCCTCGCCGGCGCACGAGGCGTGCTGATGGAGGCCGGAGCCACCTGGCGTCTGGCCGGTGGAGATGACGCCCCCAAGCGGCAGGTGCTGGGGGATCGGCCGGCCCCGGTGCGACACGCTCACAGCCGAACGGCCGAGGCCCGCTGTTCGCCCGGCCGGCGGTCGCCCGCTCCGGCCGCTTGGGTCCGGCCCGGGGGCTCCCGTCTCGCGCCACGCCGAATCGCCCGGCCCGAATTGGGACACCGCGCGCGAGCCCCGGACCTGGAGTGACGCGCAGATAGCCCATTTTGGAGTTCTGCGCGTCAAACGAAATCGGGCGCGGAACGGGTTGACGCGGAGATAGCCCAAATCGGAGTGATTCGCGTCACCCGGGCTGCCGGCGGCGCGCGCGTTGACCGGATGATTGCCGTAGAGAAGTGGCTTTGGCCCCCGTCTCTTGCCGGCGTCCCGGCCTGGGGGGTTCCCGCCGGTTTGACCGATTCCTTGTACGGACTGCTCTTTGTGGGGGCTCGACCGCTGAAATCGAGCCTCAACAAGTAGCCTGTAGCGGATGTTCTGCCCCCGGTGCGGCACGATGGCAGCCGGCACCGACGGCCCCTGCCGCCGGTGCGGCTCGTCGATGGCCCGCCCCGAGGGCTCGGTCGTGCCGGAACCGCCGGCTGTGCGGGCGCCGACCAACCGCGGCGAGGCGGCTCAGAAGGCGGCCGGCATCGAGGCCCGATCGCTGCCCAAGGCGCCGGTCCGCCCCCGCCCGGTCCCGCCCCCGGCTGCCGGTCCGCCCCCGGGCGCCTGGCCGGCCCCGGCCTACCCCCAGCCCGGCCATCACGCACCCGGTCACGGCGCGCCCGCCACCCCGCTTCCGCCCGGCTACGGGCCGCCGGTCGCCCCGCCCGGCTGGGCCGGTTACTCGTCGCCCCCCGGTCAGGCCTATCCACCGCCCCCGCCGCCCGCACCGGGCCGGCACGGCTATCCGGCGGCGCCGCACCAGTACCTCCCTCCTCCGCCCCCAGATGCCAGTCAGGGCGCGGCACCGGGCGGTACCTCGACAGGCGAGCGGCCCTCGCCCGCACCGTCCGGCCCGCCGCCGGCGCCGTCGCCGTACGGTCCGCCGGTGCCGGCCGGCCAGTCGGTGCGCGATCCGCTTCCGGCCGGTGCCTGGCCGCCGCCGCCGGTCGAGTGGGCCGAGGTCGGCCCGGGTCGGTGGGCGCCGCCCGGTCCCTACGCACCGCCGGTGGCCACCTACCCGCCCAGGGGTTACCCGCAGCCCGCCTACGCCCCGGCCGGATCCGCCCCCGGCCCGGAGGCTGTTACCCCGCCGCCCGCTCCCTCGCCGCCGACCGGCACGCCCCCGGCCGCCGCCGTCGCTCCGCCGGCCGCTCCCTCGCCGCCGACCGGCACGCCCCCGGCCCCCGCCGTCGCTCCGCCGGCCACCCCCTCGCCCCTGACCGGCTCGCCCCCGGCCCCGGCCGTCGCCGTGGCCCCGCCGGCCTGGCCGCAGCCCGGCTCGGCGGTGCCGTACGCACCGCCGCCATCGAACGTCTCCGCCCACCTGCCGTCGGCCCCGCCGGCCGGCTTCCCGGCGGCCCACCCCCGACCCCCGGCGATTGCGAGCAGGGGAGCTGGGGGCGGCTCCGAGGACGAGGACGGCACCGAGGTCATGGCCGTGCCCACACCCACCCGGATGATGCCGGTTCCGCCCCCGCCGCCGGCGCCCGACCCCCAGGCACGGCCCGCCGACTACCCGGCATCGACGACCGGCGAGCGGGTGTCGAAGGGCTGGGCCCGACCCCGCGGCGGGTGGTGGGACCGCCTTCCCGGTGGCCGCAACAGAGGCGACGATCAGTAGCCGGAAAACCCGGCCCGGGCCCACCCGGGAGCGCGAGTAAGGGTGGACGCGGCCACTAGGCTGGCCCAGATACGTATTGGACGCGAGCGAACAAGGGGACACTGTGGCTGAGGTAGAGATCGGGCGTGGCAAGTCGGGCCGGCGGGCCTACGGATTCGATGACATCGCCATCGTTCCGAGCCGGCGCACCCGGGATCCGGAGGATGTCGACATCTCCTGGGAGATCGACGCCTACCGGTTCGATCTGCCTCTGATGGCGTCGGCGATGGACGGCGTGGTGAGCCCGGCCAGCGCCATCGAGATCGGCCGCCTGGGCGGCGTCGGCGTGCTCAACCTGGAGGGCGTCTGGACCCGCTACGAGGACCCCGACCCGTTGCTCGAGGAGATCTCCCACCTCGAGACGGACAAGGCCACGGCCCGGATGCAGCAGATCTACATGGAGCCGATCAAGCCGGAGCTGGTCACCCAGCGCATCCGTGAGATCAAGGAGGCCGGGGTCGTCTCCTGCGCCTCGCTGACCCCTCAGCGCACCGAGCAGTTCTCGAAGGCGCTGGTCGACGCCGAACTCGATCTGTTCGTGATCCAGGGCACGGTCGTGTCCGCCGAGCACGTCTCCAAGACGGTCGAGCCGCTCAACCTCAAGCGGTTCATCCGTGAGTTCGACATCCCGGTGATCGTCGGCGGGTGCGCCTCCTATCAGGCCGCCCTCCACCTGATGCGCACCGGCGCCGTCGGCGTCCTGGTCGGCGTCGGCCCCGGCCACGCCTGCACCACCCGCGGCGTTCTCGGCATCGGCGTCCCCCAGGCGACCGCCATCGCCGACGCCCGGGCCGCCCGGGCCCAGCATCTGGACGAGACCGGCGTGTACGTCCAGGTCATCGCCGACGGCGGTATGGGCACCGGTGGCGACATCGCCAAGGCCATCGTCTGCGGCGCCGACGCGGTGATGATCGGATCGCCGTTGGCGGCCGCCATCGAGGCGCCCGGTCGCGGCTATCACTGGGGTATGGCCACCTTCCACCCGACGCTGCCGAGAGGCGCCCGGGTGAAGACCACCACCCGTGGTTCGCTCCGCGAGATCCTGGTCGGCCCGGCCCACGAGAACGACGGCCGGCTCAACCTGTTCGGCGCCCTGCGCACCTCCATGGCCACTTGCGGTTACGAGTCGGTCAAGGAGTTCCAGAAGGCCGAGGTGATGGTCGCTCCCGCCCTGCAGACCGAAGGCAAGAACCTGCAGCGGTCGCAGGGCGTCGGCATGGGCCACTAGGCCGGCGCCGACTGTACGCATGAGCACCACCGAGCCGGCTTCGGCGCCGGTCCTCGTCGTCGACTTCGGCGCCCAGTACGCCCAGTTGATCGCCCGCCGGGTGCGCGAGGCGCACGTCTACAGCGAGATCGTCCCGCACACGATCACCGCCGCCGAGTTGGCGGCCAGGAATCCGGCCGGGATAATCCTCTCGGGCGGTCCCAAGTCGGTCAACGTTCCCGGCGCCCCCCTTCTCGACCCGGCCGTGTACGACATCGGCCGGCCGGTGCTCGGCATCTGTTACGGCGCCCAGTTGATCGCCCGCCAACTGGGTGGGGTGGTGGACGGGTCCGGCCGGGGTGAATACGGCCGGACCGGCCTGACCGTCGCGTCCGACGGGCCGGCGCCGTCGCTCCTGTTCGGTGCCGTGCCGCCCGCGTTCGATGTGTGGATGAGCCACTTCGACGCCATCGTCGAGCCGCCCGCCGGTTTCCGCACGACCGCGGTGACCGGCGACGTCCCGGTGGCCGCCCTGGAGGATCCCTCCCGCGGCATCTACGGGGTGCAGTTCCATCCCGAGGTCGTGCACACCCACGGCGGCCAGGAGATCCTGAAGGCGTTCCTGTACGACGTGTGCGGGTGCCGGCCGTCGTGGACGATGACCTCGGTCATCGAGGCCTCGGTGGAGGCGGTCCGGGCCCAGGTGGGCGACGAGCGGGTCATCTGCGGCCTGTCCGGCGGGGTTGACTCGGCCGTGGCCGCCGCCCTCGTGCACAAGGCCATCGGGGACCAGCTCACTTGCGTCTTCGTCGACACCGGCCTCCTGCGGGCCGGCGAGGCCGACCAGGTGGAGCAGACTTTCCGTGAGCAGTTCAACATCGATCTGGTCCATGTCAAAGCAGGGGACCGGTTCCTCGGCGCCCTCGACGACATCCAGGACCCGGAGCGCAAGCGCAAGATCATCGGCGAGACGTTCATCCGGGTCTTCGAGGAGGCGGCCGCCGACCTGGGTGAGGCCCGCTTCCTCGTGCAGGGCACGCTCTATCCCGACATCATCGAATCGGGCACCAAGGACGCGGCCAAGATCAAGTCCCACCACAACGTGGGCGGCCTGCCCGACGACATGCAGTTCGAGCTGGTCGAACCGCTCCGCAACCTGTTCAAGGACGAGGTCCGGGCGGTGGGCGAGGAACTGGGGCTGCCCGAGGAGATCGTGTGGCGCCAGCCGTTCCCGGGCCCGGGCCTGGCCGTGCGCATCGTCGGCACGGTGACCTCCGAGCGGGTCGCCATCCTGCAGGCGGCCGACGACATCGTCACCGAGGAGATCCGGCGGGCCGGCCTCTACCGGGAGCTGTGGCAGAGCTTCGCCGTCCTACCCGCGGTGCGCACCGTCGGTGTCATGGGCGACGAGCGGACCTACGCCCATCCCATCGTGATCCGGGCCGTCACCTCCGATGACGCCATGACCGCGGACTGGGCCCGCCTGCCCTACGAGGTCCTGGAGCGGCTCTCGTCGCGGATCATCAACGAGGTGCCCGGCGTCAACCGGGTCGCCTACGACATCACCTCGAAGCCGCCCGGCACCATCGAGTGGGAGTAGCCCAGGCCTCACCCGTCTGATCGCAGGCGGACGGCCGGGAACAGGAGGTGTTCCCGGCCGTCGCCCTTGCGGGGGAACTTGACTACCGGCTGGTGGCGTTGCGCCGGCCGATGGCGTCGACCGTGGCGGCCAGGAGGAGGACGCCGGCCGTCACCATGTACTGCTGCTGGGCGGTCAGGCCGATGAGACCCATGCCGTTGGCGATGGTGGCGATGACCAGGCCGCCGACCACGGCGTAGAGCATCCGCCCCCGGCCGCCGAACAGGCTGGTCCCGCCGATGACGGCGGCGGCCACCGCGTACAGGACCAGCTGGCCGCCGTCCACGTTGTTGGAGATCGATCCGAGCTGCGACGCCAGGATGATTCCGCCCAGCGCCGCCGTCGTCCCGGTCAGGGCGAAGGCGGCGATACGGATGCGGGTCAGGTTGATGCCGGCCCGGCGGGCCGCCTCGGCGTTGCCGCCGATGGCGTAGATGTAGCGCCCGAACCGGCTGCGGCCGAGCAGCGCCGTCCACAGCGCGAACGTCCCGAGCACGATCAGGATCACCCACGGCACGCCCTGCACCGGGTGGTGGATGACCCGCCCCCGGTTGGTGTTGCAGATCAGCACCAGCACCAGGCCGGCGACGGCGACCATGCCGATACGCAGCAGGGTCAGGCCGAGCGGGGGAGTGACCAGACCGTGGGAACGCCGGTTGCGGTCCCGCATCAGGGAGAAGGCGGCGAAGCCGACCACCCCGACGATCAGGATCACCCAGCCGGCGGTGACGCTCAGGTCGCCGTAGACCAGGTCGTTCAGCACCTTGTTGGTGATGCGGATGCTGCCGCCGCCGTTCTGGCCGCCTTCCCGGTTGGCTAGGGCGATGAGTGCGCCCTCCCAGCCGAGCAGGCCGGCCAGGGTGACGACGAACGACGGGACCCGGAGCACGGTCACGAGCGCGCCCTGGATGGCCCCGATCACCGTGCCCACGACGACTCCGGCGATCACCGCGATCCACCACGGATGGTTGCCCGGTGGGGCAGCGGTGGCCACCGTCACGACGGCCGAGACGGCGCCGACGTAGCCGATGGACAGGTCGATCTCCCCGAGCAGGAGCACGAACACCTCGGCCATGCCGAACAGGATGTAGGTGGCCGCCTGGGTGAACAGGTTGGTCAGGTTGGCCGCCGACAGGAAGATCGACTTCTCGATCTGGAAGACGATGACGATGACGATGAGGCCGCCGAGCACCGGCAGCATGCCGCTCTCGCCGTTGCGGACCCGCAGCACCCAGGCCCTCAGGTACTCGTTGAAGCTGGAGGCGGTGGCCTCCGGGGCCAGGCGGAGGGCGACCTCGTCGGCGTTGGCCGGCAGCGTGGTTTCTTCGGTGGATGCCATGTCTATGCCGTCTCGCTGTTCTCGTCGGTCAGGCCGTCGAATTTTCCGGTGGTGATGGCATACACGGCCGACTGCTGGTCGAACGCGGATGCCGGCGCCTCCACGGCCAGTCGCCCCAGGTAGAGGACGGCGATGCGGTCGGCGACCTCGAAGACATCGATCAGGTTGTGGGATATGACGAGCACGGCGATGCCCCGGGAGCGGAGCGTCTGGACCAGCTCGAGCACCATGGCCGTCTGGGCCACACCCAGCGCCGCAGTGGGCTCGTCCATGATCACCATGCGGGTGTTCTGCATGACCGCCCGGGCCACCGCAACGGCCTGCCTTTGACCACCGGACAGGGATCCGACGGCCTGGCGGATGGATCGAACTGTGGTGACCGACAGCTCACCCAGGGTCTCGCGGGCCCGGCGTTCCATGTTGGTCTCGTCCAGGACGAGGCCCTTCATGAGCTCCCGGCCGAGGAACATGTTCTGGACGATGTCCAGG
>DASZNC010000091.1:0-5626 GCA_035551615.1 Acidimicrobiales bacterium
ACACCGGGTCCCCGAGGAGGCACCGGTCGGCAGAATCTGGCCAGGGGTTCGCTCACCTCGTGCACGCTCGGCATCGCAGGCGGCGTGCGGTTCAGAGGAGCCGGATCTGTCTGGAGGATCGGCGGTGCTCGGGGACCCGGCCTCCATCCTGCACAAGCCGATCGATCGCCGACAGCAGATCGCCCGACCCGCCAACGACCGTGGCGCCGCCCTCGTCGACCAGCGCCGACGCCCAGGGCTCGGAGCGGACGAGGGACTCGACGAGGAAGACCGGCCGGCCGTGCTCTCGCGCCAGCCGAGCCTGCATCCTGGCGCCACTGGCGGCCGCCGCCTCCACGACGACGGTGCCCAGGGCGATGCCGCTGGTGACGACGTTGCGTTGAGGAAACGAGGCTCGCGACGGTGGGGCATCGGGCCAGAACTGGGACACCACGGCCCCCGACCGACCGATTCGGAGGGACAGGTCGGTGTTCTCCGGCGGGTAGACGCACCGGATCCCGCTGCCCAGCACGGCGATCGTCCGCCCGCCGGCCGCCAGGGCCCCGGTGTGGGCGTCGGTGTCGACGCCGCGGGCCAGACCGGAGACGACGGTCACGCCGGCTTCGCCCAGCGCCGCCGCCAGCGCCTGGGCCGTCGCCCGCCCATCGTCGGATGCTTGCCGGGGGCCGACGATGGCGATCGATCGCTCGTCGCGAGCCTCGAGCCGGCCGCGGAGGAACAGGAACGGCGGCCGGTTGAACACCTGCGCCAGGTTGGCCGGGTAGCCGTCATCGAGCACCGTCACCACGCTGAGCTCCGGGTCCTCTTCGAACAGGCGGTCGAGGACGGACTTCCAGCGTTCGGCCGAGTCGGCTGTCTCGGGCCTCGATGCCACGAGCGGAGCGGTGCCGCCGGCCGCCTCGACGGCGTCGGCGATCGCCGACCAGGGGCCCGGTGTCGTCTCAACCAGGGCCAGCAGCCCGGCCGCCTCGACGCGTCGGCCCACCGCTCTACTCTTCCCGGTGGAGCAGGAAGGTCCCCGTGGACCGGCTGACGAGGCGGCCATCGGCGTCCCGGACGGTCGCCTCGACATAGGCCACCTGCCGGGCCATGCGCACGACCTCACCGCGGACGGTCAGCGTCTCCCCGGCCCGGGCGGACCGCATGGTCTCGGTCTTCATCTCCAGGGTGGCCTGGCTCCGGTCCCGTCCGTCCAGCCCGGCATTGACGGCAAAGTTCATCGCCGCGTCGAGCAGGACCGAGTGCACCCCGGCCTGCACGATCCCGCGGGGGTTGCAGGCGAGTGCCGTGGGCTCCCTGGTCGCCGCCGACCATCCGCCACCCTCTCCGTCGGCGCCGTACCTCTCGAACCGGCCCCCGACGGCGCCGATCACGGCCATGCCGCCATCGCCCAGCCAGCGGTCCATGTTCCTCACGGCCGCCAACGGTAGCGCTGGCCCGTGTCCTTGACCGTCCGGTCTAGTCTTGAGAGCCGACAGGACCTGAGGGAGAAGAGGAGCGTTCCATGCCTAGCGCTGTCATCGTGGATGCTGTCCGCACCGCCGGGGGGAAGCGAAACGGCAAGCTCCGGGGTTGGCATCCGGTCGACCTGGCGGCGGAGACGCTGAAGGCGCTGGTCGGACGCAACGATCTCGATCCTGGGCTGATCGACGATGTCGTCATGGGCTGTGTCATGCAGGTGGGGGAGCAGGGCCTCAACATCGGTCGCAACGCGGTGCTCGCCGCCGGGTTCCCCGAGTCGGTGTGCTCCACCAGCGTCGACCGCCAGTGTGGCTCGTCCCAGCAGTCGGCCCATTTCGCCGCCCAGGGGGTGATCGCCGGGGCCTACGACGTGGTGGTGGCCGCCGGCGTCGAGTGCATGACGCGGACGCCGATGGGGGCTTCCGTGGTTCCCGGGCTGGGCGCCCCCTTCGGCCCGAAGATGATGGCCCGGTACGCGTCGGTCGGTGGGCTGGTGCCGCAGGGCATCTCGGCCGAGCTCATCGCCGACAAGTGGGGTCTGTCGCGGGAGGATCTCGACCGCTTCGGCGCCACCAGCCAGCAGCGAGCCGCCCGGGCGACGGCCGAGGGTCGCTTCGAGCGGGAGATCGTCCCGGTATCGGTGAAGGACGACGACGGCAACGACACCGACGAGATCGCCGACACCGACGAGGGCATCCGCCCCGACACCACGGTCGAGACCCTCGCCCAGCTCAAGCCAGCCTTCAAGAAAGACGACGGGAAGGTCACCGCCGGCAACTCCTCGCAGATCAGCGACGGCGCGGCGGCCGCGTTGATCATGAGCGAGGAGCGGGCCGCGAGCCTCGGCCTGACGCCGAGGGCCCGCTTCCACTCCTTCGCGCTGGCCGGCGTGGACCCGGTCACCATGCTCACCGGTCCGATCCCGGCGACCGCCAAGGTGCTCGAGCGGGCCAAGATGAGCCTGGCCGACATCGACCTGGTCGAGATCAACGAGGCCTTCGCCTCGGTGGTCCTGGCCTGGGAGAAGGAGCACCACCCGGACATGGACCGCGTCAACGTCAACGGCGGCGCCATCGCCCTCGGCCATCCGCTCGGATGCTCCGGCGCCAAGCTGCTGGCCACCCTGGTCAACGAGCTCGAGCGCACTGGTGGTCGCTACGGCCTCCAGACGATGTGCGAGGGCGGCGGCATGGCCAACGCCATGATCATCGAGCGCTTGGGCTAGGCCCCGATATCCACAGACTGTGGACAAGTCTGTGGGAAAGATGACACCTGTGTAAGTACGGTCGTGGACAGTCCGCGGCGGCCTCAGCGGTATTGGGTCGCGGTGACGAACCCAGCGGCGATGAGCCCCAGCCCCAGCAGGAGGTACCAGTTGGACGCCCCGCCGGGCAGGACGCCCAGGTAGTTGATCACCACCACGATCACGCCGAGGACCAGGCAGGCCAGCATCACGACGGGGACCCACCGCGGGCTGACCTTCTTGGCCCGGGGGACTGGGGGGGTGTAGCGCCCTGACGTTCGCTCGGTCGTTCGGCCGGACTTTCGTTCGGTCGTGCGCCCGGGCTTGGGCCGGCGGCGCCCCGGCAGCCGAGAGGACGCCATCTACGGGACGATCGGGTTGGTGGTCGTCGTGCTGCCGCCGGAGAACTTGCCGACGGTGAACGTCACCACCGACCCCTGGTTGGCCGTCGTGCCACCCGGGGGGTTCTGGCTTATCACGACGCCGTTCTGGGTCGGATCGCTCACCGGCTGCGCCTGCGCCTGCGGGGTGAAGCCGGCGGCGGTCAGGGTCTGCTTGGCCTGGGACTGGGTCTGGCCCGTGACGTCGGGCACCTGCGCCTGAGCGGGCGGGGGCTGCCCGCTGGAGACGACGAGGTTGACGGTGGAGCCCGGGTTCACCTTGGTCCCGGCCGACGGGCTCGTGCTGACGACGCTGTCGCTGGGCACCGTGGCCGAGGGCTGGTTGCTGACAGTCCCGAGGGTGAGCCCGGCGCTGCCCAGGCGGTTGGCCGCCGTGGACTGGTCCTCGCCCACCACGTCGGGGACGGTGACCTGGGCCGGCCCGCTCGAGACGGTCAGGGTCACCTTCGATCCCTGGGCGGCCTGGCTGTTGCCGGATGGGCTCTGGTTGACGACGGTGCCGGTGGGCTGGTTCGACTGTTGAGACTGCTGGCCGACCGTGAAGCCCGCTTGCTGCAGGGTATTGGTCGCCGTTCCGACGTCCTCGCCGGTCACGTCGGGCACGGTCGCCTGGGCGGGAGTCGCCACCACCGTGAGCGTCACGGTGTCGCCCTTCGACACCTGGCTTGGAGGTTTCGGTGACTGGGTTAGGACCGTGCCGGGGCCCTGGCCAAAGGCGGACGGGACGTCCTGGGTGGCCACCTTGAGGCCGTCGTTCTGCAGCGTCTGGGTCGCCGTTCCCACGGGCTGGAGCACGACGTTCGGGACTGCGAAGCTGGCTGGCGCTCCGGTGGATCGCAGCAGGAAGTAGAGGATGACGCCCAGTGCCGCCAGCAGCAGGGCCAGCACGGCCAGGTAGCCGCGTCGGCGTCGTCTGCGCTGGGCCTGTGGCGGAGTCGCCGTCGGCGAGATGGCAGTGGTGCGACCGGTTGGCGGTCCCGCCATGGTGGTGTCCTGGAAACGGGTCACGGCCATCGTCGGGGGAAAGGCCATGACGGTCTGACCTTGCTGGAACCGGAGGAGGTCGGCGCGCAACTCGTCGGCGCTCGAATACCGGTCCTGGGGCATCTTGGCCATGGCCTGGAACACGATGGCGTCGAAGGCGGGGGGGATCGAAGGGTCGAACTGGCGCGGCAGCGGCGGCATCTCGCGCACGTGCTTGTAGGCGACGGCCAGCGGGTTGTCGCCGACGAACGGGGGACGCCCGGTGACCATCTCGTACAGCACGACCCCAAGGGAGTAGACGTCGCTGCGGGCGTCGACGTTGTGGCCCTGGGCCTGCTCGGGGGAGAAGTACGTCGCCGTACCCATCACGGCGCCGGTCTGGGTGAGGTCGCCCTCTGTGTTGGCGGCCCTGGCGATGCCGAAGTCGGCCACCTTCACCTGACCGTCCTCGGCGATCAGGACGTTCCCCGGCTTCACGTCCCGGTGGACGACGCCGTGGCGATGGGCGAAGGCGAGGGCGCCGGCGACCTCGGCGCCGATGGCGGCGGCCCGGCCGACCGACAGCCGACCTTCGTTGTAGATGATGCTGGACAGCGGCCGACCGTCCACGTACTCCATCACGATGTAATACGTGCTGTCGGCTTCCCCCCAGTCGAAGACCGACACGATGTTGGGGTGGCTCAGGTTGGCTGCCGCCTGGGCCTCCCGGCGAAAGCGCTCCACGAACGACGGGTCCACCGACAGCTCGGGGAAGAGCACCTTGAGGGCTACCGGTCGGTCGAGCAACAGGTCGTGGGCCAGGAAGACCTCGGCCATCCCGCCCCGCGCGATGCGGCGGACGAGCTCGTAGCGCTCGCTGTAGATCGGCGGCGACTGCGAGGTCATGGAGCGGTCCCACCGCCCTGCGGCAATGCCAGCGCGGCCTGGAGCACGGTCTTGAAGATGGGCCCGGCGATCTGGGCACCGGTGGTGTCCGAGCCCAACCCCGTCTGGGCCGGCACGACCACGGCCACGGCGACCTGGGGGTTGTCGGCCGGGGCGAAGCCGATGAGCCAGTTGTTGTTGCCGGCTCCGGTGCTGGTCTGGGCGGTCCCGGTCTTGGCCGCCACCTGCACGTTCGGCAGGGCGACGGCGGTGGCTGTGCCGCCGTTGACCACGCCGACCATATCGTCGCGCACCGTGCCCGCGGTGGCCTGCGAGGTCGCCTGCTGCCACGGCTTCGTCCCGAACGACTGCACCTGACGTCCCTGGTTGTCACGGATCTCGCTCATCACGTGCGGCGCGTTGATCACCCCGCCATTGGCGATACCCGAGGCGACCAGACCCATCTGGAGGGCGGTGGCGGTGACGTCCTGCTGACCGATGGCGGAGTAGGCCAGCCCCGGCTTGTTCTGGGCGATGGCCGAAGCGGGCGGGAAGGTGGAGGTGGCGACCGCCGGCAGGTCGAGGGGCGGGACCTTGTCGAAGCCGAATGCCATCGCCTCCGCTGAGAGGTTGTCCGGGCCGAGATCGAGACCCATCTGCCCGAACCCCGTGT
>DASZNC010000092.1:0-1538 GCA_035551615.1 Acidimicrobiales bacterium
CGCCGCGGGCCTGGTGCCGCTGACGGACATCGGGGATGCGGGCGGCGAGCCGGGCACCAGCGAGGACGCCATCTACGACGAGCTGTTCGCCCCGGTCGACGGCAAGCGGACCTGACGGCAACGCAGACGTAACGGAGAGGAACCGCAGGTCATGGGCGATTATGTGCCGGTAGCAGAGGGGTCGTACAGCTTCACCACCACTGCGGCGGTCACCGGCGGCCAGCTGGTCGAGATGACCGGTGATGCCACGGTAGGACCCGCCCAGGTCACCTCCCAGCAGGTGGCGGGCGTGGCCGCGTTCGACGCCGCGTCCGGCGCGAAGGTCGACGTGTTCCCGATCGACAAGGTGCACGAGACCATCGCCGGCACCGGGGGACTGACCGCGGGGAACCCCGTGAAGGCCGGCGCGCTCGGCACGGTCGTGGAGTACACCGTCGGCACCGACCCGGTCCCCTCGTTCCTCGGCATCTGCACCGTCGGGGCGACCGCCACGAACCTGGCCCGATGGAGAGGCTACTGAGCCGCCCGGCCCGGTAGCAGCACACCTGGAGGAATGTAGAGATGCCCAGCATTTACCCCGCAGCACCCCCCACACTGTCGGGTGACCTGCTCTCCATCAGCCGGTTCCTCCAGTCGCCGACCATGCTCCGGCGCCGCCTGCGAACCTACGTCGACCTCCGGTTCGTCTCGGACCAGATCTTGACCAACCGGTACAAGAGCTCCGGCGGCGCGGTCCTGTTCGAGATGTCCGAGCCGTTCCTCACCGCTCGTGCGGTCGAGTCGGTCATGCCCGGCCAGCCCTACCCCGAGTCCTCGATCGCCACCGGCACCGGCGGCCTGGCCGAGGTCACCAAGTGGGGCCAGAAGGTGCCCCTCACTGACGAGGAAATCACCCGGAACGTCTACGGTGCGCAGATCGTTGACCGGACCCTTCAGAAGGTGGTCAACTCGGTGATCGCGCAGGTCGACGGGGTGACGATGGCCGCTGTCGCGTCCGCCGTAACCGCGACGCAGGCCGCGGGAGCCGTATGGGACGGGTCGGGATCGAACCCGCCGACCATCCTCCGCGACGTGATGAAGGCCAAGGCCAAGATCACCAACCTGCTGCTCGGCTACAACCCTGACACGGTCCTGATGACCGATGATGTGTGGACCCTGTTCATGTCCGACGAGAAGGTCACCAACGCGCTCCGGCGTGAGACCACGGACAACCCGATCTACACCGGGGAAATCGATAAGGTGGGCGGCCTGTTCATCGTCCACTCCCCGCACGCCCCGGCCAACCCGCTGGTCTGCGACGCCGCCCAGCTCGGCGGCATGGCCGACGAGGCTTCGGAAGGCCCCGGCTATGCCGTGAGCGATCTGGCGGTGCAGATCAAGTCGATCCGGGTCGACTCCCAGCCGAAGTTACCGAAGGCAACATCCGGGCATTGGCTGACCTGCGGTAATACGCTCTAACTGCCCCCTGGTGCCCGGCTGGGCCGCCTCCGGGCCGTCCGGCGCCGAGTGGAAGGGCCCCGCGAATATCGCCTCGATCT
>DASZNC010000093.1:0-25617 GCA_035551615.1 Acidimicrobiales bacterium
CAGCCGCTGATCGTCGTACCGGCGTCGGTGAAATCGACGGTGCCCTCTGTGGGAGCCGGGGAGACGGTGGCCGTGTAGGTCACGGCCTGGCCAACCACGGACGAACCGCCGGTGGAGGACGACAGGGTCGTCGACGTGCTGATCGTGCAGGCCGAGCTGTCGGTGATGGTGACCTCGCCCCCGCTACCGTTGGCGCTGCCGGACCCGCCACTGTTGCTGGCCGACTTGGTCACGGACTTGGCCGCGCCGGCCACGTAGGACGAACCGCCGCCGCCGCCGGACCCGTAGGCGCCGCCGCCGCCGGCGCCGTAGCCACCGCCACCGCCACCGCCGGTCGCCCCGCCACCACCGCCGCCGTAGCCGACACCACCGTCGCCACCGCCGCTCGAGCCGGCGCCACCTCCGCTGCTGCTACCGGCACCACCGGAGCCGCCCAGGCCGCCGCCCCCGCCGCCGTAGCCGCCACCGCCACCGCCACCGTTGCCGGCACTGGATATGGAACCACCGGCGTCGCCGGCACCGCCGCTATTGACACCGCCACCGCCACCGCCGTAGCCAGAACCGCCGTTGCCGTTGGAGCCGCCGCCCGAGCCGCCGCCCGGTGTCCCTCCACCGCCACCACCGCCCGAGCCGCCGTTTCCGTTGCCGCCGTTGGCCGCCCCGGCGCTCACCTCAGTCGAGTTGTAGTTCAGGTTGTTACCGGCCCCCCCGCCGCCGCCCGCGACGACCAGGGGGGTGGTGACGCCGTCGGCGACGACGGATGCGCCGCCGCCTCCGGCCCCGGCACTGTTGCTGCCGGCCCCGCCACCTTGCGCGCCGGCCGTGCCGTCGGTACCGCCGCCGCCGCCGACCACGATCTGGAGGGTGTCCCCAGGCGTCACTGCGAAAGAGGCGGTGATCTCTTCACCGGCCCCACCGGAGTAGTTCGTCGGGCTACCGCCCGAGCTGTAGGCGCCGCCCTGGTCGACGTCTCCGCCACCACCGCCGCCGTAGGCGGTGACCTGGATGCAGGTGACGCCGGCGGGCACCGTAGTGGTGGTGGCACCGGCCGTCGTCTGTGAGAAGAACGGTGTCGTTGCCGACGCCGCCCCTGGGGCGATCGTCACCAGAGTGCCCGCGACGAGGGTGAACACCCCCGCCAGTCCCAGCCGGGCGGACAGCGCCGAAAGAACCTCGTCCTTCCTGCCGCGCGCGCGTCGAGCCTGAGTCCGGGTCAGCCTCTTCATCAATTGAGCCTTCCTTGAGTTCCGCCGTCAAACGCCGAGAGACCGAGTCCGGCTCGCGATTAGCGCAGAGCGCACATTAAATGCCCTTTTGCACCCCCGGCAATGACCCGAAGTGACTATTTTTGCGCGCTCAGAGAGCGGCCCGCTCCAGCAGGTACCAGCCGTCGCGGGTCATCGACGTCGCCGAGTAGCCGGCGGCGATGGCACTGCCCATCGTGTGGCGCAGGGCGACTCTCCAATCCCGGGCCAGGCCCGGATCGCGCCGGCGCCAGGCGACCACGTCCTCGGGAATCTGGCACATGATCCGGCGGCCGTCCATCGGCCGGTCATGGACGATCGGGGTGTGGGCGGCCGACGAGATCAGGGCGACCGACGTGTCGGCCGGCGGGTTCCGGTGGGGCTGACCGAGGGAGAACGGCTGGTCGAGATCCCAACGGACCAGGCACCGATCGGACTCATCGCCGTTGTTGACCTCGTCGGTCATCGGCCCGTGGAAGTTCGGGTAGTAGGCGGTGGCCCGGGCCCGCAGCTTGGCCAGGTTGAACCAGGCGTTGCGCCGGGCCAGCGGGTCGTAGGTCCAGGTGATCTCGTGGATGCCCCGGGACAGGGCCCACGCCCGCTGATGGAGCTTCAGGGCCAGCCCGACGCCGGCGCCCTGGTCGCCCCGGCCGACGCTGATCAGGTGGGAGCGCAGGTAGACGGCGCCCCGCTCGTTGCCGAGGAACCCGAAGGCGGCGCCGACGAGAGATGCGCCCCGCCAGGCCCCGCCCACGTAGTTACCCGACTGGGACAGCGTCTGGAGGAGGTCGACCGGGGCCAGCAGGGATCCGCCGTTGACCGAGCGGACCAGACGTACCGCCTCCTGCAGCTCGTCGAGGCCGCGGAGATCACGGGTGACCAGACCGGACCGGGTGGCCGCCTCCAGAGCGGAGTCGTCGACGGAGGAGAAGTCGGTCTCGACGAACTGGATCATGGCTACTCCAACGGGCGGGACGGGTACTGGCCTCATCTTCGGCACGCGTCACCGCCCCCCTGTAGGGGGGGCGGTGACCAGTTCCGATTTGTCAGAAGATGGGCGGCCGGCTCAGCCCTGGGCCATGCCCACGACAGGTTCTCCGACGCCCGACCCCGAACCTTCGAACTTGGCGTCCGGCCCGAAGTTGAACACGCCTCCGTCGTGGGCCACGAACCAGTAGCCGTGCCCGCTCGGCGCCGCCGTCATGCCGACGATCGGCTGGGCCAGGTTGACGCTCCCGGTGGAACCGTAGAAGTGGGCGCCGGGGCCGAAGGCGAAGATGCCGCCATCGGACGCCACCAGCCAGTACCCGGACCCGCCGGGAGCGGCGGCCATCCCCACGACCGGCTGGTTGAGCCGGGTGCTGCCGGTCGACCCGTAGAACTTGGCGTCACCGAAGGCGAAGATGCCGCCGTCGGAAGCCACCAGCCAGTAGCCGTTGCCGGTGGGAGTAGGCGTCATCCCGACGATGGGCTGGTCCAGCTTCACGCCTCCGGTGGAGCCGTGGAACCGGGCGTCACCGAAGGCGAACACGCCGCCGTCGGACGCCACCAACCAGTAGCCGTTGCCGGTCGGGGTGGAGGCCATGCCCACGATCGGCTTGACCAGCTTCACACCCCCGGTCGAGCCATGGAACTTGGCCCCTGGGCCGAAGTTGAACACCCCGCCGTCGGTGGCCACCATCCAGTACCCGCTGCCGTTGGGAACGGCGGCGACGGCGACGACCGGCTGGGCCAGCTTGACCCCTGCCGTCGAGCCGAAGAAGGCGGCGTCGCCGAACGGCTGGATCGACCCATCGGTGCCGGCCAACCAGTAGCCCTCGGTGTTGGCCAGTGCGAAGCTCACGGAGGTGGAGTTGGCACCGACTGTGGTGCTGGCGGTGGCGTCGTAGGAACCGGGCGTCAGAGCGGCGATAATCGTCGGGGAGACCGCTTCGCCGTCAGAGCCGGTGAGCACGGTGGCCGATGTGCGATCACCGGCGAAGGTGGCCCCGGGAGCGGAGGCGGGCAGGTTGAACGTGACCGGCCAACCGGCCAGATCCATCCCCCGGGCATCTGTCACCTTCACCACCAGCGGACCGGCGAAGTCCTGGCCGACATGGGCCGACTGACCTGACCCGCTCACGACGGACAGGCCGTTGGCCACGTCGGCGTTGTTGGTCAGCGCGAAGTCGGCGGGCGTGCCGGCGCCCGTCACGCTGGCGACGACCGAGTAACTGCCGACCTCTGCGTTGGCGGTGAAGGTCGACGACGTGAACTGCCCGCTGGTCCCGGTAGCACCCGAGTCGGTCGTCTGGGCTCCGGCGAAGGTACCGCTCGGGCCTGATGACGGGGCGGTCAATGTCACCGTGGCGCCGGGTACGGCATTGCCGTACTGGTCAGCGACCTTGGCGGTCAGCGGAGCGGCGAAGGCCGTACCAACAGTGGCGCTCTGGCCGCTGCCACTGGTCGCAGTGATCGTGGCGGCCGGCCCGGCCGCATTGGTGAGGTGGAAGGTCACCGCCGTGCCCGCTTGGCCGGTGATGGCGGCGGTCGCCGTCCATGATCCGGTGGTGTGGTCAGCCGTGACCGGCGACGACGTGGCCACCCCCTGGGCGTTGGTCGGGTTGGTCTGCGTGGTACCCGAGGGGAGAGTGCCACCTGGCTGGCCGGCGGGCGCGGCCGGCACGGTGAAGGTCACATTCGTGCTCGGGACCGGATTGCCGTACTGATCCTCGGCCGTCACGGTGAGAGGCGTGGCGAACTGGTTGCCGACGGTCGCCGACTGGTCGTCACCGGCCGCAATCACCAATGTGGAGGCGGCCGCCGGGGTGATGGCGTAGGCCGGCGTCGAGGCGACCGGGCCGGGCTGGGTGCTCGTGGATTCCTCGATGGAGTAGACGCCGGCGAGGGTCGGATTGGCGACCCCTGCGATGGTGACGGTGACCGTGGTGCCGGCCGGTATGGCGTCCACCGTCAGAGGCGCCGTTACGGTGATGACGGCTTGGTTGGTCGTCGAACTGCTGCCCGTGCTGCTGACGGCGACGCTGTCCACCACCACGTCGGTCGGTCCCGACCCGTACGTGATCGAGTACTCCCCGGCGGCCGCCGGTAGCGCGGTACCGGCCGGGGCCGTCAGAGTGATCGTGCCCGTTCCGCCATTCGGCACGGCCGTGGTCGGAAAGAACTTGACGGTGTAGGTGACGCCGGTGGCGCCGGCGGTGGAGGTGCTCACAGTCGCGGCGCCGGGAGTGACGCTGCTCGGCGGCACCGCAGTATTGGTCAGATCGAAGTTGGCCGCACCGGTGCCGCTGGTCGTGGCCGTGGTGGCGGTCACCGTGTAGGAGCCGGATGAGCCGTCGGCCGTGAAGGTGGACGACGTGGCCACACCGGAGGAGTCCGTCTGGGCCACGCACTGGTAGGTGTGGGGGTTGGAGCTGCAACTGCCGAACGTGCCACTCGGCGCGGACGCCGGGGCGGTGAACGTCACCGACTGGTTGGCCACCGGGTTGCCGTACGCATCTTCGACCATCACCGACAAGGGATCGGTGAATGCGGTACCGACCTGTGCCGACTGAGGGGTCCCCGATACGACGCCGATGGAGGCCGCCGTCGAACTGGTGATCGTGTAGTCAGGGCTGGAGGCCGGCGCAGTGTCGGTCGAGGTCGACTCCGACAGGGTCTCGGTCGTGGAGGCCGCTGTCGGGTTGGTCGTTTCGTGGGTGGTGACCGTCATCTGATCGCCGGCCGCCACGGTGCCGGAGATGGTCAGGACGACCCGGTTGTTGTTGCTGCTGTCGGTCGATGTCGCGTCGGCCGAGGTCACGGTGGGCGCCGTACCGCTGGCCACGGCGATCGAGTACAGGCCGGCGCACGACGTACATCCGACAAAGTCGGTACCGGCCGGGGCGACGAAGGTGATCGTGCCCCCGGCGGGCAACGCGGTCGTCGGTGTCAGGGCGATTGCGTAGCTGCTGTTGGATCCGGCAGTGGCCGGCGTGGGAGTCACCGCCCCGGCCCTGACGCTGCTACCCACCGGCGCCGCCGAGGCCGGTGGCCCCCCGCTCACCAGACCGATACCGATCGAAGCCAAGGCAGCCGTTATCCCTGCCGTATACCGCCCGATACGCATGTGTGGACCCAGACCTCTCTTCCAAGTGACCGAGCCGCAATATAGTCGGAAATGTCCGTATTGTGCCGGCAGCAGGATTGAACACATTCGGCGACGAATGTTCGATTCGTGATAACCCGCCGTCAATTCGTCAAGGCCGCCATGGCAGCCGGAGCGGCGGCCGCGGTGCCTCCTGTGTTCGGCTCCCTGTTCGGGCCGGCCGGGGCCGCGACCGGGACTTCCACCACCGGCTTCTTCCTCCCACCGGCGCGCTGGGCCACCTGCCGGGCCCTGTGTGCACGGATCGTGCCGACCGGGTCGGATCCGGGAACCGACCCCGGTGCCAGCGAAGCCAACGCCGTCGTGTTCATCGACCGGTTCCTGGCCGCCTTCGAGCTGCCGGCGTCGGTCGCTGACAATCCGGCGATCTGGGTGAAGGGCCCGAACAGCGGGCGCAGCCCGTATCTGGGCGAGGGCGGCGAACCCGGCAACAACTACCCCACCGACGACCTTCTCGGCCGCGACGGGGTGGCCTCGTTCCTGGAGCTGACACCGGCCCAGGAGCTGTCCTGGCGCTACCAGCTGTACGGTCCGGCCGGAGTGGCATCGGCACCGGCCTTTGCTCAGAAGTGGGCCAGCCAGCTGGGCTCGCTCATCCCGTCGCCGAGCGGTGCGACCGGGCTCCGGTCGGCGTACGCGGCCGGCCTGGACGCCTTCGACGCCTACTCCGAATCGCTGTTCAAGACGTCGTTCGCGGGCGCCAATCCGGAGGAGCAGGACCTGATGCTGGCGGCGGCCGGCAACCTGGTGATCAGCGCCGTGGGCGGGGCCCTGCCCATCTCCCTACCGACGCCGCCGGCGACGCCGGCCGCGGCCACCGCGCTCGTTCCTTTGATCACATTGCACACCTTCCAGGCGACATACGGGATCCCCGAGTACAGCTGGCGCAACCAGTACAACGACCCGACCGTCATCCCGTTGCAGGGGACTGCGCAGTGGCGGGAGATCGGCTTCGACGGCGACACCCAACCGCTCGGCAACTCACTGTTCGACGCGGAGATGTTCGGGCCGGGCGAGGGGCCGAACGCCGGCTTCGGGGCCGAACCGGGATCGGCGGACGCGGCCGCCGGGGTCTTCGTGCCCTTCGGCGGTTACCGGGAATTCCGACCGGTCTCCACGCTCGGGTCGGGCGGGGTGACTCTGAGCCCGGCCGACGCGGCAACGATCAAGCAGATGCTCGAAACAGGGGGGATAAAGGCCAAATGAAGACCGCCATCGTGGTGGGCAGTGGGGCCGCCGGGGGGACGGTGGCGCGGGTCCTTGCCAAGAGCGGCGCCTACCAGGTCGTCGTGCTCGAGAAGGGGCCGAACTTCTTCCAGAACCTGGGAGGGCGCAACAGCCAGGTCACCAACCTGTTCGCCAATGACGAGACCGGTTGGGAGAGCCGGACGGCGCCCATCAACCAGGACCCGCTGATCGAGCCGCGCAGCTTCCGGGCCGACACCAACGCCGGCGACCGGGCCTACGTCGGTGACGTCAACAACATGCCGACCACCGTCGGCGGGGCCAGCGTCCACTACGACGCCAAGGCCCGGCGCTACCGCGAGGTCGACTTCGTCTCCAACTCGCTCATGGGCGGGACGGCCGACTCGCCGGCCATCGAGGGCACCACCTATGCCGACTGGCCGATGACCTACGACCAGTTGGAACCGTTCTACGCAGTGACCGAGGAGGTCATCGGCGTGCAGGGACCGGCGTACCGGTCGGCCGGCCAGGTCGTCAACCCGAACCCCTACGAGTCCCCCCGTTCCACCCCCTACGTCATGCCGCCCGGCGTCGGGCAGCTCAGCAGCCTGCTGCCGGCCGAGGCCGCCCAACGCCTCGGCTACGGCGCCGCCCAGGTCCCGACCTCGGTCGTGTCCCGCCCCTACCACGACCGCCAGCCGTGCAACGACTGCGGCTTCTGCCTCAACTACGGCTGCACCACGGGCGCCAAGAGCAGCGGCATCTGGCCCCTCAACGACGCCCTGAACACCGGCCGGGTCCAACTGATCAGCGGCGCCAACGTGGTCGAGATCCTCTACGACTCGCCGTCGACCTCCGGCGGTCGCTACGTCGCCCGCGGCGTGCGCTACCTCGATCCGAACGGCGCCTCGCACACGGTCACCGGCGATCTGGTCGTCCTGGCCAACACCCCGATAGAGGCGTCGAGGCTGTCGTTCCTGTCCGGGATCGGCCAGGCCCGACCCAACGAATCGAACATCTCCTCGGCTCAGCCGATGGCCACCGAACCGAGCGGGTTGCTCGGCCGCAACCTGATGTTCCACTACCAGAGCGTGTGCCTGACCATCGTCGACCAGCCCATCCACAACTACCGGGGCCGCACCAGCACCCACACCCTCGACGCGTTCGCCGGCAGCGGGCCGTCGGCCGACCAGTTCGATCCGACCGTCCCCATGGGCGGGATCCTGGAGATCGGCGGCAACCTCAACCCGATCACCGAAGCCGAGTACTTCGCCTCGTTCCTCACCGGCCAGGCCCACAAGGACCTGATGAACCTGGGCCCCTTCGTCGACCACCTGACCACCTTCACCATGCAGGGTCAGGACATGCCGCAGATCTCCAACTACGTCGATCTGGACCCGGCCATCGTCGACGTGTGGGGACAGCCGGCGCCGCGGGTCACCTACAAGAACCACCCGTACGAGCTGGCCGCCGCTGGTTACTACATGCCCAAGATGGTCGAGATCATGGAGGCCATCGGCGGTCCGGGTTCGGCTTACCCGACGGTCCATCCGCTGCTGGTGCTTCCTTTGAACGAGGTACTGCCGTCGATCCTGCCCGGGCCGATCGGTGCCGCCGTCCAGGAGAACGTGCTCAGCGCCAGCCCGTTGAACGACATCCCGGCCACCGCCCACATCATGGGCACCCACCGGTCGGCCCTCGATGCCGCCCACGGGCCGTGCGACCCCTACGGTCGCTACTGGGCGTTCGACAACCTGTACTACACCGGCGGCGGTCTGCAGCCGACGGCGCCCGGGTTCAACGTGACTCTGACGTTCTGGGCCCTGTCGTACTGGATGTCGGCCGCGCTGGTGGCCGGGATCGGCGGCCAGAACTCCTACACGGCCGGTGACATCGCCTCCAACATGAGCTCGCTGGTCAAAGTGCTGAAGGCGACCGACCCGAAGACGATGATCGCCCGCCGCCTGTAGCGCCCAGGTAGGGCCTCAGCCGACGAGGCCGCGGGCGAGGAGCTCCTCGGCGATCTGCACCGCGTTCAACGCCGCCCCCTTGCGCAGGTTGTCACCGGAGATGAACAGGCTCAGGCCCCGTCCGCTCTCGTCGCTGGCATCGGCCCGTACCCGACCCACCAGGCAGGTGTCGCCACCGGCGGAGCGCAGCGGCGTGGGCACATCCACCAGCTCGACGCCAGGGGCGCCCGACAGGAGCTCGATGGCCCGGGCCGGCCTGATTGGGTCGTGGAACGTCAGGTTGAGCGACAGCGAGTGGCCGGTGAACACCGGCACCCGGACGCAGGTGACGGCCACCCGCAGGTCCGGGAGTCCCAGGATCTTCCGGCTCTCGTTGCGGAACTTCAGCTCCTCGGTCGTCTCGTCGCCGTCGAAGCTGCCGGCGTGCGGCAGCACGTTGAAGGCGATCGGGCCCGGGAAGCTGCGGGCCTCGGGAAACTGCAGAGCGGACCCGTCGAACGCCAACTCGGTGGCCTTGTCCCAGGTAGCCCGGATCTGCTCGTCCAGTTCTGCGGTGCCGGCCAGGCCGGCGCCGGAGACGGCCTGGTAGGTGGAGGCGATGATCCGCTCCAGGCCGGCCTCGGCATGCAGCGGGGCCAGCGGCGGCATGCACACCATGGTCGTGCAATTGGGGTTGGCGACGATCCCCTTCGGGATGTTCTCCAGTTCGTGGGCGTTGACCTCCGGCACCACGAGGGGGCACTCGGGGTCCATGCGCCAGGCACTCGAGTTGTCGACGACGATGGCGCCGGCGGCCGCCACCCGAGGACCGAACTCCCTGGAGGCCGTGGCGCCCATCGAGAACAGGGCGATGTCGACCCCGCCGTGGTCGGCGGTGGCCACATCCTCGACCGTGATGCCGTCCAGCACCCGGCCGGCCGACCGCTCACTGGCGAAGAGCCGGAGCCGATCGTGGCGCAGATTGCGGCCGCGCACGATGTCCCGGAAGGCGCCGCCCACCTGGCCGGTGGCTCCGTATATGCCGATCGTCACCATCTCACTCGCCCTCCAGTTTGAACGCCCGGTGCAGCGCCACGACGGCCCGATCCACCACGTCGGCCCGCACCACACAGGTCAGGCGGATGGAGGAGGTCGAGATCATCTCGATGTTGATGCCCTCGCCGGCCAGCGTTTCGAACATGGTGGCCGAGATACCCGGATGGGTCTTCATGCCGGCGCCCACGATAGAGACAGTGGCGATGTCAGGATCAGCCAGCACCTGGGCGGCACCGATATCGGTCTGCAGGCTCTCGGCCGTGTTGCACGCCGTCGCCAGGTCCTCGCGGGGCACGGTGAAAGAAATGTCAGTCGTACCGGCGAGCGAGACGTTCTGCTCGATCATGTCGATGTTGATCGACCGGTCGGCCAGGGCCCGGAAGAGCTGGGCGGCCACCCCCGGATGGTCGGGCACGCCGGCCACCGTGACCTTCGCCTCCGAGCTGTCGGACGTGACGGCCGAGATGATGGCCTGCTCCAATTCGGGGTCCTCCTCTTCGATCCACGTGCCCGGCTCCCATGTGAAGGCCGAGCGCACATGAAGGCGCACTTGGTGGTTGCGGGCGAACTCCACCGACCGCATGGCTGGCTTCGGGCAGCCGGCCGCACACATCTCGAGCATTTCCTCAAAGGACAGGCGCTTCAGCCGCCGGGCCTCCGGCACCACTCTCGGGTCGGCAGTGAACACGCCCGATACGTCGGTGTAGATCTCGCACGCGTCGGCGTCGAGGGCGCGGGCCAGCGCCACCGCGGTGGTGTCGGTCCCGCCCCGGCCGAGGAAGGTCACCTCCCGATCGGTGGACACGCCCTGGGCGCCGCCCACCACCGCCACCTTGCCCTCGCTCACCGCCTTGCGGATGCGGTCGGCCCGGATGTCGAGGATCTTGGCCTTGGTGTGGTCGCTGTCGGTGATGATGCCGGCCTGGCTGCCGGTGAAGCTCTCGCTCGGTACCCCGGCGTCGTGGAGGGCCATGGACAGAAGGGCCATGGCCTTGCGCTCGCCGGCGGTGATCAGCATGTCCATTTCCCGGCCCGGATGGGTGTTCGACACCTGGGCGGCCAGGTGGAGCAGCTCGTCGGTCTCCTTGCCCATGGCGCTCACGGCGACGACCACCCGGTCGCCCCGGCGCACGGCGCGGGCAATGTAGTCGGCGACCGTGCGCATGCGCTCGGCGTCGCCGACTGAGGTGCCGCCGAACTTCATCACGACCAGGGCCATCGGAGGGTCAATCCTACCAGTGGGGTCGATTCCGGCCCGGTCGATAACGTGCTGGCCATGCCCGGCTCATTCGGATCGTTTCGCCACCTCGCCGTGCGGTTCTTCGGCGCCCTCGATCCCCGTGGGCCGTCCGCGCCGGAGGAGCGGTGGGCCCTCGATTGGCTGCTGCCCGGCGAGCAGGACCTGTGGCGGCGCATGTCCGGCCCGGACCGGCGACACGCCGCTGGCGTGGCCCGCGACACGGCAACGCTCCTTGCGCCGGCGCCGGCCGCCCGGGAGGTCATGGCCGCCGCGCTTCTGCACGACGTGGGCAAGGTCGAGTCCGGCCTGGGCACCATCGCCCGGGTGGGCGTGACGGTGGCCGCCATCGGCGTGGGGCGGGACCGGCTGACCTCCACGGCCGGCGGTGGGGTCAGGGGCCGGGTGCGGGACTACCTGATCCACGACCAGATCGGCGCCTCATTGTGCCAGGCGGCCGGCAGTCACCCGACGACCATCGCCTGGGCCCGTGAACACCACCTGGCCCCGGATGGCTGGACGGTCGAGCGGACGGTGGCCGATGCGCTCAAGGAAGCCGACGGGGACTGACCGGCGGTCGGGGGCAGGCTCCGGCGGTCGGGGGCCAGGACCCGACGTCGGGTCGGCACTCCGCCATCGAGTTGGCACCCGCCATCGAGTTGGCGAGTCGCCCGCCTATAGCCGGGTCGAGTGTCGCCGGTGTTCGAGTCGTCAGTTGGTGCTCGAGCCGTCAGTAGGTGTACCGAATATGTACATCAACTGACGACTCGGGGCTCAAGTGACGACTCGGCCCGGTCGGGGCCGGCGTGGGCGCGGTCGGTGCCGGGGGGGCCCGGCGTGGGGCCGCCGAGCCGGTCAGTCGACCGGGGTAGTGGTCGCCTCCCGGTACGACTTCCACCGGTGCCAGATCACATAGGCGATGGCGGCCACGACGACCACGGCGATGACGTAGCCGGCGTAGTTGACCTTGTGCATGACCTGGGTGTACTTCGACCCGACCCCGTAGCCGATGCCGGCCATGGCCCCGTCCCAGATCAGCGAGCCGAGCGCGGTCAGGATCCCGAAGCGGATGAGCGGCACCTCGGCCACGCCGGCGGGCAGGGCCACGAAGTTGCGGATGACGGGAAGGAGGCGGCTGCCGAACACGCCCCAGCGCTCGTGCCGGTCGTACCAGGCTTCCGCCCGATCGAGGTCCTTGTGGGTCATCAGGATGTACTTGCCGTAGCGGTCCACCGCCGGCCGTCCGCCGTAACGGCCGATGAACCAGGCGATATAGGCGCCGACGACCTCGCCGGCGGTGGCGACCAGGATGACGGCCACCAGGTTGAGCTTGTGCTCCGAGGCGAGCACCCCGGCGAAGCCGATGGTGATCTCCGATGAGGTGGGCACGCAGCACGACTGCAGCACCGAAAGGACGAAGATCGCCGCGTATCCCGCCGACGCAACGAACGACGTGAAGTTGAAAAGCGCGAGCACCGCTCAACGGTAGATGCTCGGAAGCGGCCTACCGCTTCATCGGAGGCAATTTCCTGGTTAAGAGCTCAGGAGGCCGGGTTGGCCGGTACCTGGACACAGCCGGCGGATGTGCCCAGCCGATTCAGCCCGGCCAGATCGCCGACGCCGTAGCCGGTGATCGAGCTGGTCAGGACATCCGGGTTCATGATCTCATTGGGGGTACTGACCGGACCGAGCCCGAGCAGGCGACCCATCTGGTTGAGCATGAGTACACCGAACCCCCCGGGAACGAACCCGCTGGGCAACGTGCCGACGGCCGAGCTGATGACCATTGAGCCGGACACGTACACACCGTTACCGGTGTTCCCGTCGATCGAGGCGGCGGCCGACGTCGACACCAGGTCGTCTGCGGTGACGTCTGTCGCGGTGGTGGGCAGCCGCAGCGCGGTGCTCTGAGCCGGAGTGGCCCAGGCGATGACCACGCTGCCGCTGGCGATCGACGACGTCGAGGGGAAGGCCGATGTCGTGCCGTCATCGATGAACTGGATTCCCGTCCTCTGCCGGATCTCGGCGATGGCGTTGACGATGTCGTCCTGGGCGGTGACCGGTGCGGCCGTCAGGTTCAGCAGGTAGTGGATCGGGGTGCACGGGTTCCACCGGAACGGCACTCCGCTCGCCGATTGGCGGAGGAAGGTGTAAGCCGCGGCCAGGCCCGGCGTCGTCGTCCTGGTCGGCCCGGCGCTGGAGTGCTTGGACTGGGAGTCGTAGATGACCGGGCCGGCGATGAGGGCGACGAGCAGCGAGACCACGATGATCACCCGCCCTGGCGTCCACACCGGCACCGGCCGGCCCGCCGAGGTCCCGGTTGGTGATCCGTCGGAGAAGCCGACACCCCGGTCGCTGTGCGACTCGCCGATCGGCCGACGCAACCACGCCCAGGCCCGGTCGATCGAGCCGCTGGTGCCGCCCTGGGCCGGACGGCGCCACGTCCGCAGCACGGGGAAGTTGGTCGCCCGCAAGTCGGACAAACGGCCCCGCACGCCGGCCGGGCGGCCGGCCGGTGCCCCTCCGGCCCGGAAGTCGACGGCACCCGGCTCGTAGGGTCGGGTCGGTGGGGCGGGGGTGGAGCGGGCCGGTTCGGGTTCGGACGGGCCCGGTGGCGCCTGGCCCGTGCGCAGGAACTCCTCGATCTGGGCCATCAGCCGATCGGAATCCGAACCTTCCGTCCCAGACATCCCTAACGAGGGTACCCTCTGCGGCCCTTCTGGACGCCGGCGAAATGGGCGCCCGGCTCACATCATCTCGCTCGCAGGGGTCACCCGACCACCGGGGAGAGCACGCGGGCGCAGCGGCGAGGCCGGCGGGCGGGGCGACGACGGCCGGCACAAGCGTCGGGAACGCCCACCCCGGGCGGGCACGACTGCCGTACCCCCCGCCCAGGCGGCTACCTTGTGCCCTCGTGCCTTCCGACAAGAGATCCCGTCAGCGGGCTGGCCGGGCCGCCCGCATGGCTCAACTCCAGGCGGCCCAGAAGCGCCGCCGGCGCAACACCCGCACCATCCCGGTCATCGTGGTCGTCGTCGCCATCGTCGTCGTCCTGATCCTGGTGACCGGTCTCGGTGGCAGCAGCAACAAGAAGGTGTCCACCAAGACCTCCACGACCATCGCGGCCACCACCGTGCCCACGAGTGCCGCCAGTGCCACCACTGCCACGACGAGCAACCTGCCCGCCGGCACCGGGCCGGGGCTGGTCGCCTACCCGGCACCGGCCCTCAGCACCGAGTGCAGCACCGCGGCGTCCGGAGCGGCTGGCTCTGGAGCGGCCGCCGCCTCGGGCCACGCCGTGTCGATCGTTCCGGCGCCGGCCCACGTACCGTTCCCGAACCTCAACGGGTCGTCGCCCCGGTACAGCAAGTTCTCGTCCGCACCACCGTTCTGCATCGATGTCAGCAAGGCCTATACCGCGACGGTCACGACGGACATCGGCAGCTTCACGATCAAACTGCTCCCCAAAGACGCCCCGGTCACGGTCAACAACTTCGTGTTCCTGGCCGGCTATCACTTTTACGACGGGATCGTCTTCCATCGGGTGATCCCCAACTTCATGGACCAGGTCGGCGACCCGACGGCGACGGGGAACAGCGGTCCCGGGTACAGCTTCAAGGACGAGTTGCCGTCGAGCAACACCGCCTATGACACGGGGGCGGTGGCCATGGCCAACTCCGGCCCCAACACCAACGGCAGCCAGTTCTTCATCGTTGTCCCCGGGGGCGGCGGAGGCCTGTCCGCCAGCTACAGCGTCTTCGGCCAGGTGACCTCGGGCCTGTCGGTCGTCGAGAAGATCAACTCGGACGGCACCTCGGCCGGCACTCCCGCCAAGTACCACAAGATCCTGAACGTCAAGATCACGGAGTCATAAATGCCTTCTCCCTGCCCCAACCCGGACGGTTCCAGCCCCAAGCAGCAGCGTTTCGATGGGCCGCCCCCGATGTGCATCGATCCGGCCAAGCGGTACACGGCCGTCATGGAGACCTCCAAGGGGTCCATGACCATCGCCCTCGACGCGGCCAAGGCGCCCAATACGGTCAACAACTTCGTGTTCCTGGCCCGCTACCACTACTACAAGGACATCGTCTTCCACCGGGTGATCCCGGGTTTCATGTGCCAGGGCGGCGACCCCACCGGCACCGGTACGGGTGGCCCCGGCTACCGCTTCAAGGATGAGCTGCCGGCACCCGGCCGCTACGAGATCGGCTCCCTGGCCATGGCCAACGCCGGTCCTGACACCAACGGCAGCCAGTTCTTCATCGTGTCCGGCAACGACGGGGTCCGCCTGCCACCGCAGTACTCGCTCTTCGGCAAGGTCGTCTCCGGTCTGGAGACGCTGAAGGCCATCGAGGCGCTCGGGAGTCGCTCCGGCAAGCCGCAGGAGCTGGTCACCATCGCGTCGGTGACCGTCACCGAGGCCGACGACTAGGGACTCAGTTCCTTGGCCATCCAGGCCAGAGCGATCGGGTAGCGCCAGGCGACGTTGTCGTGGGTGCCCTCGAACAACTCGAAGTGCACCTGCTCGGTCACGCCGATCCCGGCCAGCGCGTCCCGGAACGCGACCGCACCCAGGTCCAGGTTGAACTGGTCGCTGCGACCGCCATCGATCCACACCGCCCTCAGCCCCCGCAAGGCGTCTGCGTAGCGCGGGACCATCCTCACCGGATCCCACTCGAGCCAACGGTCCCACAGTTCGTCGATGACGCGCCCGCTGTTCTGGTCAAAGGGCAGCATCGGTGTGCCATCGTCCGCCGCCGAGAAGCACGCCGTGCAGCCGAGGGTCAGGAGCAGTTCCATGTCCTCCTTGCGGGAGAACGCCACGCGTGACTGGAAGTCGGACCACCACTTCTGGATGTCGCCGTCGTAGCTGCGTAGCGCCTTGACCACCTTGGCGAACTCGGGCAGGTACAACAGCTCGTAGAGGGCGTCGCCGGCGTGGGTGATGAGACCGCCGAACAGGTCGGGGCGCAGCATCGGCGTGATCATGGCGCCGAATCCGCCGCTGGACTTGCCCTGGATGCCCCGGTGCCGGGCCGAGGGCAGCGTGCGGTAGCGCTCGTCCACGAAGCCGACCACGTCCTCGCACAGGTAGGTGTGGTAGTTCCCGGTGCCGGGTGAGTCGACGAACTGCGACCCGCCATAGGCCGTCCAGGCGTCGACGAACACCAGGATGCAGGGGGGCGCCTCCCCGGCGGCGATGACCCGGTCGGCTGCCTCCGGGTACGGGTTGGCGTAAGCCGGCCGGTTGGCCCAGGACGAGATGAACCCGCCGTAGCCCTGGATCACGTACACCGACGGATATCTACGATCGGTCTCGTCGTCGTAACCGGGCGGGACGTACACCCACAAAGGCCGGTCGGCCGGGTCGCCCAGATGGTTGCCTTCCAGCGCCGCCGAATGGATGGTCAGGTGATCCAACCGGCCGGCCCACTCGTAATCCCAGGGCGCAGTCATGGGTGCAACCTACCGGCCGAACCCGGGACGGGCCGCTTCTGGGGGATACCCCCCATTTGCAGCTGGGGGGTTTCTGGGCCGCCGCCGGCCATCGTCTACTGATGACATGACCTACACCTGGTTCGACAGCTGCGAAGCTTCGCTCACCCACCCGGCCGTCGTGGCCGACCGACTCCGGCGCTCCGGTTGGCGCCATCGCCGGCCCCCTCGGCACCTGGTCCTACCGGTTCCTGCACCGCTTCGATGCCGAGGATCCGAGCGCCCCGCCGGCCGCCGCCGCCGGCTCGGGACCAACTCGCTGGCGGCTCCCATCGACCAACCGGCCGGCCGCAGCCGGCCCACGGCCGACTCGCCGGACGCTCCCGTCGACCCGCCGGCGCCGAACACGAGCGGGATCTGCTCGATGCCCTGGCCTCGGGGTCGTCGGCTATCTGACCAAGTCGACGCCCGGGCCCGAACTCCACCGCCAGCTCCTGCGGGCGGTGGCCGGCGATCCGCCGTTCGCTCCCCAACTGGCCGCCCTGTTGCTCGGCGAGTTCCGGCGGGTGGCCCGGGCCAACGGCCAGACCCATCCTTTGTCCGAACGGGAGCGGGAGGTACTCGGGCTGGTCGGCCGCGGCTACACCTACCGGCAGGTGGGGACCGAGCTGTTCATATCGGAGAAGACGGTCGAGAACCAGGTGCGCAACTCCTGCAGAAGTTGCACCTGAGCCGGCGGGACGAGCTCATCCGCTGGGCAGTCAATCATGGAATCGTCTGAAGGGTGTGCAAAGTTGCTGACATATCCAGCAACTTTGCACACCCTGGTCGAATGTCCGAAAACCGCTGATCGGGGCGGGCGGGCAGGCGCCGGCGGGGCGGACGAGAGCCCCGGTGGGCAGGCGCCGGCGGGGCGGACAGGAGCCCGGTGGCAGGCGCCGGAGGGGCGGACAGGAGCCGGGTGGTCAGGCGCCGGAAGGGCGGAACTGGCGGTGACAGCTGCCGGGAGCCCGGTGGTCAGGCGCCGGCCAGCACCTCGAGCCCGGCCGGCCGGGCGTCCACGTAGACGGTGACGTCGCCTGCGCCCGACGCCGACCAGGAACCGTCCGGCTGGCGGATCAGTGCGGTGCGGGCGTCGATGGCGGCAATGCGCAGGTGGCCGGTGGCCAGCTGAACGGTGCGATGGGCCTTCTCCTCCGACCACTCGTTGTAGTGGGGCAGGACGGCGATGCGGGGGATCAACCCCAGCCCCAGCGTGAGGGCGCCGCCGCGAGGGTCGACCATCGAGTCGCCCATGACCATGGCTCCGGCCGATGAGCCAGCGACCACTGCGCCGTTCTGCCAGGCCTCGACCAGGGCGGACCAGGCCGGCGTGTCCTTCAGGACCGAGCGCAGGTGCATGGGCGACCCGCCGCTGAGATAGATGAACCGGGCCTCCTTCAGCCGCCCGGCCATCTCCTCGTCGAGGGCGTCCCGGCGGGAGAGGATGGACAGACCGCTGACGCTGGCGCCGAAATCGCCGAACCAGGACCGGGCCGTCTCCACCGCCCGTTCCGGGTGCTCGTAGGCCGCGGCCGTCGGCAGGACCAGCACCTCGGATCGGCCGGAGGCCTCCCACAGGTCCCGATCGAACGTGCACCCGTCGGTCCACTCGCCGCCACCAACCAGAGCCAGAGGTCCGAACGCCATAGGCGCGCTAACGTAGCCGGGTCCCCGGCGCCGACGGAAACACGGCCGAGGCGCCCATTGAAACGGCCGGCGAGCCGGCGGGCGCCGAATGATCGGACGCCCGCGCCGCGGCCCAGGGCGGAGCCCCTTCTCCTCTGAGGAGACTAATCGGCACGAACGCGGGAAGACTGTTGCGATCATGGCAAAAGTCGCGAAGCCCTGGGTCATGCGGACCTACTCGGGCCACTCCACCGCCCGGGCGTCGAACCAGCTGTACCGAACCAACCTGGCCAAGGGTCAGACCGGGCTGTCGGTGGCGTTCGACCTCCCGACCCAGACCGGTTACGACCCCGACGCCGACCTGGCTCGGGGCGAGGTGGGCAAGGTCGGCGTACCGGTGGTGCACCAGGGCCACATGGCCGAGCTGATGGACGGCATCCCGCTCGACCAGATGAACACGTCCATGACGATCAACGCCACCGCCGCCTGGCTGCTCGGCCTCTACGTGGGCCGGGCCGATGACACCGGCGTCGACCGGAAATCGCTCACCGGCACCATCCAGAACGACATCGTGAAGGAGTACCTGTCGCGCGGCACCTACATCTTCCCGCCTGCGCCCAGCCGCCGTCTGACCGTCGACACCATCGCCTGGACGGTCCGTCACGCCCCCAGGTGGAACCCCATCAACGTCTGCAGCTACCACCTCCAGGAGGCCGGTGCCACGCCGGTCCAGGAGCTGGCCTTCGCGCTGGCCACCGCCATAGGGGTGGTCGACGCCGTCCGCGATTCCGGTCAGTTGACGGACGACGAGCTGCCGGCGGTGGTCGGCCGCATCTCGTTCTTCTGCAACGCCGGTATCCGTTTCGTCGAGGAGACGTGCAAGATGCGGGCGTTCACCACGATGTGGAACCGCATCTGCCGGGATCGGTGGGGCGTCGAGGACCCCAAGCTGCGCCGCTTCCGTTACGGGGTGCAGGTCAACTCGCTCGGGCTCACGGAGCAGCAGCCCGAGAACAACGTGCCCCGCATCACCCTCGAAGCGCTCGGCGTCCTCCTCTCCCAGGGGGCGAGAGCGCGAGCCCTCCAGCTGCCCGCCTGGAATGAGGCACTCGGACTGCCACACCCCTGGGATCAACAATGGTCCCTCCGCATCCAGCAGATCCTCGCGTTCGAGACCGACCTCCTCGAGTACGGCGACATCTTCGACGGCTCCCACGTCATCGAGGGCCGCACCGCCGAGCTGATCGAGCAGGCCGACGTCGAGCTGGGCCAGGTCCTCGACCTGGGCGGGGCGTTCGCCGCCATCGAGGAGATGAAAACCCGGTTGGTCGCCAGCCAGTCCGAGCGCACCCGCCGGATCGAGTCGGGCGATCAGGCGGTGGTGGGCGTGAACCGGTTCACCACCACGGAGGCGTCTCCCCTGACCGGCGACGATTCCATTCTCACCGTGGACCCGGCGGTCGAAGCGGCGCTGATCGATGACGTCCGGCGGTGGCGGTCGGAGCGCTCGGCGACCGCCGTGCAGGCCGCCCTCGACGAGCTGCGCCGGGCGGCGGCCACCGGCGACAACCTGATGGAGCCGACCATTGCGCTGGCCCACGCCGGCGGCACGACCGGAGAATGGGCCGACGCTCTCCGCGAGGAGTGGGGCGAGTACCGAGCCCCTACTGGCATAGCTGGTGCCAGAGTGGCGTCGGGTGGGTTCGCGGATGCAGTGGTCAAAGTGCAGGCCCTCACCAAAGACGCCGGTGGCCCGCCCCGCCTACTGGTGGCCAAGCCCGGACTCGACGGCCACAGCAACGGTGCCGAACAGATCGCCGTCGCGGCGCGCGATGCCGGGTTCGAGGTGATCTACCAGGGCATCCGCCAGACCCCGGAGCAGATCGCAGCGGTGGCGCGCGACGAGGACGTGGACGTGGTCGGATTGTCGATTCTCTCCGGCAGCCACATGGATCTGGTCGCCGAGGTGATGGAGCGGCTGCGGGTCGAGGGAGTGGCGGCTGAGGTCGTAGTGGGTGGGATCATCCCGCCCGACGACGCGGCCGAGCTGACCCAGTTGGGGGTGGCCGCCGTCTACACACCCAAGGACTTCGAACTGGCCAAAATCATGTCCGACCTGGCCGATCTGGCCGGCCGGACCTAGGAAGCCATCTTGGCGGCAAGGACGTTGACGGCGGCCTTGTGCAGCTTCGGATCGGCGTCCGAGTCACGGATATTGGCCAGGATGTCGACCTTGTCGGCCGACTTGCCTTTGCCCATCAGGGCCACGATCAGATCCTCGGCCTGTCGCCGCTCTTCGGTATTGCCCTTCTGGTAGTAGTGGACGAGAGCCTCGGCGTAGTGGTCGCGCTTGCTCGGTGTCCGGTGCCAGAAGGCGAGGGTCCGGCCGACGTCCCTCAACCAACCGTGCTTGCCCTTCTTGGTCGGATCCTTGGCCTCCTGGGCCTTGCGCTTGGCCTTGACCGCCTGGAACCGGCGGATCACCTTGTAGCCGGCCAGGCCCAGACCGATGACCGCAGCCCCGGCCGCCAGGCCCCAGCCCACGGGGGTGGCCATGAGCCCGGCGGTGGCCCCGGCCAGGGCCACGCCGAAGCCGACGGTGGCCGCTATGCCGCCGGCTACGCCGACCAGGCCGGCGAACACCCCGACGCACTTCTTGATGATGCCCCGCTTCTGCTTGCCCATTGCGTACAGGCGGATGTCCTCGAGTGACGGGGCTTCCTGACCGGCCAGGTCGCCGAACTTGGCCAGAACCTCATCGTGCAGTTTCTGGCGTTCGGCCCGGTCCAGGGCGATCTGCGCCAACTTGGCGTCGGTGTCGTTGATCTCGGAGGTGATCTGGTCGATCTGGCGTTGGAGCCGCTCGATCAGCAGGGCCGTGTGCTTCCGGGCCTTCTGCTTCAGGGCGGAATCGGCCAGCGCCTTCTTGTCCTGCGCCGTCTGGAGGGCGTTGCCGGCCTCGGTGCGGACGACGGTCAGCGCGTCCTCCTCGGCCTTGAGCTTCTCGAGGATCTTCTTCGGGTTGGCGTCGGGGCTCTCGGCCTGCCGCTTGATCCGGTCGTACCGGGCGCCCTGCTTGGCCAGCTTCCTGACGTTGCGCCCCACCTGGAAGATCTGCAGGGGCAGGAGCGCCCCACCGGTCACCCCACTGACCGTCTGGCCGGCTGCGTTGCCGGTCGCCGACATGATGTCGCCGGCTCCGCTGCCGATGGTGCCTAGGAGCGTGTAGGCATTCTGGGCGGTGTCGCCCTTGGCCGATCCGAGGTTCCGCTTGGCGGCGTACTTACGCAGGCCGCTTCCGTCGGTCCGGGCCTCGTCGTACTCCTTGCTGCTCTCGTGCCACTCCTTGCCGCTCGCCAACAGGCCGGTGAGGGCGAAGCCGCCGCCGATGATGTCGCCGGCCCCGGCTCCGGCCGACCCCTGGTTCTGGGTGGTCTGGGAGATGTTCGGGGCGTTGGCCAGGCCCTGACCGTGGATGTTCTGCGGGTTCAGCGAGTTGAAGGACTGTCCCACCGTCTGCAGCGGGCCCTGCATGAGCATGTCGACGCTGGAGGAGTTGACGGTGTCGCTGGCCCCTTTGTGGGTGCCCTCCTTCAAGAAGCCGAACAGGCTGTGCTTGCGCTGGATCGGTATCGGCGCCGGACGGGCCCCGAGCATCTGAGTGACGGCGGCGTTGCCGGCCAGCCGCTGGAGGTGCGTGACGGCGTTGGCATCGAGGGACCGCGGGTTGGTCCCAGGCCCGGCGAATCCGGTCGGTATGCGAGCCTGATCCCGGTTTGATCTCCGGGGCGCCGGCGCCCCCTGACGATCTTTGTCGAGGAGGCCGGCTTTAGGCATGGACCGCTATTCCTCGGCTTCGTCCTCGTCGACCTCTTCGTCGAGGCCGGCCCCGCCGGACATCTCCTCCCCGGCCGCCTCCTCGGTCTCGTCCTCGTCGACCTCTTCGTCGGCGGCGATCTCGCCGCCGGCCTCGTCGCTGGTCGAATCGTCGAGATCCTCGCCCCCGCCGGCGTCGATCTCCTCGTCCTCGGACTCGGTCCCGGCCTCTTCCATGTCCGAGGCGTCGGCTCCGCCGTCGCCGCCCGCTTCCTCGTCCTCGACCTCTCCGGCCGCGTCCTCACCAGCCGACTTGTCATCGAGGTCCTCGGCCCCGGCCTCGTCGAAGTCCCCGGCGTCGCCGGCTTCGAGGTCCTCGGCCCCGCCGGCGTCGATCTCCTCGTCCTCGGACTCGGCGCCCGCTTCCTCCATATCGCCGAGGTCGGCGCCGCCGTCCTCCTCGAACTCGTCGTCGACTTCCTCGTCCTCGTCGAGGCGCTGGACGTCGAGTTGGCCGGACGAGCCGAAGCGGCCATCGGCGATGGCCTGGCTGACCGCCGAGTTACCGGCGAGCCGTTGCAGACCCATGATCGTCTTGGCGTCGCCGCCGGGCGCGCGGGAAGAATCCGGGGCCCGGTTCCGCAGGGCCGGGTCCGAGCGGAGCTCCGTCTCGACGTCGTAGGTGCTCATCCGCATCCTCCCTCTCGCGCCCATCAACGGTAATGCCACCACGAGCGCGAGGAAAGACGATGGAATCACGTCTGCCCTTAGGGGCAGCCGCTTGTTCTCGTTCCGCGCGCCTAGTCTCCGGGGCGATGTCCAGTACTGGATCGGGCGCCTCCGCAGACACCTGTGTCAACGGGCACGATTTGCCGCCCGGCGTCACCTTCTGCCCGACCTGCGGGGTCTCGACCGGGCCGACCTCCGACGCGGGCGAGCCGGCGCCGCCGCTCCCGCCGCCTCCGACCCCCGGGTCGTTCCCGCGGCCACCGCCGCCGTCGGGCATCTACCCCCACCCGGGTGGGCCGGGCTATCCGCCACCGCCGCCCGGCATGGGTGGATATCCGCCCCCACCGCCCGGCCCCGGCTATCCGCCCGGCGGCGGGTACGGCGGGCCGCCGCCATGGGAACAAGCTCCCGGCTACCCGCCGATGGGAGGAACGCCGGCGGCCTACCCGCAGCCCGGCGGCTACCCAGCCCAGCCCGGGGGCTACCCAGCCCAGCCCGGTGGTTACCCGCCCCCGCCCGGTGGTTACCCGCCCCATCCGGGCGGCTACTGGCCCGGCGGTTACCCCCAAACCCGGGCGACCAACGGGCTGGCCATCGCGTCGATGGTGTGCGGGATCCTCTGGCTGGCCTGGCTCGGCTCGCTACTGGCGGTGATCTTCGGCCACGTGTCGCTCCACCAGATCAAACGATCGGGCCAGGGCGGCCGGGGCATGGCCATCGCCGGCCTGATCCTCGGCTACCTCGGCATCGCCGTGTTCATCATCGCCGTGATCGCCGCCGCCGCCAGCGGCAACAACAACGGGTCCTAACCGCGCTCCACCCACGGCCGCACGCGCTGGACGGTGTGCGGCTTGGACCACCAGCGGCCGGAGAAGCGCCAGGCGCCCGGCTCGTCCACCGCCTCGATGGTGACCGGGCGGGGCCAGGCCATCTCGATGGCCGCCACTATGGCGACCATCTCCTCCTCGCTGGGCATCGGGCGGGCATCCATCACAGGGGCACGTTTCCGTGCTTGCGCTTGGGCAGTTCCTCCCGCTTGGTGCGGAGCAACTCGAGGGAGCGGGAAAGCACCTTGCGGGTGTCGGCCGGGTCGATGACATCATCGACGTAGCCCCGCTCAGCCGCCAGGTAGGGATTGGCGAACTTCTCCGTGTACTCCTCGACCAGTTCGGCCCGCCGGGCGGCCGGGTCGGGCGAGGTGGCCAGCTCCCGCCGGTAGACGATGTCGACGGCACCCTGCGGACCCATGACCGCCAGCTCGGCCGAGGGCCAGGCGAACGCCAGGTCGGCACCGATCGACTTCGAGTTCATGACGACATAGGCGCCGCCGTAGGCCTTACGGGTGATGACCTGGATACGGGGTACGGTCGACTCGCAGTAGGCGTACAGCAGCTTGGCCCCGTGGCGGATGATGCCGCCGTACTCCTGGTCGGTGCCGGGCATGAAGCCGGGCACGTCCACAAAGGTGACCAGCGGGATGTTGAAGGAGTCGCAGGTGCGGACGAAGCGTGCTCCTTTTTCCGAACTCTCGATGTCCAGGACACCGGCCAGGTTCTGCGGCTGGTTGCCCACGATGCCGACGACGTGGCCGTCGATGCGGGCGAAGCCGCACACCAGGTTCATGGCCCAGAGGGCGTGGTACTCGATGAACTCACCGTCGTCGACGACCGCGGTGATGACCTTCTTCATGTCGTACGGCTGGTTCGGGCTGGGCGGGATCAGCTGGGCCAGCTCCGGAGTGGGGCGGTCGGCGTCGTCGCCGGAGAGCTGCCGGGGGGGCTCCTCCATGTTGTTCGACGGGAGGAAACCGAGAAGGTAGCGGACCTCGTCGAGGCAGCTCTTCTCGTCGGCGGCGACGAATGCGGCCACGCCCGACTTGGTGGCGTGGGTGAGCGCACCCCCCAGCTGCTCGAGAGTGACCTCCTCACCGGTCACCGTCTTCACCACGTCCGGGCCGGTGATGAACATCTGGCTGGTGTCGCGGACCATGAAGATGAAGTCGGTCATGGCCGGGCTGTACACGGCCCCGCCGGCGCACGAGCCCATGATCACGCTGATCTGGGGTATGACGCCCGAGGAGTAGACGTTGCGCTTGAAGATGCCGCCGAAGTAGTGGAGGCCGACCACACCTTCCTGCACCCGGGCGCCGCCGCCGTCGTTGATGCCGATCATGGGGACGCCGAGGGAGGCGGCCAGGTCCATGATCTTGTGCACCTTCTCGCCGAAGACCTCGCCCAGAGATCCGCCGTTGACGGTGAAGTCCTGGGAGAACACGCAGACCTTGCGGCCGTCGATGGTCCCGAAGCCGGTTATGACACCGTCGGTGTAGGGACGCTTGTCGTCGTCGAGGCCGGGGGCTCTGGTGCGGGCCAGCATGTCGAGCTCCTGGAACGACCCCTCGTCCAGCAGGTAGTCGATCCGCTCGCGGGCGGTCATCTTGCCCTTGGAATGCTGGCGTTCCACCGCGTGCGGGGGGCCGGCGTGGACGGCCGCCTCGCGCCGGCGGGCCAGCTCTTCGAGGCGTTCGGTCATCGGATGCTCTGACATCGCCCCCGATTCTTGCCGCCCGGCCGCTACCCTCTCCACTGCGTGAGGGCCCCGCGTTTGGCAAGGATGTCGATACGTCGACCGAACCGGGCCATTGAACCCCCCGGAAGCCGCTGGATTTTCCCCTCCGAGCCCCCTTCAGCGGCGAGCGAGAGGAGCATCCCGGAGCCCAAGGAGCAGGGCCGGGCCGGAGAGGTCGTGGGCATCGGCGCCGACCTCGAACCGGGCACACTGCTCAGCGCCTACCGCACCGGCGTGTTCCCGATGCCGGTCGAGCGCGGGGTGATGGCCTGGTGGTCCCCCGATCCGCGTGGTGTGCTGCCGCTCGACGGCCTGAAGGTCAGCCGCTCGCTGCGCAAGTCGTGCGCCCGCTACGAGGTCAGGATCGACACCGCCTTCGAGGAGGTCGTCGGCGAATGCGCCAGCAAGGCCCGCAAGGGGGCCTGGATCGACGACGACATCAAGGCCGCCTACCTCCGGCTGCACAGATGGGGGTGGGCCCACAGCGTCGAGGCGTGGGACGAGTTCGGCCGGTTGGCCGGCGGGCTGTACGGGGTCGCCATCGGCGGGTTCTTCGCCGGCGAGTCCATGTTCCACCGCCAG
>DASZNC010000094.1:0-11014 GCA_035551615.1 Acidimicrobiales bacterium
AAGTTGTAGCTGTTGGGAGCGGGTCCGGCATAGAAGGTGCTGTAACCGCTCGTCGGGCCGGTGACACTGAAGATGTCCGATACCGAGTCGCACAGCGTGTTGCCGGCGCACGAGGCCTGCAATGAGCTGGGCGGCGCGACCAGGATCTCGCCGGACGCGATCTGGAAGCCGGTGACCGGATCACCACTTGCCTGGGCCAGGTTGGTGGTGACCTTCTGCAGCGACTGGAGGTCGACGACGATTCCGTTGGTTCCGAAGAACGCAGCCGAGTTGTTGGACCCTTGGCCGCTCAGACTGATGCCACCCGTACCACCGGCCAGGAACTCCGTGTTGCCGGTGGATGCACCGATCAGGGTCGAGAAGTCGGCCGAGGTGCTCACCGTCGGACTGTCATGGAACGTGTACAGGACGGGGGTCGACGACGTGACCAGGCCGGCCTGGCCCTGCCCGAAGGAGACAGAACCGACCGTCTCGTTGGTCCCGGAATCGTTGATGACGAGCGGTTCGGTCTGGCTGGCGCCGACCTGGGTGAAGTCGACGGTATTTCCCGTGCCACTGTCGTAGAAGTTGTCGGTGCCGGCGCCGGGCTCGAAGGTGTTGCTGCTACCGGTAACCGTGAAAGTGTCGGTTCCGGTGCCGCCGACAAAGGTGACCGAGCTGCCGCTCACGGTGAAGTTCTGGGTCCCGGTGCCGGCCACAACCTTGTCACCGGTACCGGAGTTGGCGATGTTGACGGTGTAGTCCCCTGCGCCACCTTCGAAGATGACCGAGTTGTTCAGGGTGTACGGAGTAGTGGCGGTGTCGGCGTAGACGTAGGTCGGTGTCGATCCGCTGCCGCTGAAGTTCGTGAAGTCGGCGCCCCCCGAACTGATCGTGTCGGTGTAGACGACGGTCGTTCCGCTGAGGACCTCGATCGTGTCCGACGGCACGCTGGGGGTCGTGTCGGTGGCGCTGGCGCCGAGGTTGGCGATGATGGTGCAGGCACCGGTGCTGCAGGCGGGGGCGATCGGCGAAAGGTCGAGTTCGGACCCGGTGACGCCGGCGGCCAGCGTGTCGTTGCCATTGGCCAGGATGAAATCGTCGGGGGTCGATGCGGTGTTGGCCGATCCATCAAGCGTGACCGGAATGCCCGGCGAGACGGGCCCGTCCGGGGTCTGACCGGTCGGCCTGGTCCCGCTCCCACCGGCGACGCTGATCGTGGCGCTCTTGGTCCCGCCGACCAGGTCGATGCTCGAGGCCGATCCGGTGGCGATCGTCTCGGTGGTCGGGCAGTTCACCAGGTCGATGTTGATCCCCGACGTGCCGGCGATGATGTCCGGGGATATGGGATTCTTCGTCGTGCCCCCGACGGTGCTCGATCCCTGCACGGTGAGCGGCACGGCCGAGTTGATCGTGATGTAGTTGGCCGTACACGGCCAAACGCTGCCGCCCGCCTCGCTGATGGTCACGCCTGGGGCGGTATCGGCCACCGGTGCGGTCACCGAGACCGAGGTGTACGAACCGGTGCAGACCGCGGATCCGCCACCGGCCTGGCTGTAGGTGACGTTTGTGCCGCTGTAGGTCAGGGTGGTCTGACCATCGCCAAGGGAGACGGTCAGCACGGAGTTGGTGACAGAACACGTGGTTGCGTTGGTCGGAGGTGCCGCTGACGCAGGCGACCACTGACCGAGCCCCAACAGCCCGACGAGGGCGGCGCTGAACGCGATGAGGAAGCCGCTCACCAGGAGGAGGGCGGGGCGGGCGCGGAGAGTCACAGAGGAGAGCATCACGGACCTGTCATTCCGACGATCGGCTTTGCCAGTCTGACCCCGCCGGTCGAACCATAGAAGTGGGCATCCCCGAAGGCGAAGATGCCGCCGTCGGTGGCAACCAGCCAGTAGCCGGCGCCATCAGGAGTGGCGGCCATGCCGACGATCGGCTTGGCCAGGGCGATCCCACCGGTCGACCCGTAGAAGTGGGCCGCTCCGTAGGAGAAGATGCCGCCGTCGGAGGCGACCAGCCAGTACCCCGGGGCTCCGGGGAAGGCGGCCATGGCGACGATCGGCTTGTCCAGATGGACGCCGCCGGTGGAGCCCAGGAACCGGGCGTCGCCGAAGGCGAAGATGCCGCCATCCGACGCCACCATCCAGTAGCCCTTGCCATCTGGAGTCGACGTCATGCCGACGATGGGCTGGGCCAGCCTGACCCCGCCGGTCGACCCGTAGAAATGGGCATCACCGAAGGCGAAGATGCCGCCATCCGACGCCACCAGCCAGTAGCCCTTGCCATCGGAGGTGGTGGCCATGGCCACGATCGGCTTGGCCAGTTTGACCCCACCGGTCGATCCGTAGAAATGGGCATCACCGAAGGCGAAGATGCCGCCGTCGGACGCCACCATCCAGTAGCCCCTGCCGTCCGGGGTCGCCGTCATCCCCACGATCGGTTTGGCCAGGGCGACGCCGCCGGTCGAGCCGTAGAAGGGAGCTCCCCCGAACGAGAAGATGCCGCCGTCCGAGGCGACCAGGCGGTAGCCGTTGAAGGCGGGCGGCGGGAGCAGGTGTTGGACCTGCACCGACCCGGAAGAGCCGGTACCAGGAAATGCGCCTGACTGGAGGCCGACAGTAACGGTCTGCTCGTTGCCGTATGACGCCGTCACATCGACGGTCAGGGTGAAGCTGAACCGGGTCTGGCCGGTCACCAGCGATACTCCGGCGCACGGTCCCGCGCCGTTGATGCTGCCCCCGCTGCTGGCGCACAGTTCGATGACGGCCGGTGAGTTCAGCGGCTCATCGAGGGACCCCGTCATGGTCATGGAGGTGTTGCCGAAGGAGTAGACCCGGACCAGAGCGTGGTTGGCGATCGTGACCGCCGGGCCGATCAGGCGGGCCACAGCTGTGCCGGTCACTGCGTTCACTACGGGGACCTTGCCGGCCACCAGCACGCGACCCTGCGGATCGAAGGCGTCGGCGTAGGCGGCGGCCGGACCGGTCGGGTACGACTTGGTCACCGTGCCGCCCGAACCGAACGACGGGTTCAGGGTTCCGGTGGAGGCCACGTACTCCGATGCGATGAGCTGGGTGGCCGAGCCGGTACCGGTCTGGCCGGCCGCCACGAGGAATCCGCCGGTGGCGGCATAGGTGACGGCGTTCCATGCGCCGGTCTGTGCCCCCACGACTTCACCACCGGACCCGAAATTGTGGATCGGCGCGCCGGCGTCGGTGACCCCGAACAGCAGAACGTGTCCGGACGCGGAACTGCCGGACGCGACCAGGTTGGTCCCGGCACTCGTGAGCCCGTACCCGACGCTCCCGGACTGGTCGGCCGGGGTGACGACGCCCGTCTGCGGACTCGAACAGCTCGCAACGGAGCAGGTGAAGCCGGGATCGAGGGCGCCCGACGGCTGAAAAGCGGCGAGGGTCAGGAACCGGTCGGTACCGTCCGGATAGCTCGTGCCCAACGCGACGAAGTCGCCGTTGGCGGCCACGGTCACCGCCTGGGCCGAGGTCTGGCCGGAGCCCACCGACAGGGCCTCCCAGCCGGTGGTGTTGAAGCTGGCGTTCAGGCTCCCAGCGGCGGTCAGGTCACCGACCAGCATCTTCTGGGTGGGCGTGAACGAGAATCCGGCGACGACGATCTGGCCGGTCGAGGTCAACGCGACGTCGTTCAGCTCACCGCCGCTCGACGGGCAGCTCACGGTGGCCACCCCGTTGACCCCGAACGTGGGCACGAGCGACCCGGTCGGGGAGAACTCGGCCACGACCGGCGTCAGTCCGCCGCAGTTGGTACCGGAGGACTCGTAGCCGACGGCGATGACGTTCCCGGTCGGGGTGACGGTGACACCCAGCGCGCCGCCGGAGAAGGGCTGGGCCGCGCCGCTGGCGAAACCGGTGTCGAGCGCGCCCGACTTGGTGAACCGCTCCACCCGGAACTTGGTTCCGGCCGCCGCGCTCACGACCACGTCGCCCGCTTGGGCGCCGCTCGGTACCACCGCCATACCGGTGGCGTGGTCGCTCTGCGAGTCACGGGCGAAACCGGACGAACCGAACGAGGTATCGAACGAGCCGGGTGCGGGAACAGCTGCGGACGCGGCGGGGGCGGCGAGCACCAGGCCGCCGGCACTCATCGTGAGCACCAGCAGCAGCGGCCGAAGCCGTCCTCGTCGCCCCTTTTCACCCATCAACACCCCTGGTATTCGGAGGCTCATGGAACCAGCCCCCACTCAATTCTGCCCGCCATAGCCCGCCAATTTCTACACGCTGGTAGACCGTCCTACAAGGAATTCTGCAGTCCTGACCGATATGTGTCTTTTGCCCCCCTGGCCACTCAGTGTGGGCACCGGTCAGCTCGCGGCTATTGCCCCTAATCCGAGGTTGGCGTAGATCTGCCGGGTCGCCCGAGAGCGGTTCAACGTGTAGAAGTGCAGCCCGGGTGCGCCCCGATCGAGCAACTCCTGGCAGAGCTCCGTGGCCAGATCGATCCCGACCCTGCGGACGTCTTCGCCGCCACTGGCCGACTCCAGAGCGGTGGCCATGGCCGGCGGTACGGCCGCCCCCATGGCCGCCATGCGGGGGATGGCGGAAAGGTTGGTGACCGGCATGATGCCGGGAACGATCGGTTTGTCCATACCGAGGGCGTTCACCTCGTCGACCAGGCGGCAGTAGTCGTCGGTCTGAAAGAAGAACTGGGTGACGGCGAAGTCGGCCAGGTCCAGTTTGGCCGCCAACCACCGGCGGTCCGAGGTCCGGTCCGGCGACTTGGGGTGGCCGATCGGATGGGCCGCCACCCCGATCGAGAACCCGCCAATGGCCCGGGCCAACTCGACCAGCTCGATGGCGAACTGCAGCTCGCCCTCGGCCGCATCGGGGTCGGTCGGCGGGTCGCCACCGAGCGCCATCAGGTTCTCCACGCCCGCCTTGCGCAGCTCGACCAGGATGTCGGCCAGCTCCAACCGGGTGTGGGCAGCGCAGATGAGATGCGCCATCGGCGTGAGAGTCGTGGTCCGCAGCATGCCCACGACCAGATCGTGGGTCCGCCGCCGCGATGACCGTCCGCCCCGGTAGGTGACCGAGACGAACGACGGGCGGAGCGGCTGCAGATCGGCCAGCGCCCCGGCCAACGCGGCGTGCTCCGAGTCGTCCTTGGGCGGGAAGAACTCGAAGGAGTAGGTCCGGCCGGCGGCCAGCAGATCACCGATTCGGGCCATCGGGACAGGATACGCCCGGAGCCGCCGGATCCGCCTGACGGCGCCGACCGGTGGCCGGACCGGCCCGACCTTTGACCGCCGCCCGAAGCCACCGATTGGGGCGGTTCGCCCGGCCGGCCAACCGGTGCCGGTCGACTAGCGTCGTCGTGTGATCAGCCCGAACCGCGACGACGGTCCCCGCCTGGGAGTGCTCGCGTCCGGTGCCGGCAGCATCCTAGGGGCGATCATCGAGTCCGGCCTGTGCGTCGATGCCGTTCTCCTGGACCGCACCTGCCCGGCCGTGGAACTGGCCGAGTCGGCCGGCGTGGCGGCGGTGGAAGTGGTCGAGCGGGAAACCTACGGGGCCGACTTCGACCGGGCCGCCTACACCCATCGCGTGGTCGAGGCCCTGAAGCGCCACCGCATCGACGTGGTGGCCATGGCCGGCTTCGGCACCGTCCTCGCCTCTCCCATCTTCGAGATCTATCCGGGCCGGGTGCTGAACACCCACCCGGCCCTGCTGCCGGCGTTCAAAGGTTGGCACGCGGTGCGCGACGCTCTGGCGTTCGGGGTGAAGGTCACCGGGACCACGGTCCACATCGCCACCGAAGAGGTCGACGCCGGCCCCATCCTGGCCCAGCAGGCGGTCTATATAGAGGAAGGCGATACCGAGGAGACGCTCCACGAGCGGATCAAGTCGGTCGAGCGCCGCCTCTACCCCGCGGCCATCAAGACGTTCATGGAGAAGATAGGAGAAACCCGATGAGGGTCCTGCTGTCGGTCTACGACAAGACCGGCCTCGAACAGTTCGCCCGCCAACTGGTCGACCTCGGCCACGAGCTCATCGCCAGCGGCGGCACCGCCACCGCTCTGGCCGACGCCGGCATCGCCCACGTCACCGTGGAGAGCATCACCGAGGCCCCGGAGATGCTCGGCGGCCGGGTGAAGACCCTGCACCCCCGTATCCACGGCGGCATCCTGGCCGACCTGGGCAAGGACCAGCACGTGGCCGACCTGGAAGGCCAGGGCATCGCGCCGATCGGCATCGTGGTCTGCAACCTCTACCCGTTCCGCTCCAACCCGTCGATCGAGCTGATCGATGTCGGCGGTCCGACCATGGTGCGGGCGGCGGCCAAGAACTGGGCCCATGTCGGATCGGTCGTCGACCCGGCCGACTACCTGACGGTGATCGCCGAGCTGCGGGCCGACGGCCACCTGTCCGACGGGTTGCGCAGGAACCTGGCGGCCAAAGCGTTCGCCCACACCGCCGCCTACGACGCGGCCATCGCCAACTGGTTCGCCGAGGACGACCCGGAAGGGCTGCCGGCCACGATCAACGTGTCCCTCGAGCAGGCCCAGATCCTGCGCTACGGGGAGAACCCGCATCAGCAGGGCGCCCGCTACCGGGTGACCGGCGAGCGCAGCTGGTGGGACGATGTCGTGCAGCACGGCGGCATGGAGCTCTCCTACCTGAACCTGTACGACGCCGACGCGGCCTGGCGGCTGGCCCACCAGCTGGCCGACCTCGGGCCCAGCGCGGCCGTGGTCGTCAAGCACGCCAATCCCTGCGGGGCAGCCGTCGCCGACGACCTGCTCACCGCCTACGACCGGGCGTTCGAGTGCGATCCGATGTCGGCGTTCGGTGGGATCGTCGCGCTGACGTCCACCGTGACCGAGGAGATCGCCACCGAGATGGTCGGCAACGCCAAGGCCGACGTCCTGATCGCTCCCGCCTTCGAGCCGGCCGCCCTCGAGCTGTTCGCCAAGAAGCGCAAGAACATGAGGGTCCTGTCCGCGCCGACCCCCACCGACGACCGGTGGCACTTCCGCCAGATCAGCGGCGCCTGGCTGGTGCAGGAGCCCTACGTGTTCGCCAAGGGTCGGTCCGACTGGCAGGTCGTCACCCAGGCCCAGCCGACCGAAGAGAACTGGCGGGACATGGAACTGGCCTGGCGGGTGTGTGGCTGGGTCAAGTCCAACGCCATCGTCCTGGCCGCCAACGGCATGGCCGTCGGTATCGGCGGCGGTCAGCAGAACCGGGTGACCCCGGGCGAGATCGCCGCCACCCGCGCCGCCGGCCGGGCCAAGGGCGGGGCGGCCGCCAGCGATGCCTTCTACCCGTTCCGCGACGGGCTGGACGCCTGCGCCGCCGCCGGGGTGGCCGCCGTCATCCAGCCGGGCGGATCGGTCAACGACCCCGAAGTCATCGCCGCCGCCGACGAGCACGGTCTCGTCATGGTCCTCACCGGCGAAAGGCAGTTCCAACACTGAACAGCAGTCGTGACCGCTTTTGAAAAGGAGACCCTGATGGCCGCCAACCTCATGCCCGGAGCCCCCGTCGCAGATGCTGTCATGCTCGATGTCACCGAGCGGGTGGCCAAACTGGCCGCCGACGGTATCTCCGTCGGGCTGGCGACCGTACTCGTGGGAGACGACCCGGCCAGCGCCGGGTACGTGGCCAAGAAACACCAGGCCTGCGAGCAGACGGGGATCACGTCGGTCGACGTGCGCATCCCGGCCGACCGGACCCAGGACGACCTGCTGGCCGCCCTGGCCCGGCTCAACGCCGATCCGGCCATCGACGCCTACATCGTCCAGCACCCGGTGCCGGCCGGGTTCGACTTCAACGCGGCCATGGGGGCGATGGACCCGGCCAAGGACGCCGACGGCCTCCACCCCACCAACCTGGGCCTGCTCGCCTTGGGCGAGAAGGGCTCACCCCGGCCGTGCACGCCCATCGGTATCCAGGCCCTGCTCCAGCACTACGGGATCGACGTGGCCGGCAAGGAGGTGGTGATCGTCGGGCGGGGCCCCACCCTCGGCCGGCCGCTGTCGATGCTGCTGTCGCTCAAGGAACCGGGGGCCAACGCGGCCGTGACCGGTGTCCACACCGGCGTCGGGAACTGGGCCGACTACACCCGCCGGGCCGACATCGTGGTCGGCGCCGCCGGCGTGCCCAACATGATCACCCCGGACGTCATCAAACCGGGCGCGGTGGTGATCGGCGGCGGGCTGACGTGGGAGGGCCGCAAGGCGTTCTCCGACGTGGACGAGTCGTGCGCCGAAGTTGCCGGCTGGATCACCCCCCGTCTGGGCGGCGTAGGGGTGACCACGGTGGCCATGCTGCTCCGCAACACGGTGTCGGCCGCCGAGCAGCGGCACCTCCGCGTCTGACCACGGCCGGCGCCGGCCGCGTCGCTACGATCGACTGAGAGTTGCAATCGAGTATCGGGGGCGCCGCGATTCACGTCAGGGGGGCACAATACGGCGACCGGCGCTCCGGCCCGGCGGCGGCTGACTGGGCGGTGGTCGCCCTCGTGTCGGCGGTCACATTCATCCGGGGCCTGTTCTGGCTGCTCGACGGCCCGTCGTCGACCGGTGACGAGGTGGCCCACTTCTCCTACATCCAATGGATCGCCACCGGGCGGGGGCTGCCGATAGTCGGTCAGGCCAGGGCCACGGCGACCGGGCTGGTGCTGGCCAAAGCGTCGCCCATCGAGCCGTGGCGGGGTTTCCCGTTGCCTCCCGTCCCGAGCGCCCACTGGCCCCTCGTCGGGTTGCAGTACGAGGCCTACCAGACCCCCGGATACCACATCCTCATGGTGCCGGCCTACTGGATCGGCCGGGCCGCAGGGGGCGCGCTGGGCGCCCTCTACGCCATCCGGTTGGAGACCCTGTTGTGCCTGGTCGCCGCCATCCCGGTCACGTTCCTGCTCGGTCGGGAACTGGTGCCGCACCGCCGGGCGGTGGCCCTCCTGGCGCCGGCGGTGCTGGCCAGTATCCCCTTGTTCGACAGTGGTTCGACCATCACGAACGACTCGATCACCCCGCTCGCCGGGGCCGGCGCCCTGCTCATCGTCCTCCGGTTCCGGCACCACCCGACCACCCGATGGGCGACCATCACCGGTGTGACACTGGCGTTGGCCCTCCTGGCCAAGACGACCCTGACCGCCCTGGTGCCGGCCGTCGGCGTCGCCGTCGCCTTCTATCTGGTGACGGCGGCCGTCCCGTGGCGGACGATCGCCCGCTGGGTGGGCGGCGCCGCCGTCGGGGGCGCGCCACTGATGCTGGCCTGGCTGGCGTGGAACCTCCACGCCTACGGGGCGCTGAGCGGGGGGCGGGCCCAGGCCGAGCTGGTCGTGAAGTCGCTCGGGTCCACGCCACCGGGTCTGGCTGGGATGCGCAAGATGCTCCATAGTGCGGCCCGCTCGTTGTTCGTCGCCGGTCACGGCGGGACCGCCCAGCCGCTGGTCCATCGGGTCTGGTACGACCTGGCCACCGTCGGCCTGGCCGCCGCGCTCATCGGGGCCGTCCTGGCCGCCGACCGGATGGAGCGTTACCTGGTTTCGTGGCTGTTCGTCACTGTCCCGATGGGGGTGGTGCTGCTCGCCGCCGCCAACCTGCAGCAGTCGGGTCCGGGTGCGGAACTATCAGGCCGTCACCTCGACTGCCTCCTGCCTGTCTTCTGCATCGTGGTGGCCTACGGGGTGGTCAGTGTGGCCGGCGCTCGAGGGGGCACGACGCTGCTGCTGGCCGCCCTAGTGTTCACGGCCTTCGCCGAGATCCCGGCCGACGACAACAACAACCGCTCGACCTACACCGCCGGGCTCATCGGTCCGTCCGCAGCAGTGGTGACCCAGAGCTACACCGACGGGGCCGAGGCCACCCGCCGGATCGAGATGCGGTCGCCCTGCCCGCCCACCTGGATATCCGTCAGGCTCCACGAGGCGATCGTCTCGGCCCGCCTCAACGGGCAGCCCATCGAGGTCACCAAGTCGAACGCAGGCTGGAACTACTACCCGGTGAGCAACGTGGCCTCCGGCCCGCTGGACATGGTCTTCGACGGCACCGCCGACATCGGAGTGGCCAACCATGGCCACGACCGCGACGTGAATCCGCTGCCGGGAGGAGCGGTCCCGTCGGTGCAGATCTACTGCCGGGTCGCCAACCCGGTCGTGTACCAGTTCCGGGTGGACTACCGACCGGACCATCCGTTCCCGATGACCTACCGGGTGCTGGCCGACTGGCCCCGCATGGAGGCCTACCTCGAGTTGGCCGCCGCGCTGGTGGCGGTCGGCCTGATCTGGATCGGGCCGTACCGGGTCCGGCGCCGGACCAGCTCTGCGCCGGACCCTGGTCCGGTCACAGCTCCTTGACGATCTCCGCCATCTTGATACCGGCTTCGGTCGGGTTGTTCACCACGTGGACCCCGGCCGCGGCCAGCGCTTCCATCTTGGCCTGAGCTGTGCCCTTGCTGCCGCTGATGATGGCGCCGGCATGGCCCATCTTCTTCCCCGGGGGGGCAGTGACACCGGCGATGTAGGAGACGACCGGCTTGGTCACCTTCGAGGAGATGAAGTCGGCCGCCTTCTCCTCCTCGGAGCCGCCGATCTCGCCGAACATGGCAATGGCCTTGGTGTCGGGGTCGTCCTGGAACGCGGCCAGGCAGTCGACGAAGTTGGTGCCCGGGACGGGGTCGCCCCCGATGCCGACACAGGTCGTCACGCCGATGCCCAACTGCTTGAGCTCGTACAGCGCCTGGTAGGTGAGGGTGCCGGAACGGGACACGATGCCGACCGGGCCGCCGGGCAGGGCGATCTCCCCGGCGGTGATGCCGATGTTGCACTTACCGGGGCTGATGATGCCCGGGCAGTTGGGGCCGAGCAGCCGGGTGCCCGGGTGCTTGTCGACCAGCGTGTTGTACACCCGGGCCTCGTCGTGGGCCGGGATGCCCTCGGTGATGCAGACGATGAACGGGATGCCCGCCTCGGCCGCTTCGAGGATGGCCGCAGCGGCGCCCTTCGGCGGGACCGAGACGAACGAGGCGTTGGCCCCCGTCGCTCTTACCGCGTC
>DASZNC010000095.1:0-38074 GCA_035551615.1 Acidimicrobiales bacterium
CAGCGGTGCTCCCGGATGCGTTGGGTCAACTCCTCGGTCTTGGCCACCTGCTGCCCCCTTCCTTGTTTTCGATTGTCCGGCCGACCTCCGGCCCGATTGTCTCGCCCATCACGTGTATCCCAATGGATCGCTCGAGACGTGACCCCCGGACGAGACGCTCTCGGTCCACGACCACCCGTTCCAGTAACGAACATCGTGCCGGCGGGCCGGATCGGGATACCAACCGGGCTGGGGTGGGCGCATGGCCCACGACACGGGTCCGAGGGCCTCGGCCCGCTGCAGGCGCGGCCTGATGGCGAACAGGTAGATGAGCCCGCACGGAAACCCGAGCAGGACGTTGAGCAGAATCCACATGATCTTGCTGGAGCCGGCCCGCTCGTACACCCAATCGGGCCGGACGACCGAATCGATGAGTGCCCAGATGTGCAGTCCGACGATGATCAGCATGATCAATACGAGGACCAAGACGAATGCTGCCATCCGCTACCCCTTCCGACCTGGTGCTCCCGACTCGGTCAGAGGCAAACGGTATCTGGCACCAGCACCGGCAGTACAGATCAAACGCTCAGGAAGCCACCTGACTGGTGCTCCCACAGCCGGCGGTAGACGCCATCGGGCATGGCTACCAGCTCATCGTGGTTGCCGATCTCGACTATGCGGCCGCCCTCGACCACCACGATCCGGTCCATCCGGGCGATGGTGGACAGCCGGTGGGCGATGACCAGCGCAGTCGATCCGGACATGAGATGCCACAAAGCGTCCTGCACGAACCGCTCTGATTCGGAGTCGAGCGAGCTGGTCGCCTCGTCGAGGATCAACACCGGTGCCGCCTTGAGCATGGCCTGGGCGATTGCCACCCGCTGCCGCTGTCCACCGGACAGCTTCAGCCCCCGTTCGCCCACGATCGTGTCGTAACCCTCCGGCAGGGTGGACACGAACTCGTCGACGAACGCCGCCTCGGCCACCTCTTTGACCTGATCCATGTCAGGCCGACCGGGCTGGCCGTACCAGATGTTCTCAGCGATGCTGCGGTGGAGCATCTGCGGGTCCTGGGGCACGTAGGACACCGCCCGCCGGACGCTCGTCTGCGTGTGGTCGGCGATGTTCTGCCCGTCCACCAGGATGCGCCCGGCGTCGACATCCATGAACCGCAGCACCAGCCTGGTGATAGTCGACTTGCCGCCACCGGACGGACCGACCACTCCGACGTGCTCGCCCGGCGCCACCGCGAAGGAGAACGAATCCAGCAGCGGGCGGTCGGGGCGGTAGGAGAACGAGACTCGGTCGAAGGTCACCGCGCCGCGGGTCGCGACCAGATCCGTTGCCCCGTCCCGGTCGACCACCGCGGGCGGCTCCGACACCAGGGCGACCAGCTTGGCCGCCCGCCCGAGCCCTCGGGTCAGCTCCCGGATGTACTGGAAGCTCTCGATCAGCTCGGACGACACCTGGGCTGCGTAGAACAGGACCAGATAGACGGTGCCGGCCCGGATGTCGCCGTCGACGGCCAGGGCCACGCCTACCAGGAGCGAGCCCCACGTCATCAGCGCCACCGTGCTGGCCATCCACAACCGGGTCACCGTGAAGGTGCGACGGGCCCGCAGATCGGCCCGCACCGATTCGGCCAGGCGCTCGTACACCCGCTCCGACTCGTACTGCTCGCCGGCCGCGGCCAGGACGGTGGTCACGTTGCGGATGGCGTCGGACGCGTCGCCTTCGGCCAGGGAATGGGCCCGGGAGAACTCGCGCGTCGCCTCTGTCACCGGTCCCGACCGAAGGGCGACGACGGTGACGAACAGCACCGAGAGCAGTATCAGCACTACGGCCACTGGCCAGGCCACCACTCCGAGCACGACGACGGCGGACAGCACCACCACGACGACTCTCAGCAGGCCCCACTGGAGGGTGTCGATCCCGTCGACCAACGCCCAGGAGAACGCACTCAGCGAGGACGCCACCTCGCCGGCCGGGTGTTCGACGTGCCAGAGGTAGCCGAGCGACATGAGCTTCTCGAAACTGCGATGGATGCCGTTGGCGAACGTGCGCAGCGCGCCTTCCCACTCGAGCCACCCGGCCACCCGGTTGACCGCTTGGCCGGCCAGGAGCAGCACCGCGTAGGCGATGACCAGACTTTCGAATCGGGGCCACATGCGCTCGTGCGGACGGAGCCCGGCGATCCGGTCGAGGACGGTTGCGAACACGAGCGGCGTCGCCACGTCGGCAATCAGGACGGCCAGAACGATGGCACTGGCGCTGCCGATCAGCGCCCGACGGTACGGTCGGGCCAGTTCGGCGCAGTACCTGAGCGTCTGGCGCGTCGAGGCGGCATCGTCGCCTTGATGTTCCACGTCTCTCCGTTCCGCGGCTGGGGTCGGTCGAATGACCGCCTGCCAGCCTGCCAGCGACTCCACGAGCCGCCAACTGGTTTTCCGGTCAGGCCCCCTCGACCCGCTTGGCGCCCAGCGGTCGGACGACGGCCAGGCTCGGCCCCTGCCGCTCGACGACCCAGGACCGGCACGCCTTGGCCGGCATCGGGCGGGCGAAGTAGTGGCCCTGGCCCAGGTCGCACCCGAGGGCGGCCAGGCGGCTCCACGTGGGGAGATCCTCGATGCCCTCGGCTACCACCTTGTGGCCCATGACCTGCGCCAGTTCGATGATGGACCGCACGATCGCCTGGTCGCCCTTGTCGGAGCAGATGTTCTTGACGAACGAACGGTCGATCTTGACCTGATGGACGGGCAGCACCTTCAACCGCGACAGCGACGAGTAGCCGGTTCCGAAGTCGTCGATGGCGATCTTCACACCCATGTCCGACAGCCGGCGCAGGACTTCCTCGGACCGCTCGAACTCGAGCATCATCGACGATTCCGTGACTTCCAAGGTCACGTGACTGGGCGACAGCCCGGTGCCTCCGATCATCACCCGGAGCCGCTCGACGATGCTGCTGTCGAAGAGACTGCGGGCGGAGACGTTGATGGCCATCGTGAACTCGTAGCCGTCGTCGCGCCACCGCCGTAGTTCGGCGAACGCCTCCCGGGCCACCCACCAGGTGAGCGGTTCGATGAGCCCGGACTGCTCGGCAATGGGGATGAACTCGTCCGGCGACACGTAGCCGAGGGTCGGATGCGGCCAACGCAGCAGCGCCTCGAATCCGTCGATGGTGCCGCTGGTCACGTCGGCGACCGGCTGGTACCACAGCTCCAGTTCGCTGATCTCGATGGCGCGACCCAGATCGCTGGCCAGGGCCAGGCGGCGGGCCGACGACTGGTCCATGTTGCTGTCGTAGACGCTGATCCGGCGGCCCGACCGCTTGGACGTGTACATGGCGACATCGGCGTTCTTCAGCAGTGTCGGTGCATCGAGCCCGTGCATCGGGGCCAGGGCAATGCCGACGCTGGCCCGGACGGTGAGCGCCATGTTGTCGATGTCCATCGGCAGCACGAGCGTCTCCATCATCTGCTCGGTGATCTCGATCACCTCGTCGACGGTCGTCGCCGCCGGCAGGGTGAAGGCGAACTCGTCGCCGCCCAACCGGGCCGCCATCCCGACCTGGCGCACGCCGGCGCTGACCCGACTGCCGACCACCTTCAGAACGGCGTCACCGGTGTGGTGTCCGAGGGCGTCGTTGATCTCCTTGAAGCCGTCGAGGTCCATGAGCACGACCGCCACCATGCGGCTGCCCCCGCTCTGTTCCAGGGCGCTGGCGACGACGTTCATGAACAGCGTCCGGTTGGCCATCCCGGTCAGCGCATCGTGGGACGCCTGGTGCTCCCGCTCGGCGACCGACCGGCGCAGCCCGTCGAGGTGGTCGGACGAGGTGAGCGCCGTGGTCAGGTGGGCGGCCAGGGCCTGCAGGAAGTCGAGATCGTCGCGCGAGAAGGAGACCGATTCGGTTCCGTGGCGGTCGCTGACGACCAGGGCCGCCGACCGTGATCCTCCGACGGTCAAAGGAACCGCCATTACATCCTTCCACCCTCTCTCCACTACGAGCGGGCTGCGGGCGGAGTTCGGGAGTAGAAGCGGGCGCTGCGTGTTGATGACCGCCCCTTCGACCCCGTTCGGGTCGCCCATCTCCTCGATGACCATCTCATCGTCACCCAGCCGGTAGCGGATCAGGCCTTCCGGCTGGGAGAGCGACAGCTCGGCGTGGTCGCAGTGCAGAACCGTCTGGATCTCCTTGAGCGCCTCGGCCAGCACCTCGTTGCGCTCGGTCAGATCCGCCAACGACATGCTGAGGGCGTACAGAGACTGGAGATCGGAGAAGCGGCTTTTGAGCCGCTCCGCCGAGCTGTACCACCAGCCGACCACCAAACATGGCGTGAAGACGGCAATGAGCGCCCATGGATTCGTTAGATAGGCGGCAATAGCGGCGAGGGTGAGCGTGGTGTTCGAAAGCGACAGTATGAGCAGCTGATAACCGAGGGACTTGAAGTGCCCGAACCCCACTGAGCTGCCGCTAGCCGCCGTCACGGCAACTACGCCAAGCGTCGATGCCAGTTCGTGGCAGATCATCGCGATGGCGATGGCCAAGCATCCCCTGATACTTACGGGGCTACCGGTACCGAGAATGCGTGTAAGGATATAAATGGCTATCTCAGCGTCGATAGCCAGGTTGGCCACGTTGAAGCAGGCTTGGACCAGGGGCGCTCGCCGAATGATTTCTGCGGCAGTCACACCGACGAGAACGCCGACGAGTGCGCCCGCCGGCGATAGCACCATGGCGCCGACCAACATCGGCAATCCGGACAGCTCCAGGGAGATGTGGTTACCGGTAAAGGTGAGGCGCACCCGGAACCGCTTGAACACGACGACAGCCACGCTCACGAGCGGCCAATAGGCCTCGGGCCGGTGACGGACGGGCAGTGGACCTACGGCCAGAACGGCGCCGGTCAGCGCGGTCACGCCCAGTAGGCCGACCAGTGCCCAAATTCGAACTGCCGGTGAGACAGCAACGGCGTTCTTTAGACGCGATTCCACCACGAGCCTGGTTTGGCGCGTCGCGTCTCCGCCCATCTCGTTATAGGTCGGCGCTTCCGTGCCGGACCTGAAGCACACATGATGAACAACGGCGCAACATGTGTCGAATGATTTCCTTTAGAACAGGTTTCGGAAATTACTGAAACGCGATAGCTTTTGACCCGAAGGGCGCAGTACCAGAAACCGAAGTGGGTCGAAAAGTACGCATTCGGATCAATCAGGACCTTTATTTCAGGGATCTGTGCCTCGGTGCGCGAAGGGAGGTGGGCACAATATGCGTAAGGCGAACTGGGGGGGCTGAGGTCGGCTGCTTTACCGACCCCACTCCCACATAAGGCGTGTCAGCGATCGTGACTCTTGGCTGGGTTCTGATCGATGAACACGTAGGAGTGAACTTCGGTCCGGACGATCGTGACCTTAAGGGTTTGGTCGTCCGGACCGATGTATTTCCGACTTTGCTCGTATCTCCCGAAGCTGGCGGCGACCCCACTTGAACGACAAATCGAATCTCGGGCCTCGCTTCTGGCGTCTTTGGGCAGCACTGGGGGTGTCGTCGATCGGCGACGGCATGGTGGTGGTCGCGCTCCCGCTGCTGGCCTTGAAGTTCACACACAGCCCTTTGCTGATCGCCGGGGTGATGGTGACGGGCAGTGCGCCTGCGGCCATCGGCGGTCTCCCGGCTGGCACTCTCGCTGACCGAACCAACCGCCGGCGACTTATTGTCCTCATCGAGTTCTTCAGATTTCTGGTCCTGATCGCGTTCGGTCTGGCGGTGCTCGTGCACGCAGATGGATTGGTTGCGATCTACCTCACGGCATTCGCCCTCGGTGCCATGAACGTCGCCTTCGACGTCGTCGCCGGGGCGTCCCTGCCGGCCATGGTCCCGTCGTCTCAACTGGTCCCGGCCAACTCGCACCTCATCAATGCCGAGATGACCGGCCAGGACATCGTCGGCCAAGGCCTGGGCGGCCTGGCCCTCAGCCTGGCCCGGGCCCTCCCGTTCATCGCAGACGCGTTCAGCTTCGTCGTTTCAGCGATTCTGCTGAACCGAGCGATTCCAGACTCAGTACCCGAGTCGTCCGGCGAATCGGCCGTGAACGCGCTCCGCTCCGGCCTGAGCTGGTACTTCCGGCATCCGGTGCTTCGCACCCTCACCGGCCTATTAGCCAGCCTCGCGTTCTGCCAGTCGATGGTGTTCGGCGTGCTGGTCCCGTTCGCTCACTCCCGCCTCCATATGTCGAACACGGGGTACGGGTTCATGCTGGCTGTCGCCGGGGTCGGGACCGTGATCGGGGGATACGGCGCGTCGAAGTTGCACAAGAAGCTCGGTAACGGAGGTTTGCTCCTGTTGGCCGGTTTTCTCGCTGCCGCGGTGTATCCGGTGCTGGCCACAGTGACCTCGGCCATAACCGCCACCCTGCTCTTGGCCATAGAGACCATGTCGGTGGTCGGCGGGAATGTGGCCGCCCGGTCGCTGCGCCAGAGCTTGGTCCCCGACGTCATGCAAGGCCGGGCCGCCAGCGCATATTCGACCGTGATCCTCAGTTGCATTCCCCTCGGAGCGCTGGTCGGGGGTGTGGTCGCGGCCACGGGCGGGACCAGGACGACGCTCTTCACGGCCGGTGTTATCCAGGTCATCTTCCTGCTGGCCACCGGGCCTCGCCTCTACCGCCGGACGCGGGAACTGAGCCCGAAAGCGGAGGAGCCTGCACCCGTGGTTCTAGAACTCGACGCCGACGGCACCTTGACGTCGTCGCCGACCGAGTCCGGAGTCGCGGTCAACTGATCTGACATTTGCTCAACCTGGAGTGATTCGCGTCAACGCGCGCGACCTCAAAGGCTGGCTTGACGCGCAGATGGCCCGAATTGGAGCTCTACGCGTCAAGCGGCAAATGTTCTCAGACGGTCTGACGCGTAGATAGCCCAAACGGGAGATCTACGCGTCAAGCGAGCTCGACAGCTCGCGCCCGTTGACCTAAATCGTGCCGCGTCTGCGCAGCTCGGCCGCCCCTTCGCCTTCCCGGGCCAACCCAACGACTAAATCACACGCGCGGGCGGCTACCCCGGACCGCGGACTAGTCAATGCGTGCCGGCCTAGCCCGTACGGACTACGGATCGGCGCACCGACTCGCCCAGAAATGGCTAGTCCGGGCCATCCAGCCGGTGCGATTGCAAGTCGACAACTTCGTAGCCGAGCAGACGGTCGCCCGTCACGACTCGGCAATTCGGAATCAAAGTGAGGTGCCCAGATGCGATCCCGAGCAAAAGTGGCCGTCGTTGGTGCCGGCCTCCTGGCCGCAGTGGCTTTTGCCGTCCCCGCCCACGCCTCCCAGTCCGGATCGGTCACCATCTCGCTGAACACGAGCGGTCCGGTCGCCGGGCGGACGCTGCTGCTCTATGACACCTCGGGGCAACCCCTCTCCACCCTGAACCTGTCCAGCGGAACCAACTCCTTCGTTGCCGAGGTGCAGGACTCGAACGAATCGCTCAGCGGCTTCACGGTGGAGGCGAGCATGTCCGACCTGTACGGATACGACGCTGGGTCCTGGTCCTGTTCGGCGGTCATCCCGTCGTCAGCCGTCTCGATCGACGCTCCCACCCCGCTGCTCGACATCAACGGGCTCGGCAGCACCCTCACCCCCGCCATCGCTGTCACCGGCAACCTGACCACCGTGCTCGGTCCCCTCCTCACCACGCTCGGTCTGGGCAGCGCCGTCGTCACCGACGCGCCGGTCACCGGTCTGGTTCAGACCCTGAGCCAGGGACAGGTCGCCGGTGGCAACACCGGCCAGATCGTCGGTTCGACGGTCAGCTCCCTGGCCAGCGACCTGCCCATTCAGTTGGCGTCCGGCGGCACTGGCACATTCGACGAACCGGCCGCCGATCCGACCGGCGCCAACTGCGGTCAGAGCGGGGCGTCGGCCAAGTACGTCAACATCATGAAGGGTACGGCCAACGCCGCCGGCCTGGTCACCGACCTGCAGGGCGTACTCAGCGCGCTGCCCAACACTTCTGTCGCCACCCTCATCAGCAACGGCTACCTGGATTCCAACTCCGTCATCTCGGCCGTGGCCAGCGCCCTCGACATCCCCATCAATCTCCTGTCGCCGTACACGACCAGCATCCTGAATCTCCTCACTGCGTCGTTGTCCACGTCCGCCCCTCTGGTCAGTGGTCTGACCAGTTCGACCGGCAACTACGCGTCCAGCCCGGCGCTCTCGGTGAACACCACGGGCGTGCCCAACGGCAGCTACCGCGGCACGCTCACGATCACCGAGGTCGACGGCTGACGTGAACCGTCCACTCCGGAGGTTCGGCGGGGCGGCCGGGCGTCTGGCAGCAGGGCTGACCGTCGCGGTATCGGCAGTGGGACTGGTCGGGTCCGGGACGGCGCACGCCGCCCAGACATCCACCTGGGGCATCATCGCCGCGCCCGACAAAGGCGCCTACCGGTCGGATCTCTCCGCACCGGCCAACGGCGGGACCATTCACGAAGCGGTGGTCGTATTCAACCGGACCAGGGAACCGGTGACGGTCGACCTGAGCGTGGTCGGCGTCACCTATGCCAACCAGGCCTACCAGTTCTCCGGGCCCCGATCGGGCCTGGCCGCCGATGTCAGCCTGGCCGCGTCGAGCGTGGCCCTCGGCCCGAACCAGCAGGCCACCGTGCCGGTGACCATCCACGAACCGAGAGGGGTCGCCCAGACGTTGCTCGCCGGGGTGGCCGCCGAGGCCGCGCCCGTGCAGGACGGCGCCCTGTCGATACAGCAGCGCCTGGTCGTGCTCATCAAGTCCACACCGTCGGCGCTCATTCTCCCTCGCCACCGACCCGATGTGCTGCCCTGGGGCGTGACCGCCTCCGTCGTCCTGGGCGCGGTCGGGACCGCCACGGTGGTGGCCCGGCGCAAGAGCCGGCCGGCCCCGACGGGAACCGGGTAGCCGATGCCGTCGTCCACTACGCCCGGGCCGGTCGTGGTCGTGCTCCAGGTCCAGCACCCGACCAGCACGACGAGCACCGTCGCGCCGCCGACGACGACCCAGACGCCTGCCACGACGCCGGCCACGACGACCACCACCCCCATCACCACACTCGACCCGCCCACCACCATCGGCCCCGCTGCGCCGGTCTCCACCTCCATCCCGCTCGCCCACCCGGCCTCACCGGCAGGCCCCCACGGCTCCCTGCCGATCACCGGCGCCCCCCTGGTGGTGGAAGTCGGTACCGGGATGACCCTCCTGCTGGCCGGCGCCATGACCGCCCTGGCCGCCCGCCGACGACGAGCTTCGGTCCGCCACGGGTGACCGGGCCCGGCGCCCGCCCGGACCGTAACGGACGCCGGCCGGAGCAGGACACAAACGGCCACAGGGGATAAACCGGTCCGGCATGGGAATGTCCCAGGCATGGTCGCGCCCGCCCGTCTCTGTCTGGTGACCGGTGCGACCGGATACATCGGCGGCCGCCTGGTGCCGGCCCTCCTCGATCGGGGGTTCCGGGTCCGGGTAGCCGTGCGCGACCCGACGCGCACCCGCGACCAACCATGGACGGACCGGGTCGAGGTCGTCCGGGCCGATGTCACCGATGAACGCTCCCTGGGCCCGGCCCTGGCCGGGGTGGACGTCGCCTACTACCTCGTCCATGCCCTGAAGACCGGCGTCGGGTTCGAGGAGACCGACCGCCGGGCGGCGTCCGCCTTCGGCCGGGCGGCGGCCGAAGCCGGGTGCCGGCGGTTGATCTACCTGGGCGGCCTGGTTCCGGACCAGGCCGAGGACGACCTGTCGCCCCACCTCCGGTCACGGGCCGAGGTGGGACGCATCCTCCGGGCCTCCGGGGTACCCACCGCCGAACTGCGGGCCGCCGTCATCCTGGGCTCCGGATCGGCGTCGTTCGAGATGCTCAGGTACCTGACCGAGCGCCTTCCCGTGATGGTCACACCGCGGTGGGCCAACAACCGCATCCAACCGATCGCCGTGCGCGACGTGCTGCGCTACCTGGTCGACGCCGCCGACCTGCCCGATGACCTGAACCGGACCTTCGACATCGGCGGCCCGGAGGTGCTCACCTACCGCGAGATGATGCTGCGCTACGCCCGGGTCGCCGGCCTGACCCACCGGGTCATCCTGCCGGTGCCGGTTCTGTCACCATCGCTGTCCAGTCACTGGGTCGGCCTGGTGACCCCCGTGCCGAGCGGCATCGCCCGACCGCTCGTCGAGTCCCTGCGCCACGAGGTCGTGACCCGGGGGCACGACATCGCCCGCTACATCGCCGACCCGCCCGAAGGTCTGCTGTCGTTCGAGGAGGCGGTCGGCCTGGCCCTCACCCGGGTCAAGAACGCCGACGTCGTGACCCGGTGGTCGTCGGCCGCGATCACCGGCGCGCCGAGCGACCCGCTCTCGTCCGACCCGGATTGGGCGGGCGGCACGCTGTACGAGGATCACCGCGAGTCGGAGGTCGATGCGAAACCGACCGCCCTGTGGGATGTGGTCGAAGGCATCGGCGGCGAGAACGGCTGGTACTCGTTCCCCCTGGCCTGGGCCATCCGGGGTTGGCTGGACCGCCTGGTCGGTGGCGTCGGCCTGCGCCGGGGCCGGCGGGACCCCTTCCGGCTGCGGGTGGGCGACTCGCTCGACTTCTGGCGGGTGGAGGAGATCGAGCGCCCGTCGCTGCTGCGGCTGCGGGCCGAGATGCGCCTACCGGGTCTGGCCTGGCTGGAGATGAGGGTGTCGGATGAGGGGAACGGCCGGTCCCTCTATCAGCAGCGGGCCCTGTTCTACCCGCACGGTTTGGCCGGCCACGCCTACTGGTGGAGTGTGTACCCCTTCCACCACTTCGTCTTCCAGGGCATGGCCCGCAACATGGCCAAGGCGGCCGAGCGGGGACCGGAGGAGCCCGACCGATCAGACGTTGAAGTGGCCGGGCGGTAGCTGCACCAGGGCGGCGAGGACGACCATCACCACGACGGCGACGGCCAGCGCCTGCACCAGCTCGGCCGCCTCGCTCGGCCGGCCGATCCGCTTCGGGACCCACATCATCCCGAAGGAGCTGAGGGCGCCGATCAACAGACCACCCAGATGGGCCTGCCAGGCGACGTTACCGACGAAGCTGTAGATGAGGTTGATGAAGAGCAGACCGAGGATGCTCTGCAACTCCCACCGCCGCAGGGCAGCCAGGACGAGGTAGGCACCCATCACCCCGAATATGGCCCCGGAAGCACCGAGGCCGGCCACGTTCTCGGGCGCGAGCACATAGAAACCGACCGACCCACCTACGGCAGAGAGTAGGTAGATACCGATGAACCGGGGGGTACCGACGGCCGCCTCGAGGGCCGGGCCGACGATGGCCAGCATGATCATGTTGAACAGGATGTGGGTCGGGTTCTCGTGCAGGAACGCCGAGGTGATCAGCTGGTACCAGTGGAAATACAGCGGGTTGGAGACCAGCCAGTACTTGGCCTCGAACGTCGAGGGGGGCCGCTCCCAGACGTAGACGGCCACATTGACGATGATCAGCCCGATCACGGCCGGCGTGACCCGCACCCGGCCCAACGTGCCCAGGCTGCCGGCCGCCGATGCCCGCCAGCGCACCGCCGGCGACTGGCGGGCCCCGTCGCGTACGCAGGACGCACACTGCCAGCCGACCGGTGCCTCCCTCATGCAGTCGGGGCAGATCGGCCGCCCGCACCGCCGGCACACCGATCCGGCCAGTCGATCGGGGTGGGCGTAGCAACGGTCCGAGACCGGCGAGGGCGGGGGGTACACGTCGCTCATCCTGCTCGACCCCGGTGGGTCAGGGGCGGGCGGGGACGTTCCAGTGGCGCACCACCGGGATCCCCCGGTCCCACCCGAGCTCCGACCAGGTGGCGGTGTCCAACTCGAGCCACCGGCCGATCGGGACCGGCTCCGCCACCCACCGGGCGGCCGTCACCCGGCTGAAGTGCCCGTGCCCGATCAACGCCACCCGGGACGCACCCGACGCCCGTACCTGCTCGATCAACCGGTCGGCCCGGTCGGCCACGTCGTCCGCCGTCTCGCCACCCCGCCATGGGCCCTCCCATATGGTCCAGTCCGGCACGTCCTCGTGGATCTGCGCCGTAGTCAGACCCTCGAACTCCCCGTAGTCCCATTCCTGCAGATCGTCGGTGATCTCGAACGGGACCAGCCCGGCCAGCGCCGCTGTCCGCTGAGCCCGGATCCGGGGGCTGCACAGCACCAGGTCGAAGTCCATCGCCTGCACCGCCGGTCCCAACGTCAGGGCCTGTTCGTCTCCTTCCGCGGTCAAAGGAATGTCGCTCCGCCCGGTGTGCCTCCCGTTCGCGCTCCACTCGGTCTGGCCATGGCGCACCAACCAGACGGTCGGCTCCGATCCGGCCATCAGGCGTCACGCCCGTGGAGCACGGCGAACGACAGGGCGATGACCAGCGTCGTGAACAGGGCGAAGTCGCCGAAGCCCCACCAGGCGCTCAGGTTGGGACCGGCGGAGTGGAGATAGAACACCCGTTGGCCGGCATTGGTGGGCCAGTACTTGTCGATCGGCTGGGCCCACGATGTCGGCAGCGCCGCCTCGACCAGCACCGGGATGATCACGAGGATGGACACGATGACGGCGATCCCCGCGGCCGCATGACGGAAGATCACGCCCAGGCCGGCACCGAGCAGACCGATCACCGTGAGGTACAGGCCGGCACCGACGACGACCCGGAGGACGTCGTGCTGGCCGAGCGTGGCCGAAGGGACGTGGATGACCCCGCCCGGCACCAGGAACTTCATGATGGGACCGACGCGCATGGTTCCGGTCTGGGCGTGGAACAGGGCCTGGCCGACGAGGAAGGCGGCGAAGGAGATGACCTCGCCCACCACCAGGGAGGCGACGGCATAGACGATGAGCTTGGCGCTCATCATCCGGATCCGGCGGGGCACGGCGGTGAGACTGGTCCGGATCATCCCGGTGGCGTACTCGGACGTCACCGTCATGACCCCGAGCACGGCGAACGCCAACTGCCCCAGCTGCAGGGTGGCCAGACTGCGGGTCGCCGGCTCCCAACGGGTGTACAGGGTCGGGTCCGAGAAGAAGTGGTTGGCCGAGACGACGCACACCAGCGCCCCCAACCCGACGCCGATCAGGAGGGCGATGAGGTAGGTCCAGTAGGTCGAGCGCACGGAACGGAACTTGGTCCATTCGGAGCGCACGACGTCGACGTAACGGACCGGGCGGTCGACCGTTGTCATGAGGAGACCGTGCCCCCGGCGTGGAACTCCAGACTGTCCTGGGTGAGCTCCATGAACGCTTCCTCCAGGGAGGCCCGCTGGGGCGCCAACTCGTGGAGGATGACCGAGTGGGCGGCGGCCAACTCGCCGATGCGGGGCGCCTCCAGGTTGGTGACCACCAGGGCGCCGGTGTCATCTGTCGTGACAACCCCACCGGCGGCTTCGACGGCGGCGGCCAACGTGGCCGGATCGGGCGACCGGACCAGCACCGAGGCCTTCGAACTCGAGTTGATGAACTGGCTGACGCTCTCGTCCCGGATCAGCCGGCCCCGGCCGATGACGATGACGTGGTCGGCGGTCAGGGCCATCTCGCTCATGAGGTGGCTGCTCACGAACACGGTGCGGCCCTGGGCGGCCAGGTCGCGCATGAGGCGGCGGATCCAGGCGATGCCCTCCGGGTCCAATCCGTTGACCGGCTCGTCGAACATCAGCACCTTCGGGTCCCCGAGGAGGGCGGCGGCGATACCGAGCCGCTGGCCCATGCCCATGGAGAACGTCCCGGCCCGGCGCTTGGCCGCCGTTTCCAGCCCGACCCGGGCCAGCACCTCGTCGACTCGGGACTTCGGGAGCCCGTTGCTCTGGGCCAGGCACAAAAGGTGGTTGTAGGCGGACCGGCCGCCGTGGAACGCCTTGGCGTCTAGGAGGGCGCCCACCTCCCGCATGGGCACGTCCACACTGCGGTACAGACGCCCGTCGATCCTGACCTGGCCGGCGTCGGGCCCGTCCAGGCCGACGATCATCCGCATCGTCGTGGTCTTGCCGGACCCGTTCGGGCCGAGGAACCCGGTGACGATGCCGGGCTGCACGTCGAAGCTGAGATCGTCGACGGCGAGGGTCGGCCCGTACCGCTTGGTCAGGTTCCGGGCCTCGATCACCCCTACATCTTCGACCATAGGCGGTACCGTCGTGAATTCGTGGCTGACCGAAACGCCATAGAGACCCTCGGCCTCACGGTCCGCTACGGAGCCCGCACCGCCGTCGACGGCGTCGACCTGACCGTCCGCGTCGGCGAGGTGGTCGCCCTCCTGGGCCGCAACGGGGCGGGCAAGACGAGCACGGTGGAGACGCTGGAGGGCTACCGGCGCCGGGCGGCCGGCCAGGTGCAGATCCTCGGGCTGGACCCGGGACGGGCCGAGGACCACCGCCAGTTGGCCCCGAGGATCGGCGTCATGCTGCAGAAGGGCGGCGTGTACCCGGGCATGGGGGCGGCCGAGGCCCTGCGCCTGTTCGCCTCCTACTACGACAACCCGCGGGATCCGACCTCCCTCCTGGGCCGCCTCGATCTGACGTCGGTCGCGACCACCCCGTGGCGCCGGCTGTCGGGCGGCGAACAGCAGCGCCTGTCCATGGCCCTGGCCCTGGTCGGCCGGCCCGAGGTCGTGTTCCTCGACGAGCCGACCGCCGGTGTCGACCCCGCTGGCCGCCAATCGATCAGGGCTCAGATCGCCGAGTTGCGGTCCGAGGGGGTGGGCGTGCTGTTGACCACCCACGAACTGGAGGAGGCGGAGCGGGCCGCCGATCGCATCGTCATCATGGACCACGGTCGGATCGTCGCCGCCGGCACGGCCGCCGAGCTGACGGCCGCCGATCCGCACGCCGCCCGCATCCGGTTCACGACCCGGCCCGGGCTGGACGTGTCCGACCTGAGCGGGGCCATCCAGGCCGAGGTGAGAGAGGAGCGGGCCGGTGAGTACGCCGTATCCGCCGGCGGCGACCCGGCGACGGTGGCCCGGCTGACGGCGTGGCTGGCCGAGCACCATCTGGCCCTGGGCGACCTGCGGATCGGCTCCCGGCTGGAGGAGATCTTCCTGCGCCTCACGGGCGAGGGGGCCGAGTGAAGCCGTTGCGGGCCCAGACCCTGGCCGAGCTGCGTATGACCGCCCGGCGGGGTGACTCCGTCCTGCTGAACCTGGCCATTCCGGTCGGGCTGCTCGTCTTCTTCTCTCTGGTGGATGTCCTGCCCAAGCCGCCCGGGGTGCACCACGCCGTGCAGTTCCTCACTCCCGGCGTAGTGGCCCTGGCCGTGATGTCGACGGCGATGGTCAGTCTGGGGATCGCCACCGGATTCGAGCGCCAGTACGGCGTGCTCAAACGGCTCGGGGCCACCCCGCTCGGCCGGGGCCGCCTTCTGGCGGCCAAGATCGCGTCGATCGCCGTCGTCGAGGTCGTGCAGGTGGCGGTCCTGGCTGCGGTCGGCTTCCTGCTCGGCTGGGACCCCGGCGGGGCCATCGGCCTGGCCGTACCCGCCATCCTCCTGGCCACGGCCGCCTTCTCGGGCCTCGGTCTGCTGATGGCCGGCAGCCTGCGGGCGGAAGTCACCCTCGCCGCCGCCAACGGGCTCTACCTGTTGTTGCTGTTGCTGGGCGGAATGATCTTTCCTTTGACCAAACTGCCGTCGGCACTCAGAGACGTGGCCGAGGGGCTTCCTGCGGGCGCCCTGTCCGACGCCCTCCACGGAGCTCTGACCGCCGGAGGCGGCATCCCGGCCCGGGCATGGATCGTCCTGGCCGTCTGGGCGGTCGTGGCCCCGGTGGCGGCGACCCGCCTGTTCCGCTGGGAGTGACTTAGTGGAAGATCAGCTGGTCGGCGGCCATGGCCACGAACAGCAGGGTCACGTAGGTGATCGACCAGTGGAACAGCTTCATGGCCTGCGCCTCGGTCGGGTCCCGGTACAGGCGCCACGAGTACAGCAGGAACAACGCTCCGAGCACGGCGGCCGAGGCCCAGTAGATCGGCCCCATCCCGGCCGTCCACGCGAACACCAGCGAGACCACGGCGACCAGCGCCGTGTAACCGACGATCTGGGCGGCCGTCCGTTTGAACGTCGACACCACCGGCATCATGGGCACGTCCACCGACCGGTAGTCGTCGCGATAGCGGATGGCCAGCGCCCAGAAGTGGGGTGGGGTCCAGAGGAACATCAGGGCGAACAGGACGAGGGGCGACCAGCCGACGGTGTCGCGCACGGCCGCCCATCCGACGAGGACGGGCACGGCGCCGGCCGCCCCACCGATGACGATGTTCTGCCGCGACGTCCGCTTCAGCCAGAGGGTGTAGACGAACACGTAGAAGAGGGTGGCGCTGACCGCGAGCACCGCCGACAGGACGTTGACCGTCGCCCACAGCTCGGCGAACGCGCCCACCTCGAGCGTCAGGGCGAAGACCAGCGCCTGAGCAGGCGTCACCACCCCTGTCACCAACGGCCGCTTGCGGGTGCGGTGCATGACGGCGTCGATGTCGCGGTCGACCACCATGTTGATGGCGTTGGCGCCACCGGCGGCGAGGGTGCCACCGATCAGCGTGGTCGCCATCAAGGTCAGGCGGGGCAGGCCGTGGGCGGCCACCACCATGGTCGGCAGAGTGGTGACGAGGAGCAACTCGATGATCCGGGGCTTGGTCAGGGCCACGAAGCCACCCACCCGGCGCGCCAGGGTGAGCTCCTGCCCCAGTGTCGCCGTAGCCATCGCGGTCACATTACGGCAGCCCGGAGGTGCGGGACAAAGCGGCCGTTGGGTGTCCCGCCGCCCTCCGTCCTACCATTGCACCGATGTCGTGGCGCGTCTCCCCCCGGGCGTTCCAGGGGATCGCCCTCGCCGCGGTGATCGCCCTTGCTCTCACCATCATCTCCGGCGCGGCCGTACGGCTGACCGGATCCGGTCTGGGATGCAACACGTGGCCCCAGTGCGACCACACCAGTGTCGTCGCTCCGATGCAATTTCATGCGTGGGTCGAGTTCGGTAACCGCCTGATCAACGCGCTGGTGACCATCGCCTCGCTCGGGACCTACGTCGCCGCCCTGCGCCGCCGGCCCCGCCGTCCCGACCTGACCTGGCTGTCGTTCGGGCTGGTGATCGGGCTCATCGCCGAGGTCGTCATCGGTGGGGTGGTCGTCTACACCAAACTGAACCCGGTGCTGGTGAGCATCCACTTCGTGCTGGGAATGGCCTTCCTCGCCGTCGCCGTGGTCCTGCACCTGCGGTCCCGACTGCCCGACGGCGACCTGGCCGCCTCGCCCATGGTCGGCCCCTTCCCCACCCTCCTGGCCCGCGCCAGCCTGTTCCTGCTCACCGTCGTGGTCGGCCTCGGCACGGTAGTCACGTCCGCCGGGCCCCACGGCGGCTCGCCCGGCACACCCCGTTACCAACTGTCCCTGCACGCGGTGGCCCAGGTCCACGGCACGTCGGTGGAGATCTACCTGGCCCTCACCGTGCTGCTCCTGTGGACCCTCGTCCGCAGCGGGGCGCCGGCGCCGGTGATGCGCCGGGCCGAGGTCATGCTCGTCGCCATGGCCGCTCAGGCCGGGGTCGGCTACACCCAGTACTTCTCCGGCGATCCGGTGGGAGTGGTGGCCGTCCACGTCGCCGGGGCCAGCGTCCTGGTCATCGCCGTGCTGCACTTCTACTTCGGCCTGTGGCAACGCTCGCCGGTCCCAGTGGCGACGGCATCGTCTCTGGCCGGCGTCGGCTCATGAGCACCGCTCCGGTCGAAATACACGAGCCCGGTCTGGGGGAGTCGACGGCGGCCGATCTGCCGTGGAAGGTCCTGGTCTGGAACGATCCGATCAACACCATGACGTACGTGACGTTCGTCTTCCAGAAGTTGTTCGGTTACAGCAAGGACAAGGCGACCGCACTCATGCTCGACGTCCACCACACTGGTAAGGCCATCGTGTCCCACGGGGCCCGGGAGAAGGCGGAGCTGGATGTGTTCCGTCTGCACGAGCACGGCCTGTGGGCGACCATGGAGCACGACAGCTGAGCCCGCTCTTCGACCGCCGCATCGTCCGGTGGGACGACAGAGCCAAGGTCTACAAGCTCGAACTGGACGACGGGTTCCGGGGGATCCTGAGGGAGTTGATGGGCCAGTTCCTCACCCTGCTGGACGACCCCGGTGCGCCGCTGCTCTACCGGTTGTTCCCGCCGGCCTACAGCGACCCGGGTGACGTCGCCCTCCAGGACGAGTACCGGCGGCTGATGATGGAGGATCTGGTCGAGCGCCGGCAGGAGGAATGCCGGATGGTGCTGGAGACGGCTGGCGCCAAGACCCTCACCGAGGAGCAGCTGTTCGCATGGTCGCGGACGATCAACAGCCTCCGGTTGGCCTTGGGCACCTACCTCGATGTGAAGGACGACGACCAGCCGCAGGTGCCCACTTCGACGGAGGAGTCGGCCTACCAACTGCTCAGCTGGCTGCTCGAGGAGACGATAGACGCCATGTCCCGGCACACTTGATCCATGGAGACGCAAGCCGGCCTCGACTACCTCCGCACCCATCACCGCTCGGTCCTCATCACCCGCCGCGGCGACGGCGAACCCAATCCGTCCCCGGTGGTCCACGGAGTGGACGAACAGGGCCGGGTCGTCATCTCCAGCCGGGAGCCGGCCTTCAAGGTGCGCAACCTGCGCCGGGACCCGAGGGTCGTCCTGTGCGCCTTTCCGGACCAGTTCTTCGGTGACTGGGTGCAGATGCGAGGCCAGGCGGAGATCATCTCGATGCCCGACGCCCTGCCCGGGCTGGAAGCCCTGTACCGGCAGGTCCAGGGTGAGCATCCCGACTGGGACGACTACCGGGCAGCCATGGCCCGCGACCGTCGGGTGATCATCGCCATCACTCCGGAGTCCTTCGGTCCCGACCGGCAGGCCTGAGCGTGAGCCTCACCCATCCGGCCCGCCTGACCGAGATCGTCGACGACGGCGTCATGCTCTCGGTCATCCCCTGGAGTCTCGAGGGCCCGCTGGCGCCGGTCGTGCTCGTCCACGGCCTGGCCTCCAACGCCCGGCTGTGGGACGGCGTCGGCGCCGACCTGGCCGGGCGCGGCCACCCCGTCGTCGCCATCGATCAGCGTGGGCACGGCCTGTCCTCCAAACCCGATATTGGCTACGACTTCGGGAGCATCACCCGTGATCTCGAGCGCCTGATCGCCGGACTGGGCTGGACGGCGCCGATCGTGGCCGGCCAGAGCTGGGGGGGCAATGTCGTGCTGGATCTGGCCGCCCACCACCCAGATCTGGTCAGCGGCTTGGTGCTGGTCGACGGCGGGACCATCGAACTGTCCGCCCGCTTCGCCGACTGGCCCACCTGCGAGGCGGCGCTGGCCCCACCGCCGCTCACCGGGACACCGGCCGAACAGATGCGCACCTGGCTGGAGGGCAACCACCCGGACTGGCCCGAGGCCGGGATCGACGCCACCATGGCCAATATGGAGGTGCTCGGCGACGGGACGGTCCGGCCATGGCTGTCACGCCCGCACCACATGCAGATCCTGCGCCACCTCTGGGACCACCGGCCCCGGACGCTCTACGAAATGGTCCGGTCGCCGGCGCTGCTGCTAATGGCCGCAGATGCATCCAACCAACGCTGGATGGCGGGCAAGCGCGATGAGGTGGCCGGCGCCATGAACGCCCTCCCCCACGCCCGGGTGCACTGGATCGACGGTGACCACGACCTGCACGCGCAGCACCCCGGTGAGGTCGCCGAACTGATCCACTCCTATTTCACGGACGGGCCATGACCCGCCTGTTGACGATCATGGGGTCGGGCGAAACGGCCCCCACCATGATCAAGCCCCACCGCCAGCTGTTCGACCAGCTGGGGTCGTCCGTGAATGCCGTCCTGCTGGACACGCCCTACGGCTTCCAGGCCAACGCCGACGACATCTCGGCCAAGGCGGTCGAGTACTTCGCGGCGAGCGTGGGTCGCCCGGTCGAGGTGGCCGGCCTGCGCCGCAAGGACGGCGATCCGGTGGTCTGGGCAGCAGCGCTGGCCAAGGTCCGCTCGGCCCAATGGGTGTTCGCCGGCCCGGGGAGCCCGACCTACGCCCTCCGCCAGTGGCAGGACACCGACGTCCCGTCCCTGCTGTCGGACAAGCTCGAGCACGGAGGCGCCGTCGTCTTCGCCAGCGCCGCGGCGCTGACTCTCGGCCGCTACACGGTCCCGGTGTACGAGATCTACAAGGTCGGCGCCGAGCCGGTGTGGCAGGACGGTCTGTCCCTGTTGAACGCCCTCGGGCCGGCGTTCGCCGAGGTGGCGGTCATCCCCCACTACGACAACGCCGAGGGCGGCCACCACGACACCCGCTTCTGCTACCTGGGCGAAGCCCGCCTGGCCCGGCTGGAGGACCAGATGGGCCCGGACGGCTGGGTGCTGGGCGTCGACGAGCACACCGGTTGCGTGTTCGACCTGGACGCCGGGCAGGCGACGGTTGTCGGCAACGGCGTCGTCACGGTGCGCCGTCAGGGCAAGTCGACGGTGCTCGGCAGCGGCACGACTCTGAGCATCGAGGAGCTGATCGCGCTGTCGACCGGGTCGTCGGTGGTGGGGGCGTCGGTGGTCGGTTCGTCGGCGGCGAGCTCGACGCCGGGCCGGCCCGTCGGAGCAGGCGGGGCAGGTCGGGCGCCGGGCGCGCCGACGGCGCTGCACGCCGACATCCGCCGGTTGGAGGAGGAGTTCGACGCGGCCGTGACGGCCCGTGACGTCGATGGTGCGGTGCGGGCCGTGCTGGAGTTGGACGACACGCTGGTCGCCTGGGCCGGCGATACGACGCAGTCCGATGCCGGGGCCAGGGGGCGGGCCGCCATACGGCGGATGGTGTCCCGGCTGGGGGAGCTGGCCATAGCCGGGGCGCGGGACCCTCGGGAGGTGGTGGGTGGGTTCGTTGAGTCCCTGCTGGCCGAAAGGGCGGCGGCCCGGGCCGACCGCCGTTTCGCCGACGCCGACCGGATCCGCGACTCCCTCACCGGGTGCGGTGTCGAGGTGCGCGACACCCCGGACGGCACCGTGTGGGACTTGCAGTAGCTCGGCCGACTCCGGGCCCGGGTTCGGGTGATCAGTGGCAGCCGGCAGTCGGTGGGGAGCGGGGGGTCGGGCGCGGCTGCCTCCCGACTCCCCGTCCCCGCCGAGTCGTCAGTTGCGTCCCCATCCGTCAGTACGTGTACCGAATGCGTACACCGACTGCCATCTCGGGGCGCAACTGACGGCTCGGTCGCCCTGCCTCCGACCGCCGGCCGCCCCGCCTCCCGACCCCCGCCGGGCTAGTCTTTTCCGTCCCGCCCCCATCGTCTAGCGGCCTAGGACACCGCCCTTTCAAGGCGGCAGCACGGGTTCGAATCCCGTTGGGGGTGCTGAGTTTTATCGTCTCGGCTGGCGTGATCACCAGCCGAGCCACCCAGTGGGTCGTGACGGCCGGCATCATCGCCTGACCTAGGACCATCCCGTCCGCCGGCGTGACCAGAACATGACCGCACGGCCGGAAATCAGGGCTAAATCTCGGCGGTCGGTCCTACGTTGCATTGTCAACGTTCAGCAGACGTCGAGTTGGTGCCGCTTGGCTATCAGCTCGACGCAACCCCTCGACCACGACGAGCAAAGGCGGAATCCGGGGACCAGAGGCCGCACTGCGAATCGGCCGCTAGCTGGGCGTCTGACGCACCCGGCCTGATCATCCGTCGTTCAGCAGACAGGTCGCCAGAACAACGTCGGGTCAACCGGGTAGTCAATCCGTATGTCGAACCAAAGTGATCCCGAGCCCACGCCGGTGCCACCGCCGACCATCGATGAGAACCCGTCGGCCACTGGCGTCGTCGATGCTGAGGAAGACGAACTGGAAGAGGAGAGCCGGGAGTAGGGGGTTCGCTGGCGAGGTCTCTCTCGCTGTTCAGATGACCCGCCGGCGCAGGGCCAGGACCGTGACCACGGCCAACACGATCGCAACGACGAAGTAGCCGGTGGCCTCGGTGGTCTGAAAATGCCAGAACCAGTTGTTCGGCAGGTACGACACCCATTGGCTGTAGTGCTGCTGGGCCATCCATGCGTCGAGCCCTTGGGGGGATGGCGGGTTGCCGCCGTTGGCGGCGATGGCCTGGTTGATCACCTGCTCGTAGGCGACGTGGTGGCCGGCCGCGTCCTGCATCCAGTTGTGCACGATGTCGGCGTTGAAGGGCAGCGCCCCGTCGGTCGGGATCGGTCCCTTGCCCTGCCGCCCGATGATGGTGATCGGTGGGCGGATCGATGGCCGCAGGTAGGTCATGGTTACCCACATCACCGTGATCCACCCGATGCCGGTGGCGACCATGGCCGGTACGACGCGGCGGATCAGGAGGCCCAGCAGGGCCCCGAGGGCGAACCCGAACAACGTTCGCGCCGCAAAGACGAGTCCGGAGACCTCATAGGCGCCGTAGGCGGTCATCCGGCCGGAGATGGCGTTGAACGGCCCGTACCACCAGGTGAACAGGGCGGAAAAGCCGAGGGTGGACAGAGCCAGCACCATCCCGAGCAGGACCAGCTTGGTGACGATCCACTGGACACGGCTGCGCCCTTGGGTCCAGACGAAGCGGAAGGTGCCCGACTCGAACTCCCGGGCCACCAGCGGCGCGCCGATGAACACACCAATCAACCCGGGCAGGAGCATCAGGAAGTGGGGCAGGTGGTCCGCCGTGCTCGAGTACTGCTGCTCGAAGCCGGACAGCTGGGTTTGGCAACCCGCACTACTGAGGCCCCCGCAGGTGCTCAGCCCGAGGTTGGTGAAGGCGTGGTGCACGGCCAGCCCGTTGATCAGCATGTACAGGCCCAGCCCGCCGAACGCACCTAGCACGCCGGCCAGCCCGAGGCGGTGCTGACGCCACGTCACCCAGGTCAGCCCCCGCTGCACCCGAAGGCGGCGGCGAGCCTCTCTCCGGGCGAGCGCCGCTGCGGTCATGCCCACACCGCCTGGGCGGTGTCGCTGGTCGGTGAGCCCGGTCCGGCCAGCGCGCTCGCCTCGGGCGAGCGGAGGTAACCGAGGACGATCTCCTCGAGATTGCTCGGACCGTCCTGCCACCCGGGCGGCACGCTGAGGTGATTAGAGGTTCGCACCAACAGGTGGGTATGGCGTCCGGCGCGCCGCTCGTGCACCACCGACAGCGCCTGCGCCACCCCGTCGGACTGCTCCACCGGCCCCGTGAGAACCCGGTGCGTAGCCATCAGGTCATCTGTCGCTTCGGCAATCTGGACGCGACCTCGGGATAGCAGGACCAGGTAATCGCAGACCCGCTCCAACTCGGAGAGGACATGGGAGGAGAACACCACCGAGATGCCGTCTGTGGCCACCGCCTCCATCAGGGTGGACATGAAATCGTGACGGGCCAGGGGGTCGAGCTCGGCAACCGGTTCGTCCAGCACGAGCAGGCGCGGGTGGCGGGCCAGAGCGACGGCGAGGGCGACCTGGGCCTGCTGGCCGCCGGACAGCCGGCCCACCTTGCGATCCAGCGGAATGCCGAGCGCCCCGAGTCGGGCCCGGGCGTGGGGTCCGTCCCACGTGTCGACCAGGCTGGACACCAGATGCAGCGTGTCGGCCACGCTCAGGTACTTGTACAGAGGCGTGTCCTGGGCCACGAACGCAATACCGTTGAGCGCCTCGGGTGAGCCCGGTGCGATCCCGTCGAGCACGGTGATCTCGCCGCGAGTCGACGCGGTCAGTCCCACTGCCAGTTGCAGCAAGGTGGTCTTGCCGGCGCCGTTCGGGCCGATGAGGGCGACGACCCGCCCACCCGGAATGGCCAGGGTGCAATCGCGCAGCGCCCAGTTGCGGCCGTAGCGCTTGCCGAGGCGGTGCGTCTCAATCGTGTTCATGACACCTTCGCCGCCTTCGTCTGGCGCAGATCTTGAAATGCGCTGGCAACCAGCGCAGCAATCCCCTCCTCGTCCAGACCCGCCTTCGTCGCCTCGCCCATCCACCGCACCAGGCCCCGCCTCAGTGCCTGTTGATCCTTCAGCGGGACCACATCGAGAGTTCCCTCTATGAACGTCCCCTGACCGGGGCGGCCGGCGGCCAGGCCTTTGTGCTCCAACTCCCGGTAGGCCTTGAGCACCGTGTTCGGATTGATCGCCAGGCAGGCGACCACCTCTCTGACCTTCGGGAGCCGGTCGCCGGCGACCAGGTAGCCGAGCCGTAGCGCCTGCTCCACCTGCTGCACGATCTGCAGGTAGGTCGGAACGCCCGAACCCGGATCGAGTCGGAACTCGATCGGCGACACATCTGCCGCCCCCTCTATCGCCTTATCTATCTCCATAGTTAAAGGGTGGCACCTCAGCGCCGTCCCGTCAACCCTGCGGACGAGTCTTCTGGAAGAGCGCCCTCGGCCGGTGCAACTGTGAACGGTTCCTCACCCAGGCCCGAGGTTCGCAGGAAACGTGCCCGTGGGAGCGCTCTGAATCTTGTGGGAACCGGCCGGCGGGGCCACAGCGCCAGCGCCAACAGGATGACCACGGGACCGGTACCCGGGTCGGTGGCGCCGCTGCCCATGATCCCGAGTCCATTGGAGAACACGCCTCCGAATGCCTGCCCCACCACGGCGTAGAAGAGGGCCAGTCCGCCGCCGGCAACCAGTGCCGCGCGCCTCGTCCGGGGCCAGAGGATCCCGAGCCCCACGACCGCCTGCACCACTCCGGCGCAAAGCGCGAACAGGCCGCCGTCGGTTCCGACGAGACCGCCGACGGCCTGTCCCGACGAGTGCAGCCAACCGGGTCCCGTCAGCGCCGCGTTGTCCATGGCCTGGGCGGCGTACATGGGCGACCGGTTGAGGTATCCCCCTTCCAAGAAGGCCGTTCCGACCCACAGCGCCATCCACGCGAGCGAAGGCGCCGGACGGGGCAGCAGGCCCGCATCGGCTGCCGCCGAGCCGTTATCGGGCCGGCGCGGCCACAGGAGCAGGGCCAGAACGGCGTAGACCAGAGCGGCACCCGGTGCGCCGGTCAGAGCACTACCGCCCTCGACGAACAGGCCACCGCCCATCTCCCCGAACAGCCAGACGATCACCGCCCAGGGGATGGACAGAGCCAGAGACCACGGGGCGGTCCGGCGCCACAGCAGGCCGAGTCCACTGGCGAACTGGATGACGATCGCCACCACGTTGACGGCGAAAGAATGATTGACGACGGTCGGCTCGATGTCGGTGATCAGGCGCCACAGCCAGGCCGGTGGGGCGGCCATGTTCATCATCAGCATGTTCCCGTAGAAGTCGGGTGTGAACATCTCCGACTGGCACTGCAGGACGGCGTCGAGGACCCACAGCAGGCCGAGCCCGATCTGCAGTTGGCGGCGGGTCGGAGCCGGACTCACCGGGATCAACGTATTCCCGTTCTGTTCGCCGATCCGCTCGGGCCGGGTCGGGCTAGGGTTTGGGTCGGCTTCTGGAAAGGTAAGAGCTTCAACGAATGGCGGGAATATCGGATGCGGAGTCCATGCTGTCGTCTGTGCCGACGAGCTACCGGGCCGCCGTTCAAACCCACTTCCGCTCGTCCGTAGAGATATTCGACGATGCCCGAATGCCGGTCTGGGACACCCAGGCCGACCAGTACCCGGCCGTCGGGCCGGCCGGCCTGTCGTACTTCCGCGGCGAACTGGATTCCGAGCACTTCGTCAACTGCCTGCTGGCTCGCGATGACCATGGACGGTTGATCGGGATCCTCAATCACTACCCGGCTGATATCGCCTCCCGGGAACGGCGCGGCAACGTAAACATTTGGGTGCACCCCGAGCACCAACGGCAAGGCATCGGATCGACCCTGGTGAAGGAGATGCTGAGCCGGGGCTGGGCGGTGAACCCGTTCACTGCGCAGGTGAGCTCGCGTGGAGCGTCACTCGCCCGCCGACTGCTCGACGAACTCGATCCTCCCGGAGAGCACAACCGACCCACTACAGACGGCGCCGGCCCTGATCGAGCCGGACCTGACGACCCGGACGGCAGCCAGCCCGAACCCGGCGGCCACCGGAAAGGAAGCAAATGACCGAGCATCCCAATCGACAGCGCTCCATACCGGGCAACGGCCGGCCCCGCCGGCGCCTGACCCACGGCCTGGTCGCCGTCGGACTGGTCGCCGGTGGACCGGGAGCGTTTGCGCTGGTCGACAGCAGTTCCGCGGTCGCAGGCGCCCCCGCATCTCCCACCGTCAAGGGATACTGGGAGGCCGAAGGCGACGGCTCCGTATACGCCAGTCACGGCGTTTCGTCGTTCGGCGCCGTGCCCCGCCCGGGTCCCGACTCGGTGATCGGCATCGCTCCCTACCCGGGCAGCGGAGGGTTCTGGACGGCCACATCGGGGGGCGCCGTATACCCGTACGGCGCGGCCGTCGGCCACGGGTCGCTGACCGGGGTGCATCTGGCCCAGCCGATCGTGGGCATCGCCTCGACCCCGAGCGGGCACGGATACTGGGTCGTCGGTGCCGACGGCGGCGTGTTCGCGTTCGGAGACGCCGCCTTCTACGGCTCCCTCGGAGGGGTCCGCCTGACGTCCCCGATAGTGGGCATGGCCTCCACCCCGACCGGGCACGGATACTGGTTGGTGGGAGCCGACGGAGGTGTGTTCTCCTTCGGTGACGCCCACTTCCACGGTTCCCTCGGCGGCGACCGACTGGCCGCCGCCATCGTCGGCGTGGCGCCGACGCCCACGGGGGGCGGGTACCTCCTCGCCGGCGCCGACGGTGGCGTGTTCGCGCTGGGCGACGCCACCTTCCGGGGATCCGAAGCCGGCGTCCCACTGAGCCGGCCGGTCGTCGGGATCGCCATCACCCCCGACAGCGGCGGCTACTGGTTGGTGACCAACGCCGGTCAGCTGTTCGTGCGAGGCGACGCCGCCAACCTGGGCCAACCGATCGCAACAACCGCTCCGGTCGTGGGCATGGCGGTTGGCACCGGGTCGTCCGGCTCCCCGACCACTACGACCACCACGAGCACGTCCAGCACGAGCACCACCAGCACGAGCACCACCAGCACGTCCAGTACCACCAGCACGTCCAGTACCACCAGCACGAGCACCACCAGCACGAGCACGACCAGCACCACCACCGGCCAATCGCCGATCACGGCCACGTACCCGCCGGTGAACGTGGGCCAAACGGCGGCGGCGGACAGTCCGACCGTGACTGGTGGTGAAGGCGGCCCGTACACCTACTCCGTCGACCAGAGCGGCTCCCCGCTCCCCGACGGGTTGTCTCTGAATACGACCACCGGGGAGATCACCGGGGCCACCGCCGTCTGGGAGCCGACGCCGGTGAAGATCGACGTCAGCGATTCAGCCAACGACCAGGCCACCGCCTCCCTGACCATCCAGTTCGAGCCGCCGGCCGGGACCATCGTCACGCTGACCGGGCAGGCCCACCTCAGTAGCGCGCCCGCATCCGGAACCCTCGGTGACAACGGCCCGGCCGAGCAGGCGACCCTTGACGTACCGAGCGGACTGGCCGTCGGCCCGGATGGCAGCACCTATATCGCCCAGTCGCAGTCGCATTCGATCCGCAAGATCGACACCACCGGGGATATCAGCACCATCGCCGGGACCGGCTCCGCCGGGACATCACCTGACGGCACCTCTGCAGCAACAGCTGCGCTGGACCAGCCGGGAGCACTGGCGGTCGACAGCCAAGGCAACCTGATCGTCAACGATGCCGGCAACAACCTGATTCGCGTGATCGCCGCCGACACCGGCACCCATTACGGGATGGCGATGACTGCCGGGGACATCTACACCATCGCCGGCACGGGCACGGCGGGCCCGCCCACGTTCGGAGGCGCGGCCACGTCCACGACCATCCAGGGCGTCCAGGGCCTGGCCGTGGCCCCGAACGGGAGCATCTACTTCAGCGATGGTACCGACGACCTGGTCGCCGTCATCGCAACAGATGGGACCATCTCGAAGGTGGCCGACAACGCGACGACGGTGACTGGTGCCAACACCACGGCGATGACCGGTCCGGGCCCGGTCGGCGTGTCGTCGTCGGGTCAGGTGTACGTGGCTGAAACAACCAGCCCGTTCCGGGTGCTGGCTGTCAGTGTCTCCGGGCTGACCGACGATTACGACGGGACCGCCGCAGCCAGTGGGATGGCCGTCGATCCGGCCGGTGACGTTGATGTGTCATACGCATCCCTGGGCCAGGTGTACCGGGTCGACCCGTCCGTGAAGACCGGGGCCGTGATCGCCGGCGTGCCGACGGCCACCTACGGCGTCGGATCGAAAACGGCCGGCGACAACGGACCGGCCACTGCCGCCGGCCTGGCTGATGCCGGGCCCATCGCCTTCGACCCGGAGTCGAACCTCTATGTGGTGCAGGACGTGACCGCCGCAGAGGCGCCCTCGGGATCGGAATGGGACTACATGCTCCGCTCGATCACCGATGAAGTGCCACCGGCCTGATCACAGGTCCGGACTCGCCACCCGATTCTGGGCCGGGAAGCGGTCGAGGTCAGTCGGTGGCCGGGGGCACCACCCTCAGGTGCAGCTCCTGCAGCTGCTTGTCGGTGACCTCGCTCGGTGCCCCCATGAGCAGGTCGCGTGCCCCCTGGTTGAGAGGGAAGGCGATGATCTCCCGCAGGTTGGCCTGATCCTCCAGCAGCATCAGGATGCGGTCGAAGCCGGGGGCGATACCGGCGTGCGGCGGCGGGCCGAAGTGGAAGGCGTTCCATAGGGCTGGGAACGACTGGCGGATGCGCTCGGGTCCGTACCCGGCGATGGCGAACGCCGCCTCCATGACCTCCGGCAGGTGGTTACGGACGGCGCCCGAAGACAACTCTGTACCGTTGCAGACCAGGTCGTACTGGTAGGCCAGGATGTCACCCGGGTCCTTCGTCCGGAGCGCGTCCAGCCCACCCTGCGGCATCGAGAACGGGTTGTGGGAGAAGGCCCAGGCACCGGCCTCGTCATCCATCTCGAACATGGGGAAGTCGACCACCCAGCAGAAGGCCAACTGATCGGGGTCGGCCAGTTCGAGGTCGCGACCGAGGCGGGTCCGTTGGTCGCCGAGCACCCCGGCCACCTTCTCCCGCGGGCCCACGGCGCAGAGCACGGCGTCACCCGGCTCCGCGCCGACCGCCGCGATCATGGCGTCGGCCTGTTCAGGGAGAAGCTTCTTGGCGATCGACCCCCGCAGCTCGCTCGGGTCCAACTGCAGCCAGCTCCCGGTGGCACCTGCCTTCTTGGCGGCGTCCGCGAAGGCATCGAACCACTTGCGGGAGCGCTCGGCCGCACCGGGCGCCCTGAGGACCCGTATGACGTGACTGCGAGCCGGGGCGTCGACCAGGAAGGGGAGGTCACCGTGGCCGCCCACCGAGGCGGTCACGTCGGCGATCTCCAGACCGAAGCGCAGGTCGGGCTTGTCCGTCCCGTAGCGGTCCACTGCGTCGGCGAAGGCCAGCCGGATGAACTCGTCCGGCATCGTCTTGGTCGAGCAGTCGGCGACGATCCGACGCATCAGCTGTTCGACTTCTACGAACACATCCTCTTGGGTGGCGAACGCCATCTCGAGGTCGATCTGGTAGAACTCGCCCGGGCTGCGGTCGGCCCGTGACGCTTCGTCACGGAAGCACGGCGCGATCTGGAAGTACCGCTCGACACCGCCGACCATGAGCAACTGCTTGAACTGCTGCGGAGCCTGCGGCAGGGCATAGAACTCGCCCGCGTAGAGACGGCTGGGCACCAGGAAGTCACGTGCTCCTTCCGGCGAGGATGCGGTCAGAATCGGCGTCTGGACCTCGAGGAATCCGCGATCGGCCAGGTGGGTCCGCACGACCGAGGCCAGGCGGGCCCGGGCGGCCAGCCGTTCGACCAGCGGACCTCTCCGCATGTCGAGGTAGCGGTAGCGCAGTCGGGACTCCTCGCCTACATCACTGTCCCGCTCCACCGGGAAGGGAAGCACGTCCGCACTCGAGAGGATGTCCGCCCGGTCGACGACGACCTCGATACGGCCGGTGCCGATCCGGGGGTTGACGTTCTCCTCGGCGCGAGCCACGACTCGTCCCGTCACGCTTATGACCGACTCGAGGCGGAGGTGGGCGAGGGCTTCCAGCTCGGGCCGGGACGGGTCGATGACCAACTGCAGAACCTCGCCCGGCGCCACCCCGCCCGGATCCCGCAGGTCGAGGAAGAGCAGGCCACCGTGATCGCGCTTGGCCGAGATCCAGCCGGCCACCCTGACCGTCGATCCCACGTCGCCGTCGCCGAGCGCTCCGGCCCGGTGGTCTCGGTACAGATTTGTATTCAGCGGCCGGTTCTCAGACATGACGTCCGTGCACGCTAATGCGTCCCTGCCCGGAGCCGATCGGCGGCCGGCGGTCCATCCTCCCCGCCTCGGTTCAGGACCGACCGTGCGGTTGGCGGGCGATGCGCTCCGCCGCGCCGAGCATCTGGGAGGCGACCGGTTCGAGCCCGACCTGCACGCCGAGGAGACCGGTCGATACCCGCTCCACCACGCCCCACTCCCAGATCGCATCCACGTCCAGGCCGGTCCGCCGGCCCAGCCAGACGGCGCGGTCGTAGGGCTCCCCGGCCATCAACTCGACCGGGTCCTCCCGCATCAGGACACCAAGGTCGTACTCCGGTTCGGCGATCAGGCCGTCGGGATCGACCAGCTTGAACCCGACACCCGCCTGGAGGGCGTTCCACTGGTGAATGTCGCCATGGACGATTACCGCCCGATCCCGACGGTGGGCCTGGCGGCGGCGGGCCGCGCAACGTAGGGCGTGGGCGATGGTCGCCGAAGTGCAGGGCCGACCCAATGCCTCCCATGTCTCCTCGATGAAGCGGCTGAGCCAGGCCGCCTTCTCGGCGCCGGTCGGTAGCTCGATCTCCACCGCCGGTCGCCAGAACGCCGTGGCCGTGTCGCAGAGGAGTTCCAGCCGGCGATCGAAGGAGAAGGCGAATGTCGACATCGATGGACCCAACCTCTCCAAGAGGAGTGCCCCCCGATCCGGATCGCTGCGCAGCAGCCGGGCACACCCCCGCCCATCGGCTCGCGCCAACACGGCGATCTCCCGCCGGCTGGCTCGGGGGTCGTCGGGAATCATGGCCTTCAGGACAGCCTCGGTCCCGTCGGCCAGGGTCGCCGTCACCACATACGCCTCCGTACCGCCCGCCATGGGCTCCCCGATCTCGAGCGCCCACTCGGCCGCCAGATCGGCCACCAGGTCGGGCAACGAACCCAGCCAATCGAGGGCGCCGGCGGCGGCCGCCTTGTTGCGCACCACGGCGGAAACAGTGATCACGGCCTCATCGTCGCGCCCGGAACCTCGACGAGCATCTGAAAAAAAACAGAAGCGGCCGGGGAGAGCGGGAACCCGTGCCGGCTCGCCAATCCGAGCATGCGGGATATGGCCAGGCCCCGCACCCGGACCGGGCTCACTCCCGGCTCGGTCCCCAGACTGAGACGGCTCACGAACGCCAGGCTGTTGGTGGTCGCGACCATGCGCAGGATCGACGGGATGGAACGCAGTTCCATGACGATGTCCGGCTCGATCCCGGCCCGGCGGAGCCGGGCGTCGATGATCTGGCGGATGGCGCTGCCCGGTTCGAAGGCGATGAACGTCTGGCCTCTCAGATCGACAGCCCGGAGCGGCCGACCCATGAGCGGGTGGTCGGTGCCGGCGACGAGCACGATGTCGTCGACCATCAGTTCGGCCACATCGAGGTCGGCGGCCGGGATCGGCAGGGTGACGACTCCGAGTTCGATATCACCGGACGCAACGTCGGCGGCGATCTCATTGCTGCCCGCCTCTTTGACATAGAACCGGATCCCGGGATGATCGGACTGGAACCGGGCGATGGCCGGAGGGAACAGGAATGATGTGACCGTCGCTCCGCCGCCGATTCGGACGGTGCCCTGCAACAGGCCGAGCCGTTCGGCCAGATCCCGCTTGAGCTCGCCGTACCGGGCCATGATGCTGCGGGCGTGGGCGACGGTCTGATGGCCGAGCACGGTCAGCTCCACGCCGTGTCGACCCCGCACCAGTAGGGACACACCCAGTTCTGCTTCCAGCTGCTGCAACCGCCGCGACAGGGCGGACTGGCTGACATTGACGCGCTGGGCGGCGGCGGTGATGGTGCCTTCTTCGGCCACGGCCAACAGCGACTCCATGAGGACCAGATCCATCATGCGATAATCGCATAGGAATCCCCAGAAATATGCGCTATACACAAGCAGGCAACCGACTTACGGTCGACGCATGCTCGATGACTACCGCACCCACGAAGCCGAGCGCAGCGCACTCGGAATCCCGCCCCTGCCGCTGAATCCCGATCAGGTCGGCGAAGTGGTCGATGCCCTGCTGGCCGACCGCTCGACCGAAGACGATCTGGTGGGACTGCTCGCCGAGCGCGTTCCCCCGGGGGTGGCCGAAGCGACCCGTATCAAGGCCGACTTCCTGGGTGAGGTGGCGTCGGCGGCGACCGACTGTCCGGTGATCGACCGGGCGGCCGCGGTACGCATGCTCGGCGCCATGCGGGGCGGCTACAGCGTTCCGTGGCTGGTACGGCTGCTCGACGACCCGGTGGTGGGCCCGGCCGCAGCCGCCGAACTGGGCCGATCGGTCCTGGTCTTCGACGCGTTCCCGGGCGTGGCCGACGCCGCCCGCCGGGGTCATCCGGCGGCATCCTCCGCCCTGAACGCCTGGGCCGAGTCGGAATGGTTGACCCGCCGGCCACCGGTCCCAGACGCATTGCACCTGACCGTGTTCAAGGTCGAGGGGGAGACCAACACCGACGATCTGTCACCGGCTACGTACGCCTGGTCGCGGGCCGACATACCGCTGCACGCCCTGTCGCTGCTCGAGAACCTAATGGGGCCGGGCGCCGCTCCCGAGGCCATCCGCCGGTTGGCCGGAGAAGGTCGACCGGTGGCGTTCGTGGGCGACGTGGTCGGCACCGGATCGTCCCGCAAGAGCTCGGTCAACTCCCTCCTGTGGCACACCGGCGCCGACATCCCGGGTGTGCCCAACAAGCGCAGCGGTGGGGTGGTGATCGCCGGGCGCATGGCTCCCATCTTCCGAGACACCCTCCGTGACTCCGGCGCCTTGGCCATCGAATGCGATCCGGGCCGGATAGCCGAGCTTTCCACCGGAGACCACATCGTCGTCCGGGCCGCCCGGGGGCGGATCGAAGCGCCCGACGGTCGCCTTCTGGCCGGGTTCCCGATTCTCGACCCCGACGACCTCGACGCCTACCGGGCGGGTGGGCGCATTCCGCTGATCATCGGCCGGCGATTGGCCGGCCAGGCGGCGGCCGTCCTCGGCCGGCGCGCCGCAGACGATGCCGAACTCGACCGGGGGCCCTTCACCCTGGCCCAGAAGATCGTCGGCCGGGCCTGCGGGAAGCCGGGCGTGAAACCGGGTACGTACGGCGAGCCGGTCGTGTCCACCGTCGGCAGCCAGGACACCACCGGACCGATGAACCGGAACGAACTGGAGGACCTGGCCTGTCTGCGCTTCGGTGCCGATCTGGTGCTGCAGACCTTCTGCCACACCGCCGCCTACCCGAAGCGGACCGACGTCGAGACTCAGCGCACCCTGCCCGCCTTCATGGCGGAACGGGGCTCGGTCGTGCTTCGACCGGGTGACGGGATCATCCACAGCTGGCTGAACAAGATGCTGCTCCCCGATCAATTGGGCACCGGGAGCGACTCCCACACCCGGTTCCCGTTGGGCATCTCCTTCCCGGCCGGTTCCGGTCTGGTCGCCTTCGCCGCCGCCCTCGGCGTCATGCCGCTGACCATGCCCGAATCCGTGCTGGTCCGCTTCGTCGGGCGCCGTCGTCCCGGCATCACGCTGCGTGACCTGGTCAACGCCATCCCCTTCGTCGCCCGCCAGCAGGGACTTCTGACGCTCACCGGGGCCAAGCGGAACCCGTTCAGCGGCCGGGTGATCGAAATCTGCGGGCTCGAGGATCTGACCGTGGAAGAGGCGTTCGAACTGACCGATGCCACCGCGGAGCGTTCGGCGGCCGCCTGTACCGTGAACCTGTCGGTCGAATCGGTCTCGGCCCATCTGCGGGACAGCGTCGAAACCCTCGAGCATCTGATCGCCGACGGGTACGAAGGGGCCGCAGCCCTGGGCCGGCGCCTCGACGCCATGCGGGGCTGGCTCGATCATCCGGAATTGCTGCGGGCCGATCCCGGCGCACCGTACGCCGAGGTCATCGAGATCGATGTCGACGCCATCACCGAGCCGCTCCTCGCGTGCCCCAATGATCCCGACGACGTGCGACCCCTTTCGGAGGTCGCCGGCGCGCCGGTCGACGAGGTCTTCATCGGATCGTGCATGACCAATTTGGGGCACTTCCAGTCGACCGGCCGACTGCTCGCCGACGGCGCCGGGCCGGTACCGACCAGGATGTGGATCGCCCCTCCGACCAGCCTGGTGCGCGACGCCCTATTGGCCGACGGCTCCTACAGCCGCTTCGGAGCCGCCGGCGCCCGGACCGAGACGCCCGGCTGCTCTCTGTGCATGGGCAACCAGGCACGTGTGGCCGACGGCGCCACGGTCGTATCCACGTCGACCCGCAACTTCCCCAATCGCATGGGTCGCGACGCCAACGTCTATCTGGCGTCCGCCGAGGTCGCGACGATGGCCGCCCAGGACGGGCGGCTGCCGAGTGTGGCCGACTATTTCGCCCGGGCCGGCACGGTCTGAAGCCTCGGGGGCCGCGTGGTGCCGAAGGCGATGCCGACGATGACGAGACCGGTGACGAGCCACACCACGATGGCCGGGACGTAGCTACTGTCCCGTGCCGTCCGCACCGAGAGACTCGACGGCTTCGACGGCACGACGACGGCATCCAGCGTGGCGCCGGTCGGACGCTGGGTCCGGCTGTTGTGGATCACCTCGGAGTAACTGCGGCCGGCCAACGTGAACGACCCGGTGCAGTCCCAGTACTCGATGCCCATTCCGATACCGCTACTGATGCCCTGGCACCCGGTTACGGTGACGCGGACGGCGACCCCGTGCCGGCGCAGCTCGGCATTGCCGGAGTTGTGCTGATGGGTCTCGACGGTCAGGTAGGTGGCGACGGCGAGCAGTACGGCCGCCGTCGCCCAGGCCAGCACGAGCAGGACCCGGCGACCGTCCACCCGCTTGGTGCTGGCCCCCCGGATGTAGGTCGATCCGTCCTCCATCAGAGCGCCGAGCCTACGGGAGCATCGTCAGATTGGGTACCCGCCGGTTGGTACCTTCCTCCGGTGAGCGACGTCCAGGATTCGGCTGTCTACGAAGCGTTCAAAATCGAGCAGCGCGGCATCGATCTCATCCCCGACTCAGAACGGGTGATGCGGCCGACCGGCCTGTTCTGGTTGTGGGCGGGAGCCATATGGAACGTCGAGTTCCTGGTGTACGGCGCCCTGATCATGGCCTTCGGCCTGTCTTTCGAGCAGGCCCTGCTCGCCATTCTGATCGGCAACGTCTCGCACATCTTCCTCGGCGCACTCAGTCTCCAGGGGCCGGAGACCGGCACCACCGCCATCATGGTCAGCCGGGCCCCGTTCGGACAGAACGGCAACCGATTGGTGGCCTTGTTCAACTGGTTGACGCAGGTCGGCTTCGAGGTGGAGGGCCTGGCCCTGATCGTCATCGTCGTCCAGGACATGTTCGGCCGGGAGCATCACGGCATGGGCGACGGCACGAAGGCCGTCGTGATCATCGCCGCAGTGGCGCTCCAGTTCGTCGTGCCCTTCCTGGGCCACGCCACCATCACCCGGGTCCTCAGATGGCTGTCCGTCGTCTTCATCGTGGTGTTCGGGGTGATGGCCATCCTGGTGATCCCGCACTACCACCATGTGAAGCAGCACGCATCGGGGGCCGGTTGGACCACCGCCCTGGTGCTGATCATCTCGGCCGGCGGGCTCGGCTGGACGGAGAACGGCAACGACTACTCGAGATACCTGCCCCGTTCCACCCCCCGCCGCGGCACCTTCCTGGCCGCCACTCTGGGCGCCGCCATCCCGTCCATCCTGCTGGAGATACTCGGTGCCCTCGCCTTCGGGGCCGGCCACGGCCTGGGCGGCGCGTCGACGACATCGGGCATCATCCAGGCGCTGCCGACCTCGTTCTCGTCCTGGTTCTTCTGGCCGTTCATGATCCTGGCCATCCCCCAGCTGTTCGCCATCAACACCCTGGACCTCTACTCGAGCGGCGTGACCCTGCAGGCGCTCGGGGTACCGGTCAAGCGGTGGGGGGCGGTGGTGATCGACACCATCGTCGCCGGTGGGGCGACAGCGGTCGTGATCTACACGAACAACTTCTTCGCCGACCTGTCCAACTTCCTGGACTACATCGTCGTGTGGCTGGCCCCGTGGTTCGGGATCGCCCTGGTCGACTGGCTACTGCGCCGGGGCAGCTACCGGCCACTCGACCTGGTGAGGTCAATGGGGGGCACCTACTGGCGCAACGGCGGGGTCCACTGGCGGGCCCTGGTGGCTCTGGCCATCGGCATGGTCTCCGCGCTGATGTGGATAGACGCGGCCTACGCCAACCCGGCGTACGTCGGCCCGCTTTCCAGCCGGACCAACGGATCGGACTTCAGCTGGGCCATCGGGCTGGTGGTCGGCGCCGTCGTCTACGCCGTTCTTTCGTTCCGGAGCGTCCCCCGGGAGACGGTCGAGGCGGCCGAGGCCCGGTAGGCCGGCTGCGCTCAGGCCGCCTTTGTCGAGCGGGCCCCGGCGGCGACGGCCGAGCGGACGAGGAAGGTGGCGAAGGACTTCATGGCCCGGGTACCCCCGAACGAGGCGAACGACGTGCTCGGCACGAAGTACTGGGTCAGCACCTCGGGACTGCACGCCATGTTGATCATGAAGCCGTCGTTGCCGACCTCGGTCGAGATCTCGGCGCCGGCCCACGGCATCTTGCCGAAAGAACCGACGATCAGTCCGTCCTCTTCTATGGTCAGCGAGACGTTGTGGGCGCCGGCGCCCACTGTGGCGATCACGTTTTCGAGCGTGGCGAGAGCCATGTCGACCTCCTCGGTTGTCACTGATATCGGGAATCGGCCCAAATCCCTTGAACCGGGCCTCGCCGGGATTTCCGGTTGTGGAAGGTCCTGTCACTAGGGTGGCCGCCGCCATGCACGAACGCGGCGGTGGGAGCAGCAGCTGACGCCGCCGCCGCCAATGCGGGTCGACGGCCGCACGACGGCGACCGTGGCGGTCGGCGGACTCTTCGGCGCGGCCGCCCGGGAGGCCCTCGAGCAGGCGATCCACACACCGGCGCACGGCTTCCCGGTGGCCACCTTCCTGGTCAACGTCAGCGGCGCCTTCCTGCTCGGGCTGATCCTGGAGGCGCTGGTCCGGGCCGGCCCCGACGCCGGTTGGCGGCAACGGGCCCGGCTGCTCGTTGGAACCGGATTCATGGGCGCCTACACGACCTACAGCACTCTCGCCGTGGAGACCGACCAGCTGTTCCGCACCGGTCACCCGGCGACCGGTGCCGGGTACGCCATCGCCAGCGCCGCAGCCGGCCTGGTCGCGGCCGCCGCCGGTATCTACCTGGCCGCCGCCCGGCACGGAACCGACGCGCTACCGGTCGATCCGGACGTCGATCGGTGAACCTGATCGACATCGCCGAGGTCGGCGTGGCCGGCGGCATCGGTGCGGTGGCCCGATTCGCCGTCGACTCGGCCGTCCGCCGCCGGACGGGGGGCGCCCTGCCGGTGGGGACCATCGTCATCAACCTGACCGGCTCGTTCATCCTGGGCCTGCTGACCGGGCTGGTGCTGTACCACGGTGCGCCGGCCCGGCTGGTCCTGGTGGCCGGGACCGGCTTCTGCGGCGGGTACACCACCTTCTCGACGGCCAGCTTCGAAACGGTCAGATTGGTGCAGACCGGCCACATGCGATCGGCGTCGATCAACCTGTTCGGAACCCTGGTCGGCGCCGTACTGGCCGGGGCCGCAGGCTTGGCTGTCGCAACGTTTTGAACGTGTGGGAGACTGGCTTGTCGGCAACGAGTCAATAACGGGGGAATCGATGACTACGACAGATACGGTCCGGTCCGAGGTGGATGTGGTCGTGGTGGGCGCCGGGTTCGCCGGGCTCTACCTGATCCACCGGCTGAGGG
>DASZNC010000096.1:0-1800 GCA_035551615.1 Acidimicrobiales bacterium
GGACGTCGAGTCGGCCCCGCTGGACCAGATCATCAAGCAGCTCGACAAGCTGATCCCGGTGGTGTCGATCACCGAACTGGCCCCGTCGGCCGCCCGGGAGCGGGAGCTGCTCCTGGTCACGCTGGAGGTCACCGCCGAGACTCGGGGACAGGTGATACAGCTGGTCGGCGTGTTCGAGGGCAAGATCGTCGACGTCGGCCACGACCGCCTCACCGTCATGCTGGCCGGGGCCCCAACCAAGGTCGATGACTTCGAGGATCTCATCCGGAGCTATGGAATTGTCGACCTGCAGCGTTCCGGTCGGGTGGCATTGCCTATGCTCGACCGCACCGACGACCGATCGGGCGCCAACTCCAGGGTGCTCGGATTCGCAAAACCCACTGAGAAGGCAGGTTGATGACGATGGCCACGCTGTACTACGAAAAGGACGCCGACCCCAGCCTCATCGCCGGCCGCAAGGTGGCGGTGATCGGGTACGGCTCCCAGGGCCACGCCCATGCGCTCAATCTGTCGGAGTCCGGAGTGGACGTCAGGGTCGGCCTCCGGGAGACCTCCGCGTCCAAGGCGAAAGCCGAGGAGGCCGGCCTTCGAGTGCTGTCGGTGGCCGATGCCGCCGCCGAGGCCGACGTGATCATGATCCTGCTGCCGGACACCGAGCAGGCCGCCATCTACGAGGCCGAGATCGCCCCCCATCTGCACGCCGGCGACGTGGTCCTCTTCGCCCACGGTTTCAACATCCGCTTCGGGCTGATCACCCCACCGGCCGATGTGGACGTGGCCATGGTCGCGCCCAAGGGTCCCGGCCACCTGGTGCGCCGGACCTACACCGAGGGCGGGGGGGTGCCGTCGCTGGTGGCGGTGTCGGCCGACCCGTCGGGGAAGGCCCACGACCTCGCCCTCTCCTACGCCCACGCCATCGGCGCGACCCGGGCCGGGGTGCTCGACACCACCTTCGCCGAGGAGACCGAGACCGACCTGTTCGGCGAGCAGGTGGTGTTGTGCGGGGGCCTCACCGCCCTGGTCCAGGCCGGCTACGAGACCTTGGTCGGAGCCGGGTACCAACCCGAGTCGGCCTACTTCGAGTGCCTGCACGAGCTCAAGCTCATCGTCGACCTGATGTACGAGCAGGGGATCAGCGGGATGCGTTTCTCGATCTCCGACACCGCCGAGTACGGCGATCTGACCCGCGGCCCCCGGGTCATCAACCAGGCCGTGCGGGACGAGATGGGTCGTATCCTCAGCGACATCCAGGACGGCACCTTCGCCCGGGAATGGGTCGCCGAGAACGCCAACGGGCGCCCGAACTTCAAGAAGCTGCGGCAGGCCGGCATCGACCACCCGATCGAGAAGGTCGGCGCCGAACTCCGGGACATGATGCCGTTCGTCACCGCCGGGAAGCAGAAGATCCAGGACATCTCGGGCGGCTGACTCGGGGACGATGCCACACCGGAGGAGAGTTCGAGCGGCCGGTGTGGTCATCGCCGCGTTGGTGACGGCGTCGTCGTTGCTGGCCGCCTGTTCGTCGTCGGGGAACCAGACAACCGAGACCACCGCGCCGGCCAGTCAAGGCCCAGTATGGCTGTGCCGGCCGGGTTTGGCCGCCAACCCGTGCACGGCCGAACTGGCCACCACCGTTGCCCCGGGTCCACATCCGACGTCGTCCACCACCGTGCAGGCCGCCGCTCCGGCAACCAATCCGGCCATCGACTGCTTCTACGTCTATCCGACGGTGAGTACCCAGGCCTCCACCAACGCCGACCTGCGCATCGAACCGGCGGAGACGGTGATGGCCGAGGAACA
>DASZNC010000097.1:0-35954 GCA_035551615.1 Acidimicrobiales bacterium
GAAGTGGACAGCACCATGTTCGTGCCGTCGCAGTTCCGGTTGGTGTTCCGCGGTACGCCTGACGCCGTCCTGCTGGCCGGAGGCTTCCAGCTGGCGGTGCCGGTGACCATCGGTCAGATGTCCATCGAAGGCCCGTCGCCGCTGATCACCGGCGAGGTCACGGCCGTCGAAGTGGAGTACGCCCACGGCGAGACGATGACGATCATCCGCGGCATGGACATGTCGAACCGGCTCATGCACGGGAACAAGACGATGGCCTATCCGGAGATGACGGCGTCGGACGTGGTCGCCATCCTCCTCGGCGAGTCCGGGGTCATCCCCGGTGAGATCATCCCCACCGAGACCATCTATCCGTGGCTGACCCAGGCCAACGTGAGCTCCTGGGTGTTCATCCAGCAGATGGCCGCCCTCGAAGGCTACGTCGCCTATTCGGACCCGCTGGGCCTGTTCAACTTCTGCCCGATGCCGCTGGCCGAGGAGGCCGGCCCCCCGGCCATGACCTACGCCGAGCCGATGTTGTTCAACCAGCTGGTCATGGGCCGGAACCTGATCCGGCTGCGGGCCGTTGTCACATCGGCCGAGCAGGTGCCGGCGGTGACCGTCACCGGATGGGACTCGGATATGGGGATGCCGGTCATCGGCCCCTTCCCGGCGGTTCCCTCCACCGCCGCCAGCCTCGATCCGGCCGTCGAGCCGGCCGTCGTGGCGGGCGAGTTCGCGGCGACCCCGTTCTTCGACGCCAGCCGGGTGTTCGACAACGAGGGGGCGGCGATGAAGTGGGCGGAGTCGGTGGCGACCGACATCGCCGGTGCCCTGGCCGAGATCGAAGGCGAGTGCCTCGGCAATCCGAAGCTGCTGGCCGGCATCCCGGTCACGCTCGGCATGGCCGGGCTCCCGTTCGACGGGAACTACGTCGTGTCGGCGGCCCGGCACGTGTTCGACCCGAGTGACGGCGGCTATACCACCTGGGTAACCGTCGGTGGTTACCGCGATCGCTCCCTGTACGCCCTGAGTTCCGGTGCCGGCGTCACCGATAAGCCGTCGCCGACGATGACCGGGCTGGTCATCGGTACCGTGGTCGACAACGCCGACCCGCTCGAGCACGGTCAGGTCAAAGTGATGTTCCCCTGGCTGGCACCCGACTACATCAGCGCCTGGGCCCGGGTCATGCAGATCGGGGCCAGCAAGGCCGGCTCCGGGTTCCTGTGGCTCCCCGAGATCGGCGACGAGGTCCTGGTCGGCTTCGACCGCGGTTCGATCGAGCACCCGTTCGTCATCGGCAACCTGTACGGCGGCGTGGCCATGCCGATTCCGCCGCCCTCGGTCGAGGGCGTGGTCGGCAACCGGCGGATCGCATCGCGCATGGGGCACACGATCCAGTGGAACGACGGCCCGGACGCGTTGGGCATCAGCATCGCCACCGCCCCGGCCGAGGAACCGGCCGCCGCGCCCACCTCGATCGTCCTCAATGGGGAGGACGTCTCGATCACGATCAACTCGCTCGGTCAGGTCAGCATCAACGGCGCCCTCGGCATCACCATCGGTGGACCGGAATGCGCCAAGGTGTCCATCTCGGCCGCCGAGATCAGTATCGGCAGCCCGGAGACGGCGGCCGTTTCCATGGCCGGTGCGGCCGTCTCCATCGGCGGCGGCGAGACGGCGACGGTGTCGATCACCGCCGACGGGGAAGCCAGTGTCAGCGCCGCCATGGTCACCCTGGGCGGGGGTTGAGATGCCCGAGGATTACGTCGGCAAAGGCTGGCAGTTCCCGCTCGGTACCGACGCATCGGGCAGCATCGCCCTGGTCGGCGAGGAACGCGACATCGAGCGGGCCATGCGGCTGATCCTGTCGACGGCACCCGGCGAACGGCCGATGCGGCCGGAGTTCGGTTGCGGGATACACGACTACGTGTTCGCCCCGGCCGATGCCAACACCGCCGGCCGGCTGGCCAACGAGGTCAAGAAGTCGCTGAAGTTCTGGGAACCGCGGGTCAATGTCCGCACCGTCGAGGTGACCGTCGACGAATACCAGCGAAACACGCTCTACATCAACATCGTCTACGAGAAGAAGGGCACCTACGACCCCCGTAGCCTGGTCTTCCCCTTCTACGTGATCCCGGAGGAGGAGTGATCTGATGGCCCTGCCCGCCCCCAATCTCGACGACCGCCGTTTCCAGAACCTGGTGGACGACGCCAAGCGCCTGGTCATGGAGCGGTGCCCGGACTGGACCGATCACAACGTGTCCGACCCGGGCGTGACGCTGATCGAGACCTTCGCCTACATGACCGACCAGTTGCTGTACCGCCTCAACCGGGTGCCGGACCGCAACTACATCCGCTTCCTCGACCTGATGGGTTTGCGGCTGTTCCCGCCCACCCCGGCCAGCACCCAGGTGACGTTCTGGCTGTCGGCTCCGCAGGCCAATCCGATCGTCGTCGACGTGGGCGCCGAGGTGGCCACCCCCAGGTCGGAGGTGGTCGGATCGGGTATCGCCTTCACCACCACCGAGGCGCTCGAGATCGTTCCCTGCGAGCTGGCCTACATCGCTTCGATACCGACCGGCGGGACCTGGCGCAACCACACCGACGCCATCAAGCTCTCTCCTTTTGCCGCGTTCAGCCCCCAGCCGGTACCTGAAGAGGTGCTGCTCGTCGGTCTGACGGCGGCCGTTCCCAGGTGCGCGGTCAGCCTGAAGTTCGACTGCAGCATCGAGGGTATCGGCGTGAACCCGGACTGGCCGCCGCTCGTCTGGGAGGCCTGGGACGGGGCCAACTGGGTCGAGTGCGAGGTGGATCGCGACACGACCGGCGCATTGAACCAGCCGGGTGAGGTCGTCCTCCACGTGCCGCCCACCCACGTCATGTCCCTGGAGCACCAGCTCCGGGCCGGATGGCTGCGGGCCCGGATGACCCAGCCCGAGCCGGAGCAGCCGTTCTACAGCGCGTCCCCGATGATCAAGAAGCTGGAGGCCCGGACGATCGGCGGCACCACCGACGCCGTGCAGGCCGAGGTGGTCGAGGCCGACGTCATCGGCATCTCCGAGGGCGTCGCCGGCCAGCGGTTCAATGTCAGTGCCCCGCCCGTCGTGCCGGCCGGCGAGCCCATCGTGCTCGAGGTCGCCGACGAGGAGGAGGGCTGGCAGGAGTGGACCGAGGTCCCCGACTTTGCCAGTGCCGGCCCCGACGACCAGGTCTTCGTCCTCGATCCGGTGATGGGCGAGGTCATCCTCGGCCCCAACGTGCGGCTGCCCGACGGCGAACTGCGCCAGTACGGGGCCGTCCCGCCCAAGGGCTCGGTGCTCCGGCTCCGGCTGTACTTCAGCGGCGGCGGCCGCCAGGGCAACGTCTCGGCCGACACCATCAAGATCCTGCGCCGCACCATCCCCTTCGTGTCGCGCGTGCAGAACCGGGTGCCGGCCCGCGGTGGTCGCGACGGCGAGTCCATCGAAGAAGCCAAGACCCGCGGCCCGATCGTCATGCGCACCCTCGAACGGGCGGTGACCGTCGAGGACTTCGAAGTGCTGGCCCGGGTGGCGGCGCCCGACGCGGCCCGCATCAAGGCGGTGCCGGCGGCGACCGACGAGGAGGCGGGCGGGGTGCGTGTCCTCCTGGTGCCGGCCGTGGCCGACGAGGAGGGTCGCCTGTCGTTCGAGAACCTGGTGCCCCCGGCGGACATGCTGAGCCGGGTGGCGGAGTACCTCGACGCCAAGCGCACCATCGGGGCGCGCGTCATCGTCGAGCCGCCCGCCTACCAGGGGGTCACGGTGGTCGCCATGATGCGGGCCCGGCCATGGGCCGACGCCCGCCGCCTGCAGACGACCGCCATCACCGCCCTGTACTCCTATCTCCACCCGATCTCCGGCGGCATGGACGGCACCGGTTGGGGCTTCGGCCGACCGGTGCACATGGGCGAGATCTACGCCCTCCTGCAGCGGCTCCCCGGCACCGAGCTGATCGAGGACGTGAAGCTGTTCGCGGCCAACCCGATCACCGGCCAGCGGGGCCAGCCGGCCCAGCGGGTCGAGGTGGCCCCCAACGCCCTGGTGTTCTCCTACGAGCACCAGGTCCGGGTGGAGGAGGGCTAGGTCGTGGCCTACACCGTCTCGCCGGCCGACGACATCGTGTTCGCGCCCGTACCCTCCGAGCGCGGCCACGTGGCCGGGTTGCGCAACCCCCGCCCGTTCGTGGACCAGTTACCGGGGGCCCTCCAGGAGGACGAGTTCTGCCGCAACCTGGTGAGCGCGTTCGACGAGGTGATCGCGCCGGTCTTCTCGACCCTCGACTGTTTCGAGGCCTACCTCGATCCGGTGTTGGCGCCGCCCGACTTCGTCGAGTGGCTGGCCACCTGGGTCGGGGTCGACATCGACGAGACCTGGACCCTGGAGCGGCGCCGCCGCCTGATCAAGGAAGCGGCCACGCTCTACCGGATCCGGGGCACGGTCGCCGGCCTGGCCGCCCACCTGCGCCTGTACGCCGGTGTCGCACCGGAGATCGAGGAGAGTGGCGGGTGCGGCTGGTCGCAGACCGCCGACAACCCGATCCCCGGGTCGGCCCAGCCGTACGTGGTCGTCCGGCTCCCGGCCGAGGACGTGGGCGAGCTGAGGCAGTCCACGATCGGCCGGATCGTCGCCGAGAACCGGCCGGCCCATGTGCCGTACCAGGTCGAGATCGTGTCCCGCTCCGGGACGGTCCAGGTCGACGCACCGGAGGAACCGGCCACCGAGGCGGCCGCCGACGCCCCCGGGGCCATCGACCTGCCCGGTTCGGAACACATCGAACTGGCCGTCCAGGCTCCGCCCACCCAGGCCGAGGTCGAAGACGTCACCGGCGATGCGGCCGAGGGGACCGACGCCGGAGCCTGAGTGGCTTCGTGACCTGACCAGCGATGCCCAACCGCGCCGTCCCGTCGGGACGATCATCCACTGTGAAGAACACCCTGGTGATCGGCGGGGTCATGGGGGCATCCGCGCTGGCCGGGGAGGCGACCAAGACACAGGGATTCGCCGATCTCAAGAAGGCGACGGCGGCGCAGAAGAAGGCGGCCCTGGCCCGCCTGAAGCCGGCCAAGAGCGCGCTCATCCGTCAGAAGTCGTCCGATGTCAATCCGATGGCGGCCAAGCTCAAGGCGATCGAGGGCAGCGCCAAGCAGATCCTGGCCAAGGACAAGGCGCAGGGCGTGGCCAAGGCCCAGAAGCTGCTGGCGCCGGCCAAGTCGCAGCTGTCGAAGGAGAAAGCGGCGGTGAAGGACGTGCTGGCCGCCGACAAGAAGGCGGCGATCAAGAAGGCGGCGCCGGCAAAGAGCGCCCTCATCGCGCAGAAGGGCAACGTGCTCCAGAAGCTGAAGGGGCCGGAAGCCGAGCTGAAGGCCCTGAAGGGTGGGGTGAAGGACGTCCTGGGCCAGGACAAGGCCAAGGCCCAGAAGTTGGCCGCCCCGGTGAAGGCGCAGCTGTCGAAGGAGAAGGCGGCGGTCAAGGACGTGCTGGCCAAGGACAAGAAGGCGGCCATCAAGAAGGCGGCCCCCACCAAGAGCGCGCTCATCCAGCAGAAGGGCAATCTGGCCACCGACCTGAAGCCGCTGCGGTCTAGCATCAGCAGCGATCTCGGCAAGGCCAAGAAGATGCTGGCCGGGGCGAAGGGGAGCGTCAAGCAGGAGAAGGGCGCTCTTGGGAAGGCGGCGGTGGCCCAGGTGAAGAAGCGGCCCAAGATATGGAACATCGTGAAACCGGCGCAGGAGCAGCCGTGACCTCGGCGGCGCCGGAGACCCTCGCGTCGGGCGGGCGGCTGTCGTGGCGCGAGGCGCGCGAGACCCCCTGCCTGAGTTGTCAGTCCTCGCACTGCTGCACCCACCTGGTGGTGTCCCAGTTCGAGATCGGCTCCCTGCTCGACGTCGACTACGCCCTCTACCTGCTCAACTTCGACGGCATCCTGATCGGGCTGTCGTCAGAGATGCAGGCGACCGTCTACCTTCATCAGAGTTGCGGGTACCTCGACCAGGAGTCCCGGCTGTGCACGGTCCATGCCACGCCGGTTCAGCCGGCGGTGTGCAAGAGCTACTCGGGTTACAACTGCGTGTACCGGACGCGGATGAACGAGGGGATCCACGAGGAGCCGGTGTTGGACCGGGCCCGGATGCAGTGGCTGGCCGGGCAACTGGGTTTCGATGAGCTGCGCCGCCTGGTCGCCGTGCCGGAGTGGTCCGGTGTCGTCGATCACTTCAAGACGATGCCCTTCGAGCACGTGACCGCGCCGGTCCCGGCACCGGACCCGATGCTGACCGAGTGGCGCCAGGTGGTGCTGGGCCGGGCGCCCCAACCGGAGCCGTCCCCGCACCTGTACTCAGAGGCGATCGTGTCCGAACCGTGCCGCGGCTGCGGGGCCTGGTGCTGCCAGATGCTGGTGTTCCAACGGCCGGTGCCGGCCGACGCGTCGACCCTCGAGTACCTCCGGTACGCGCTCGGATTCCCCTCCGTCGAGATCGGTATAAGCGACGACGCCTGGGCCATCCTGGTCCGAACGACATGCCGTCACCTCGACGACGGCCGCTGCTCGGTGTTCGGCCAGGACGAACGACCCCTGCGCTGCGGCTACTACGACGAGTTCAGCTGCAAGTACCGGCTCCACTTCGGTACCCCGTTCCCGGAGTCCATCGTCCGGGTCTCACGCGACGCGTTCGGGACGATCGAGCAGGCCATGGCGTACGACGAGATGGGACGCATCGCCGCCATGCCGCCCGTCGACGAGATGCGCCAGCTGGTCGCCCAGTCGGAACGGGACCGGGCCCGATGACGGTTCTCACCTTCGCCGAGGCCAGGGAGTCCCCGTGTCTCACCTGCTCGAGTTCGCCCTGCTGCACCCACCTGCTGCTCGGCACCCTCGATCTCGACACGTTGATCCGGGTCGATCATGCGCTGTACCTGCTCAACTTCGACGGCATCTACCTGACGATGAACGGGGCGCGCGACGAGGCGCAGGTGTACCTGCACCAGCCGTGCGGATTCCTCGACCAACGGGGTCTGTGCTCGGTGCACTCGACGCCGGTGCAGCCGGCCGTCTGCAAGGCGTACAAGTCCCAGACGTGCAGCTACCGGCGGATCAGCCCGGACACCCACGGTGGTGTCCCGCTGCTCGACCACGCCCGCATGACCGCGTTCGTGGAGCGCCTGGTGTTCGACGACGAGCGTCAGGTCATCGAGCGGCCGGAATGGCCGGAGCTGATCGCCGCGTTCAGCGAACTGCCATTCGAACGGCAGCCACTCCGGAGCGGAGCCGGTGACTGGCAGCCGGTGGCGGCCCCGGCCGGACCGGGGGCGCGGTTCCGGTTCAGCGACCCGCAGGTCAGCTCACCCTGCACCGGATGTCAGGCCTGGTGCTGCCAGGTTCTCACCTTCGACCGGGGACGTCCGAGCGACGCGTCGCAACTCGACTTCATGAAGTACAGCCTCGGTTTCCCCGGAGTGGAGCTGGCCATCTCGGACGACACCTGGAGGATCCTGGTTCACACCTCGTGCCGGCACCTCGAGAACGGGCGTTGCTCGGTGTACGGGAAGCCCGAGCGCCCCCTGGAATGCGAGGCCTACGACGAGTTCGAGTGCGACTACCGGCGCACCGGGGGCCTACCCCACGACGCACCGTCGGTCCGCCTCCGGCTCGACCAGTTCTCCGACGTGGCCGGATCGATCGTGTTCGACGAGCTCGGTCAGATACTGGCCATCCCGCCCGTAGCCGTTCTGCGCCGCCAGCTCGGCGACCACCCAGGCGCCGTCCCGCACGCGCACTGAACCCATCACCCACACCTAGGAGGGGTCCGTCAATGGAAGAGTCCGTAGAGTTTCTCCCCCCGTTCGACGCCAACACCAAGGAAGCGTCGCCCCGCATGACAGTGGCCATCGGCCAGCACGTCGCCGTGGTCGGATCGCCCGACGCGTTGGAAGGCTGCGGCGCGGCAACGGTGTACGCCTACTCCGAAGCGACCAACAAGTGGGGGTTCGTCGGCACCCTGTTCGGCGGCCGGAACTCCGGTACCAACGAGATGCGGGCGTTCGGTTCGGCCTGCCTGGTCGTCGGCGACACGGTGATCATCGGGGCCAGTGGCGACTCCACCACCCCCGGCCGGGTGGTCGTCCTGACCCCGCCGTACGGGGTGTGGACCTACGGATCGGTGCCGTCCATGGCTGTTCTCAACCGGGCCGAACCGATCCGCGAGGACTCATTCGGTGCCTCGCTCGCCCACTGCTTCGACGGCAAGGACCACTACGTGGCCGTCGGCGCACCGAAGGCGGCGCCGCCGCGGGGCCCGTTCGGCACCGGCATGGTCTTCATCTTCAAAGGGCTCGAATCGACCAACGAGCCGTGGTCCAGCTCGCCGATCGCCAACCCGAACGCCGAGGGCACGGAGGAGGAGCGCTTCGCCAGCAGCGTGGCCATCGGTCCCGGCCTCGACGAGTCGGGTCAGCCGAACGGGACGATCGTGTTGGCCGTTGCCGCGCCCGGAGCCAAGGAGGGCCAGGGCGTCGTCTATGTCGGGGCCACGACCGAGGCGGGCGAGTGGCCCAACCGGTTCAGCTTCGGCCAGGTCATCAATCCCCAGTTCCCGGACGTCATCTCCGACGACTTCACGACCACCGAGTTCGGGACGTCGGTGGCCATGACCCCGGGCGTTCTGGCCATCGGGGCGCCGGCCGACCCGAACTTCGAGGAGGAGATCGAAGGCACCGGCGCCGTGTGGCTGTACCAGTGGAAGGACGGCCAGTTCGAGGTCAAGCAGGAGGGCGGCTCGGCCTATGGACCATCGGAGGATGCCCGCTTCGGATCGGCCATCGCCTTCCCGCCGGTCGATCCGGCGGCGCCCGGCATTCCGGCCGAACAGCTCCTGGTGTCGGTGCCGGGCCGGCGGGCCGGAGCCGTGTTCGACATCAGCAGCGACCTCGAGATGTCAGGCCGCGAGGAACTGACCTGTTACGGCGGCAAGGCCGGCGACCGCTTCGGCAGTTCGGTGGCCATCGCCTCCCATCCGGACGGTCCGTGGAGCATCGTCGGCGCCCCCGGTGACCCGGCCTCGGAGATCGACGGTGGCGGCTACGTATACGCCGAGGGGGCGAGCGGGATGAAATGGAGCGATCCGCCCGTCATGGTCGAGCTGCCGCACTTCCGCTGGTTCGGCCAGGATCCGGAGATATTCAAGCGCTTCACGCCGAAGGTCGAGCGCTACCTGTAGGCGCTCACCCGATGTCGGGCTGAGAAGGAGGACCGGCCCCGGGTCGGTCCTCTTCTGATTCTCAGTCCTCCTCCTTCTTCTTCTTGGTCATTTCCAACCACTTGTTCGCCGTCTTCTGGTTGGCGCCCGGCTTCCGGCGATCGAGCCAACTGCCCGGCTTGTTCCGGTTGAACGGGTTCTGGCCGCCGTTCAGGATGGCGTCCTGGTTCTTGGCCCACGCCTCCCGGATCTCCTTGGCCGACTGCTCCTTCTCCAGGTTGTAGGTGGCGATCTGTTCCTTTTCCTTGTTCTGCTTCTTGACGAACTCGACCCGCGCCTTCTTGTCGATCTCTTCCTGGGTCTTCGGAGCGAGTTCGTCGTCCGTCGACTTCTTCTTCTTGACCAGCTCGGACCGCTTCTTCTTGGTCCCGGCCTTCTTGGTTCCGGACTTGGTACCGGACGTCGTGGTCTCGTCGTCGCGGTCCGGCATCTCCTTGGTGGCGCTCTTCTTGCTCGACTTGCGGACGGCGCCGGCCAGCATGCGGGTGACCTCGTCGGAATCGCTCGTGCCCAGGTAGAACTCGAGGTCCTCGTCCTTGATCTCGCGCTGGACCACCACCGGCTCGGCGGAGATGCGCTGCACCGGAGTCTTCGAGGTCGACATCATGCCGGCGACGGCCCGGTTGCCGGCTGCCCTCTGCAGGTTCATGACCGCTCCCGACCGGTTACGCGGCGTGCCCGACTGGCGGGCACCACCCGACGACTTGCCGGTCGTGGATCGGCCCGGAGATTGGGAGGCCTCGTGATCGCGGTTCATCTGGATCGATCCTCTCGGGTCGGGGAGGTGGCGGGCACCTCCCTCAATTGTTCCTTTCCGGGAGCCTGCTCACAAGGTCCTGGCCCATATCTGCCCCAAGGGGCACCCAGCGCCACCAGGCATTCCCGCATGTGGCCGACGAATCTGCCAGGATCGGGGAGGCCGGAACGGCGGCTCCGGCTAGAAGGGGCTCCCGAAAGGGCAAGAGGGAAGGGACCGGCGCAGTAGTGGCAGCGATTGTCTGTAGTCAGTGCGGATTCCAGAACGAGGAATCTGACTCCTTCTGTGGTTCGTGTGCGGCCTATCTGGGCTGGGACGGCCAGAAGGTCAAAGAGGAGGCTCCTCCGGCGCCCGAGCCGGAGTCCGTACCCGAGCCGGAGCCGGCCCACGTCGGGATCGTCGACCGGGTGAAGGAGGCGATCGGACTCGGCGAGGGAGCCGCGCCCGCCGCCGGGGCCGGAGCCGAACCGGTTCCAGCCGCACCGGTCGAAGAGGACAAAGCAGAAGAGGAGGCGCCGTCCACCCCCGGTGCCGTCTCCGCCCCCATGCCGGGATTGCGTGCGGCCGAACCGGCTGCTGCGCCAGTGGCGGCACCCGCCGAGGCACCGCCCGCGACCACCGGCTCGCCTGCGTCCGGGCCGGCCGCCCCCGAATCGGCGCCGGCGGATGCCCCTGCGACCGCGCCGGCCCCGGGATCGTCGGCGCCCACCGCTTCACCCAGCTCCTCGTCGGCCCCGATGGCGCCGCCCCCGCCGCCTCCGGTCAGGGACGCGCCGGCCGCCACGCCGGCTGCGGACGAGACCGCGCCGGCAGGTGACAAGCCGGCCGCGTCGGGTCCGTCGTCCACCCCGGCGGTGGCACCACCGCCCGCCCCTCCCGCGCCCTCTCCGGCGGCTCCGCCCGCCGCGGCCGCAGGCGTGGCTCCCGCCCCGACCGCCGCCCGGCCGGCACCCCCCCGGTCGCCCGCCCCCGGGGCCACCCCACCCGGCGTCACGCAGCCGGGCGCGGCCACGCCCGGTGCCACGCAACCGGCCGCCGTCACGCCGGCATCGGGGCTGATCTCGGGTCGGGCTCCCGGCAACCCGGTGCGCACGAGTGATCCGGCCGCCCGCACCGACACCGGCGCCACCACGCCGGTTGCGCCGACCGGTGCGGTGACGCCATCGGCGGCCGCCCCCGCGGCCACCGGACAGGAGACCGGCGCAGTGACGCCGGGGGCCGTTCAGCCCCAGGCCGTCAAGTCCCGGCCGGTGGCCAAGAAGGCGCCCTCCACCCGCGAGATCCAGCCGGGCGACAAGGTCTGCGCCCAGTGCGGCGAGGGCAACGACCCGGCCCGCAACTTCTGCCGGCGGTGCGGATCGTCGTTGGTCGAGGCGGTTGTGTTCGGGTTGCCCTGGTACAAGCGGCTGTTCCGGCGCCTCTTCGGTCGGAAGCAGCACCAGGCCGGCGCCCGGCCCAAGGGCCGCCGCCGGGCGTTCGGCGGCTCCGCTCCGGGCTGGCTGAGCACGTTCCTCAAGATCGTCGTCATCATCGCGATCGCGGTGGTCGCGCTGCTGTCGTTCGTCGGGCCCTGGCACAAGTCGTTGAAGACCAGGGAAACCCGGTACTACCACGACGTGGAGGGGCTGGTTCATCCGACCTACAGCTCGGTGTTCGCGGAAGCGGCGTCGTCCACCTCGAACGCGACGGGCCACCCGGCCCAGAACCTGATCGACGGGGCGCTCAACACGTCCTGGCAGTCGAAGGGGACCGTGACCGGCCAGCGGCTGGAGGTGTTCTTCGGGCAGCCGAGCAGCATCGCCAAGATCGGCTTCGACAGCGGAGACCAGGACACCAACTCGGTCTTCCAGTCCGAACCCCGTCCGAAGGAACTGAAGCTCGTGTTCACCGGTGGTAAGAACCCGGGCTCGCAGACCATCACGCTGGCCGACCAGCCCAAGTTCCAGACCTTCTCGGTGCACTCCAAGGGCGCCACCGGCGTGCTGATCTACATCGAGTCGGTCTACCCGGCCACCGGATTCGGCAAGAACGTGTCGGTAGCCCAGATCGAGTTCTACACGAAGAACTGAGCGTGCTGAGCGCGGCCGACGCGGGCCGGCGTCAGTGGGACGTGGTGGTGGTCGGGGGTGGCCACAACGGTCTCACCGCGTCGGCCTATCTGGCCCGGGCCGGGTTGCGGGTCCTCGTCCTGGAGCGCCGGGATCGTTTGGGCGGTGCCTGCACGATCGAGGACCCGTTCGACGAGCCCGGCTGGCGGGTGAGTCCCTGCGCCTACCTGGTCGGACTGCTCCATCCGCTCGTCATCGACGAGCTCGGCCTGCGGGCGAGGGGATACCGGGTCGAGGTGGTCGATCCTCACCTCTGGTGCCCGTTCGAGGACGGGACCTCGATCGCCCTGTGGGAGGACCCCGAACGGAGCGCGGCGGCGGTGGCCGCCCTGTCACCCGGTGACGTCGAGGGCTACCAGCGTTACGGTGACCTGTTCGGCCGTATCCGACGGGCCCTGCGCGAAGGCGACCGTGACTACTGGGTCGGCTCGTCTCCCGACCGGGCCGCCATCGAGGAGCTGTTCGGGGCCGACCGTGAGGCGGTCGAGGTCCTCTTCGACGAGTCGATCGCATCCGTCGTCGAACGCCACGTATCCGACGAACGGCTCCGCACCGCGCTGCACGGCCAGGGTCTGATCGGCACCTTCGCCGGCCCGCGCGACCCAGGTACGGCGGCCATCCACTTCATGCATGCGTCCGGTGTGCTCGAGGGGATCCCGGGCGCCTGGGGCTACGTCGAGGGCGGGATGGGCACCATCTCGACCTACCTGGCGGCCGCCGCCGAGGAGGCCGGCGCCGTCGTTCTGTGCGACGCCGAGGTGGAGGAGATCCGGCCGGGGGTCGGCGTGCGGTTGACCGGCGGCATCGACATCCGGTCCCGTTCGGTCGTGTCCAACGCCGACCCGAAACGGACGCGGGCGCTGGTCGCCGGCGACCTGCCCGGGCCGTTCGCCGACCGTGTCGACACCTGGCGGTCGGAGAGCCCGGTGCTGAAGATCAACTGCGGGTTGTCCCGGTTGCCGCATTTTCCGCAGACCGAACCGGGCATCGTGCCCCACCGGGGAATGGTCACCATCTCGACTGGAATCGACGACACCCAGGCCGCCTTCCAGGCGGCCCGGCGGGGAGAGCCGGCCCCGGCGTGGTGTGAGCTGTACTTCCACACGGCTTACGACCCGACCGTGGCGCCGGCCGGCCGCCACGCCATGTCGGTGTTCGCCCAGTACGTGCCCTATCTACTGGCGACCGGGGACTGGGACGGCCGTCGGGACGCCATAGCCGATCAGGCCATCGCCGCCATCGCCCGCCTCGCACCGGACGTGGCCGATTGCATCGTGCACCGTCAGGTGCTCGGGCCGCCCGACATCGAGGCCCGCATCGGCCTGACCGGTGGGCACATCTTCCAGGGCGAGTGCCTACCCGATCAGATGTGGGACCGCCGGTTCGCGCCACGCACCGGCGCCGCCGGGCTGTACCTGTGCGGGGCGGCGACCCATCCGGGCGGCAGCGTCATCGGCATGAACGGCCGCAATGCGGCCATGGCCGTCCTCGAGGATCTGGCCGGCGACTGACCCGGACCGGGACCACGCCCGCCGGTCCGACACGCCCGCTGGTCCGGACGACCCCGCCGGTCAGCCGGCGACTACGCCTGCGGTCTCGCACGTCGCACGTCCCCTGGTCTCGCCCGACGGTCCGGTCGGGTCAGCCGGCGACCACGCCCCCGGTGCCACTCGGCGCCGCCAGTGCGGCGGTCAGCTCGGAACGGCTGGTGATGCCCAGCTTCGAGTAGACCCGGGCCAGGTGGGTCTCGACCGTCCGCACCGACAGGCAGAGGGTGTCGGCGACGGTCTGGCTGGACAGGCCCCGAGAGGCGAGCATGGCCACCTCCCGTTCGCGCGGGGTCAGCCCAGGCGGGGTGAAGGCCAACGCCATACCGAGGGGGGAGGCGGCGTCGACGCCCGATCCGAGCAGGACGTGGCCCCGGGCCGCCGATGCCGTCGCCCGGCGGCTGAGGCCGTTGGCGTGGTGGGCGCGCGACGCCTGGGCCGCCGCTTCGGCGGCATAGAGATGGAGGTGCAGGGCGGCATAGCGCTCGGCGACCGCATCGAGGGCCTCACCTTTGCCGTTCTGGGTGATTAGGGCGGCCGCGTGCGCCGCCTGGATCTGGATCAGCGGTCCCTCGACGGTGGTCGCCAGTCGGGCCAGGCGCTCGGCGCCATCCCCGGAGCCGAGCCGAACCGCGGCGTGCAGGGCCCGCATCTCCCAGGCCGTCTGGCCCGACTCCTCCGCCTGGCCGGCGGTGTCGCGCAGGCGGTCCAGCGCCTCGGTCATCGAGCCCCGCGCCGCCGCGACCCAGGCGGAGGCGACGGCCCATCCGGCCGACAGGCCACCCGTCCGCTCGGCGGTCGGCCGGGCCTCACCCAGGGCGTGATGGGCGCCGTCGACGTCGCCGGTGAGCGACAGCACCTCGGTCAGGCCGAACAGGGACTGCGATCTGATGGTCAGAGAATCGGTGGCCCGCAGCGAGCTGACGGCCTCCCGGAACCAGGCGATCGACCGGGGTAGGCGGCCCCGCTCCAGGGCGGCCCAGCCGAGCGCCCCGGCCGCCGCCCCACGGAGCTGGGCGTTGTCGGACTGCAGGGCGGCTTCGTACCGGTTGGTGTAGACGTGCTCCAGCTCATCGATCTGGGCGGCCATCCGGTAGGCGAGCGAGCGGGCGGTCACCTCCCAGTTCGACAGGGCCGGCATCTGGTCCCCGTCGGACGGCAGCGGCTCGAGCACCTCGATGGCCCGCTCCGCCCGTCCCGTCCAGGCCAGCCCCATGGCCAGCACGGTCCGCACCGACACCTCCGTACGGACCGACTGGCCCGGCCGCAACATGAGCTCCTCGCACCGCTCGACCCCTTCCGCCGGATGGCCGGCGTAGATCGTGAGGCCGGCTTCGACCGCCTCCAGCCAGGTGCACTCCGACGGGTCGGTGACGACGCGGCGGGCGGCGGCCAGGGTCTCGGCCGACTCCGCGTAACGGCCGAGCCCGAAGTTGAGGACCAGCGCCCGGAGTACGGCAGCCCGGGCCAACTGGTCGTCGGTGCCACCTTCGTGGTCCCTCAGCACCCGGAGGGCCTCGGCGAAGCGACCGAGGGCCCGGTGGGCGTCGGCCAGGGCGAGGGATCCCTCGAGCCCGGCCCCGGCGGATTGGGCGGCGCGGGCCAGACGGATCGACTGGCCCCAGTCCTGGAGCTCGGCGGCCCGGCGACTGGCGGCCACCAGCTGCTCCGGCTGCAGGTCGATCCCGGCGTCGTGGCGCCAGCTGATGACGCGGAGCAGCTCGGTCTTCATCCGACCGTCGGCTTCGAACGCATCGGCCAGGCGGGTCGAGAAGGCGACCGCCTGGGTGGCCGGGATACCGCCCCGGACCACCTCGGCGTAGAGAGGATGGCCGGAGCGGACGATCTGCTCGCCTCGCGTCCAGGTCACAGACAGCAGGCCGCGCCGCTGGAGGGCGTCGATGGTGGCCGCCGCGACCAGGCGAACCAGCACCCGGAGGGGGATGGTTCCAGCGAAGGCCACCAGTTCCAGACCCTCGGTCTCGGCCGGTCCCAGCCGGCCGAGCCACTGGTGGACCATCTCGGTGAGCCGGGGACCGACCACCAGCTTGCCTTCCATCCTCCAGACGCCGTCCTTGACCACCAGAAGGCGGCTGCGCAGTCCGGAGAGGAGCAGCTCCTTCACGAACAGCGGGTTCCCGCCGCTGAGCCGCCAGACGTTCTCGATCAGCCCCCGACCGATGGCGTCCGCCGGCCGGCTGTTGGCCCGCGGACGGTTGGGGATGGGGACGGCACTGCCGGCCGCCGGGCGGGCCCGCTCCCCCCGGAACGGTCCGGTGACCGGAGCCTCCTCGCTGGCCATGATCTCGGTGATGAGCTCCTCGGTCTCGTCATGGTCGAGCGGCCCCAGGTCGATGCGCTCGACCAGGTCCTCCTTCCAGAGCGACCGGAGGGCGGCCGGGGCCAGCGTGCCGGCCTGCATGCCGATCACCACCCGGACGCCGCCGGTGGCCACCAGTTGGAACACCAAGGTGGCCGAGTGCGAGTCGAGCCGGTGGGCGTCGTCGACGACGAGAACGAGCGACCGGCCCTGGGCCCGGCGGACGACGGCGGAGCGGAACGTCTGCAGCAGGTACAGCGGGTCGGGTTGGCGGCCCGGCTTGGTCCCGACCTCGGGAACGTAAGGGGCGAAGGCGCCGAACGGGATGGGCGCCTCGGTCGCGCTACCGACCAGCCACAGGACCATCGCCCCGTGGCGGCCGGCGATGTCATCGGCGACGGCCCGGACGAGCGTCGTCTTGCCCACCCCGGGCGGGCCGACGAACAGGACGCCGGACTTGCCGGCCTCCAGCGCACGCGACGCGATGGCCAGTTCGGTCTGCCGACCGACCAGCCTCCAGTCGTGCTTTATCAGGCCCCCCACGCGGCAATTATCCCTTGCCGGGACGACCGTCCGCTAGGACACATTCGGTACATTTCGGACAGGAATCCGGGCGTGGGCGGGTTCCGGGCGACCCCCGGTAGTGTTGTGGCATGGCCGACAAGATCACTATGCAGCCCGACGGCACCCTCTCTGTTTCCGACGAACCCATCATCCCCTTCATCGAGGGCGACGGCACCGGTGTGGACATCTGGCCGGCGGCCAAGCTGGTCCTGGACGCGGCCGCCAAGAAGTACGGCAAGTCCATCGCGTGGCGAGAGGTCCTGGCCGGCGAGAAGGCGTTCAACGAGACCGGGGACTGGCTCCCGCAGGAGACGATCGATATCTTCCGCGAGTACCTGATCGGCATCAAGGGCCCTCTGACCACGCCCATCGGGGGCGGCTTCCGCTCGCTGAACGTGGCCCTCCGCCAGCTGCTCGACCTGTACGTCTGCCTGCGCCCGGTGCGCTGGTTCGAAGGGGTGCCGTCCCCGGTCAAGCGGCCCGACATGGTCGACATGGTCATCTTCCGGGAGAACACCGAGGACATCTACGCCGGCCTGGAGGTGCAAGAGGGCACGGCCGAGGCCAAGCGGATGATCGATCTCCTGCACGACGAGTTCGGCTGGGACATCCGCCCCGACAGCGGGGTGGGCATCAAGCCGGTGTCGGTATCGGGCTCGAAGCGGCTCATCCGGGCGGCCATCAACTACGCGGTGTCCCACGACCGCAAGTCGGTCACGATGGTTCACAAGGGCAACATCCAGAAGTTCACCGAAGGGGCCTTCCGCAACTGGGGCTACGACCTGGTGCGCGAGGAGTTCGACGACGTGGCCGTCGGCTGGGACGACTGCAACGGCCAGCCGGGCGAGCGCATCCTGGTCAAGGACGCCATCGCCGACATCACCCTCCAGCAGGTCCTCACCCGGCCGGACGAGTTCGATGTGATCGCCACCACCAACCTGAACGGTGACTACCTGTCGGATGCCCTGGCCGCTCAGGTGGGCGGGATCGGTATCGCCCCCGGCGCCAACATCAACTACGTGACCGGCCACGGCATCTTCGAGGCCACCCACGGTACGGCGCCGAAGTACGCCGGCCTGGACAAGGTCAACCCGGGTTCGGTCCTGCTCTCCGGGGTGATGATGTTCGAGCACCTGGGCTGGCAGGAAGCCGCCGACGACATCATCAGGGCGTTGGAGGCCACCATCGCCGACAAGATCGTCACCTACGACTTCGCCCGGCAGATGGAGGGCGCCACCGAGGTCAAGACCTCGGAGTTCGCCTCCGCCGTCGTCGACCGCCTCTAGCGCCCGGCGTCGACCGCCTCCAGAACGAAACAGTGCCGGCCGGTTCCCCGGCCGGCACTGTTTGATTCCGCCAAGGTGTCAGCCGATCAGGCCGAGTTCCCGAACCGCGTCGCGCTCCTCGCCCAGTTCGGCGACCGACTTGTCGATCCGCTCCCGGGAGAACGGGTCCAGGTCGAGGCCCGCCACGACGGTGTAGGCGCCGCCCGACGTGGTGACCGGGAACGATGAGATGAGGCCTTCGGGCACGCCGTAGGAGCCGTCCGACGGGATGCCCATCGACACCCATTCGTCGCCCTGCGTGCCGAGCACCCAGTCGTGCACGTGGTCGATGGCGGCGCTGGCGGCCGACGCCGCACTGGACGCGCCGCGGGCCTCGATGATGGCCGCGCCGCGCTGCTGGACGGCCGGGATGAACGTGTCGGCCACCCAGGCGTCGTCGCCGATGACCTCGTTGGCCGGGCGGCCGCCGATCTTGGCCCGGTAGATGTCGGGGTACTGCGTGGCCGAGTGGTTGCCCCAGATGGTCATGTTGGTCACGGCACTCACCGGGTTGGCCGACTTGGCCGCCAGCTGGGCCTTGGCCCGGTTCTGGTCCAGGCGGGTCATGGCGGTGAACCGCTCGTGGGGGATGTTGGGGGCGTTGTGCATGGCGATCAGGGCGTTGGTGTTGGCCGGGTTGCCGACCACCAGCACCTTGATGTCGGACGCCGCGTTGTCGGAGAGGGCCTTGCCCTGCACGGTGAAGATGGCACCGTTGGCCTCGAGCAGATCCTTGCGCTCCATGCCCTTGGTGCGGGGCCGGGCGCCGACCAGCAGGGCGACGTTGGCGTCACCGAAGGCCACGTTGGCATCGTCGGTCTGGACCACGTCGGCGACGAGCGGGAAGGCGCAGTCGTCCAGTTCCATCACCACGCCGGCCAGAGCGCCGAGGGCGGGCGTGACTTCGAGCAGCTGGAGGATGACCGGCTGGTCCGGGCCCAGCAGGGCGCCACTGGCGATGCGGAAGAGGAGGCTGTAGCCGATCTGGCCGGCGGCTCCGGTTACTGCGACCCTGACTGGTGTAGCGGACATCTCGAGATTGATCCTCCATCGACTGCGCCGCCTGGGCGGCGACGCCCAATGACGTTACGTGCAACCGGTACCGACGAGCCAACCAGCGGTCGGCCCGGGCACGGGACCCCGAGCGGTCAGAAAGCGGTCAGGCGCTGATGGTCGGTGGGGACACCACCCCGAGCCGGTGCAGGTAGCCGAGCTTGCGCTCGACCGCCTGGCGCCAGGCGCACAGGTCCGCGTCGAAGTGGGCGCGATCGCCGTCCTCGAAGGCGTGCTCCAACTCATCGAACGCCGCATCCTCGGCGTCGAGCAGAGCCCGGTAGCGGGTGAGGAACTGGTCGTCGATCACTTCCGACAACGTCACGTGGCGTACCTCCCAAGTCGGTTTCCGGTCAACCTAGTCGGCCCCCTCTTCGCCGGGTAGGGCCTGGGGGTGATTTTCAGGGCCTACTCATAGGTTGTCGCGGACCGCACTTCGGCCGGGACCGGATCGATGGCCGGGGCCGGAGCGGACAGCCCGCCGGGGCGGCCGCTGACCCGCAGGCGGCCCTGCATCAGTGCTCTCTGCGCAGACAGTTGGCCCTGGGCCACGGCCACTGCAGTGGCCCACTCGCTGCTGATCCGCAGGTCGGCCGGCGGTGCGTCGGGCGGCACCGGCCAGACGATCCGGGCCTGCCCGCCGGCGACGGCGATCCGGTAGACAACCGTGCCGTCGGGGGTGGCGGTGACCACCTGCTCGATCACCAAGCCGGGCGACTCGGGCGACTCGGTGGGCGGGCCATCTGCGGCGGTGACCACCGTCGCGGTGGGCGGGCCGGCCGACGTCACGGACGCGAACCATTCGGCCGACAAGAACCGGGCCATCAGCGGCCGCCGCAACCGGGGGGAAGGCAACTGGTCATGTACCGGGCGCAGGATAGAGCCGCCCGCGGCGACCGTCACTTCCGGGCCGGAGGGTCAGGCCCGCCAGCGCCTCGGCAGCACCAGCTCCTCGAGGCGGGCGCCGGCCACGGCTTCGCGCTCGGCCCACGAGTCGAGCAGGCGTCCGGCCCGCGTCCGCCATGACGGCCGGGCGGTAGCCAGGCCGTAGGCGGCGAAATCGGCGATGTCATCGGTGAGATCGATCTCTGTCGGCACGGACGTCTCGTCCCGCAGGTCGATCTCGCCGGCGGCCGCCTGGATGCGCCGGCTGCGGCCGGCGGACAAGCGCAGCATGGCGCCTCCGACCATCCGGGCCGGGGCCCGCCGGGACACGGCCAGGTTCTCCAGCCGTTCGTCGGCCTCCGGCTCGAAGATGGGGGTGTCGTACCAATCCTCGAAGGTGGTGTCGCCCAGCTCGGGGCCCTTGACCATCTTGGGGGTTCTGGGTTTGGTGCTCACTGTCGCAACCTCCATAGAGAGATTCGGAGCCGGCACGCGTTTTCCTTTGTCATGAGGAAATCCGACCCGTATAGCGGTTGGAGGCCCTTCCATCCGGCCACTGCATAGTCAAGTCGAGCACGAGCGGTCCGGGACCGGCATCTTTGGGCAGCGTCGCCGTCAGCCGCCCGATCCGGACGCACTTGTCGGCGTCGATGTCGCCGGTGAAGCGCCAGGCCTGACGGCCGCCGGGCCACTCCAGGACGGCATCGACGACCGCCCCCGGCACCGCCACCCGGAGGTCGCTGACGGCGTGGACACCCAGGTTGAGCCGGTCGCCGGGGCGATATTCAGCGGCCATCCGATCGGCCACGACGATGACCGGTCGGCACGCCTCGGTGACCGCCAGGTAGGCCGGTTTGGGCCGCCGTTCGTGGTCCAGAATCGCCCATGACACCGCCGGCTGGGCGTCGGCCAGCATGAACAGGCAGAACCCGCCGGTCGGGCGGTATTTGAGCCGTCGCAGTGTCTCTATTTGATGGCGGAGGAGGTCGGCCTGGTAGTCCTGCGTGGCCCGCTTCCAGTCGTCGTAGGTGGCGTAACCGGCCGGCGGGACGCGCTCGTCGAAGATCTCCTTCTGGAGGCAGTAGTGGCCCACCAGTCTCTCCCAGTCGAGTTCGGGCCACGCCGAGGCGCCCATGAAGTCGTCGGTCTCCGGTACCGCCTGGGCGCCGAACTCGCTGACGAAGCGGGCCATCACCGGGAAGCGGGCCAGGGCGGCCGGTAGGTCCCGTTCGTTGCCGTGGTACCACCCGTAATAGAAGTGGGTGTCGGTGCCCCACACCGGGTGGGGCACGACGCCCGAGTGGGCGATCACCGGGCGGGACCCGTCGGCCCGCTCCAGGGCCCGCCGGACCGAGCGGTCGAGTGCCGTCTTGTTCCACGACGGCAGGACCTGGGCGGCCACCACCCGAGCGACCGTCCCGGGTGTGGTGGTGGCTCCGGGGGCCAGGTCGACGGCCATCGGCTCGTTGTGGCCGCACCACACGGCGACCGAGGGGTGGTGGCCGAGCAGCTCCACCGCCCGGCGGGCCTGGGCCACCGCCTGCTTGCGGATGCGGCCGTACCCCCACTGCAGAGGCAGGTCCTGCCAGATGAGCAGGCCGGCCCGATCGGCCGCCTCGTACAGCTCGGGCCGGCTGATGTGGGCGTGCACCCGCAGGAGGTCGAGGCCGGCGTCGACGGCCAGGCGCACGTCGCCGGCCAGATCGGCGGCGGTGGCCGACGCCAGGTCGCGACGGGTCGGGCCCAGGTTGGCCCCCTTCAGGAACAGCCGCTCGCCGTTGACCGAAGCGATGAAGTCACGGACCCGCACGTGGCGCAGCCCGGTGATCACCTCCCGCCGATCGCTGACCGCCCCCCTCGTCGCGTCGCCGTCCGCCCCTCCGGCCCCGTCGCCGGTCGCCCCCCCGGCCGTGTCGCCGTCGGCCCCTCCGGCCGTGTGGACGTCCACGGAGACGCGGTACAGCGGCTGGTCGCCCAGGCGGCGGGGCCACCACAGCTCCGGTTGTTGGACGAACATCCGCCACCGCACCGTGTTGGGGCCGGCCGACAGCGCCTGTTCCTGCTCGTGTTCGGCCTTGACCTGGTTGGTGGCATCGGACTCCCGGGTCACCACCGTGCGCACCGTCACCGCGGCCGGATCGACGACGTCGAGGACGGCCTCCAGCTCGAGGACGGCCCGCTCGTCGTTGGCCTCCCGGCACAGCACCTTCAGCGACGCCATGCGCACCGGGCCGGTGCGCTCGATCGCCACCGGCGCCCACAAGCCGCCCGGATTCCAGTCCGGATCGATGCAGTCCCAGTGCTGGAAGACCCCGGTCAGGTTGCGCTTGGCCCGCCGGTCGGCCGGCCGGCTGCAGCCGACCTCCACGGCCAGAACGTGGTCGGGCCGCCGGCGCAGGGGCTCGGTGATCTCGAAGTCGTGGGGGAAGAAGTAGCCCTCGGTGTCGCCCAGGTACTCGCCGTCCAGCCACACGTCGCCCTGGTAGAAGATGCCGTGGAAGCGGAGGAAGGCGCGCTGCCCGTCGCCGGGCGCGGGGGCCTGGAAGCGCCGGCGGTAGAGCACCGGTCCGTCGCTGTCGGCCAGCTCGGCGACCGAGCGCCAGTGTCCGGGTACCTCGTGGGCGGCCCAGCCGGAGTCGTCGAGATCGGGCTCGGCCAGCCGCCGGCGCCGCTCGTCGTTCGACTCGGCCACCGCCCAGAGGCCACCGAGGTCCATCCCGGCGAACCTAGTCGCCGGTCCGGGCGGCGGCCTCGGGGGTTACAGGCCCGAGGTCAGGTTCTTGATCGTGTCGGTGGTCGTGGTGACGGTGTTGGTCACCGCGCCGGTCGTGCCCTGCACTGCGGAGGAAACCGGCGCCGGGGTGCTGGCGGTGGCCGTGTTGACGTTGGTGACCAACGCCTTGGTGACCGAGTTGACCGTGTCGGTGACCGAGTTGAGCACCGTGGGGACGGCTGCCGCCGGGTTGGCGGTCGCCGTCGTCTTGCAGTTGCTCGACGAGGTGCCGGCGGCGCACACAGTGGCGGTCACGGTGCCGTTCAGCAGGTTCACCGATGTGCCGCCGCTGGCTACCGTCACGGTGCCCACGCCGGGGACGCCCACGGTCGTCGGAGTGGTGCCGGGCAGGCCCGGGGTGCCGGGCGTTCCGGGGGTGCCCGGAGTACCTCCGCCCGGGTTGCCCGGGTTGGTGCCGGAGCCGGTGCCGCCGGCGGAACCGCCGGGGGTCGAGGTGATCGTCGAGGGCAGTGAACTGAGGTCGGCACCGATAGACCTGGCCGCCGAGGAGATGGTCGACACCGCGGACGCCAGGATGCCCGCCCCTGCGGAGCCGCCGACCGAGGCGACGGTAGCGGTGTTGGCCGGGGTGCCCGGGCAGGCCACGCCGAAGCAGGTGTGCACGGGCACCGAACCGTTGACACTGCTCGTGCCGGTGGCCCCGAGCTGGCCCCGAAGGGCGCCGCTGTTGGGGACCACGCCGAGGCCGATCAGGCCCAGGCCGATCAGGGCGCCGACGGCCACCGACATGGGGCGCAGCGCCCGATCCTCCATCCACTGGCTCACCGGAGCCATCACCGGCGTCCGGTCGCTGCCCGAGGCGGCGAATCGGGAGGAGGCCAGGTTGGACAGGTTGGCCGGCACGGCCAGGGCGAGGGGGCGGAGCGTGTCGCCGATGTGCTCGGGGGCGTCGCGGTGGGCCTGGGCGTACCGGCCCGCCAGCCCGCGGCGGCCACGGGCGACCAACTGCTCGGCGACCGGGGCGGACACGCCCAGGATCACCGACAGGCGCTCGGTGTCGAGATTCTCGACGTCGCTCAGCCACACCGCCGCCCGCCACCGTTCGGGCAGGCTGCGGAAGGCGGCGTCGGCCAGCGCCACATCGGGATCGTCGGTGACCGCCCGGCGGGGCGCCGGGGGCGTGCCCCGGTCGTAGATCTGGTCGATGGCCGCCTTGTAGACGGTCGACAGGACGTGCGGGCGGAAGGCCATGGTCACCCCGGTCCGGCGGGCGAACCGCCCGGCCCGGACGGCCTTCACGAAACCGTCACGGAAGGCGGCCACGGCGCCGTCCTTGTCCGGGGTCACCGCCTGGGCCAGGCGCCAGGCGGGCGCGCTGTGACGGCGGAAGAGCTCCCCGAACGCCTCGGCGTCCCCTCGTGCGGCGAGGCGGATCAGATCCGCCTCTGCGTTCAATACCTGGGTGCTGGCGGAGGCCGGTAGTGCGACCGAGTTCATTGGGACCTCTATGTGGGCATGGACTGAAGACTGCGATTTCTGGCCTGGGGGATCCTGACCGGATTGCCCCCTATAGAAGAACTTTTACCGGAAAGGGGCCAAGTCCTTCTATAGGTAATACGGATTTTTTATGGAGCATCTGTAGTTCTATTCGGACATATACACCGGAATAGAACTAACTCGAAGTCTCGGAGGACGGAGGCCGGCGCGATGGGGCCGTCGCGGTTGTCGGGGGCGAGCGATAGCGTGGCCGCCATGAGTTCTCGTCCGGCCACCCTGGGGCAACTACAAGAGAGCGGCTGGGAGTCGGTCCCGGTCAAGGAGGAGGTGCGCCGCAACGCCATAAAGCGCATTGCCGCCGGCCAACCTCTCGTCGACGGCATCCTGGGTTACGAGGACACCGTCCTGCCGCAGCTGGAGAACGCCCTGCTGGCCGGCCACGACGTCATCTTCCTCGGGGAGCGGGGTCAGGCCAAGACCCGCATCATCCGCAGCCTCACCGGCCTGCTCGACGAGTGGATCCCGATCGTGGCCGGTTCGGAGATCCTCGATGACCCCTACCACCCGGTGTCCCGCCACGCCCGGGACCTGATCGAGCACCAGGGCGACGAGACGCCGATCGCCTGGGTCCACCGCGACGACCGCTTCGGCGAGAAGCTGGCCACCCCCGACACCTCGATCGCCGACCTGATCGGCGAGGTCGACCCGATCAAGGTGGCCGAGGGCCGTTACCTGTCGGACGAACTGACACTTCACTACGGCCTGGTGCCGCGCACCAACCGGGGCATCTTCGCCATCAACGAGCTGCCCGACCTGTCCGAGCGCATCCAGGTCGGCCTGCTCAACGTGCTGGAGGAGCGCGACATCCAGGTCCGGGGTTACAAGATCCGCCTGCCGCTCGACGTCATGCTGGTCGCCTCGGCCAACCCGGAGGACTACACCAACCGGGGCCGGATCATCACCCCGCTGAAGGACCGGTTCGGGGCCCAGATCCGGACCCATTACCCGCTCGATGTCGACACCGAGATATCGGTCATAGACCAGGAGGCCTCGATCGTCCGGCCCGAGGGCGTGCGCGTGGAGGTGCCCCGGTACATGGCCGAGATCGTGGCCACCATCTCCCAGCTGGCCCGCCAGAGCCCGCACGTCAACCAGCGCTCCGGCGTCTCGGTGCGCCTGAGCGTGGCCAACTACGAGACCATGGTGGCCAGTGCCGTGCGCCGCTCACTGCGGCTGGGCGAGCCCGAGGCGGTGCCCCGGGTGTCCGACCTGGAGGCGCTGCCGGCATCGACTGCCGGCAAGGTCGAGATCGAGACCATCGACGAGGGCCGCGACGGCCATGTCATAGAGCGGCTGGTGCAGCAGGCGGTGCTCACCGTGTTCAAGAGCACGGTGCCGGGGGAGCAGCTGCGGGCGGCGACCGGCGACTTCGATTCGGGCGAGGTGCTCCACACCGGAGACGACGTGGAGTCGGCCCGCATGGTGGCCTCCCTGGAGAAGTTCCCCGGATTGCGGGAAGTGGTCAGCGGCCTGCCCGGCCTGGCCGGCAAGGAGTCGCCCGCCGCTCTCGCTTCCGGCGCCGAGTTCGCCCTCGAGGGCCTGCACCTGAGCAAGCGGCTCAACAAGGACGCGGCCGGCGCCCGCGCCACTTACCGGGCCCGCTGAGCCGCCCGCATGCCGCACTTCCGCTACTCCAAGTGGGACGGCACCCAGGTCGGCTTCGACTTCGACGCCGATGACGTGTTCGCCGAGCTGACCGACGAGTTGCTCTTCCACGGCGATCTCAACCAGGCCCTGCAGCGACTGCTCCAGCGGGGCTTCACCGATCGCAACGGTGAGCGCATCGCCGGCCTGCGGGAGATGCTGGAGAAGCTGCGGGAGCGGCGGCGGGAGATGCTCGACCGCCACGACCTGGGCGGCCCTTACGAGGACATCGCCGAGCGGCTGCGCGACATCCTCGACCAGGAGCGGTCGGGGATCGACTCGCTGGAGCAGGAGGCCTCCGAGTCGGGGGACCAGAGACGCCAGGAGATCACCTCGGAGGTGGCCCAGGAGCGGCGCATGGCCCTCGACCTCCTGCCCCCCGACCTGGCCGGCCAGGTGCAGTCCCTGCAGGAGTACGAGTGGACCAGCAGCGAAGCGCGCCAGGCGTTCGACGAGCTGATGGACCAGCTGCGCTCGCAGCTGATGCAGAGCTACTTCAACCAGATGTCGTCGGCCATGTCGGACATGTCGCCCGAGTCGCTCCAGCGCATGAAGGACATGTTCAACGAGCTCAACCGGATGCTCGAGACCAGGGCCCAGGGCGGCGACACCGACCGCATGTTCGCCGAGTTCATGGACCAGTTCGGCGACATGTTCCCGGGCCAGCCGCAGAGCCTGGACGAGCTGCTCGAGCAGATGGCGCAGCAGATGGCGGCCATGCAGCAGCTGCTCAACTCGATGAGCCCCGAGCAGCGGGCCCAGCTCCAGCAGCTGGCCGACTCGCTGCTCGAGGACATGGACCTGCGCTGGCAGGTGGACCGGCTGGGCGGCAACCTGCGCTCGGCCTTCCCGCAGGCCGGGTGGGAGCAGTCCTACGACTTCAGCGGCCAGGACCCGCTCGGCTTCGCCGAGGCGGCCGCGGTCATGAACCAGTTGGGCGACCTGGACCGGCTCGAGCAGATGATGACGACCGCGTCCAACCCGGGAGCGCTGGCCGAGGTCGACATCGACCGGGCCCGGGAGCTCCTGGGCCAGGACGCGGCCCGTTCGCTGGAGCAGCTGGCCAAGATGGCCCGCCAGCTGCAGGAGGCCGGCCTCATGGACACCAAGGAGGGGCGGCTGGAACTGACCCCCCGGGGCCTGCGCAAGATCGGCCAGAACGCCCTGTCGGATCTGTTCTCCCGCCTCATCAAGGAACGTATGGGCCGCCACGTCGCCGACCGGGTGGGCATCGGCCACGAACGCAACTTCGAGACCAAGTCCTACGAGTGGGGTGACCCGTTCAACCTGTCGATCGAGCGCACCGTGCGCAACGCGCTGGGCCGGAGCGGGAGCGGCACGCCCGTGCGCCTGTCGCCGGACGACTTCGAGGTGGAACGGACCGAGACGCTGACATCCACGTCGACCGTCCTGGCCGTCGACCTGTCGCTCTCGATGCCGATGCGGGGCAACTTCCTGGCCGCCAAGAAGGTGGCCATGGCCCTGCACGCCCTCATCACCAGCCAGTTCCCCCGGGACTACCTGGGCCTGGTCGGCTTCGGCGAACTGGCCCGCGAGCTCAAGCCGGCGCAGCTGCCGGAGGTGTCGTGGGACTACACCTACGGGACCAACATGCAGCACGCCCTGATGCTGGCCCGCCGGATGCTGGCCCGGCGGCAGGGGACCAAGCAGGTGATCCTCATCACCGACGGTGAGCCGACCGCCCACATCCAGCCCAACGGCGAGCCCTTCTTCAACTACCCGCCGGCCCCCGAGACCGTCCGGGTCACCCTGGACGAGGTGGTGCGGGCCACGCGTGAGGGGATCACCATCAACACCTTCATGCTGGACGCCACTGGCTACCTGCGGACGTTCATCGAGCGGTTGACCCAGCTCAACCGGGGCCGGGCGTTCTATACGACACCGGAGACGCTCGGCGACTACGTTCTCGTGGACTTCTTGGAGCAGAAGCGGGCCCGCCGCCGACCTGCCTAGGCTAGGAATCCCCATGCATGTGATAGTCGTCGGCTGCGGCCGGGTGGGCAGTGAGCTGGCCGACCGGGTCCAGCGGGAAGGCCACACCGTCGCGGTGGTGGACAAGAACCAGACCGCGTTCCGGCGCCTGCCCGACGACTGGTCGGGCGACAAGGTGGTCGGTTTCGGCTTCGACCGCGACCACCTCCACCAGGCCGGTATCGACCGGGCCGGGGCGCTGGCCGCCGTCACCAGTGGTGACAACACCAACATCCTCACCGCCCGGATCGCCCGCGAGACCTTCGAGGTGCCGCAGGTCGTGGCCCGCATCTACGACCCCCGCCGGGCGGCGATCTACCAGCGCCTGGGCATCGGCACGGTGGCCACGGTCAGCTGGACCGTCGACCAGGTCGCCCGCCGCCTCATCCCGGGCGAGATCGGCTCGGCTTGGACCGACCCGACCGGGAGCGTGAGCGTGGTCGAGTACCCGCTGCCCGGCCCGCTGTGCGGCCGCCCGGTCACCGAACTGGGAGACGGCGACCGCTACCGGCCGATCATGGTCACCCGGGGCGGCCAGGCCCGCCTGGTGGCGCCCGGCGTGGTCGGCCAGGAGGGCGACATCGTGCACTTCGCGGTGCGCAGCGACGCCCTGTCGGAGATCAACGCCAAGCTCTCCAGCTCGGCACCGGCATGAAGGTCTCCATCGCCGGCGGGGGAGTGGTCGGGCGGAACATCGCCCGCGATCTGGTCCGCAACGGCCACGACGTGCTGATCGTCGAGCAGGATGAGAGCGTGGTCGCCCGCCAGAGCGAGTCGCCCGAGCAGGCCGGTTGCCGCTGGTTCGCCGGCGACGCATGCGAGGTCAGCACCCTGCACGAGGCCGGGTTCGGCTCGGCCGACGTGGTCGTGGCCGCCACCGGAGACGACGAGGACAACCTGGTCGTCTCCCTGCTGGCCAAGCAGGAGTTCGCCGTGCCCCGGGTCATCGCCCGGGTCAATCACCCGAAGAACGAGTGGCTGTTCAACGAGACGTGGGGCGTCGACGTGTCGGTGTCGACCCCGCACCTCATCACCGCGCTGGTCGAAGAGGCCCTGTCGGTGGGCACCCTGGTCCGGTTGCTGCACTTCGCCGAGGGCCAGGCCGGCCTGGTCGAGGTGACGCTGGCCGAGGAGTCCCCGGCCGCGTCGCGGGCCATCGCCGATCTGGAGATGCCGAGGGATTCGAGCATCGTGGCCGTCGTGCGTGACCGTCGGGTCGTGGTGCCCCGCGGCGACACCATCCTCAACCGCGGCGACGAGGTCATCGCTCTGGTCACCGAGGACTCCGAGGACGCCGTCCGGCGCATCCTCGTCGGCCTCTAGCCACCGCTTCTCGGCGCGTCATTCCCGGCGGTCAAAGGACCAGCCCGGGGCCACCACCGCGCCATTCGGGTGGGTTGCGCCGGACGGGGCCGGCACCGGCCCGGCCAAATAGCAGATTCCCACAGAAAATTCGGTGATCCCCTTGATTCCTCCCGCTGGGAGGACCAAGATCACATGCATGTAGTTACAAGGGTGGTACCCACCACCCGGAGCATGATCACCGAATCTGAGGGGAGCCACGGTGAGCGACTTGATTCAACTTCTTCTGAAAACCCCGGACCGCACCTGGCAGCGGCAGGCCAACTGCATGGGTGTGGACCCTGATCTCTTCTTCCCGGAGCGGGGGGCCTCGACGCGCGAGGCGAAGGAGGTGTGCCGCGGTTGTGTGGTCCGGGAGGACTGCCTCGAGTACGCCCTGGCCAACGGCGAGAAATTCGGCATCTGGGGCGGCCTCTCCGAGCGGGAACGGCGCAAGATCCGCCGGCGCCGGGCGCTCGAGCGTCGCGGCGTGGTCGCCGCCAGCTGATCGCCGCCCGCCGGCCCGGCTTCAACTGGCCGGCACTCTGAAACTTCCCCCGTCGAGGCCCGCCTGTTCCAGGCGGGCCTCGATCGTTTTCGACCGGTCGATGTCCAGCTCCGGCCACCGCGCCGCCGGCTCCGACTCCAGCACGGCGGCCGGCACCAGCCCGACCAGTTCCGCCCCCTCCACCGGGTGGCGGGCGGCGACCAGGTCGTAGGCGGCGCCGGGACCGAGGCGAAACGGGTCGATCAGGTTGCACGACACCTGGAAGCGGTGGCCCACGGCCAGGCCGAGGGTACGCAGGCCGGGCCGCCGCACGGCGGCGGCGATACGGCGGGCCGTGTCCAGGTCACCGCCGGCCAGCCACAGGTTGTAGGCGACCAGGACGGGCCGGGCCCCCACGGCGGCGGCGCCGGCGCGGGGATGGGGCCGGTCCGGTCCGTAGTCCGGGGCCAGGTCGGTCCAGGCCCGGCGGCGCACTTCGGGCAACGACCGCTCCGGGCCGTACAGGAAGCAGGGAAGGGCCAGTTCGGCGCCGGCCCAGGAGGCGAACCGGTGGCGGGCGGCCATGGCATCGGCGCCGCCCAGATCGACGAACGGGACCACGTCCAACGTGCCGATGCGGGGATGGACGCCATGGTGACCGGTGATGTCCAGCCGGTCGACCACCGCCCGGGCCAGCTCCTGCAGCGCCCGGACGAGCGGGCCGGCTGGCCCGGCAAGGGTCAGGACCGACCGGTTGTGGTCGTCGTCGGAGTGGATGTCGAGCACCAGCGGCGCGGCGGTGGCGGCGATCGCCGAGATTTCCGGTCGGTTCCGGCTGTCGCTGATGTTGACCACGCACTCGAGCATCTGGTGTCATCCGCCGCCCCCCTGAGGATCGGAGAAACACCTACGCGGGATTACAACCCGGCAGACAAGGAGTACGGTGAGATCATGATCGCGAATCTGATGGGCGGTGACGGCCTCTACGTCATCATCATCGCCCTGGTCGTGCTGGTCGGCGGCAGCCAGCTGCCCAAGATCGCCCGCAACATCGGCCTGGCCGGCAAGGAGTTCCGCAACGCCCAGGCGGAGGCGGACGCCGAGAACGCGGCCAAGAAGGCGGCCGGCGCCCAGGCGACGCCGGTGCCACCGGTCGAGTTGCCGGCCACCCCGGCCCCGGTGCCGGCCCCGCCGGTCGCCGCCGCCACCCCGCCGGCCGGTGATGCCGAGGCGTCCATCAGCCTGACCCCGGCCCAGCTGGACGCCCTGCTCAAGGCCCGTGAGGAGCAGGTCCGGGGCGAAGCCACCAGCAACTGAGACGCCGCGGCGGGCGGGAGCAGCCCACGGGTGGCTCCTTTGACCACCTGAGAGCGAAGCCTGGGGGCGAGAGCGGCCACGCACGCGGCTCCTCTGACCGGCCCGAAGCGAAGCCGAGCGGGGGCGGGAGCCGGCCACGAATGCGGCTCCTTTGACACCCGTTCTCTGTTAAAAAACCACAAATTTGTATGAGAATCGGCGATAACCGCCGATTTCTCTACATTCATGCGTGGATCCAACAGATTTCATCCCGGGCCGGACGCGAAGAAGCCGGCCCGACGACTCGGACCGGCTCCCCCGAGAACCAAATGCGTGTGGATCAGGTCAGTCGAGCGTGGCCCGCTGCAGCCCGCGACGGGTGCGGGCGATACGGCGGCGCTCCCGCTCGGAGGCGCCGCCCCACACACCGTGCTCGATGCGGTTGTACAGGGCGTACTCCAGGCAGGGGGCCTTGGCCGGGCAGTCGGCGCAGATCCGGCGGGCGATCTCCACCCCGACGCCGTCGCTCGGGAAGAAGGTCTCAGGTGGCAGCTCCCGGCACTTGCCCTCGGCCATCCAGTTCGTGTCCACAGTCTCCAAATCCTCCGATGATCCTTCTACCCGCAACTCTCACGGACACAGGTAAGAAACCCGTGAGATATCTACGTCGGAAGGGGCCAAATGGTTGACAAATTCTTCGGCGGGCGTCCGGAAACGACCTGCCCCGACCCGCAGCGCCATAACAGGGGGGCACCCGACCGGTCCGCCACCCCCTTGTAGGCGGAATCGACATTATACTCCGAATTCGTCACAGAAGCCAGACCGAACGGTCAGTCCCGGTGGCGGTTGGCTGACCGACTGCTACGTTCCCGGATATGGATCGGATCGAGTGTCAGTGGTGCAAGGCGCAGAATGACGCCGGCCTGACCAGCTGCTCGGTGTGCGGCGCCCCGCTGGATGCCAAGAACCTGGTCAGCGACTCGGGCTGGAAGGAGGCTCCCCGCCTCAAGGACATGACCGAGTTCCGCTTCTCCAGCAGCGTCTGCCAGGTGGAGGGCGAGCTGGTTCCGGTGGCGGAGATCAACCTGGCCCAGGGGGACTGGGTGTTCTTCGAACACCACGTGCTTCTGTGGAAGGACGAGTCGACGCCGTTGTCGGCGATGAACACCGGCGGGGGCATGAAGCGGATGCTGGGCGGCATGCCCCACGTCATCTCCATGGCCCACGGCCCGGGCCGGGTGGCCTTCTCCCGGGACGCGTCGGGCGAGGTGGTGGTCCTGCCGCTGCACCCGGGGATGGAGCTCGACGTGCGCGAGCACGCCTTCCTCGTGGCGTCCCACTCGATCAGCTACAGCTTCGTGCGCATAAAGGGCATGAGCAACGTCCTGCACGGCGAGGGCATGTACATGGACCGCTTCGTCACCCAGGGCGAGCAGGGCATCCTGCTGCTGCACGGCTACGGCAACGTGTTCGAGAGGACCCTGGCACCGGGCGAGAAGATCCTGGTCGAGCCGGGCGGCTTCTTGTACAAGGATTCGTCGGTGACCATGAACACCGTCCAACAGAACGTGAAGACCGGGCTCATGCGCCACGGCCTGTATCTGGCCGAGATGACCGGACCCGGCCGGGTCGGCATCCAGTCCATGTACGTCCACCACCACAGCGAGTAGGCGCCCGTGAGCGACACCACTACGTCCACCTACATCTGCCGCTTCTGCCGGCTGCCGTCCGACGCCAGCGGCATCGCCTGCCCCAAGTGCGGGGCGCCGGTCGACGTCACCGCCGTCGTCAGCGATTCCGGCTGGCAGGAGCAGCCGGCCATCAAGGACATGGCCCGAATCCAGTTCGGGCAGTCCACCTGTCAGATCGAGGGCACCTACGTACCGGTCGTCGACTTCAACCTGAAGGGCCCGGAGTGGGTGTTCTTCTCCCACCACTCCCTCCTCTGGCGCGAGCCCAGCACCCAGATGCAGACCATGCCCATGGCCGGCGGCTGGAACCGGGCCCGGGCCGGGCTGCCGCTCGTGATGCTGCAGGCCAGCGGGCCCGGCCACCTGGCCCTGTCCGACGACGCCCCCGGCGAGGTGGTGGCCCTGCCCATCGCCCCCGGCCAGGCCGTGCAGGTGCGCGAGCACCGGTTCCTGGCCGCCACCGGCAACGTGAGCTACGACTGGCAGCGGGCCGGCATCTGGTTCACCACCGGGACCGGCGACGACACCGAGTACCACCACCCGCTCGGGGTGATGGTCGACCGCTTCCACGCCCAGGAGTCCCCCGGGCTGCTGCTGCTGCACTCACCGGGCAACACGTTCATCCGTGACCTGCGCCAGGGCGAGACCATCTGCATCCAGCCCAGCTCGTTCCTCTACAAGGACCCGACGGTGGGCATGGCCCTGCACCTCGAGTACCCGAACCAGCAGGGCGTCTCGTGGTCGTACAGCCGGCGTTACCAGTACCGCCAGGTGTGGCTGCGCATGTGGGGTCCGGGCCGGGTCGCCGTGCAGTCGGTGTTCGAGCGGCCGGAGACGAGCGAGTTCATCACCAACTCGTCGGCGGGCACGACCAAACGACAGTGGTAATATCGGCGCAGATGAGCCCCAAGACCACGATCGGCCTCCTCCTTCTGTTGTAGGCGAGCACCACATAGGTGCTCGCTGAAACCTCCTGTGCCTCCGGGCCGGGAGGTTTTTTGTTTTGCTCCACGGGTCGCAGGGTCGAGCCCCGCTCCCTCCGGAAAGGAATGACCATGCCCTACCAGTACGCCACCCCCTGCGACATGCCGTTTCAGCAGTACCAGCCGTTCCGGCCGTTCACCGACGACGAGCTCCGGGCGTTCGGGCGGACCTGGCCGGACCGCCACCTCCAGGTGGCGCCCACCTGGTGCAGCGTCGACCTGCGCGACGGCAACCAGGCGCTGATCGACCCGATGGACCCGCCCCGCAAGTTGAAGTTCTTCGACACCCTCGTCGGCATGGGGTTCAAGGAGATCGAGGTCGGCTTCCCGGCGGCCAGCCAGCCGGACTTCGACTTCATCCGCCAGATCATCGAGGAGGACCGCATCCCCGACGACGTGGCCATCCAGGTCCTGGTGCAGTGCCGGCCGGAGCTGATCGAGCGCACCTTCGAGGCCATCGCCGGCAGCCGCCACGCCATCGTGCACTTCTACAACTCGACCAGCGTCCTGCAGCGCAAGGTCGTGTTCGGGCTGGACCGGGCCGGCATCACCGAGATCGCCACCAACGCCGCCCAGCTGGTCAAGAAGTTCGAGGCCACCGTCGCGCCGACGAAGGTCAGCTACGAGTACTCGCCCGAGAGCTTCACCGGCACCGAACCGGACTACGCCCTCGAGATCTGCAGCGCGGTCATGGACGTCATCGACCCGGCGCCCGACAACAAGATGGTCATCAACCTGCCCAACACGGTGGAGATGTTCGGCCCCAACACCTACGCCGATGTCATCGAGTACATGCACCGCAACCTGCCCAGGCGCGACGCCGTCACCCTGTCGGTCCATCCCCACAACGACCGGGGCACGGCGGTGGCCGCCGCCGAGCTGGCCCAGCTGGCCGGGTGCGACCGGGTGGAGGGCACCCTGTTCGGCAACGGCGAGCGGACCGGCAACGTCGACGTGGTCACCCTGGCCCTCAACCTGATGACCGAGGGCATCGACCCCAACCTGGACCTGCACGACATCGACGACCTGCGCCAGGTGACCGAGTACTGCAACCGGCTGCCCGTTCACCCCCGCCACCCCTACGCCGGCGACCTCGTCTACACCGCCTTCTCCGGCTCCCACCAGGACGCCATCAAGAAGGGCATGGACGCCCTGCCCAAGGACTACGAGCAGTGGGAGGTCCCGTATCTGCCCATCGACCCCAAGCACGTGGGCCGCACCTACGAGGCCATCATCCGGGTCAACAGCCAGTCGGGCAAGGGCGGCGTCGCCTACCTGATGGACTTCGAGCACAATCTGGACCTGCCCCGCGGCCTGCAGGTCGAGTTCTCCAAGACGGTCCAGGCCATCACCGAGGCCAGCGGCACCGAGATCAAGCCGGGCGAACTGTGGAACGCCTTCTCCAACAGCTACTTCGCCGACGATGCCAACATCCGCCTCATTTCGTCGGAGGTGTCCTCGGGGGACAAAGGAACACACGTGACGGCTCAAGTCCTCGTGGACGGCCAGCACGAGACGATCGACGGCAAGGGGAACGGCCCGGTCGACGCCCTGGTCAACGGCATCCGGACCACGCTCGGCATCGAGATCAACGTGGACGACTACCACGAGCACGCCCTCACCTCCGGCGCCGAGGCCAGCGCCGCCGCCTACGTACAGGCGACCGGACGCGGCGGCGTCCAGCTGTGGGGGGTGGGCATCCACTCGAGCATCCTCGACGCCACCCTGGCCGCCGTCATCTCCGCCGCCAACCGCCTACGGGACAGGACCGCCCGGTAGCGCCGGCGGTGCCCGGGAACGCCCAGCGTTAGACTGCTTTCCTTATGTCTATCCAGCCCACCGAGCAGGAAGCACCCCCGCGCGGCCACGTCCGCGTCGTCTATCTGGGCCCGGTGGCCCCCCACTGGCGGGTGGACTCCGACTTCGGCGAGCGCAACGTGATCGAGGACTTCCGCCAGCGGGCGCTGGCCCGGCTCCTCCTGTTGCCGCCGCACGACCCCCAGTTCCGGCGCAACCGGGAGCGGGTCATCCGCGATGCCGAGCGGGAGAACCTGCTCATCGACTGGGACCTGGGTCAGCCCGAGGACGAGAGCGGCAGCTGATCCGGTGACGCCGTCCGTGGTCGAAGAAGGCTTCGCCGCGGACGCCCTGCACTCAGCCGGTGCGCCGTCGGCCGATCGGCCCAGTCAACACTTCCTCAACCGGGAGTTGTCGACCCTCGATTTCAACGGCCGGGTCCTGGCCCTGGCCGAGAACCGGACCATGCCGCTGTTGGAACGGGTCAAGTTCCTGGCCATCTTCGCGGCCAACATGGACGAGTTCTTCCAGGTCCGGGTGGCCGGCCTTAAGGACCAGTTGGCCGCCGGTATCGGTACCGCGCCCGACCGCCTGTCGGTGTCGGATCAGCTGCGGGCCAT
>DASZNC010000098.1:0-2364 GCA_035551615.1 Acidimicrobiales bacterium
TCGCCCCGGCCGACCAATCGGTTGCTGTCAGTGGACGATCTTGAAGGCGGCGCCGGTCGGGTCGGCCATGAGTGCCATCCGGCCGTGAGGCGTGTCCACCGCCGGCTCGAGGACTGATCCGCCCGCCTTGGTGATGGCGGCGACGGACTCGTCGGTGTCGGCCACGTTGAAGTAGATCTGCCAGAAGGACGCCACACCCTCGGGCAGGAAGTTGGCCGCATCCATGATGCCGGCCGCCTCACCACCGTCGTGACCCAAGGTGCTTTAACGGAAGGCCGGGTCCTCGCTCATCGGATAGATGTCCCATCCGAACACGTCACGGTAGAAGGTCAGCGCTTGGTCGTAGCCGGCGGTGTGCAGCTCGAACCACGCCGGCGCGCCGGGCTCGGCGATGACGCCGAAGCCCTTGTGTTCTCCCGGTTGCCACATCCCGATGGCCGCTCCGGCCGGGTCGGCCGAAAGCACCATCACGCCGAGGTCTCCCACCGGCACGGGTGGCACGTGGACCGCACCACCGTTGGCCTCGACGGCGGCCGCGGTGGCGGCGGCGTCCCCAACGGCCAGGTACGTCGACCACATGTCGGGGGTACCGGCGGTGCCGTCGTTGGTCATGCAGCCGGCCACCAGGTGCCCGTCCTTGGTGAAGTTGGAGTAGCCCCCGAAGTCGGGATCGCCCGGCTCGGCGACCCAGCCGAAGACGTCGCCGTAGAAGGCGGCGGCCCGCGACTGCGACGATCCGATCGACCTTAGGGCACTAGCTTGAGCGCCATGCCCGGACACGCCGTCACAGCGGCCGAATACCTGTCGCCCGTCATCCCGGCCGGACTTCCCTGGCGCGACCTACCGGTGGTCGACGCCGATGATCCGGTCGTTCGCGAGCTGGCCTTCACCTTCACCGGTGACCCTCGTGAGGTTCAGGTGCCCATCATTCCCTGGCCCGAGACCGGCGGCCGGCCGCTGGACCCCGGCACCGGTGTGGGCGGGGGAGTGGTCGAAGGCGTCTTCCGGTGTGCGTGGCAAGGGGACCGGCTGATGGCGGTCAACGAAGCGGTCAACGGCTCGTACGTGCTCGGCTTCGCCGCCCCGCCCGAGGACGCCCGCGACCAGCGGGACACCCCCGTCGAGCACGTCTACCTGTGGCACGTCAACGCCCATCCCGACGGTGGCCAGCTGTTCGCGTCGCTCGACGGTCGCCCGTTCCTGGTGCCGGCCATCCCGGCCAGCCCCGACCCCGACCTGGACCGGGCGGTGGCCATTCGCAGTGACGGGACCACCGGCGTGTGCCTGCTTCCTGGCGTGTGGCACGACGGGGTCTACCCCGAGTCGGGCGACGGTGAGTACCTGACCCGGCAGGGCGCGGTGCACGCCCGCGTCTCGTGCGACCTGGGCGCCGAATTCGGCTGCCTCCCCCGCTTCGCGCTGCGCTGAGTTGGGCCAGCCCTCGAATACGCGCGCAGCGACTGAAACGTAGGCGGAGGGGCCGAGCGAATCAGCCAGCGAGGTCCGGAGCCGTGCGTAGGGAGCGCAGCGACTGAAACGTAGGCGGAGGGGCCGAGCGAGTCAGCTCAGCGTTGCCCGGCCCGTTCGGCCACACCCAGCAATTGTTGGAAGTCGGATCGGCCGTGGAGGGCGTTGAGCGGTCGGGACAACGACACCCGACGGGGATCGGGGTGCTCCTGCACGGCTCGGGTCAGCCACGACATCGACTCGTCCAGATCCTGACGCTGGGCCAGACCCTCGGCGATCAGATAGAAGGCCTCGGCGGTGGTGTCGCCGTGGTAGGCGTTGAGAGCCGAGCTGATGAGCAGCTCCGAGGGACCCTGGTACACCCGGGCGGCCACCACGGCGGGGGAGTTGGCTGCCAGCGGCGGGACCAACTCGAGGAGCCGTCCGATCTCGGGCCGGTCGAAGCGGTCGATGACCCAGTTCTGAGTCGGTGCGGCCAAGCCCATCAGTTGCTGGGTGGCTTGTTCCACTGACCCGCCGGCGGTGAGGGCCATGTGGGCCTGGAGCCATGGCGACGCCACCCAACCCTGGGGAAAGTCGCCGGGCGTACCGAAGGACCAGCCCTGCCGCTCCGCGGAGCGGACCTGGTTCATGGTCTGCTCGTTGGCGATGGTGCGGGGACTGACGCTGACGTTGCCGCCGGTTCGTAGGGTGGCGTTGGCCGACTGCAGAGCGGCCCAGCTGCTCAGCCCACAGAACAAGGCGATGAAGGCGGCCGAGGTCATGGCGATGGCCGGGGTGGCCACGATGATGTGACCGACGGCCGAGATCACGTTGGTGTTGGCCGCCAGGTTCAGCTGGTCACCGGCCCAGTCCGACAAGCGGACCGCGGCGTTGGAATTGCTCAGGTAGAAGACC
>DASZNC010000099.1:0-25676 GCA_035551615.1 Acidimicrobiales bacterium
CCTGCCCACGCTGAACGCCCACATCATCGACCGGGGCATCCTGCTCCACGACGAGGGGTACATCCGCTCGACCGGCGCCATCATGCTGGCCCTCTCGTTCGGCCAGATCACCTTTGCCTCGGTGGCCGTCTACCTGGGCGCCCGGGTCGCCATGGGCTTCGGTCGGGACGTCCGCAGTGCCCTCTTCCACCAGGTGACCGGATTCTCGGCCCGCGAGGTCGGCGCCTTCGGGGCGCCGTCGCTCATCACCCGGATCACCAACGACGTCCAGCAGGTCCAGCTCCTGGTGGTGATGTTCTGCACGTTGGCCATAGCCGCCCCGATCACGATCGTCGTCGGCATCGTCGCCGCCGTCCGCCAGGACCTGGGCCTGTCCGCCATCCTCGCCGTGAGCATCCCCATCGCCGCAGTCATGCTGGGCTTCATCGTCTCCCAGATGGTCCCCGCCTTCCAGCTGATGCAGGAGCGGATCGACCGCATCAACCGGGTGCTCCGGGAGCAGATCACCGGCATCCGTGTGGTCCGGGCCTTCGTACGCGAGCCAGAGGAGCGGAGCCGGTTCGCCGACGCCAACCAGGACCTGACCGATACGTCGCTGCGGGCCGGCCGCCTGATGGCGATGATGTTCCCGATCGTCAACCTGATCATCAACGGTTCGAGCACCGCTGTGCTCTGGCTGGGCGCCTCCCGTATCCAGTCCGGCCACATGCAGATCGGCTCGTTGGTCGCCTACCTCAGCTACCTGATCCAGATCCTGATGTCCGTGGTCATGGCCACGTTCGTGATCTCGATGGTGCCCCGGGCGTCGGTCGCCTCGGGGCGCATCCAGGAGGTGCTCACCACCGACTCCACGGTGACCAGCCCGACGACCCCGGTCGCCCCGGCGGACGGTCCGCTCGCCGTCGAGTTCCGCGGCGTCGGTTTCCACTACCCGGGCGCCGAGCATTCGGTCCTGGCGGACATCACCTTCGCGACTGCGCCGGGCGAGACGACGGCCATCGTCGGCAGCACCGGCGCCGGTAAGACCACCCTCCTGCAGCTGGTGCCCCGGTTGTTCGACGCCACCGCCGGCACGGTGATGATCGGCGGCGTGGACGTCCGCCAGATCGACACCGACCTGCTGTGGTCGGTCGTCGGATTCGTGCCCCAGAGGCCGTTCCTCTTCTCCGGAACGGTGGCCTCGAACCTGGCCTACGGCAAGACCGATGCCACCGAGGAGGAGATGTGGGAGGCGCTCGAAGTGGCTCAGGCCGCCGACTTCGTCCGCCGCATGCCGGGGGCCCTGGAGGCCCGCATCGACCAGGGCGGCACGAACGTGTCCGGCGGGCAGCGGCAGCGGCTGGCCATCGCCCGGGCCCTGGTCCGCCGGCCGGACATCTATCTCTTCGACGACTCCTTCTCGGCTCTCGACCTGGCCACCGACGCCCGGCTGCGCGCGGCCATGAAGCCCTACGCCCGCGACAGCGCCGTCCTCATAGTGGCCCAGCGGGTGTCGACCATCCTGGCCGCCGACCGCATCGTCGTGCTCGAGGACGGCGAGATCGTGGGCATGGGTACCGACGCCGAGCTGCGGCTCAACTGCCCGACCTACATCGAGATCGTGGAGTCGCAGACCGGCCAGCGGGAGCCGGCATGACGGCCATCGAGAACGAGGAACAGAGCGAGGAGCACGACGACCTTCGCACCCTGGCCGCCAGCGAACGGCGACCGGCCGGTCGGTGGAACAGCGTCGGCGTTCCCGGTGAGCGGTCCAAGGATCTGCGCAACGTCCTGCGCCGGCTGCTCAACCTGCTCACCTTCGACCGGAGCCGCGTCACGCTCGTCCTGGTGACGTCGGTCGTCGGCGTGGTGCTCAACGTGTTCGGCCCCAAGCTGCTGGGCGACGGCACCAACCTGATCGTCGGCGGCTACATCCACCACCGCATCAATTTCCACGCCCTGGACCGCACTCTGATCGAGGCCGGGGGCCTGTACGTGGGTTCGGCCATCTGCACCCTGATCACCGCCGTCACCGTGGCCGGAATCGTGCAGCGCCTGATGTACCGGCTGCGCAGCCAGGTCGAGGACAAGGTGCATGCGGTACCGCTGGGCTATATCGACCAGGGCTCGCGCGGGGACCTGCTCAGCCGGGTGACGAACGACATCGACAACATCGCCCAGAGCCTCCAGCAGACGCTGAGCCAGATGCTGAACTCGGTGCTGCTGCTGATCGGCGTGGCCGTGATGATGTTCACCATCTCCCCGCTCCTGGCCGCCGTCGCCCTGACGACGGTCCCGGTGTCGATCTACGCCATGCGGGTGATCGCCAAGCGGGCCCGCCCCCGTTACATCAACCAGTGGCGGTCGACCGGCGCCCTCAACGGCATCATCGAGGAGACGTTCACCGGCCACGCCATCGTCAAGGCCTACGGGCGCCAGCAGGACGTCGAGGCCCGGTTCTCGGAGAAGAACGAGGAGCTGTTCGAGTCGTCCTTCGGCGCCCAGTTCATGTCCAGCCTGATGCAGCCGGTGACCATGTTCCTGGGCAACGTGCAGTATGTGCTGGTGGCGGTCGTCGGCGGCCTGCGGGTCGCCTCCGGCGCCATCAGCATCGGCGACATCCAGGCCTTCGTGCAGTACTCCCGCACGTTCTCGATGCCACTGACCCAGCTGGCCTCGATGATGAACGTGTTCCAGAGCGGCATGGCTTCCCTGGAGCGGGTCTTCGAGTTCCTCGATGCCGACGAGGAGACGACCGATGCCCCGCCGGAGAGGCCGCCGGCCCGGCAGGGTCGGGTCACCTTCGAGCACGTGTCGTTCTCGTACCGGCCCGACGTCGACCTGATCCGCGATCTGGACCTGGTCGCCGAACCGGGCCAGACGGTGGCCATCGTCGGCCCGACGGGCGCGGGCAAGACCACACTGGTCAACCTGTTGATGAGGTTCTACGACGTCGACGGTGGCCGCATCACCGTCGACGGCCGGGATATCCGTGACATACCGCGAGCCGAACTACGGGCCCAGATGGGCATGGTCCTCCAGGACACCTGGCTGTTCGGTGGCAGCATCCGTGACAACATCGCGTACGGCAACCCCGACGCCACCGAGGAGCGCATCGCCGAAGCCGCGCAGGCCACCTACGTGGACCGCTTTGTCCACTCCCTTCCCGACGGCTACGACACCCTGATCAACGAGGAGGCCGACAACGTCAGCGCCGGCCAGAAGCAGCTCATCACCATCGCCCGCGCCTTCCTGGCCGACCCCACCATCCTGATCCTGGACGAGGCGACCAGCTCGGTCGACACCCGGACCGAGGTGCAGATCCAGGAGGCCATGAACCGGCTGCGGTCCGACCGCACCAGCTTCGTCATCGCCCACCGCCTATCCACCATCCGTGGCGCCGACACCATCCTGGTGATGGAGAACGGCCAGATCGTCGAGCAGGGCAACCACAAGCAGTTGCTGGCCGCCGGGGGCGCCTACGCCCGCCTGTACAGCTACCAGTTCGGGGCGCCGGTCACCGAAGTCAGCTGAGCGGCTCCTCACCGGGGTAGACCACTCCGATCTGGGCCCGGATCCGGTCCATGGTCCGGGCCAGGGAGAGCGTCTGGTCGAGGGTGATTCCGGGGCTCTCGTTCAGGCCGGCGGCCAGGCACCGTTGCGCCTCGATGATCTCGAACTGCAGGCCGTCGCCCTCGAATCCGGCGTCGATGCGTTCCGTTTCGCCGCCGACCGTGACTGTCAGGTGATCAGGGCAGTGCATGAACGCGGGAAGACCGATCCAACCCTCGGTCCCCGATATCCGGGCCTGGCAGGACATGGCCACCCGGGTCGCCGCCTTGATCACCCCGAGTCCGCCTGCGTAGCGCACCACAGCGGCGACGTGTTCGTCGACACCGGTCACTCCTTTGACCGCCTGAGCCGAGACACCAATCGGCTCGCCCAGGACGAGGGAGCACAGCTGCAGCGGATAGATGCCGAGATCGAGGAGGGCGCCCCCACCCAGGTCAGCGGCGAACAGGCGGTGGTCGGGGTTGAACGGGGCCCGGAACCCGAAGTCGGCCTCGACCAGCACCGGCTCGCCGATCCGGCCCGATGCCAGCACCTCGCCCATCCGGGCATAGGCCGGGAGGAACCGGCTCCAGATCGCCTCCATGAGAAACGTGCCCCGGTGACGAGCGGCGCCGATCATGCGCTCCGCCTGCTGGGCGTTCAGGGCGAACGGCTTCTCGCACATGACGTGCTTGCCCGCCTCGATGCACATCAGGGTGTCGGGCTCGTGGCGGGGATGGGGGGTGGCGACGTATACGGCATCCACGTCCGGGTCGGCCGCCAGTTCTTCGTAGGTCCCGTAGGCGCGCCGGGCACCGGCCATGGAGGCGAACTCCGCGGCCCGTTCGGCCGACCGGGACGCGACGGCATGTAACGTCCCTCCCGGTACGTGCTCCATGGCCCGCACGAACCGGCGGGCAATGCCACCGGTCGCCAGGATGCCCCACCGCACTGTCTCCATGGCCCCATCCTGGCGCGGCCGGCCGGGAGCCGGGTGCGCTAGCGTGCCCCGACCTTGTTTCGGACGGGTTCCTCGACTGGTTAGGGGCAGATGACAGGCCACTACAACTCCGGAGACACGGCCTGGGTACTGGCCAGCGCCGCCCTCGTGTTGTTCATGACACCCGGCCTGGCCCTGTTCTACGGCGGCATGGTGCGCCGCAAGAACGTGCTCGGGATGATCATCCAGAACTTCGCCGTCATGGCCGTCGTCAGCCTGCTCTGGGTGTGGATCACCTACTCCCTGGCATTCGGGCCCGATGCCGGCGGGGTCGGCCTGATCGGCACGCTCCACTTCGCCGGCCTGGGCCATCTGAGCCAGGCCGTGCCCGGGTATTCCGGCAGCCACGCGCAGACGATCCCGCCGGTCGCCTTCATCATCTTCCAGATGATGTTCGCCATCATCACGCCCGCCCTGCTCACCGGTTCGGGCGCCGACCGGATGAAGTTCGGGGCGTTCCTGGTGTTCATCATCGGCTGGTCGATCCTGGTCTACGCCCCCATCGCCCACTGGGTCTTCTCGCCCGAAGGGTGGCTGGCCTCCCGGGGCACGGAGGACTTCGCCGGTGGCACCGTCGTCGAACTGAATGCAGGCATGGCCGGGGCCGCCCTGGCGCTGGTGCTGGGCCGGCGGCGGGGGTGGCCGGACACCCTGATGCGGCCGCACAACGTTCCGCTCACCGCCCTCGGCGGCGGCATCCTGTGGTTCGGCTGGTTCGGCTTCAACGCCGGTTCCGCCCTGACCGCCAACGGGGCCGGGGTGGCGTTCATCAACACCAACACGGCCACCGCCGCCGCCCTCCTGGCCTGGATAGCCGTCGAGAAGCTGCGTACCGGCAGCCCCACCACCCTGGGGGCGGTGTCGGGTGCAGTAGCCGGCGCCGTGGCCATCACACCGGCCTGCGGTTACGTCAACACGCTGGGCGCCACCATCATCGGCGTGCTGGCCGGGGCGATCTGCGCGCTCGCCGTGAGCCTGAAGTTCCGCTTGAAACTGGACGATTCGCTCGACGTACTGGCCGTGCACGGCGTGGCCGGTTTCCTCGGCACGTTGATGATCGGCCTGGTGGGCACGGCCACGGCCCTCGGCGCCGACGGTCTCTTCTACGGCGGCGGGGTGTCCCTGCTCGGCCATCAGGCCCTCGCCGTGGCCGCCACCGGGGCCTACTCCCTGGTGGTCACGGCCGGGCTGGCCTGGCTGGTCAGCCGCACGCTGGGCCTCCGGGTCGACGAGGACATCGAGCACGCCGGCCTCGACCTCAGCCTGTTCGAGGAGTCGGCCTACGACTTCGATGCCGCGACCGGAACCCGGGCCCTGCCCAGCGGAGGTATGTAGATGAAGCTGATCACCGCCGTCCTGAAACCGTTCAAGCTCCAGGAGGTACGCGACGCGCTGGAGGGGGCCGGCATCGGCGGCATGACGGTGAGCGAGGCGCAGGGATTCGGGCGCCAGGGCGGCCACACCGAGGTGTACCGGGGCGCCGAGTACAAGGTCGACTTCAACCCGAAGGTGCGCATCGAGATCGTGGTCGACGATGACGATCTGGCCCGGGTGGTCCAGCTGCTGACCGAAGCGGCCCGGACCGGACGCATCGGCGACGGCAAGATCTGGATCACGCCGGTCGACGAGCTGATCCGGATTCGCACCGGCGAACGCGGACCGGACGCCATCCGCTAGCTCAGCTACCCGGCCGACGCCCCCTCCTGGTCGGGCACGGTGAGGAACTCGTAGATCGGGTTGAGGATGGCCATGTGGCCGCGCCGCTCGCCGACCATGCCGGACAGGACCATCTGGGTACCGGTGCGGATGCCGGGGATGTCCTTGCGGCCCATGAACACGATCAGCACCTCGGCCCCCGACGCGTCGTAGAGGGTGCACTCGAGCGACGGCGTGTCCGAACCGGTCTGCACCCGCACCGAGCGGATCCGGCCGGCGACCTTGGCCGACTGCCGGTATCTGAGCTCGGCGATCGGCGTCACCCCGGGCACCGTGACGAAGCGGGTGTCCTTGCCCGGCGGCGGCTTCTCGGCGCTGCGCTCCTTCGGCATCTCGGCCCGCTGCAGGGCCCGCTGGCTGTCGGCCAGGTCGGCCACGTTGAACGGGACGATGGTGGCGTTGACGTGCGGCACCTGGCCGAGCACCCGCACCAGGCGGTTGGCGTTCTTTCCATGTAAAAGGACGGCCCAACTCCGCCGGTACGCCCGCGTCGGAATCAGCACGCTCACTTCGGTCTGGCCGTCCCTGGCGGCCCGGCTGACCATCTCGACGGCAGCATGGCTCATGCGCCGGTCGGCCACCTCGATGACCTCGAGCGGCATGCGGGACAGGCCCAGGTCCCGCCACCGGCTCATGATGGCCTCGGCCCGCCGGTTGTCGATGTTGAAGTGGACGGCGTACAGGTCGTCGGGGGTCAGGTTGCGGGCGTACTGGATGGCGCGGGCGGTGGCCAGGTCGATGCGGTCGACCAGGACGATGGCGGTGTGGCGGCGCAGCACCGGTGCCTCGCACGCCTCCAGCGCCACCCCTTCGGCCAGCACCGAATCCTCGGCCCGGTACTGGGCGTTGGTCTTCATGAGCCCGTATATGAGGATGGGCATCACCACCACGACGACCCACGCCCCGCTGGTGAACTCGGTGATGGCGAAGATGAGCACCACGAGGAAGCACACCGCACCGGCGGTGCCGTTGATGGCCACGCTGCGCCGCCAGCCGGCCGCCTTGGTGCGCAGGTGGTGCCTGGTCATCCCGGCCCCGGCCATGGTGAAGCCGGTGAACACGCCGATGGCGTACATCGGGATCAGGCTGGCCACCTTGGCCTTGGTCGCCAGCAGCAGGGCGATCGACGCCACCGCCAGCACGATGATCCCGTTGGAGAACACCAGGCGGTGACCCCGGACGGTGAGCGGCCGGGGCATGAACGAGTCCTCGGCCACGAAGCTGACCAGGAACGGGAACCCGGTGAAGCTGGTGTTGGCGGCCAGCACCAGGATCAGAGCGGTCGCCGTCTGCAGGGAGCCGTACAGCACGTTGCCCACCACGCCCTGGCCGTACACCAGGTGGCCGATCTCGGAGACGACCGTCGGCGTGCCGGAATCGAACGGCCGGGCGTGGACCAGCGCAGCCAGGATCGACACGCCCAGGAACATCGTGCCCAGGATCGAGCTCATGATGACGAGGGTGGCCCGGGCGTTGGTCGCCTGCGGTTCCCGGAAGATGCTCACCCCGTTGGAGATGGCCTCGGTGCCGGTCATGGCCGAGCCGCCGTTGGCGAACGCCTTGGCCGCGTAGAAGAGCGACACGCCGAGGAGGGCGCCGCCACCTTCGTGGGCGAAGTGCATCTGGTGGGCGGCGATCGGCACGTGACCGAGATCGCCGGTTGCGCTCCGGACCAGGCCGGTGATGATCAGGAGGGCCATGTTGGCGATGAAGAAGTAGGTCGGGACGGCAAAGACCTGGCCCGCTTCCCGGAGTCCCCGTAGGTTCCCATAGGCGATCAGCACCACGAAAGCGATCGAGATCGGGACCGCTGCGCTCCCGATCGACGGGAAGGCGGAGATGATGGCGTCGGTGCCGGCCGCCACCGACACGGCCACCGTGATGGTGTAGCTGATGAGCAGGGCGGCGCCGGCGATCTGGGCCACGTTCGGCCCGAAGTTGTCGCGGCTGACGACATACGAGCCGCCCGCCTTCGGGTAGGACTTGACCACCTCGCGGTAGCAGGTGGTCACGACGGCCAGAACGGCCAGGATCACCAGGGTGAGCGGGGTGACCAGGCCGAAAGCGGCCAACCCGCCGACGGGGATCAGGATGCGCAGGATCTCCTCGGTGGCGTAGGCCGAAGAGGACATGACGTCGGAGGACAGGACGGCCAGCGCCGTCGGCTTGCCCAGCCGCTGGTCGCTCAGCTGGTCGCTGATGAGGGGCGGCCCGAGGAGGGCCTTCTTCAGGCGGTAGGCGCGCGACTCCGCAGGAAGAGGTGCCGGCGGGGCCGTCTCCGGCTGGGACCAGCCGGGCAGCACCGTCCGCTCCTCATCGATTTCGTCGGACTGGGTGATCGGGTGTCCCTCCGGTTCGTCGGACAGCCTGGAGGCTAATCACCCACCGGTGCTTCCGGCCCACTCCGGTCCGCGCCGGGTTCGTTCCGGCGGGACCGGAAGGCGGCCATGTTGACCCGGTTGGCGCACGTGGTCGAGCAGTAACGCTTGGAGGAGTTGCGGGACATGTCCACATAGACGTCGTCGCAGTCGGTCGCAGCACAGGTCCGCAACCGCCGCAGCTCACCCTGGCGGACCACGTCGATCAGGGCCATGGCCGCTTCGACCGCCATCCGCTCGGCCAGCGGGGCGTCCTGCGAGGTGGCGTGCAGATGCCAGTCCCACCCGTCGTGGCGGACCAGCTGCGGCAACGCCTTGACGGTGCGCAGGATGCCGTTGACCTGCTCCACCACTGCGTCGGTGTCCTGCTGCCAGAGCCGGCGCAACCGGGGCCGGAGGGCCCGGACCGACTCGAGCTCGTAGGCGTCGTGGGTGCGGTCCCCGGTCCAGCGCCATGTGTCGACGAAACGGTCCAGGGCGGACTCGTCGGTGAGCTCGTCGCCGGCGCGGCCAACCGTGTTGACCAGCGCGGCCGCCCCTTCGAGCGCCACCTGGGTGTCATGGGTAAACAATGCTTTGACTAATGACATGAGCGCCCTCTACGATGGGATGTCATGAGCGTAGACCGGTTACACCACTTATCCACAGATACCGGTCTCCTGCTCGCCCTGGCCTCGGCCGCATCGTTCGGGACCTCCGGCTCATTCGCTACATCCTTGCTCGCCGCCGGCTGGACCCCGGGCGCCGCCGTCGCCGCCCGGCTGCTGATCGCCGCCCTGGTGCTGGCCGTGCCCGCCGTACGCCTGATCCGTTCCCGTCCCGGCCAACTGCGGAGCGGCTGGCCGACCGTCGTCCTCTACGGGCTCGTCCCGGTCGCCGGCTGTCAGCTCTGCTACTTCGAGGCCGTCCAGCACCTGTCGGTCGCCGTCGCCCTGCTGCTCGAGTATTCCGGTGCCCTCCTCGTCGTCGGCTGGATGTGGCTCCGCCACCACCAGGTCCCCACCGGCGTGACCGGCGCCGGCGCGGCGGTGGCCGTCGCCGGCCTGGCCATGGTCCTCGACCTGTTCGGCCACCAGCACCTGAGCGCGGTCGGCGTGCTCTGGGGCCTGGGCGCAGCGGTGGGCCTGGCCGTCTACTTCGTGGTCTCGGCCCGCCAGCGGGAGGACTCGCTGCCCCCGCTCGTCGTCGCCTGGGGCGGGATGGCGACCGGCGCCGTGGCCATGGGCGTCTTCGGTCTGGTCGGCGCCCTACCCATGCGGGACCCTCGCCATTCTGTGGTGCTCGACCACCTCCACGTGAGCTGGTTGGTCCCCCTCCTCGGGATCGGCGTGGTCGCCGCCGCCTTCGCCTATGTGACCGGCATCGCCGCCGCCCGCGCCCTCGGCGCCCGGCTGGCCTCCTTCGTCGGCCTGGCCGAAGTCCTGTTCGCCACCCTCTACGCCTGGTTGCTCCTCGGCCAGCGGCTCACCTACCCCCAACTGGTCGGCGCTGCCCTGGTGGTCGCCGGCATCGCGCTGGTCCGCCTGGGCGAGCCGGCGCCGGCGCCGGCGCCGGCAGAAGCGGCGATCCGGACGTCTGCGCCGGTGCCGGCGCAAGCGGCGATCTGAACGTCGGCGCCGGTGCCGGCCACGGCGGAAGCGGTGATCGGGCCGTCCGCGCCGGCGCCGGCCACCGAGCCGTTGGCACCGGCGCCCGCCTGAATCCCTCGGCCTGCCTCCTGTGTCCGCGACCTCCGGGTATGCGGTGGGAACAACCGAGAAGTTGCGCGTTTTCCGTACACGCTCGAAATGGCGTGTACCGGATCGGTACGCCAGCGTGCAGCTCCGGTACACGAGATCGGGTCGAGAATCGGCGTGTACCGGGATCGACCGTTTTCGGGCCCAATCGGTACACGGCGCCGCTGGCGACGCCGCTCGTGTACGCAAAACGCGCACCCCACTCCCGACTCGCCACGGACGTTCCGGCCGTGCACCCTCTAGCGTCGGGCCGATGACGGAGGGCCGGTCGATCCTTCGCCTGTCGGCGTCGGCGTTCATCGTGCTGGCCGCCGAGCCCAGCTTCGTGCTGGTCGACACCGCCGTGGTCGGCCATCTGGGAGCGACCCCTCTGGCCGGGCTGGGGGTGGGCGGCACCCTGGTGTCGCTGGTCGCCATGATCGGCGCTTTTCTCGACTACGGAACGACCGGCCGGGCCGCCCGCTGGTTCGGTGCCGGCGATCGGAGCCGGGCCGTGGACGAGGGGGTGGTGGCCACGGTGCTGGCCCTGATCCTGGGTGTGATCGGCGCCGGCGTGGGCGAGTTGGCGGCCGGGCCGCTGGTCCACCTGTTGGCCGGCGGCAACCAGGCTGTCTACCGGGCGGCCGTGGGCTGGTTCCGCATCGCCGTGCTGGGCCTGCCCGGCGTTCTTGTGATCCTGGCCGGCAACGGGTGGATGCGCGGCGTCCAGGACACCCGCCGGCCGGTACGGATCGTGCTGGCCGCCAACGTGGCGTCGGCCATCGCCTCCCCCCTCCTCGTCTATCCGGCCGGGTTCGGTCTGGATGGCTCGGCGGTGGCCAACATCGTGGCCCAGACCGTCGGTGGCCTCCTCTTCCTCCGGGCCGTTCACGCCGAACGTCGGCCGTGGCGTCCGCAGTGGCCCACCGTCCGGGCCCAGATGGTCGTCGGCCGGGATCTGTTGCTGCGGGAGATCGGCTTCCAAGCCGCCTTCATGTGCGCGGCCGGCGTCGCCACCCGGATGGGTACAGCCCAGATCGCCGCCCATCAGATCGGCTACCAGCTGTGGAACATGATCGCCCTGCTGCTGGACTCGTTCGCCATCGCCGCCCAGTCGCTGGTCGGCGCCGCGTTGGGCAGCGGCGACGCAGCCGCCGCCCGCCACACCGCAGCGAGGGTGGCCCGCTACGGGCTGCTCGCCGGATTCGGCACGGCCGTCGTGCTGGCGGCCGGTTGGTCGCTCATCCCGGAAGCGTTCACATCGTCGGCTGCGGTACGCCACCAGGCCCACCTGCTCTGGCCGTTCTTCGTCGGGATGCAGCCGGCGGCCGGTGTGCTGTTCGCCCTGGATGGGGTGCTGATCGGAGCCGGTGACGTGGGGTTCATGCGGACGCTCACGCTGTTCAGCGCGCTGGCGGTGTTCGTACCGCTGACCGTCGCCGCGCTGCACTTCGGATGGGGTATCGAAGGGGTGTGGGCCGGGTTGACCGGGTTCATCCTGACCCGGCTGGTCGGCATGATCGTCCGCTCCGCCGGCACCCGCTGGATGGTGGTAGGCACGTAGGCCGATGCGCATCCTGCTGGCCGGCGACTGGCACGGCAACCGGGAATGGGCCGAGACGGCCTTCGCGGCGGCGGCCGACGCCGGCTGCACTGACGTCCTGCAGCTGGGCGACTTCGGACTCTGGCCGGGGCGGGAGGACGCCTGGCTGGATCATGTCGATTACCTGGCCCGCCGGTCGAAGACCCACCTGACCTGGATCGACGGCAACCACGAGCACCACGACGTGCTGGACGAGTGGCGGGTCGAGCAGGACGACAACGGCCTGGTCGCCATGCGCAACCACGTCAGCTGGGCCACGCGCGGGGCCCGCTGGACGTGGGGTGGCCGCCGGTTCGGAGCGCTCGGCGGGGCGGTCAGCTTCGACCGCTTCCTCCGCCGCGAAGGCGCCAACTGGTGGGCGCAGGAAGCGGTCACCCAGGCCGACGTCGACCGCTTGGGCGATGGCCGGCTGGACGTGCTGGCCACCCATGCCGCCCCCACCACCCGGGTGGTTCCGACCACGCGGCTGCCCTACCCGGAGGACGTCATCCGCGATGCCTTGGCGGTGCGGGACCTGATCGACCAGGCCGTCGATCGCACCCGGCCGGACTTGATCGTGCACGGCCACTTCCACACCCGGTGGACCTACCGCTTCGCCGCCCACCGGGTGGAAGGACTGGCCCACGACAAGTCGAAATCAGGAGGGGCCTTGGCCGTCCTGACCACTGACGACCTGCAGCTCGCCGATATCCCGGGCGGCCCTGCCGAACCGACCTGACCACCCGACTCCGCCGGGCCGCTTAAGACGCCAGCAGGTCCCGGACCACCGCCTCACTCGACGGTTCCCGCAGCTTGGCCAGGGCGGCCCGCTCGATCTGGCGGATCCGCTCCCGGGTCAGGTGCATCTCGATGCCGACCTCGTCGAGGGTGCGGGGTTCGCCCCGGTCGAGCCCGAAGCGGAGGCTGAGGATGCGCCGCTCGCGCTCGCCCAGCCGGCCCATCAGCTTCTCGACCTCGCCGCCCAGCATTTCCTGGGCCACCGAGTCGAACGGGCTGGGGGACATCTCGTCGGGCATGACGTCACCCAGCTCCGTGTCGCCATCGGCGCCGATGGGACTGGCCAGGCTGATCGGCTCGAGCATCAACTTGCTCAGCGAACTGACCTCCCGCCGGGATATGCCGGCCTGCTCGGCCAGCTCGTCCGGTGTGGGCAGCCGGCCCAGCTGGCCCTCGAGCGAGGCCCGGATGCGCATGACCCGGCGCAGCTGATCGGCGGTGTGGATCGGCAGCCGCACCGAGCGGGCGGTGTTGTCGATGCCCCGGCCGATGGCCTGGCGGATCCACCAGGTCGCGTAAGTGGAGAACTTGTAGCCGCGGCGCCAGTCGAACTTCTCGACCGCCCGCATGAGACCGATGTTGCCCTCCTGGATCAGATCGAGCATCGGCAGGTCGCCCTGGTAACGCTTGGCGATCGACACGACCAGCCGCAGGTTGGCGTGGACGAACCGCTCGAAGGCCCGGTCCCCGTCCCGCTTCAACCGGCGCAGGCGGGCCAGCTCGGCCCGGTCCAGCTCGGCTTCGTGCGCCTCGATCCGTTCGGACGCCTCCCGCCCCCGCTCGACGGCCTGGGCCAGCTCGACCTCTTCCTCCTGGGTGAGGAGCGGGTGCCGACCGATTCCGTCGAGGTAGAGGCGGACGAGATCCTGCTCAGCATCGCCTCGTGCCCTCACCACGTCTACCTCAACGCCCGATGCGGCCCGGATATGCCCGTTGTGGCAGACTGTTCGTTCCTTGGTGGCCGTAGCTCAGTTGGTTAGAGCGCCAGGTTGTGGCCCTGGAGGTCGGGGGTTCAAGTCCCCTCGGTCACCCCACCGGACCGCCGGATCGGCGCGTCCTCACAGCAGACCGAGTAGATGGCCCATGGCATCGATCGAGTCGACCAGCAGGTCGGTTTCACCGGCCAGGACCACGGCGGCGCCGGCCTGCCCGTCGGCTTGGAGGACCTCGGCCAGAGCCAACTGTTCGCCCCGGAGCGGGGGGAACGGGGTGGGAGAGGCTGTTCCTTTGACCGTGGCGGCCAGGGAGGCGAAGGCCTGCTCGACCAGATCGGCCAGGTGGGCGGCGGCCGGGTGCCCGGGCCCGTCGGCCGGCAGCTCGGCGTGGAGGGTGAGGAGGGCCTGGACGCAGCTGCGGATGGCAGCCATGTAGCCGACGACCGTGTCGCGGGCGACGGCGGCGCCACCGGCCGGTTCGTTGAGCCACCTGGTCACCGCCGCCTCGGCGTTGCTGCGGGCCAGGCGGGCCTCGAGGCGAGTGCGTTGGAGAGCGGCCCGGTCGGCGCCGGCCGCATCGGTCCACGCCCGCAGGACCCCGCCCGCGTACCGCCCTTCGGTGGCGGCCAGGTCGGCCAGAGTGTCTCGGAGTGACGTGCCCTCCCACGTCGGCCAGGCGAAGTAGGCGAGGAAGGCGACGGCCGCCCCGGCCACCGTGTAGATGCTGCGGTCGCCGGCCGTGCCCAGCTCGGGGTTGCCGGTGAAGGCCAGCAGGGTCACGACCAGCGAGGCGATGCAGACCGAGTAGACGGCGTAGTTGGCCAGGACGAGGGTGGCCGCCGGGATGCACAGCGCGATCACCAGGACGATGAGCCAGTCGGGGGAGGGCCGCAGCTCGGCCAGGGCCAGGGTGACCAGCCCGGCCCCGAACAAGGTGCCCACCACCCTCGACACCCCCCTACTCACCGTCGAGGTGAAGTCGGGACGGAGCACCAGCAGGGCGGTCATCGGCAGCCAGTAGTGGTGCTGATAGGGGAAGGCATGTGACACCGCTACTGCCACCGACAGCGTGACGGCCATGCGGAGGGCGTGGCGGCAGGCCTGGGAGGAGAGGGTCAGGTTGGACCGCACGGTCCCCCACCGCTCCTGCACCCACGCCGGGCGGGACCGGGCCCCGGTCGGCCCGGGCGGGTGCCCGGCCATCTCCAGGTCCAGCTCCTGGGGCTGGGCCCCGGCCGGGACGGCGGCGGTTCGGATCACCGCCCGCAACTGGCCCGACAGGGCATCCACCCGTCGTTCTGCGTCGGTCGCCGCACCCGCCCACCACGTGCCCGGCTCCGCTTCGGCGGCCCGCGTCAGGTCGTCACGGGCGGCCCGGTAGCGACCCCGGAACTCCTCCCAGCCGGCCGGTCGTCGGGCGTCACGGATGGCGTCGGCCACCTCGTCCAGGACGCCGCGGGTGGCGGCCAGCACGTTGTCGATGGCCCGGCCGGCGGCCCCGCCGCCAGAGCCAGAGCCAGAGGCGGAGCCGGAGCCGGAGCCCGCCCCGGCGCCGGCCAGCCGGGTCCGGGCCCGGGCGATGGCCACGATCTCCAGACGGAGCCGGTCGGCCTGCGCGGCCAGCGCCCGGTAGGCGGCGATCTCGTCACCCCCGAACGGCTGGGCGTCGCGCCACACCGCGTCGAGGCCGTCCAGCGCGCCCGGCTCGATCACGGTCGTCTCCGGGTCGACGGCCGCCCGGCAGTAGCCGGCCAGAGCGGAGAAGGCGTCGCTCAGCGTCCGCCGCTCGGATGAGAAACGGCGGAGAGGCCATATGACCACGATCAACAGGGCCTGCACGGCTCCGCCCAGGAGGACCAGCCCGCCGTCGCGCAGGGCCACCGACCAGGGGAAGTCGAACTGGCTGAACACGACCAGGCCGACCACCGCCTGGATGCCGACCACCGTGCCTGACGGCCCCAGGCAGACCAGCAGGGCGGCGGCGAACCCGATGACTGCGGTGGCCACGATGTCGGGGCCGACCAGGTGGCCGACCAGCGCCCCCACGGTCGCGCAGAAGCCCATGGCCGCGCCTGCCATCAGCACGACGCCGGCCCGGCTGCGGTAGGTGCCCTGATGCGAGGCCATACCGGCCGACAGGGCGCCGATGGTGGTGGTGACCCCGGCAACGGTGTGGCCGCTGGCCCGCCCGACCACCAGGCACAGGCCCACACCCAGGCTCGCCCGCAGGCCGACGGCCAGTGAAATCTTGGACCGGTCGACCCGGACGGCTGATCGGGCCGCCTCCTCGACGGCGGCCGCCAGCTTGGGCATGTCCCAATGTTACGGGTGGGCGCGAGTCGTCCCGTTTCGCGCCAAGATATGGAATGCCTCCGTCGCCCGCCCGGGCCGCGACGTCGTCCCGACGCCCGGCCCGTCGGGTGGCACCCGGCCCGACGCCGGCCGAGGCCTATCCCCCGCTCCCGCAACTGGAGGACCTGCCGGACGTGGACGGCCGGCGGGTACTGGTCCGTTGCGATTTCAACGTGCCGCTCCGTCGCGGCCGGATCGTCGACGATCTTCGCATCCGGGCGGCCACACCCACCCTCGAGTGGTTGGTCATGCGGGGCGCCCGGGTCACGGTCTGCACCCACCTCGGTCGGCCCGGCGGGCGGCGGGACGGGCGCTTCGATCTCGAGCCGGTCCGGGAGCGGCTGGCGGAACTGGTACCGGGGGTGGAGCTGATGGACAACCTGCGTTTCCACACCGGTGAGGAGGCCAACGACCCGTCGTTCGTGCAGCGGCTGATCCGGGGCCAGGATCTGTACGTCAACGACGCGTTCGCCACCGCCCACCGGGCCCACGCCTCGGTCGTGGGACCGCCGGCCCGGCTGCCGTCGGCGGCCGGGCGCCTGCTCAGCCGGGAGGTCGAGGTGCTGTCCGGTCTGCGCCGGCACCCGAAGCGGCCGTTCGTCACCATCCTCGGCGGTCCGGCCGATCCGGAGCGACTGGCCGGACTGCGGGCGCTGGCCGCGTTCGCCGACGTGATCGCGCTGGGCGGGCCGATCGCGTTCGCCGCCCTCGACCCGGGTGGGGCCGGGCTGATCCACGACTGGTCGGATCTGATCGACGGTCGCCGCCTGCTGCTCCCACCCGACGTGCTCGCCTGCCGGGACGACGATCCGGGCCAGTCGGCGGTGGTCGGTTCGGTCGACCCCGGCTGGCGGGCGGTCGACATCGGCCACCGCTCGTCCAGCCGTTTCCTGTCCCTGATCAACCGGGCCGGCACCGTGTATTGGGACGGAGCCATGAGCGGCGACGGGTTCATCCGGGGCACCCGGTCGGTGGCCGAGGCGGTGGCCCAGGCCGGCGCCTTCACTGTTGTCAGTGGCTTTGACACAAGAGAGGCGCTGGACCGCCTGCGGCTGACTCCTTTCATCGACCACGCATCGACCGGTGGCGCCGCCGGGCTGGCTTTCCTGAGCGACGGCGATCTGCCCGGGCTGGCTGCGCTGCGCCGGCCGGCGGCCGTATGAGCCGGTCATGATCGGCGTCATCGGGGGTAGCGGCTTCTACGAGTTGCTGAGCGACGTGGAGCACCACGACGTGGACACCCCCTACGGCCGGCCGTCGGGTCCCGTCTCCATAGGGCAGGTGGCTGGCCGCCCGGTCGCATTCCTGGCCCGCCACGGTGCCGGCCACGTCCTGCCCCCGCACCGCATCCCCTACCGGGCCAACCTCTGGGCCCTCGATCAGCTGGGTGTCGACCGGGTGGTGGCACCGTGTGCGGTGGGCTCTTTGAAGGATGCGATCCGTCCGGGCGACTTCGTCGTCTGCGACCAGTTCGTCGACCGGACCTCGGGGCGGCCCGACACCTTCTTCGACGGGCCCCACGTCCACCATGTCTCGACCGCCGACCCCTACTGCCCGGAACTGCGCCAGGCCGTGGCCGGCGCCCTGGCCGAACACAGCCGGCGGGTCCACCACACCGGGACGGTCGTGGTCGTGCAGGGGCCCCGCTTCTCGACCCGGGCCGAGTCGGCCTGGTACCGGGCCGCCGGCTGGGACGTCATCAACATGACCCAGTACCCGGAGGCCACCCTCGCCCGCGAGATGGGCATGTGCTACTCGGCGGTGGCGCTGGTGACCGACCACGACACCGGCGTCGACGGATCCGATCTGGTGGAGCCGGTATCCATGGACGAGGTCCTCGCCGTACTGGCCGAGATGGTGGACACGGTCAAAGGAGTGCTCTCCTCGGCCATCGCCCACCTCCCGGAGGTACCGACCTGTGACTGCCGTCGGCACCGGGGGCCGGTGGATCCACCGCAACCGACCGACTGACCTCATCCGCCTCGGTTAATATGCACCGCTCTAGTAGCAACACGCGCCTCTAGCTCAACGGCAGAGCAACGGACTCTTAATCCGCAGGTTCTGGGTTCGAATCCCAGGGGGCGCACCAGAGAAACCCCTGGTCAGAGGGGGTAGATGCCAGCACTTTTCTGTATCGGGCTTGGCTCAGTGGTCCCATCTGGCGCAATACAGATCGTGGATACTCTCCTTGTCGCCCGGGCCGATATCGAGGTGGTCGGTGAGACCGCTGACTGCGACGCCGCCGTGAGGTTGACCAAGAATGTGGTGCCCGACGTGGTGTGGATGGACATCCGCATGCCCGGCTGCGATGGTCTCGTCGCCACTCAAACGATCGTCTCGGACCCACACCTCAGCCAGGTGCGAGTGATGATCCTGACCACCTTCGCCCTCGACGATTACCGGTTCGACGCCCTACGGGCCGGCGCAAGCGGCTTCTTACTGAAAGACACTGAACCGGCCGACCTGGTCGCCGCAGTCCGGACGGTCGCAAGTGGCGATGCGCTCATCTCGCCAGCCATGACCCGCCTGATGGAGAATTTGCGGCCAAGGCCAAACAACCGCGCCCCACGGCCGAGCTCGACCTCCTCACCGAGCGGGAGCCGGACGTGATGGCGCTGGTCGCCGCCGACCTGAGCAACGACGAATTTGCCGAGAGGCTGTACATGAACCCAGCGCCGGCACGGACCCATGTCAGCCGGGCGATGGCCAAACTCGGTGCCCGGGACCGCACTCGACTCGTCGTAGCCGCATACGAGCCCGGCCTGGTCCGCCCCGGCTGGACGCCCTGAGAACGCTCACATAGCAGCCCACAACTCAGATGTGTCGAGCCCGCGGCGCGATCGCGGGGCGCTGCCTCAGGCCGACGCTCGCTAATTGCCCCGAGTGCAGCACCCAACACACCGCTCTCGCTTTAATTCCCCTGCGAGCGTCTTATCGTCATCATTATTAACTGAAGCAATAAATATTTACATGCGAAGCGAGCCGAACCGGTAGCGTCCGAGCATGCCGATTACTGGAATGGATCATGTGTCGGGCCATCTCCACGACCCGTCCAAGATGGAAGAGACGGTGGCCTTCTACCGAAAGCTCGGCTTCAACGTGCTGCACGAGGAAGAGTGGCGCTCCGGCCTGATGGACAAGATCGCTATCAACGCCGGCGAGCAGAAGATGCACATCCGCACCGACATGGCCAGCAACGTCGCGCCCCATGTCGGGTGGGTCTGGGAAGGCGGCATCGACAATTTGATCCAGCACATCAGGGACATAGGGCTCGAGGTCCACCGGGGTCCGACGACCGCCATTACCGGGCGCGACAACGCCACCGCCAGGGGGATCGTCATCATCGTGTGCGACCCTGAGGGCTCCTGGGTCGCTTTTGTTTCCTACGATGAAGCTGACTTGTCCAAGTACGGCGGTCCGACCTACGACGAGCAGTTCATGGCCGCCGCCGCCCAGGGCGAAGAGGCCGTCGCCACCTTTCGTCAGCGGTACCAACAGCCTCCCACCGACAGCACCGACTGATCCCACGCCTCCGGGGCGGTCACACTTGCTCACGAGGCTGGTGAACGTTCACTTGCTTAGCAGCCCAGGATTCGTTACGCTTGACCTCTGCTGGTGGCCGGGGTCGACGACCGTCGACCGGAAAGGACGACATGCTGATCGATCACGTGCAGGACATCGACAGTCACGAGATGATCCCCACCCACCTGATGGAGGCCAACTTCGGCGACGTCGGGGCCAAGGTGGCCAAGATGCTCGAGTCACGTGGCGTAGACCCGACCCTCGATCCGAACTCCCCCACCGACCCGGGCGCCCAGGACGTCCTCCCGATCGGCAACGAGGAGGTGTGGACGGTCAAGGGGGTTCGTGCCCCTGGGGCGATCGACATGAACCGTCGCCTAGCGGTCCTAGACCAGATGGGGATCAAGAGCCAGCTCGTCTTCCCGACCTTCGGCCTGGCCGGATTCGTGATCGGAAGCAGCCCGAAAGAGCAGTTCGAGTTCTGGTTCGGATCCAGCGAAGACGACCGGGTTGAGCTCGGTCGTGCGGTGATCAACGCCGCCAACGACTGGTGCATTCGCCAGGGCGCGGTCGACGCCGAGCGCATCCGGGTCGTGGCCATCGTGCCCAGCGACGAGATTGGCGAGATGATCAGGGAGTCCGGCGATCTCATTGACCGGGGGGCCCGGGCCATATGGATCTCGGCCTCCAACCCCCCGGGTGGACGGTCTCCGGCCAGCCCGGAGATGGACGAGTTCTGGGCTCATGCTGCGGCACGGAACGTTCCCGTTCTCTTCCACATCGGGACCGAGCTCACCTTCCTCAGCGATCTGTGGAGAGCCGGGACGAACATCGTCACCCGGCACCATTCCCTCGAAGCCCCCAAGATCAACGAGTACACGATGTCCATCGTCCACTACGCGGTCGAGAACTACCTGACCATCATGATCCTGGGCGGGGTCTTCGAGCGCCATCCGTCGCTGCGAATCGGAGTCACCGAGTGCACCGCCAGTTGGATCGGCCCGATGGCTCGCCGGCTGGACATGATGGTCACCGCCCTCCACGGCGGAGAGGACCTGACACTGAAACCCTCCGACTACCTCCGCCGGAATGTTCGAGTGTCGCCGTTCGCCTTCGAGCCAGTGGACGAGTACCTGCGGGCCTACCCCGATCTGGTCGACATCTATACCTATGCCTCCGACTACCCGCACATCGAGGGCGGACGGCACTCGGTCGATCGGTTCCACGAGAAGATCGCCCCCCTGGGCGACGATGTGGTGGAGAAGTTCTTCCGGACCAACGGCGACCTGCTGCTTCCGAGCCGGTGATCGGCGTCCCGTGGGCCTAGCCGACCTGGGGCAGGTCGGCTCCGAAGACCCTCAGCTGAGCAGCCTGGCCCGCGGCGATGTCGAGATCGAACTTCGGGTCGAGGCGCAACGCGATGGCGAAGGCCAGACACTGGCCGAAGTACATGCGGGCACTGGTCTCGGCCAGGTGCTTCCGGTCCGCCGGAAGGGTGGCCCGGATCAAGTCGGCCAGGGCATCGAGGGCCGGTGTGTAGCTCTCCTTGTAGAACGCCTGGGCCGCTCCCGGGTTACCGAACAGGACCAGGTTGAGCAGAGGCAGCATCTTCTTCAGCTGGAGAGTAAGAGCGATCACCGAATCGCGACTCATCGTCAACAGGTCCTCGACCGATGCGCCGGCCAGCGACACCGGCTCGACCCCCACGGTCTCGTTAGTGAGGTGCGCCGTATCCATGGCTCGGATCATGGCCATATGGAGCGGTTCGACGACGGCGGCACGATAGAGCTCGTCCTTGCTGGAGAAGTGCTTGTAGATGGCGCCATCGCTGAGCTTCGCCTCGCGAGCGATGGCCTTCATCGTCGTTCCCCGGACGTCGCCGGCCTTCGTGAAGGCCCGAAGGGCGGCCGCGATTATCAACGGTCGACGGTCCGTGCCCGTCATCCGTGTTCTGTTGGCGGGCGGCGTCAGTTCGGAGGTTCGCGGCGCGGCCATGAAGACCGAATAGTACCGTCCGCCCCGGCCCCGAAACTCGGGAAGCCGGATGCGTCAACGAAGTGAACGTTAACTTGCTAATGAGCAAGAAGTCGTATCATCACCCTGAAGGAGGGTGGTGATGAGTGGGCTCTCGCAAGTCGATTCGGCTGACAGTGACCGGGCAGTATGACGCCGGCGTGTCGGCTCCGTGACGAGGAGCTGTCCACTGAGGAACTCGGCCCCGGCGCTCACATGGCCAAGCTGTGGGCCGCCGACTCCCCCGCCACCTATTCGGACCGAGGAACCGACCCTGCGGCAGCCGATTTCTTCCCGTCGGTCGGAGGCCCCCGCTTCTACTACTCGGTCACGGAATCGACCGAGGATAACTATCTGGACTCTGAGTCGTTCGAAGAGGCGGTTCAGTTCGAGGACGGTTGGCACAACACCCACGCGACCGATTTCATCGTCGCGGTCAAGGGACATCTGACTCTCGAGATGGAGAACGGTGACACGGGGGTCATCCGGTTGGGGGGCATCGTTCAGGACGACGTGCGGTACCGCTGGCGGTTGACGAGGGACGATCCGGCTGCAGGGATCGTCTTCTCCATCGGAGCGAGTCGGGCCTGACGGTGCCGACCCACAGCTCGTTCTGCCGGGCCTGCGGAAATCTCTGCCCCGTGATCGTCGAGGTGGAAGAGGGACGACTGAAGAACGTCACGGGAGCCCCTGACAATCCGGTCTTCGCCGGCTACACGTGCATCAAGGGACGGGCCCAGCCTGAGATCGGTCATGACCCGAGCCGTCTGTTGCACTCGCAGAAACGGGAAAGTGACGGTACATATCGGCCGATCTCGTCGGCCGCCGCGATGGACGAGATTGCGGCGCACCTGATCGCCCTGATCGATCGGCACGGACCCGGAACGATCTCCTCCTATCTCGGGACGATGGCCTACGCCAACCCCCTGATCATGCCGTTCCACTTGGCGTTCATGGATGCCATCGCGTCACCGATGGTGTTCACATCGAACACCATCGACAAACCTGGACGGAACACCGCTAATGCCCTGCACGGCCGTTGGATGGCGCCGCCCCAGGGTTACGATCGACCCGATGCCGCCCTTCTGTTCGGCCTCAACTCCTTCCAGAGCTACTACGGCATGGCCAGCGGCAATCCGGCGAAATGGTTGAGCGAACGGCTACGGGACGGCATGCAGCTCATCGTCATCGATCCCCGAAAGACCGACATCGCCAAACGAGCCAACCTGCATATCCAACCGGTCCCGGGGGAGGACCCGGCCATCCTGGCCTGCCTGATCAACGTGATCATCCGAGAGCGCCGGTATGACGAGGAGTTCGTCACGAATTACGTCGACGGTCTTGACCGGCTGGCCGAGGCGGTCAGACCCTTCACCCCCGAAGCAGTCGCTCGCCGGGCCGACGTTCGAGCCGAGGACCTCGTATCGGCAGCACGGGTCTTCTCGACGGGCCGGGGCTATGCGGCGGCCGGAGTCGGTCCCGGCTTCGCGGCCTGCAGCACCTTGGTCCACTATCTGATCCTGAACCTGGAGGCCCTGTGCGGTCACTACCTGAGGGCCGGCGAGCAGGTGAAGCGCACGGTGGTGTTGATGCCCCCCGTCCCGCACACGGCGCAGGTGGCGCCGCCCAAGCCAGCGTGGGGTTACGGCACCCGGCTGCGAATCAGGGGACTCGGCGAAACGGCGGCCGGCCTCCCTACCGGAGTCCTGCCCGATGAGATCCTCTTGGAGGGAGAAGGGCAGATCAAGGCGCTAATCAGCAACGGGGGCAACCCGGTGAGCGCGTGGCCCGACCAGTTGAAGACGCTCAAAGCGATGCAGACCCTGGAGCTACTGGTCCAGATCGACCCGTGGATGTCCTCGACCGCCCGGCAGGCCCACTACGTGATCGCACCCACGATGCCCTACGAGGTGCCGAGTGCCACCTTCATCATGGATGCACTGGTCGTCAACCCGCACTGGTACGGGCCGGATGTCGCGTATGGCCAGTACACCCCGGCCATCGTCGAGCCCCCCACCGGATCGGATGTCATCGACGAGTGGGGATTCTTCTTCGGCCTGGCCCGGCGTATGGACCTCAACCTCGATCTCTCGCCTTACCTTCCGGGGCCGGCGAAGCCCGAGGGATTGCTCAACAGAACGGAGTTGCCCACGTCGGACGAACTGCTCGACCTCATGGCGCGGGGTTCGCGAATCTCTCTGGACGAAGTTAAATTGCACCCGAACGGCGGGATCTTCGTCGACCCTCCCGATTACGTGGTTCCGGGCGATCCCGACTCCACGGATCGTTTGGACGTGGCCAACGAAACGATGATGCAGGATCTGGCTCGGATCCTGACCGAAGAGGCTCCCGGCCACCACGGATCGGGCGAGTACCCGTTCCGGATCGTGGGTAGGCGGGTCCAGCGCACCTTCAACTCGTCCCAGAACTTTCCGGCCACCAACCGCGGCCGTGGCTACAACCCCGCCTACATGCATCCTACCGACCTCGAATACCTGGCCCTGAGGCCGGGCGACGCGATCGAGATCGCGTCCCGAGTGGCTTCGATCTGCGCCGTGGTCGACTCCGATCCAACGCTGCGACAGGGACTGATCTCCATGACGCACTGCTACGGAGATACCCCTGAACGGGACGACGAGTTTCGCTTGATCGGCAGTCCGACCAATCGTCTGCTCGACAGCGAGGACTTCACGGACCCATACATCGGTATGCCGCGCATCGGGGCCGTGCCCGTCGCTGTGCGACCACTCAACGACCGCAGGCGTAATGGGCCGGCTTGAGACCTGGAAGGGAGTCAACCGATGAAGCTCCGACAGCTGGGTCGGTTCGGGCCGACGGTGTCGGCGGTCGGCGTCGGCTGTATGCCGATGTCCGGAACATATGGCACTTCCTCGGAGTCCGACTCCATCGCCGTGTTACACCGGGCCGTCGAACTCGGCGTCTCACTGTTCGACACCGCTGACATCTACGGCCAAGGTCACAACGAGCAGATCGTCGGGAGGGCGCTGAAGGGCCGGAGGGACCGTGTGGTCGTGGCTACCAAGGTCGGCGGGGTCATGAGCCGGGACGACAAGTGGACCAGCGGCTTCAACGGTCGCCCCGAATATGTGAAGGAGGCGTGCGACGCATCGTTGGGCCGACTGGGAATCGATGTCATCGATCTCTATCAGTTGCACCGGGTGGATCCAGAGACCCCGATCGAGGACACCGTGGGTGCGATGGCCGATCTGGTCGGCAGCGGCAAGGTGCGCTTCATCGGATTGTGCGAAGTCGCGCCGTCGGACCTGAAACGGGCCGCCGCCGTCCATCCGATTGCCACTTTGCAGAGCGAGTACTCGCTGATCGAACGGGACATCGAACGCGAGATGCTGGGGTTGTGCGAGCATCTGGGCGTCGGCCTCGTTCCGTATGCGCCGCTCGGGCGGGGTCTGCTCGGAGGCAGCATCACCTCGGACACCAAACTCGAAGCCACCGACATCCGCCGATCCGGGCAGATGCCGCGTGTTGCGACGGAGAACCTGGCCGGCAACGTGGCGCTGGCTCAGGTCGTCGCCGACATCGCCGCCGTCTACGATGCCACTCCGGCACAGGTTGCCCTGGCCTGGCTACTCTCCCGGCGCTCCTGGATCGTGCCAATTCCCGGGAGCGGTCCAGTCGAGTATCTGGAGGAGAATGTCCTGGCGCCGGACCTGGAACTGGACCCCCGGGATATGCGCCTGCTCGAGGGGTTGGCCACGCAGGTCCGTGGGGACCGATACGGCGCAGAAGGAACGGCTCAGGCGGCCCTGGTCAGCCCGGCCCGGCCGACCCCGTGATCCGCGTCTCGCCGTCCGCTCCAGTCGGTGGCCCGGCCGCTTGGCGCAGCACTGACATGGCGGCTCGATAGGACATGTCGCCTTCGGGCCGGAACCCGAGCGAGGGGAAGTGCTGCACATACAGCTGCATGCACGGGTGATGTCCATCACGACCCGGGTGCGGACCGTCCCCGTTCGACCGCCGGCATGGGTGCGCCTTCGGTTCCGGTGCCGACTTATCCGGCTTGGAGCGCGTCGTGGGCCGCGATGCGCCTTTGACCCTCCGCCCAGGTCCACAACTTTCCCGACTCGGTAGTCGGCGTACCGGTGTGGTAGCGGT
>DASZNC010000100.1:0-2055 GCA_035551615.1 Acidimicrobiales bacterium
CGACACCAGCCAGCTGGCGCCGAACTCGACCAGGGTGAACGTCAGGCCCGGATGCCGCTCGGGGACCCCGCCGCCGATCAGGTCGGCCATGATCTTCGACGGGCTGGCGGCGGCGGTGTTGCCGCCGCCCATGGTGCGGCCGGCCACCATGTCGTCGGTCAGCTGGCCCTTGCCCATGTTCATCGCGGTCATCAGGCCCTTGACCGTGCTTCCGGTCCTGGACGCGTCTTCCTTCACCATCACCCCGCCGGTGGCGACGTGGATGAAAATCGGCAGGCCGAGCGCCTCGGCAGCGGCCCACACCGGCTCGTACTTGCGCGACCAGTACGGCTCCGGTGGGATCTCCGGCAGCATCAGCGCCCGCAGGCCGAGCTTGGCCACACGCTCAATCTCGGCCACCGCGTCCGGAACGCTGGTCAGCGGGATGGCCGCGACCGGGCGCATCCGGTCCTTGTAAGCAAGGTAGGTCTCGGCCACCCAGTCGTTCCACGCCCGGGCGTGGGCCATCGAGAGCTCGTGGTCGTCGGTGAACAGCACGAACAGCGCCAGGTTGGGGAAGAACACGGCGGCGTCGACGCCCTCCATGTCCATGTCGGCGATGATGTCGTCGGGGATCCAGCCCGGTGTCGTGCCGTCGTGGCCCTCGAACTGGCGGTACTTCGACACCGTCCAGCCGTCGAAGCCGATGGTGTGCAGCTTCCTGAACTCGGTGTGACCGCCCGGGACGATCGGCTCTTCGAGGGTGAACTCCTCTTCCCAGAGCGCGCGGTCGCGCATGTTGGCTGGGAGCCGGGTCTTGAACAGGTCCGGCGGCTCGATGATGTGGCAGTCACCGGAGACGAGGAACTCTTTGTACGTGGCCATCGGCAGGCCTCTCCTTTGAGCGGTTACCTGGGTACCAGATAGTCGGGCTTCCATGTATTAACATAGACAGGAGCTGCGACGGCGGTCAACGGCTGGCACCGGTGATGACTTCGGCACTCTCGGCAACCGGGTGTCGCGGCCGGCGCCCGGCGGAAGGCCCGCGGCATGAAATTACCATTTACGCCAGCCAAGCCCAGGGTAACCCGTTTACCGCGAAAATAACTGACGAACTTCGCCGAGGTCAATGACCTTATACCGCTCAGCGGAACGCCTGGCCGCGGCGAATCTCATCATTGACGTATCGTCTGAGTCGAATTCGAATCGAACCTCGACGGAAAGGCAAGCCAGTGAGCAAGCCGAGACCGGCGCTGCGGTCCGCGGAGGATATTCTCGCTATTCAGGCGGTCACCGTCCTTTACGGCTTCCTCGTCGACGACCGCGAATGGGACCGCTTTGACGAGGTGTTCACCGAGGACGCGGTGGTCGACTTTCGCGATCGGTCCGCGCAGCCTCCCACCGGGCTTGCCCCCATCGCCGGGCGGGCCGAGATCGTCCGGCAGTTCCGTGACGTACTGACCCACCCCTACCAGCACATGCTGGTCAACCACGTCATCGAGGGCGGGTCGCCGGACGAGGTGGTGGTGCGGTCAAAGGCGCTCCTGCCGACACCCGGCGGGTCGGTGGCGGACATCGTGTACCACGACACCGTGGTACGGACGCCCGACGGCTGGCGGATTTCCTACAAGGCGATCAAGCGCTACAACGACGACCCGCCGTCGCCCTGGGGGGTCGAGCAGGCCAAGGTCTGGCATTCGCGGGGCGCGCGATTCGCCTGACCGGCAGTTCGCTGATCTGACGACACAGGAGCAACCGGGACCGCGCCAGGCGCGCTCCCGGTTGCCTGCCGGCCGTGGCTGACCGCCGCTACTCGACCGTGGCCGCGCCCTTGCGCGCGGTGACCGGCTCGGCCAGCCGCTGCTCGTCGACCACCGCCTGCATCCGGGCGATCGTCTCCTCGAGCCCGTCACCGATCCGGGGGCCGGGGGTGAACGTGGCGGGCAGGTGCTTCATGCCCTGGATGACGCCGATGGTCTGGTAGTGCTCGGCCCCGGCGGGGTCGCACGCGTAGTCGGGCATCCGGTCGAGCACCGCGGTGACCATCCGCTTGAACACCATCCGGGCCACGTTCGA
>DASZNC010000101.1:0-2028 GCA_035551615.1 Acidimicrobiales bacterium
CATCTCTACCGAGGCAAGCGGTGGGAGATGCAGACCGTGATGAAGCAGGTCCCGTGACCGGCCCGCGCATCCGGACGACCGTAGTGCCGGTGGCCGTCCTGGTGGTCCTGCTCGCGGTCTACCTGTCCCTGGACGTGCAGATCCACTGGTTCCTCCATCTGTTCCTGGGCGGATCGGCCGCACTGCTTGTCGCGACCGCGGTCGGCCTGAGCACGGGGCGATTCGGGTCCGCTCTGCCGATCGTGACCATTGGCGCGGTGATCAATGCGATACCCGATGTCCTGTATCTGTATTTCCATGTTGCCCACCAGCCGTGGATGGATGTCTTCACCTGGCACGTGGAGGCCCATTTCATGCCGGGGTTCCCGGTGAGCTGGTACCTGATCTTCCTGCTTGCGCTCGGGGTCTATTTCGTCACGCAGGTCGTGCCCCGGACGAGACCAGCGCTGCGTGCAGCACCCCTCGGCGTACTTGTGGTCGCGATCGTGGGCGCGACCGTGGATGCACACCGACACATTCCTGCCGGGATCATGACCCACCACTCCGGGTATCTCCTTGGCTGGGTAGGCCCCTTGGTCGCGACCGCGTTCTTCGTGCTGCTGCTCGGGCGCAGACCCTCCCCAGCTCAGGCAAGGCCGCCAATCGGCGATCGCGCATAATCCGTTCCATGACCATTCCGGAGGCATGGGGGCCGTATGCGGTCGCGTTGGCCCGGCGACCGCTGCTGAGCGGTGACCAAGCCGGCGAGATGGCCCGCACCTTCGGGTTGCTGGCCAACGAGACCCGGGTGCGGATCATCCACGCCCTGTGCCGGGAAGGCGAACTGTCGGTCGGCGACCTGGGCGTCGCCATCGGCATGACCCCGCAGGCCACCTCCAACCAACTCCAGCGGCTGACCGACACCGGCATCCTGGCCTCGCGCCGGATCGGCAACCGAATGCTCTACCGCGTCGAGGACTCGTGCCTGGCCGAACTGCTCGAGACAGCCATGTGCCTCGTCGAAGGCGAATGACCCAGCTCCACCGGAACTGCGGCCCCAGCGCCGCTCTCGGGCAGGAAGGGGCGTCGGTGAACACCGAACAGATCAAGGACACCGTGCGACGCCGGTACGGGGCGTTCGCCGCCACCGGCGGGGCCGAGGGCACCGGTTGCGGACCCGCATCCGGAGCCGGCTGCGACGTGGGCGTCTACGACCCCGAGCAGCTCGCGGTCGTCCCGGCCGGCGCCCTTCGGCTGTCCCGGGGGTGCGGGAACCCGACCCGCCTCGGCATGATCGGTCCCGGTGACACGGTGATCGACCTCGGCTGCGGCGGCGGTATCGACGTGATCCTCGCCGCCCACCAGGTCGGACCCAGCGGCACGGTCATCGGCGTGGACTTCGCCCCCGAGATGCTCCAGCACGCGACCTGCAACATTGCCGAGGCCGGTCTCGCCGAGCGCGACATCCGCTTGCACCTGGCCGACCTGGCCGACACCGGCCTTCCCGACGGCTGCGCCGACGTGATCATCTCCAACTGCGTCATAAACGTCTGCCCCGACAAAGACGCCGTCTACCGGGAGGCCTACCGCCTGCTGCGCCCAGGCGGACGCCTCGCCATCTCCGACGTCATGCTCACCGAAGCCCTCCCCGCGAACCTGGATACCGCATTCCAGGAAACCTGGGCCGGGTGCCTCGGCGGAGCCGTCCCCGAACAGCGCTACTTCGACATGGTCCGCGCCGCCGGTTTCCACGCGGTCACCGTCGCGGGGGACAAGCCACTTTCCGCCGAGGTGCTCGACCACATGTCCGTGTGCCCCGGGCCGCAGTTCACACCCAAGCCCGCCCGAGCAGACCTGGCCGCCGTCCAGGGCAAGGTCACCAGCATCAAGTTCACCGCGCTCAAGCTCGGCATAGCGAAGGCGGCGAGGCACCGGATGACGGATGAACGCATGCTCGTGGGTCGATGCGTCGGAAAGGTGGCCGCCCGAGGCGACTACTTCTTCGTGGCCTTCTTCGACCGCAGCGGTGCCGACCCAGTTGAGTTGCGG
>DASZNC010000102.1:0-11037 GCA_035551615.1 Acidimicrobiales bacterium
AAGCGCTCGGCGATGACGTCGGCCGGGACCATCCGGTCGGCCCACTCGGCCGCCTCGGTGCCGGGCCGGGGCGAGTAGATGAACGTGTAGGCACTGTCGTAGGCAGCCTCGGCCACCACCTCGAGGGTGCGCTCGAAGTCGACGTCGGTCTCCCCCGGGAACCCGACGATGATGTCGGTGGTCACGGCCAGATCGGCGACCGCGGCGCGCGCCGCGGCCAGCCGCTCCAGGTACCGGGCCGCCGTGTAACCCCGGTGCATGGCGGCCAGCACCCGGTCGCTGCCCGACTGCAGCGGCAGGTGCAGGTGCGGGCAGACGGCCGGCTCGGTGGCCATGGCGGCGATGGTCTCGGGCCGCAGATCCTTCGGGTGCGGGCTGGTGAAGCGGACCCGCCGGATGCCGGGCACGGCCCCCACGGCCCGCAGCAGGTCGGCGAACAGTGGGCGGGCCCGCGGTCGGTCGTCGCCCGTCCAGACCGAGCCGGCCAGGTCGGCCCGGTTCGCCCAGTCGGCCTCGGTGCGCAGCCCGGTGGTCAGGTCCCGGCCGTAGGAGTTGACGTTCTGGCCGAGCAGGGTGACCTCGACCACTCCGGCGGCGGCCAGGCCGGCGACCTCGTCGATCAGCTGCCCGAACGGCTTGGACACCTCCGGACCGCGGACGGAGGGCACGATGCAGAAGGCGCAGTTGTTGTCGCAGCCGATCTGGATGGTGACCCAGGCGCTCCAACCGGCGTCGCGCCGGACGGGCAGGGCGGCCGGGAACTCGGCCTCGTCGGCGGCGCCGTCCAGGACCTCCATCACCCGACCACCGCTGGTGCGGGCCTGATCGAGCAGATCGACGGCCCGGCCGGTGTTGTAGGTCCCCCACACGGCGTCCACCCAGGGGGCCCGCTTCTGGATGGTCTCCCTGTCCTTCTGGGCCAGGCAGCCCCCGACGGCGATCTGCAGGTCCGGGTTGCGGTCCTTCAGGGTCTTCAGATGGCCCAGGTGGCCGTACAGCTTGTTGTCGGCGTTCTCGCGGATGCAGCAGGTGTTGAGGACGATGACGTCAGCCGATTCCGGGTCGTCGCAGGCCTCCATGCCGTCGTCGTCGAGCAGCGAGGCGATGCGCGCCGAGTCGTGTTCGTTCATCTGGCACCCGAAGGTGCGGACGTAGTAGCGGCGCGCCATGGCCGACCATTCTACGGACGCGACGCCAACCGTCCCGGGCGGTCAGTCGACGGCGAGAGCGGAATCCGATCCGCCGGCCCGACTGACGGAGGCGGGGGCCGGAGTGACGGAGGCGGCGGCCGGGGCCGGCCCGCGCTCGTCGGTGGCGTCGGCAGCGGGCGCCGTCGGTGTGGCCGGGGCCGGCTTCACCGCGCAGGATTCGATCTGCAGTCGGATGGCGGTGCGGCTCTCCCCGTCGATACGGATATCGGCGAAGGTCGGCCGGCACATCAGATCCATTCCGGAAGAGGCCATGTAACCGCGGGCGATGGCCACCGCCTTGATCGCCTGATTGAGGGCGCCGGCACCTACCACCTGGATCTCGACCGAGCCATTCGAGCGGACGACCCCAGCGAGTGCCCCGGCCACCGAGTTCGGGTTCGATTTGCTCGAGACTTTGAGGACATCGATGGTCACAGGCTCACCTCCCGACCCACTTGCCAGCGTGCGTGTTCACGTCTGGAACATCCGGTATACCCGATTTTGGTTCGACCCCAGCTGGCCATCTTCCTGCCCGGATCCTGATAAACGGGCCGGTCGGTGAGTCTTCAGGCGCTACTGGCCCGGGCCGTAGCCCGGGCCGGGGTGTCCCTCGTCAGTCCTCCAGGCTGATGGGTTCGTCGTCGGTCGTGTCGAAACCTTCCGGCACGTCGCCCAGGCCGACCCGCTGACGCACCTTCTCGGAGATCTCGATCATCACCTCGAGGTTGGTGGCCAGGAACACCTTGGCGTTCTCCCGGCCCTGGCCCAGCTGCTCGCCTTCGTAGGTGTACCAGGCCCCCGACTTCTTGACGATGTTCATCTCCACGGCGATGTCCAGCAGGGATCCTTCGCGGCTGATGCCCTTGCCGTACATGATGTCGAACTCGGCCTGCTTGAACGGCGGCGACACCTTGTTCTTGACCACTTTGACCCGGGTCCGGTTGCCGACCACCTCGGCGCCGTCCTTGATCGACTCGATCCGGCGGATGTCCAACCGCACGGAGGAGTAGAACTTCAACGCCCGACCACCGGGAGTGGTCTCGGGGGAGCCGAACATCACGCCGATCTTCTCCCGCAGCTGGTTGATGAAGATGGCCACCGTGTTCGACTTGTTCAGCGTGCCGGTGAGCTTGCGCAGCGCCTGCGACATGAGCCGGGCCTGGAGGCCGACGTGGGTGTCACCCATGTCGCCCTCGATCTCGGCGCGCGGGGTGAGGGCGGCCACCGAGTCGATGACGATGGCGTCCAGCGCCCCCGAACGGATCAGCATGTCAGCGATCTCCAGGGCCTGCTCCCCCGTGTCCGGCTGGGAGATCAGCAGATCGTCCACGTTGACCCCGATGGCCTGGGCGTAGACCGGGTCCATGGCGTGCTCGGCGTCGATGTAGGCGCAGATGCCGCCGTTGCGCTGGGCCTCGGCCACCACGTGCATGGCCAGCGTCGACTTACCCGACGACTCCGGGCCGAAGATCTCGACCACCCGGCCACGGGGCAGGCCGCCGATGCCGAGGGCGATGTCCAGGGCCAGCGCCCCGGTGGGAATGGCCTCGATCTGCATGTCGAGCTTGTCCCCCATCTTCATGATGGCGCCCTTGCCGAACTGCTTCTCGATCTGTCCCATGGCCATGTCGAGGGCCTTCTCTCGTTCCACCGGTGCTTCCTCTCGCTCGCGTCAACTCGGTAAAGGCAACCCTACGAAGGGGGTGTGACGGCCAAACCGGGGCCTGAGCCGCACCGAATCCCATCGGTGTCATTACGACGGGGCCGAGCATACAGCCGAACACCCGTTCGATGGGGGATCCCGGGAACCTTTCCTTTCGGTCATGCGTAGGACAGCGGTGGAGCCATACGGCTTAGCTTGTCAAATGGTCACCTGGACCGACGTCTACCGGGCCGAGCGCGACGGCCTGGTCCGCGTCGCCTACCTGATGACCGGTTCCCAGTCGGTGGCCGAGGACCTGGTCCAGGACACGTTCATCCGGGTCATGGCCCGCCTCGAGCCGGACGGCTCCCCCGGCGCCTACCTGCGCCGCAGCGTCATCAATGCCTGCTACTCATGGCACCGCCGGGCCTGGCGCGAGGTCCGGCCCGGCGACGACGAACGCCTGGCCGCCACCGCCGGGCGGGCGCCCGGCAGCGATGCCGCCCGGTTCAGCCGGCCGGCCGCCGGCACCGAGCGAGGGGACGGTACTGAAGGCGGCGCCGACGTCGAGATGTGGGATGCGGTCAACCGGCTGGCGCCGCGCAAACGGACCATTCTGGTGATGCGTTACTACCTCGACATGAGCGAGGCGGAAGTGGCCGAGGTACTCGGGTGCCGGGTGGGGACGGTCAAATCCACGACCCATCGGGCCCTGGCCGACCTCAGGAAGTTGATCGAACGATGACTGACGACGAACTGATCCAGCGGCTGCGCCGGAGCTTCGACGAGCAGGCCGAGAACCTGCAGCCGACCCCGGGGCAGGTGCCGTCCGCCTTCGGGGCGGTCGGCGACCAACCGACGATCGTGGTCCCCGCCATCGACCACGACCATCCGGGCGCCCCCCGCCCGTCGGGCGGCGAGGAGCGCCTGACCGCCGAGTACCCCCTGGTACCGGTCACCGGTCCGGTGCCGATCACCAGCCGCATGCGGCGCCGGTGGCCCCCGGTCGCCGCTGGTGCGCTGGCCACGGCCGCGGCGGTGGCCATCGCCTTCGTCCTGGCCGGCGGCCGCCACCCGGCGTCGGTCACGCCCGGGACCCGCACCAGCACCACTCCCCCCTCGCCCAGCTCGGTCCCGGCGTCGATCCCGACGACCGTGCCGGCGCCCGTCCCCACGACCGTCGCCCGGCCGACGGCGACCACCGTGCCGCGGTCGGTCACCGATCCGGTGCCGGCCGGCTTCCAGCCGTTCTCCATCACCTTCGTGTCCCCCTACGACGGGTGGGCGCTGGGCCTGGCACCATGCGCGGCCGGAGACTGCGCGGTCGTGGCGGCCACGACCGACGGGGGCTACAGCTGGTCGAAGGACGGCGCCCCGGCCATCACCGTGCCGGCCGGCGACACCCAGTTCGCAGGTGGGGCACCGCATTTCCAGGTGCGCTTCGCCAACGCCGACGATGGCTGGGCCTGGACGGCGCCAGGGTCCAGCCAGCTGGCCAGCTCGCTGTGGTCCACCGTCGATGGCGGGGCCACCTGGACCCAGGTCGCCGTCCCGTTCAAAGGTGCCACCATCGCCGACCTCGAGGCATCGGGGGGCGGCGCCCAGCTCGTCGCCTACGGGACCTGCCCGGCCGGGACCTCGGGCTGCCAGGGCCAGACGGTGGAGGAGCTGTTCACCACCCCCGCCGGCACCGACAGCTGGGTCGCCTCTCCGCTGCAGCCGGACATCGGTGCCGGCCCGGTCCTGTCACCTTCGCTGACACTCTGGGGCACCAACGGCTGGCTGGTCAACGACAACCGCACCACCGTCTCGGGGGCCGAGTACGCCAGTGGTGCCTGGTCCAACTGGACGCCCCCCTGCGCCTCGGCCAACGGCGCCGGCCAGTTGGCGGCAGCGTCGGCCACCGACCTGATCGCCGTGTGCAGCGAGGGTACGTGGGGCACGCCCGATGCCGGGACCACGGCCGGCCACAGCTGGCTGTTCTCGTCGGCCGACGGCGGCCGGTCGTTCTCGGCGGTGGCCGAGCTGCCCGGCAGCGACGCCGAGTCGATCTCGGCCGCCCCCGGCCACCCGCAGACGATCGCCGTGGCCGACGGGCAGGTGGGCCTGGAGATGAGCTTCGACAGCGGCCGGAGCTGGTTCACCGCCGAGCCGGGTACGGCCGTGTCGAACGGGTCGAACTTCGGCTATGTCGGCTTCACCAGCACCACCCAGGGCGTGGCCGTGGCCTATGCACCCACCCCGACCGTCTACATGACCCGGGATGGGGGTCATACGTGGCAGGCCGTCTCCTTTTAGCGTGTCGGCAACGGTGACCTAGATGTCGACGTCCGCCGCTTCCGGGCGCTCGGCCTGGTCCGGGCCGGGTAGGCGGTCGAAGGCGGCCGGCGGCTCGTTCCAGGGCACCTGGGACCCTCCCCCCCGGGCGGCGGCGACGGCCCGCCACACCCGCTCGGGGGTGCAGGGCATGGGAATGTGGCGCACGCCCAGGTGGGAGACGGCGTCGATGACGGCGTTGTGCACCGACGGGGTGGAACCAATGGTCCCCGACTCACCGATGCCCTTGGCGCCGAGCGGGTTGCGGTAGGTCGGCGTCTCGGTGTTGAAGGTCTCGAACGAGGGGAACTCGGCGGCGCTGGGCATGGCGTAGTCGGCCAGGTTGGAGGTCAAAGGATTGCCCTCCTCGTCGTACACGACCCCCTCCCACAACGCCTGGGCCATGCCCTGGGCGATGCCGCCGTGCTGCTGACCGGTGACGAGGAGCGGGTTGAGGATGCGGCCGCAGTCGTCGACCGCCACATGGCGGAGCGGCCGGACATGGCCGGTTTCGGTGTCCACCTCGACCACCGACACATGGGCCCCGAAGGGGAACGTGGCGCCCTGCACCTTGAAGTCCACCTGGGCGGCCAGGCCGGCGCCCGAGCGGTCGGCCAGCTCCCCCCAACCGAGGGTGCGCGACGGCACGCCGGCCACTCCCAGACCGCCGTCGTGGACGACGATGTCGTCCGGGCTGGCCTCGAGCTCGGCGGCGGCGATCTCCTTGGCCTGCTGCAGGACCGACTCCGTGGCGGTCAACACCGCGCTGCCGCCGATCTGTAGGGACCGGGACCCGCCCGTCCCCCCGCCACGGGGCACGGCCGCGGTGTCGGACTGCACGAAGCGGATGTCCTCGATCGGTATCCCCAGCTGGTCGGACACGATCATGGCGAAGCTGGTGGCGTGGCCCTGGCCGTGGGCCGATGTGCCGACCCGGATGGTTGCGGTGCCGTCGCCGTGGACCTCGACGGCGGCGAACTCCTCGCCCGCCCCCCCGCCGGTGATCTCGACGTAGACCCCCATGCCGATGCCCATCTGCACACGGTCGCCACGGGCCCGCCGGGCCGCCTGCTCGGCCCGCAGCTCCTCGTAGCCGGCGTGGGCGAGCGCCTGCTCGAGCGTGTTGAGATAGTCCCCGTTGTCGTAAGGGGTGCCCATGACGGTGCGGTATTCGCCGTCGAAGGGCGGCAGCAGGTTGAGGCGGCGGATCTGGACCGGATCGATGTCCAGTTCGGCGGCGGCGATGTCCATCATCCGCTCGAGAAACTCGGCCGCCTCCGGGCGGCCGGCGCCCCGGAACGCTCCCATCGGGGTGGTGTTGGTGACGGCCACGGCCACGTCGTAGCGGATCCGGGGGATGGCGTAGACGCCTTGGGCCATGCTGCGGGTGGGGCCGATGGCCAGGGCGCCACCGAATCCGGCGTAGGCGCCGGCATCGCCCAGGATGCGGCAGCGCATCCCGGTGATGCGGTGGTCCTCGTCGAAGCCCATCTCGATCCACTGCAGCTGGCCCCGGCCGTGGGGCATGGCCACCAGGTTGTCGGACCGGGTCTGCACCCAGGTGACGGGCCGGCCCAGGTGGCGCGCCGCGGCGATCACCGAGGCGTGCTCGGCCCCGATGCCGGCCTTGGCCCCGAACCCGCCGCCGACGTGGGGAGCGATGACCCGGACGTCCTCGGTCGCGTAGCCCAGCACCCGGCCGATGGCAGTGGCGAAACCGTGGGGCATCTGGGTCGAGACGTACACGGTCATGCGGTAGTCGTCGTACTCGGCGCCCGCCCCGCAGTCACTCGGAATGGCGGCGATGGCGTCGCCTTCCATGGGCACCACCGCCACCCGCTGGTTCTCGAGCTGGGCCCGGACCACCCGGTGGGCGCCCTCGAGCGGGTCACCGGCGCCGGCCATGCCGGCCACCACGTTGCTGCCGATCTTCTCGAACTGCAGGGGGGCATCGTCGGCCACTGCGTGGCGGAGATCAGCGGCCGCCTCCAGCGGGTCGTACTCGACGATCACCGTTTCGGCCGCGTCCAGCGCCTGGGCCTCGGTCTCGGCCACCACCACGGCCACCGGGTCACCGACGAAACAGACCTTCCCAGTGGCCAGGGCGGGGCGGGCGCAGGCCTCGTTCAGCACCATGAAGCCGTGGAACGGGGCCACGCCCAGGTCGTCGGCGGTGAACACGCCCACCACGCCGGGCATCCCGGCGGCGTCGGACGTGTCGATGCTCTCGATGCGGGCGTGGGCGAAGGGCGAGCGGACGAAGACGGCGCGTAGAAGGCCGGGCACCCGCAGGTTGCCGACGTAGGTCCCCCGACCGGTGAGCAGGTCCGGGTCTTCTACCCGGCGGACGCGATTACCGAGGATGGAGCCAGGCATGCGCCGAACCTACCTCGCCGCCGCCGTCGAGCGGCCGACGAATCAACCCGGCATCAATCGCCGGCGCACCAGGTCGAGAGCGGAGATGGTTGCCATCTGGCGGATCTGTTCACGGGCGTCGCCGCCGTAATGGCCCATCTGCAGCAGATGGGCCCGGTCGCCACCGACCGCGTCCCCGCTCAGGCCGACCCAGACGGTGCCCACCGGCTGGCCATCCTGCTCGTCCGGCCCGGCCACGCCGGTCAGGGCCAGCCCGACGTCGGCGCCCAGCACCCGGGCCGCTCCGGCTGCCATCTCCACCGCCGCCGACTCGCTCACCACCGGTCCGTCGCCGACGCCGAGGAGCGAGCGCTTGACGCTCGACGCGTACACCACGAGCGATCCCCGGAACCACCCACTGGCGCCGGCCACGGCGGTGATCCGGCTGCCGACCAGGCCACCGGTGAGAGATTCGGCCACCCCCAGGGTCAGGCCGTGGTCGACCAGGAGCCGGCCCACGGCTGCCTCCATGCCGATCTCGTCGACCCCGAACACGGCCGGGCCGAGCAGGGCCCGGACCTCGGCCTCCTCGGCCTCGACCAGGGCGGCGGCGTCGCCGGCCGAGCCGGCCTTGGCCGTGATCCGCACCTTGATGCCCTCGATGCCGCTGGCCAGGAAGGCGATGGTCGGCGCCGGCCGGCCGTCGGCTCGGAGGCCGTCGAGGGCGGCCATGCGGCCGGCCAGTTGCTCGTCGAGCGCCGACTCGGCGATGCCCCACGTCCGCAGCGTGCGGCTGAAGATGGTCGCCACCTCGCCCGACTGGGCGATCAGATCGGGGATCACCGCCCGGGTGATCATCTCCCGCATCTCGTGGGGCACCCCGGGTACGGCGTATATGCGCCGGTCGCCCAGCCGGCCGATCAGCCCCGGCGCCGTGCCCCGCAACTGGGGAATGACGGTGGCGCCGCGGGGTACCTCGGCCTGGCGCAGGTTGTTGGCCGCCATGGCCCGGCCCCGGGCGCTGAACATCTCGGAGATACGGGCCGCCACCTCGTCGTCCACCTCCAGCGGCACGCCCAGCACCTCGGCGATGGCCTCCCGGGTGATGTCGTCCTGGGTCGGACCCAGCCCACCGCAACAGATCACCGCGTCGCTCCGGGCCAGCGCAGCCCGCAGGGCGCCCACGATGCGACCCAGGTTGTCGCCCACCTTGGTCTGGTGCAGCGAATCGATCCCGGCCGCCGCCAGCTGCTCGCCGATCCACGCCGAGTTGGTGTCGACTATCTGGCCGAGCAGCAGCTCCGTGCCGACGGCGACGACCTCGCAGCGCACCCGCTACGCGGCCGGCAGTTCGCCCGCATCACGGGCCACCACCACGACCGGGGCCGGCCGGCGGCTGTCCAGCAGGTACTGGGCGCCGCTGATCACGGCCAGGGCCACCGAGATCCAGAGGATGTCGTGGCCGACCCACATGTGGTGCAGGCCGGTGGCCGGCATCAGGATGAACCCGACGGCGCCGTCCTGGAAGGCCGTCTTCATCTTGCCGAGAGGCCGGGCCGGCACGGATATGCCCCGGCGGGCCACCTTCGAGCGGTAGACGCTGATCACCACCTCGCGCCCGCCGATCAGGACCACCGGCACCCAGGAGGTGAGATGGACCGACGCCAGGGCGGCCAGGGCACCGAGCACCAGCACCTTGTCAGCCAACGGGTCGAGGAAGGCGCCCGAGGTGGTCGCCCCCTGCCGGCGGGCCACGTAGCCGTCGAGGAAGTCGGTGCTGGCCACCGCCGCCCAGGCGACGGCCACCACCCAGGAGATTTCGAGCTCGACGATCATCAGCAGGATCACCGGCGTGGCCAGGATGCGCACCGCAGTGATGGCGTTGGCCGGCGTGGCCAGCGCCGAGCTCTCGAACTTGCCCGCCACCCGGGTCGCCATCAGGCCGCCCCCTCCAGTACCCGGGCCTCCAGATCCGGCCCCTCGGCGCCGGTCACGGTCACGTCCAGCCAGGTGCCGGCCGGCGCCGGGCCGGACAGGCGAACGACACCGTCGATCTCCGGGGCCTCCCGGTGGCTGCGGCCCACACCCGGGCGGTCCACCAGCACCCGCACCTCCCGACCGATCAGCTGCCGGCGGCGCCGGGCGGTGATGCCGTCCTGCAGCTCGCTGACCTCGGCCAGCCGCTCGGCCATCAACGCGTCGTCCACCTGGCCGCCCAGCGTCGTCGCGTAGGTGCCGGCCTCGTTGGAGAACGGGAAGAAGCCGGCCCAGTCCAACTCGGCCGCCCCGACGAACTCGAGGAGGCGGTCGTGGTCCTCCTCCGTCTCGCCCGGGTAGCCGACGATGAACGACGAGCGGAAAGCGGCGTCGGGATACAGGCGGCGGATACGGTCGATGCGGGTCAGGAAGCGCTCGCCGTCGCCCCAGCGCCGCATGCGCCGGACGTGCGGGCGGGATACGTGCTGCAACGAAAGGTCGTAGTACGGGCAGCCCGTCTCCGCGATCACGTCTATCAGACCGTCGGAGAGGTCGGAAGGATACAGATACAGCAGTCGTACCCGTTCGACCCGTGCCGCCACGGAGCGGACCAGGTCGACTATGCCCCGCTCACCGAGGTCCCGGCCGTACGACGCCAGGTCCTGGGCCACCAGCACGACCTCCTGGGCCCCCAGTTCGTCGACCTCGGCCAGGATGGCGTCGGGCCGGCGGGACCGCTGGCGGCCCCGGAACGACGGGATGGCGCAGAAACCGCATTTGCGATCGCACCCCTCGGCCACCTTCACGTAGCCCCAGGGTGAGGTCGTGGCCGGCCGGGGCAGGTTCAGCAGGTCAAAGGACGGGACCGGTTCCGGCCGCCGCCCCAACGTGACCGGCACCCCGGCGGGCGGGCTCATCTGGGCGGGGGCGTCGCCGGCGGTCCGGTCGGGCGCGACGGCGGTGATGCCCAATGCGGCGGCCATCGGGTTCAGTGCGGCGACCGTCGGTTGCAGTGCCGGCGCGGTCGGGTCGGGCCCGGTGAACGACACGCCGAATCCGGCCACCACGTCCACTTCCGGCAGGGCGGCGGCCAACTCCGAGCCGTAGCGTTCGGCCAGGCAGCCGGTCACCGCCAGCCGGGCGCCGGTGGCGCTCGTCTGGGCCAGCTCCAAGATGGTGTCGATCGATTCCTGGCGGGCCGCCTCGATGAAGGCGCACGTGTTGACCACCACCAGGTCGGCCCCTTCGGGGCTGGTCGCCCGCTCGTAGCCCTCGGACTCGAGACGGCCGCCCAGTTTGTCGGAGTCGACCTGGTTCTTGGGGCAGCCCAGGGTCTCGAGCCAGTAACGCACGGTCTTACAGACTACCTGGCAGCCACCACCGTGAACCGGCCTGGACAGCAGGTTTCTCGGTCGGCCGGCTCCTGCCGGCGTCGGCGGGTGAAGGGCCGGGCGGGTGCTACCCCGCCCGGCCGCAGGTCACTTCTTGGCGCCGAGCATCCGGTTCATCTTGGTGCCGCAGACCGGGCAGGTGCCCTGTGCCATGCGTCGGCCCGAG
>DASZNC010000103.1:0-26675 GCA_035551615.1 Acidimicrobiales bacterium
TGGCGCCGGCGCCGGCTTCAGGTGCCAGGGCAACAGGGGGTGGTTGGGGGTCAACGCCGACCGGTCGACCTCGAACGGCTCCACCCCGGTGATGGCGCTGGGGGACTGCCGGTGGTAGAGCAGCGACGACGCGCCCCGGAACCCTTCCTCGCCCATCAGTTCCTCGGCCATCCGGTGGCCGCCGGCGTCGCCGTGCCACGTGTGCCGCTTGCGGGGCACGTCCCCGACCTTGACGTAATAGCTCATCGCTCCACCTTCTCCGTACTGGTGCCTGCGGCTTCGGCGGGGCCTCTCGGCTGACCCGTCTGATCGGGTCCGGTCACGGTCGGGCCTCCACCCGGCCGGTCACGGTGCCGGCCGGCTCGTCGCCACACCAGGCGGACATGGTCACCTGGTCGCCGTCGGTCAGCCACCGCTCGCCCTGCCAGTGCTCCATGAGGGAGCCGGAGGCGCCTGGGCCGGGGCCCGAGATGGTGCCGGTGCCGAACAGGTCACCGGCCCGCACGCCCGCCCCGTTGGCCGTCAGGTGGGCCAGCATCTGGGCCGGCGACCAGTACAGACCGGAGGAAGACATGCGGGAGATGACACTGTCGTTGACACAGAGTTGGAGACGGATGTCGAAGCCGCGGGGCTCGGACGCCTTCAGATAGCTGGCCGGCTCGGGGTCCTGGACCGGGCCGGCCGCCCGGTACGGCTCGAGGGCGGCCATCGGCACGACCCACGGTGAGATCGACGTGGCGAATGACTTGCCGAGAAACGGCCCGAGCGGCCGGTACTCGAACGCCTGGATGTCCCGGGCACTCCAGTCGTTCAGCACGACCATCCCGAACAGGTGCCGTTCCGCCTCGGCCGCCGTGATGGTCTGGCCCCGATCCACCCCGACCCCGACCACGAACCCGAGCTCGACCTCGACGTCGAGCCGCAGGGACGGGCCGTACGACGGAGCTGCGGCTGAGCCGGCCCCGCCCGCCGGAACCGCGCTAGGCGGCGTCGCCGGAGCGATGCCGGTGCCGCCGGCCGACGTCGCCGGAGCGATGCCGGTGCCGCCGGCCGACGTCGCCGAAGCGAGGCCGGTGCCCCCGGGCGACGCCGGATGGATGCCGGTGCCGCCGGCCGTCGCCGCCGGAGCGATGCCGGTGCTCCCCGCCGGCTCCGGGGCGGACGGTCCGGGGCGGATCCCCCACGGGCGGTAGACCGGCTGGCCGCTGACGATGACCGTGCCGGCCCGCCCGTGGTAGCCGATGGGCAGGTGCAGCCAGGCCGGCGGCAACGGGTCCTCGCCCGGCCGGAGCATGCGGCCCATGGCCTCGACATGCTCACGCGAGGCGTAGAAGTCGGCGTAGTCGCCGACCGTCCACGGCCTGATCAGCACCACATCCGAGGTGGCTCGCCGGGCGGCGGCTGGGACCGCCGGCTGGGATTCATGGCCGGCGCCCGCCTGTACCTGCGGGGCGGCTCGCCGGGCGGCGACTGACGGGCGGCTGTCATCACCCAAGGCGGCGAGCAGCTGGGCGCGGGTGCGGGCCCAGGCGTCGGGGCCGAGGGCGATGAACTGGTTCAGGGAACCGCTGCGGAACACCTGACGGTCGACGTCGAAGCCGTCCATCAACGACAGATCGATCACCTCACGGCCGGCGGCCACCACGACGTGGCCGTCGGTGTCGACGCCGTAAGGGAGGAGCACTCCTACAGGTTGCCCCGCCGGGCTTGCTCGCGCTCGATCGCCTCGAAGAGGGCTTTGAAGTTGCCCTCGCCGAAGCCGCTGGCGCCCTCCCGCTGGATGATCTCGATGAAGACGGTGGGCCGGTCGGTCACCGTCTCGGTGAAGACCTGAAGGAGATAGCCGCCCTCGTCCACGTCGACCTCGATGCCCAGGCGCTGCATAGCTTCCCAGTCCAGATCGAAGCCGGTGACCCGCCGGCGGGCGTCCTCGTAGTACGTGTCGGGCATGTCCAAGAAGCGCACGCCGCGGTCCTTCATGGCCGCCACCGAGGTCAGGATGTCGGGGGTGGCCAGGGCAATGTGCTGCACACCGGGGCTGCGATAGGCGTCGAGGTACTCCTCGATCTGGCTCTTGCGCAGGCCGGGGGCGGGCTCGTTGATGGGCATGGTGACCCCGGCCCCGTTGTGCACGACGGTCGAGCGCAGGGCGGAGTACTGCGTCGAAATCTGGTCGGCGTCGAAGTGGCGCATCTCGGAGAAGCCGAGCACGTCGCAGTAGAAGGCAACCCACTTGTCGAGGCAACCGAGCTCGACGTTGCCGACCACGTGGTCGATCGACGCCGTCCCGACGGTCGGGCCGACGGGACGGCGGGGGAGGCGTTCGGCGGTGAAATGCGGGCCCCAGCCGGTCCCGTGCCAGTCACCGCGGTCGACGAAGAGGTGGCGCGTCTCGCCGTAGGTGGCAATGGCGGAGGTCGTGACCGAACCGTGTTCACCGTCAACGCTGACGGGCTCGACCACGACCTCCGCACCCTTCGCCGCTGCGACATCGGCGGCCTCCTCAGCATCATCCACTTGCCATGCCAGGTGGCGGATGCCATCGCCGTGTCGCAGGACGTGTTGGGCGATCTCGCCGTCGGGATCGAGACCGCCGGTGACGACGAAACGGGTGTCGCCCGACGCCAGTACATAGGACAACCGGTCGGCCAGGCCGGTCTCCGGCCCGGCGTAGGCCACCACCTCGAAACCGAAGCCGCTGGTGAGCCAGGCGGTCACGGCCCGGGCATTGCCGACCCACCACTCCAGGTGATCCCAGCCGTGGATCAGCCGGGCGACGGTGGGGGCGGGGCGCGCCAAGGTGTCGGTCATGTCATCAGATGTACGCCCACTGGGTGGGTTCCGTCAACATCCTCGACCTACCATGAGCATATCGATCAACTTCTGACGGGTATATTGATACAACCGTGCAGCCATTTCCACTGGACTCGATCGATGAACGACTGATCGCCGCGCTCGCTCTTTATCCACGGGCGGGGACGATGCAGCTGGCCCGGGAGGCGGGAGTCGCCCGCAACACCGCGCAGGCCCACCTGGACCGGTTGACGGCAGCCGGCGTGATCACCGGATTCGGCCCCGAGATCGACCTCCGCCGGCTCGGCTACGGGGTTTCCGCGTTCGTGACCATCGAGATCGCCCAGGGCCGGGCGCCGGAGGTCGACAACCAGCTGCGGGCCATCCCCGAGGTGGTCGAGGCCTATATGACGACCGGCTCGGCCGACCTGCTGTGCCGGGTGGTGGCCCGGGACAACGACCACCTGGGCCGGCTCATCGCCCGCATCCTCGAGGTGCCGGGTATCGCCCGTACGACCACGTCACTGATCCTGGCCACCCGCATCGCGCCGCGCAGCCGGGAGTTGATCCATCAGCATTTACAGGCGCCGACCGAGGGGGAATGATCGGAGTATGGACCGCTATTCGCCGGTGCGCACCACTACAGGCGGGCGGGTCACCGTCGAGCTGGCGGGCGATCATCCGGGCGTGACCGACCCGGTCTACCGGGCCCGTCGCGACGATCTGGCCGGGCTGGCCGCCCGTTGGAGTATGGGACAGCCGGTGCCCGAACCGGAGTACAGCGACGTCGAGCACGGCGTGTGGGCCGAGGTCAGCGCTGCGCTGGTCGACCTGCACGAGCGGCACGCGTGCACCGCCTACCTGGAGGGCAAGGACGCCGTCCGCCTGCCGGCCGACCGGGTGCCGCAACTCACCGAGGTGGGCGAGCGCCTCTCGGAGGTCTGCGGGTTCCGCTACCTACCGGTCGCCGGGCTGGCCCCGCTGCGGGACTTCTACGGATCCTTCGCCGAAGGCGTGTTCTGGTCGACGCAATATCTGCGGCACCCGTCTGTTCCTTTGTACACACCTGAACCTGACGTCATTCACGAGGTGATCGGCCACGCCAACCAGCTGGGGGCGCCCGGCTACGCCGACATGTACCGCCTGGTCGGGGAGGCGGTGGCTCGTACCCGGACCGACGAAGCCCTGCGCTTCCTGTCCCATGTGTTCTGGTACACGATGGAGTTCGGGGTGGTCCGGGAGAGCGGCCGGCTGAAGGCGTTCGGGGCCGGCATCCTGTCGTCGGTCGGGGAGACGGCCGAGTTCGGCCAGGTGGAGGTGCGGCCGGCCGATTTCTGGGCCATGGGCTCGGCCGAGTACGACATCACCCGGTTCCAGCCGGTCCTCTACTCCTGGGAATCGCCGGCGGCGCTCGAGGACGGCCTGTCCAGTTTCCTGGTCGCCTACGACGACTCCACGCCGGCCACGCTGCGCAGAGCCGGTTAGACCGGGTCCGGGCCCAACCACATGGGAGCCCGCTCGAGCAGGTACTGGCTGACGGCCAGGGACTTGTCGAACGTCTCGCACAGGAGCTCCTCGCCGGTCAGCACCCGGGCCAGGGACACCTGCTGGCGGGCCACGATCGTGATGCGCCGTTCGGCCGGGTCGGTCGCCGACGCGTAGCTGTCGATGGCGGACGACTCGAGGGGCAGCTCGATCCCGCCGATGCCGGCCAGGTCGATGGCCAGCCTCAACAGGTCCGGGCCCTGCGGCAGCGGCGGTAGGGCCCAGGTGAAAGTGAGCGGGAAGAAGAACTCGTCCTTCGGTTCGTCGCCTTCGGGCAGATCCACGACCAGGTCCTCGAAGGCCAGCAGGACCCGGGGGTCGACCTCGAGGGCCAGGTGCAGGTCGAGCGGGCCGTTGCAGGCGTCCTCGGGGTGCAGGTCCACCTCCCAGGCCTGACGGAGGGAGTAGGTCTCTACGAAATGACGCTCGTCGTGCACGTGGAAGCCGTGGTCCACGGCGTGGTCCTTGAGCTCCGCCACGTAGCCGGCAACATCGATCACGGCCATCGGGTAGACCCTATCGGGTGACCCCCGAAGCCGTTCTGCAGGTCCTGCACGACGCCGCCACCGCCGTGTCGGAGGCGTTGACCGGACTGGAGGACTGGGGCCCGGCCGGCACCCGGGGCCGTCCCGACCAGTACCGCAGCGACATCCTGGCCGACGCCGCCGCCCTCGACGTGCTGGACCGGGCCGGCCTCGGAGCCTTCTCCGAGGAGTCGGGTGTCCACCATCCCGACCGACCGGTGCGGGTGGTCATCGACCCGGTCGACGGCTCGACCAACGCCTCCCGGGGCCTGCCGTGGTGGGCGACCAGCCTGTGCGCCGTCTCCGCCGACGGCCCGATCGCCGCAGTGGTGGTCAACCAGGCGTCCGGGGTCCGGTTCTCGGCCTCGCTCGGCGGGGGAGCGTTCCAGGACGGATCGGTCATCGCCCCGTCGGGGTCTACCGCCCTGTCATCGTCGATCGTGGCCTTCTCCGGCTATCCCCGGCGCTACGTCGGGTGGAACCAGTACCGCAGCCTGGGCGCAGCCGCCCTCGACATCTGCGCCGTGGCCTGTGGGGTCCTGGACGGGTTCATCGACTGCGCCGCCCAATCGCTGGCACCGTGGGACTACCTGGGTGGCCTTTTGATCTGCCGGGAGGCAGGCGCGTCGGTGGGGGAGGCGTTCGGCCGGGACCTGGTCGTGACCGAGGGGGGAGAGCGCCGGACGGTCGTGGCCGGGGCCACGCCCCAGCTGCTGGACGAGCTGGTCGAGGCCCGCCTGAAGTTGTCGGAATAAATAGTTTGACGGCCTCACTGCCATCGTGGTGTGATCTAGTAGGTCCCGCAGACATCAGGAAGGGAGGGCCATCGATGAACAGCAACTCGACGCAGACCGTTTCGTGCATGGCCGCTTCCGCTTGGCCGCGCCCGTCGGTGGCTTCCGCCGCGTCGCTCGTGGGGCTCCCCGTGTATCTGGTGCCGGCTACGGGTCTCGCAAAGCACGCGCAGAAGCGATTCACCATGGGCGACACGATCGATTCCGACGGTTGGCCTTTGGGTCCCCGGGATGGGACGTCCGGATAAGGACGAACCCCATCACCGAAAGAGGGTCCAAAGGCCGCCGGGATTTTCCCGGCGGCCTTTTTATTTTCCCGGACCGAGTTCACGAGAGAGAGAAGAAGAGAAAGGACGGGCGGCAGATGTTCGCCTTCGAGCTGGATCAGGAATACATAGACCTGTCGGTTCCCGGTGAGGAGCCGGTGATCGACTGGGACGCAGCCAGCTGCCGAGACGGAACGGAATCGATGGTCGGACTCTTCTTCTCGGACGAGATCCCCGACATCATCGAGGCCAAGCGGATCTGCGGTCTGTGCCCCGTGGCCGATGAGTGCCTCGAAGGCGCCATCGCCCGGCGCGAGCCGTGGGGTGTCTGGGGCGGTCAGCTGTTCATGAACGGCCGCATCCTCGCCCAGAAGCGCAAGCGGGGCCGGCCGCCCAAGAATCCGGCCCCCGGGACGCAGCTGATTGCGTAATCCCCTGGGAGCAGGTCCCCGTATGGTTGTGGGCCATGTCTGAGCAACCGCCCGCCGTCCTCGTGTCGGCGTGCCTGCTGGGCGTGGCCTGCAACCATCGGGGCGGCTCCTCACCATCCATCGCGGTCGCCGACCTGGCGGCCGGTCATCGCCTCATCCCCGTCTGCCCGGAAGTGGCCGGCGGCCTGCCGACACCCCGTCCGGCCGCCGAGCGGGGCGACGACGGGCAGGTCCGCACCGGCGCCGGTGAGGACGTCACCGATTTCTATCTCCGCGGCGCCGACCACGCCCTGGCGTTGGCGCGGGCGGCCTCCGTCGTCGGCGCCGTGCTCAAGGCCCGGTCCCCGTCATGCGGGTGTGGGCCGGTCTACGACGGGACCTTTTCACGGACGCTGGCCGCCCGGCCCGGCGTCACCGCTGCGGCGTTGGCCGCCGCCGGCGTCCCCGTCTGTTCCGAGGAGGACCTGCGCCCCTCCGGCCCTCTACCATGGGACCCCCCGGGCGCATAGCTCAGTTGGTTAGAGCACCGCCCTTACAAGGCGGTGGCCGGGGGTTCGAGTCCCTCTGCGCCCACCCACCCCGATCGGCCGGCGATTCCGCCCGAGGACGGTCAGCGGCCGACGAGAATCTGGGGGCTGGCTTCTTTGGCCCGGGTCTTGAGCCACTTGATCTGGTCGAGGACCTGGCGGTGCAGGATGTCCACGGTCTCGATCAGGCGCCGGTCCCGTTTGGCCTGGGCGACCTGACCGAGCAGGACCCAGTAGAAGCTGACCTCTTCGGTGGCGGTGTAGAGATGGCGTAGATCGCGCAGCATCAACAGACCGGCACTCGACGAGCGCCCGATCAGGTCGGAACCGGCGTGGCGTACGTGGGTCATCAGGCTCCGGAGCATCTCGGAGTCGTGCGGCGCCGCCACCTTGTCGCCGTAGCGGTCGGCGACGGCCCGCAACTGCTCGGCTCGCCCCTCGCACTGTTGCGCCACGGTGTGGCAGCCGTACCAGAGGTCGTGTTCGACGGCGTGGCGCTCGCCCACCTTGCGGTAGTCGGCGGCCAGCGAGACCTCGGCGTCGTGGAGCTGCTCGATCAACGAACCGATCTTGTTCACCGTCCTCCCTCCGTCACCGTCGCAGAAGCCGCCGTCTGGGGCGCCACGGCCGGACCGGCGCCGTCGGCCGCTTTGGACACTGCCACCGCCGCGGATTTCAGGGTCGGTTGCTTGGAGACCGGGTCCCAAGCGGTCAGGGTCAGCTCGTTGGCGGCCCGGTCATGGCGATCGGGATCGTCGGACTGATCCCAGTACCCGTAGTGGAACGGGGCGAAGACGACACCCGGACGGCTTCCTGTCAGCCGGGCCGGCGCGTGGATGGCCCCGCGAGGGGAGGACACCTTGACCAGGTCGCCCTCGGCGATCCCGTGGGCCTCGGCATCCTGCGGGCACAACTCGACCCACATGTCCGGCGCCGCGGCGGCCAGTTCGGGTGCTCTCCCGGTCTTGGTCCGGGTGTGGAAGTGGTACACGGTGCGGCCCGTCGTCAACCGGAAGGGGTAGTCGTCGGTGGGCGGTTCGTAGGACTCGCTGTACTGGGCCGCCTTCAGAACCGCCCGGCCGTTCGGGTCGTGGGCCCGGTATTCGTCGGACTCGTTCGCTGCGCCCGTGGTCAGATCGTGTCCGAAACTCTGGCAGCGGTCGGCATGGGTCCAGAACACGCCGTCTCCGTACAGTCGTTCCTGGCCGTCCGGGTGGTCTTCGTTGCACGGCCACTGCATGCCGTTCCTCTGACGGAGCTTGTCGTAGGTGAAGGCCGAATAGTCCGACGGCCGCCCCGCCGACAGACGGGCGAAATCGTCGAAGGCCGCTTCGGGCGAGGCGAATTCGATCAAAGGTCGGCCCTCTCGGTTCTCGAGCCCCATGCGGTGGGCGTAGTCGGTGAAGATGTGGAAATCGGAGCGGGCCTGGCCCGGCGGTGCGACCGCCTGCTCGGAGAGGTGCACCGTCCGATCCGCATTGGTGAACGTGCCCGTCTTCTCGCCCCACAGGGCGGCCGGCAGGACGACATCGGCCATCGCCGCCGTTTCGGTCATGAATGCGTCGGAGACGACCAGGAACAGGTCGTCCTTGGCCAGTAGGGATCGGATCCGGGCCAACTCCGGGAGGGACACGGCCGGGTTGGTGCCCGACACCCACAAGAAGTTGATCGACCCGGTCTCGATGTACCGCATGATCTGCATGACATGGGTGGGTGGGCCCCAGTGCGGCAGATCGAGCGTGTCGATCTTCCAGTGGCGGGCCAGCGCTTCGTCGTGGTCGTCGTTCTGCCAGTTCATCTGCACCGGAAGGGACCCGTCGGCGCCCGCCTCGCGGGTGTTCTGGGCGGTGGGCTGCCCATTCATCTGGAACACGGTGGCCCCCGGACGCCCGATCATCGCCCTCAAGAGGTTGATGTTGTTGACCTGGATGGCGGCGGCGGTGGCCTGATGGGACTGGTAGACCCCCTGCAGCACGGTCGAGACCAGCGCCGACGACGTGCCGAGGATCCGGGCTGCGGCGCGGATGTCGTCGGCTTCGACGCCGCAGACCTCAGCCGCCCGCTCCGGCGGGTACCCGCTGACCACGCGGGCCAGTTCCTCGAAGCCGACGGTATGGGCGTCGACCCAGGGATGGTCCACCCAATCGTTGGCGATCATCTCGTGGAGGAGCGCGTTCAGGACCATGACGTTGGTGCCCGGCTTGATGGCCAGGTGCACGTCCGCCTCGACGGCGGCCGGGGTCCGGCGGGGGTCGATGACGACCAGGTGGGGCCGGTCGGGCCCGTGCCGGCGGTCGAGCATCCGGGCCCACATCACGGTCTGCGTCTCGGCCACGTTGTGGCCGACCAGGAGCAGCGCATCGCAGTGGTCGATGTCGGTGTAGGAACCAGGGTCGCCGTCCGCGCCGAACGACTCGATCAGGGCCCACTCTGCAGTGGCCGTGCACAGCCGGGTGTTGCCGTCCAGGTGCTGGGTGCCGATGCCTCCACGAGCGAGCATGGCCAGGACGTAGTACTCCTCCAGGAACAACTGGCCGGAGGTGTAGAAGCTGATCGCCGACGGGCCGATCTCGTCGAGCAACTGCTTGCTGCGCGAGACAACGGCGTCCATGGCCGTCTCCCAGTCGGTCGGAACCAGTTCTCCGTCCCGGCGTATGAGCGGTGCGGTCAGGCGGTCGGAGGAGGAGTTGGCCTGCCAGGCGTACAGGCCCTTCGGACCGAGCCGTCCGTGGTTCACCCGGTCCTCGGCGCGACCCCGGACCCCGACAATCCGGTCGCCCGCTACGGCGATCTCCAGGCCACAGCCGTAGGAACACATGACGCAGGCCGACGAGACCCACCTGTCCACCACGTGCTCATCGACGGTCAGCACCTGATCGACGCGCGGTTGCCAATCCGCGCCCTGCCCGAATGGGGCACGCGGCCCCCACGGGTCGGCGATGCGATCCGCATTCAGTATCTCGCCGTCGGTCACCTGTGTCCTCCTCGAGAGCCTTCCGGCCAATTACCCAGCTACGCGCCGAGGCCACCTATGAGGTGACGGGAACGACCGGCGGAGCAGTGGTCCTCGACGGGCAACATGGGGGGAGCCCGTCACTGCCGGCACCAGGACGTGAGGGTGCCGATACCGACGGCCAGGGCGACCAGGATCAGGGCGGCGAGGGCCCCCTCGGTTGCGCTCGAGCTCAGGTCGCTGCTCGGGCCTGATCGCGGTATCAGGTGGGAGGGGGTAACGTCGGAGTCGGTGGGTCGACGAGCCTGGGTGGGACCCAGCGTCGCGGTGATGATTCTGGTGACCGGATGCTCGAGTGCGGCCAAAAACGCCAGCACCGGTACGGGTTCCGGATCGTCTTCGACCGTGCTACAGGTGACCACCACGTCGTCTGTTGCGCCGCCCACGACGGTTCTCACCGAGTCGGTGTCGGTTTCGGTGACCTCGGCCAACGGACCGGGATCGGCCACCATCACGGTCAGCCAGGGCGGCCATGTGCAGTACTCATCGGGTGGGGCCGTGAAACTGCCGTGGTCGGAGCCGAGCGCCGGCCAGTACGACCCGGTCCATCCCATCACCGTGACCGTCGTGGGGGACAGCCACACGAAATCGGCGTGCACACTCAACGTCGGTGAGATCCAGAACGAGTCGGCCACCGCCTCGGCGGCCGGCGGTCGGGTCGTCTGCCAGACCAAGGCCGGGGGTATGTAGGGACAGTCGCCGGGCCGGTCACTGGTAGAACGGCGGGATGCCGAATCATCTGGTCACCAACCAGCCGCCGCCGCTTCAGGGCTACGACCTGTTCGCCGCTGACCCGGTGCTGCCGGCGGCGGTGGCGGCGAGCGGCGCCGGGTGGGCGGCCGGCCAGTTGGGCGAACTGGGGACCAAGGCTGGTTCCGAGGAGGCCATCGGCTGGGGCTTCGAGGCCAACGCCAACCCGCCCCGGTTGCGGACCCATGACCGCTTCGGGCACCGGTTGGACCGGGTCGAGTTCCATCCCACCTACCACTGGTTGATGGAGGCGGCCGTCGCCGCCGGCCTGCACGGCTCGCCATGGGCCGACCCGCAGCCGGGCGCCCACGTGGCCCGGGCGGCGGCCTTCTACGTCTGGTCCCAGGTGGAGGCCGGCCACGGCTGCCCGATCTCGATGACCTATTCGATCGTCCCCGCCCTCGATGCCGACGCCGAGCTCAGCGGGGAGTGGCGGCCGCGGTTGACGAGCCGGCGGTACGACCCCTCCTTTGACCGTGTCGAGAACAAGAGCGGTGCGCTGGCCGGCATGGCCATGACCGAGAAGCAGGGCGGCAGCGACGTCCGGGCCAACACGACCCGGGCCGAGGCGGACGGCGCCGGCTACCGGCTGACCGGGCACAAGTGGTTCTGCTCGGCCCCCATGTCCGACCTGTTCCTGATGCTGGCCCAGACCGGGAACGGCCTGTCGTGCTTCGTGGTGCCCCGCTGGACTCCCGATGGGGTGGTGAATGCCATCGAGCTGCAGCGGTTGAAGGACAAGCTCGGTAACCGGTCCAACGCCTCCTCCGAGATCGAGCTGGACCGGGCGTGGGGCCGGCTGCTCGGCCCCGAGGGGCGGGGAGTGGCCACGATCATGGAGATGATCCAGCACACCCGGCTGGACTGCGTGATCGGGGCCGCCGCCGGCATGCGCCAGGCGGTGGTGCAGGCCGTCCACCACGCCCGTCACCGCCGGGCGTTCGGCGCCGAACTGGTCGACCAGCCGCTGATGGTCAACGTGCTGGCCGACCTGGCCCTCGAGTCCCAGGCGGCGACGGCGCTCATGGTGCGGCTGGCCATCTCCTACGACCGGGCCGGGAGCGACGACCACGAGCGGGCCTTCCGCCGGCTGGCCACCGCCGTCGGCAAGTACTGGGTGTGCAAGCGCCATCCCGGGCTGGTGGCCGAGGCGCTCGAATGCCTGGGCGGTAACGGCTACATCGAGGAGTCGATCATGCCCCGCCTGTTCCGGGAGTCGCCGCTCAACGGGATCTGGGAGGGGTCGGGCAACGTCATCGCCCTCGATGTGCTGCGCACGATGGCCCGCCAACCGGACGCGGTGGAGGCGTTCATGGGTGAGCTGGGCCGGGCCGGCGGGGCCGACTCCCGCTACGACACCGCCCTGGCCCGGCTGACCGACGAGCTGGGTGACCTGGATCACATCGAAACCCGGGCCCGGCGGGTGGTGGAGCAGATGGCGGTGTTGTTGGAGGGGTCATTGTTGATCCGCTCCGGCCTGCCGGCGGTGGCCGATGCGTTCTGCGCCAGCCGCTTGGGCGGCGACGGGGGTCACGCCTACGGCACGCTGCCGGTTTCGGTCGACGCCCGGTCGATCGTGGCGTCCGTTTTGCCCTAGGTCGGCGCCAAGGTTCAGGCCGGGTTCACCGGAACTTCGTTGCATCTTCGGCCGTTCGGGTGTGGAATGGAGATCCCTCCGCCGGTGCGTACTCCCCGGAGGGGTCACAACCGGCGATCCGGGCGCCGGCTCCCCCCAGCGGGCGCCCGGCGCTGGTTGGTTCGAGGTTAGGCCTGCCTCGGGCAGGTGCGGCGATGGGGGTGGCGAACCTATCGGGGTGGAATCTCTCTCATCGACCGCGTCCAGGAAGCGGCGGGGCCTGATCCTGGCCGGCGCCGTCACCCTCGGATCGGCGGCTCTGGCCGGGCCGGCCCTGGCGTCGGGTGGCTCCACCCTGTCGCCGGCCGGCCAGGCCCGGGCTTACGTGGCCGGCCACTCTGCGGGTGTGGCGGCCGGCGATCAGGCGACCGGGGCCGGGCTCGACAGCAGTTGCTTCTCGGCCGCTGACAACCACGTCGATCCCGAGGTCAACTCGAGCGGCCAGCCGACCAATCCGGCCTGGTTCGAGCGCGACGCGCTCAACGTCTACTGCTCCACGACCCGGTTGGTCGACCAGGTCACCAACCCGACCTACGGCTACCAGATCGCCACCCAGGGTTCTGGTCTGTGGATCAGTCAGCTGGGCCAGCAGCTGTCGGACGGTGCCGGCCACATCCACGGCGGCGCCACCACGCTGGTCCCCGGGTCGCAGGCGGCCGACGGGTTCCGCACGGCGAGCGATTGGGAGAGCCGGACCGGCGGAGACGTGGTGCCGGTCAGTTTCCCGTCGGCCGACGGGTCCGTCCTGCGGGGCGAAGTGTGGCTGCCACCGGCCGGTACGCCGACGCTGGCCGATGGCCACTACCCGGGCGTGGTCATCACCGACGGGTCGGTGCAGGGCTACCAGAACCTCTACTACTGGGCCGCCGAGGGCCTGGCCCAGTATGGGTACGAGGTCATGACCTACGACGTCCAGGGTCAGGGCGACTCCGACCTGTTCCCGGCCGGGTGCCCATCGTTGTCGGATCCGACGATCCAGTGCAAGGGCGTCCCGTACCAGCAGAGCTACAACTTTTACCAAGGTGCCGAAGACTCGCTGAGCTACTTCCTGTCGTCGCCGGCGGCTCCCTACAAGGGGACCTACAACCCGGGTTGGAAGACGCTGGATCCGGCCGAGGTCGGGATCGCCGGCCACTCGCTCGGCGCCGAGGCGGTCAGCTGGGTGGGCCAGTGCGACAACCGGGTCAGGGCCATTGCCGCCTGGGACGACCTGACCTCGGCCACCATCTCGCAGTGCCCGGCCAACGTAACCGTGGCGGCCGCAGATCGGGCCGGTTCGCTGCACGCGCCGGCGCTGGCGCTCACCAACGACTACGAGTTCAATCCGCAGCCGCAGACGAGTGTGCCCGACCCGAACGGTTCGTCCAACGGAGGCGGTCTGGACGGCACCGCCGGCTACCTGAGCCTGGCCCGTTCCGGGGTCGACTCGGAGATCGTGTCGGTCCGTGACGGCACCCATCTCACCTACAGCTACATCCCCTACGTGCTGCCGGCCAACGAGATCGGGGAGCGGGTCGCGTTCTATTACACGCTGGCCTGGTTCGACGAGTACCTGCGGGGCGGCCACGATCCGTTGCTGCCGGCCGGCGACACGGCCTACCGGCGGCTCACCGCGCTCTCCACCTACGACCAGAGCGCCGATCGGAACGGGAACACCGGCAATCCGGCCGCCTCCGTGGTGTCCTTCGGGGCCGGCACGTTCAGCGCCGCCCGGGCGGCCGCCGACCCGACCGATCCGACAGCGGGCAACGTCCCTTACGACATCGACGGGATCTCCATCCCCGACACTCTGTCCTTCTACTACTACTCCGAATACCGGCTGCACGACCTGGACCGGGCCGGGCGACCGGTGGCCGCCTGTACCGACATGCTGGCCGGCTGCCCCGCCCGCCAACCCTCGACGCCCTGATCCGCCCGGCGCCCGGCCGCCGGGCGACGGGCGATCGGGCCGGCCCGTATGGTCCCGGTCCGGAGCGCGGGCGACCGCAGGCGGCGTCCGGACCCGCCGGGCGACCGCTCCCGCCGCCTCGTGCCGTGCCAGGATGCTCGCGTGCCGGAGTTGGAGCGACTGCGTGCGGAACACGCGCCGGAGTTGTTGAAGTTCGAGGTGGAGAACCGGGAGTATTTCTCCCGGTCGATCTCGGACCGGGGAGACGCCTATTTCCGGGAGTTCGAGTCCGAGCTCGAGGCCCGGCTGTCCGAGCAGGGGACGGGCCTGTGCGCCTTCCACGTGCTGGTGGCCGATGACGGCTCCGTGCTCGGCCGCTTCAACCTGGTCGATATCGGGGACGGTTCGGCTGAGTTGGGCTACCGGATGGCCGAGCGGGCGGCCGGCCAGGGCCTGGCCACGTCGACGGTGTTGGAGGTCTGCCGGCGAGCGGCCGCCGAACTGGAGCTGCACACCCTCCGGGCCCGGACGACGGAGGCCAACGTGGCCTCCCGGCGGGTGCTCCTGAAGGCTGGGTTCGAGGCCACCGGTTCGACCGAAATCGGTGGTCGTCCGGCCATCCGCTTCGAACGCTCGCTCTGACCCGGCCGCCGTCGCCGGCGACGACCCGCTCTGTCCCGGCCGCGGCCGCCGGCTACGACCCGCTCTGCCCCGGCCGCGGTCGCCGGGGCCTGGCGCAGACCATCGACGAGATGAAGTGACGGCGCCAAGATACCGCCGGCCGGGTCGACAGGCGGCTGACCCGGTCGGGGGTGACTCATCGTTGAGCCGACCGTCGACCGGGTGGGCCGCTCCGGTAGGCGTTACTGCGGCTGGCGGTAACGGCTGGTGGTGCCGTCCGGGTTGGTCTGCACCACGTTGCCCTGGGCGTCACGTTGCGTCGTGTAGCCCTGGGAGTTCATCGTGTCGACGCTGCCATCGCGGTTGTTGTCGACCGACGTGCCTTCAGCGGTGAGCACGTGATCGGGGTTGCCCTGGGCGTCGCGGTGGACGAGCATCTGGTCGTTGGCGGTGATCGAGGTGTTGTCGGTCAGGTTCGTCTGACCCTGAGGGAAGTTGAAGTCGCCCTTCTCGGTCGAAACATCCCAACTGCCATCCGAGTTCTTGCCCCACGCCTTGGTCGAGCCCTGGGCCGTGCCGCCCGGACCACCGCCGCCCGGACCACCGCCGCCCGGACCACCCGGACCTCCGGGACCGCCTCCAGGTCCACCGGGTCCGCCCGGAGAACCCCCCGGACCCCCGGGGCCGCCCGGACCCCCGGGGCCGCCGGGACTGCCACCCGGGCCGCCGGGACTGCCCCCCGGTCCACCGGGACTGCCCCCCGGTCCACCGGGACTGCCACCAGGTCCACCGGGACCCCCGGGACTGCCCGGACCGCTGTACTCCGCATCCAGCTCGTTCATGGCTTCTCCTTAGTGGTGTCACTGGTATTGACAACGGTAACGATGGGGCGGGTGGACGATCGGGTCTGGGGACCGGAATCAACCGATCGTCCAAATGGACTGAACGATCGGCCATAGCCCTGGAAGTCCGGTGCATCCGGGATGGGCTCATTGTCCGGAGGTCGGCGGCGCTGGACCCGAGGTGAATGCACTCGAGCGGTTCGGATGACGGGGATCGTCCGGCGGCACGAACAATCGCGGACCTTTGCCCGGGACCAGGGCCCAGTTGTGGTGCGTCTTCAGCCGGTGGTGGTGTCCGCAGAGTCGATCGAGCTGATCCAGGGTCGTGACCCGGGTGTCGCGGTAGTCGAGGCGGTGGTCGTTCTCCAGGCCAGTGGTCGCCGGGCAGCCCTCGACGGCGCAGGTCGGGAACATCCAATCGAGCGCTGATAGTTGGATGGCGTTGGGTCGCCGACCGTGGTGGTAGGCGAGAGAGACGGTCTCTGCCTGCGTGATGAGCCCGACCAGGAATGGGCTGTCAGTGGCCATGATCTGGCGGATCAGCGAGACGGGCACGGTGCCGAATCCGGGCATGTCGCAGACTTCATCGTCGACCGGCCAGCCGCGGACGAGGGCGGCCAGGTCGACTCGGATAATCAGTTTGAGCGGGCTGCCGGCCAACCTCTTCGGCCGCTTCGGTTTCGGTTTACCCGAACCGGGCGGCAACGGGCAGCTCGCATCGACCGGTCCAGCGCCGCTCAGCTCGACACCGTGTGGGTTGGCGCTGGGGCTGGAGCCGGCGCGATCCGTCGGGACCGGGCTGCTGCCATCCGGGGTGTCCGAGCCGGGCTGGCCGGTGGCCGTCGGGGCGCCCGAGCCGGACTCGCCGACCGTTGGGCCAGCCGAATCGGGATAAGGGCCGCTCGACTGGCAAGCGGCGGCTACCGAGGATGTGGCGATGATCGTGGCCAGTTCCTCGTCGAGCCCAGGGAACAACCCGAACTCGATGAGCTCGCTGATCGACAGGGCTGCGTTTTGACCAGTGGCCAGCTGGGCCAGTGTGACGAGGGCGTCGTAGTCGAGAGCCGCGAGGGGCTGTGGCTGCCCGGACTGGTGACCGAGGGCGTTGAGTCGTCGCTTGATCGGGTCCAGCATCAGCCAGAGGCGGGCGACGTCTTCGGGGTGGCCGTTGAGGTGGGCATGGCAGGTGCCGGTGCGGTCGGTCCAATGCCGAAGGCTGCGCCGCCGGTGACGTTCGGCGCGCTGAACCTCCTCGTCGTCCTTCGCCGACTTGATCCGGGCCACCTCCGTATTGAGTTCGGGCACCGACGCGCTCTTGGCCTTGGCCAGAAGGGCGCGAGCGGCCGACGGGTTGGCGGCCACGCCCTCGGCGACGGCGGCCGCCTGCTCCATGGAGAGATCACCGGCCAATGCCTGTTGAGCCACTTCGGGCTGTTCGGACAGCCGCTGCCCGGTTTCCAGAGCTCTACGGGCACTGGTCGGGCTCATCCCGCTCTGGTGGGCGAGGGCGTCAGCGGCCGAGCGGTAGCCCTCCCGTTTCCAATCGTTGCCCTGAGCGGCCCGGGCGGCGGCCAGGGCCTTGATCGATGCAGCGGAGGCCTCGATGCGGGCGCACAGCCGAACCACCTCGCCGGCCTGGCCGGGGGTCAACGACTGGGCATCGAACCGCCCGGCGTAGCCCACCATGGAGTTTTGGAGTTGGCGTAGATGGCCGCACACAGCACACGTCCAGTAGGAGAACTCAGCACTACGAGGACGGCATCGGCCGACGAAACGTTCACACGCCGAGGTGGGAACGTATGTTCGACTCTACCGTTGAGAGGCGGCAGTGTCAAGGGGAATTCTTGGAGAAGAGACCTAACCTTCGACCGTCGTATTGCAGGAAGGCACCCGACCCCGAGTCGGTGACCGGGCTCCGCCCGGGCGGCACGGCGCCGGTGACGATGACGCCCACTCTGTTGCTGTCGGAGCAGATGACCTCCACGGCCGGCCCGCCACTGGTCGGAGGCCATGCGGCGGCCCGTAAACCCTGATCAGTAAGGACCGTCCGAAACCAACCACCGGCCGATGTCCGAATCCGGCGGCCATCGCCGCCGGGCTGATATCAAGCCGGTATGACACAACTGAGCGGCAGGCGAGTTCTGGTGGTGGGTGCGTCCTCCGGTATCGGCGCCGAAGTGGCCCGGCAGGTGGCGGCGGAGGGGGCGCAGGTGGTGCTGGCGGCCCGGCGGGAGGAGCGGTTGGTGGAAGTGGCCGGCCAGATCGGAGCGGAGGCGTCCACGGTGCGCTGCGACGTGCGCCGGGCGGAAGACTGCCAGGCGGCGGTCGACACGTCCGTAGCGCGGATGGGTGGGCTGGACGCGGTGGTGTATGCGACGGCGGTCGACACGTTGATACCGATCGCCGATGCCGGGCCGGAGGTCTGGCAGGACACGTTCGCCACCAACGTGTTCGGGGCGTCGCTGGTCGTGCGGGCCGCCCTCGGACACCTCAAGGCCAGTGCCGGCCGGGCCATACTCATCTCGGCGTCATCGACCGGGCGGCCGCTGCCGGCCATGGGCATCTACGCCTGCAGCAAGGCGGCCCTGGAGGAGCTGGTTCGGGCGTGGCGGTCGGAGCATCGCGATGTCGGGTTCACATCCGTTCGGATCGGCATGACACTGGGCACCGAGGTGTACGTGGCGTGGGACCCCGAGGTACTGAGCGCGGCGTCCCCCCAGTGGAGCGCAGAGGGGTACCTGCTCGACAACGGACCGGATCTCATGACCGTCGACCAGGCCGCAGCCGCGGTCGTCATGGCCCTGACCGCTCCAGTCTGCCTGCGGGATCTGACGGCAACCGCACTGCCACCAACTCCACCCGCGGGATGAGGCGGTATCCACGCCAGGTAGGACCCCATAACACTCCTCAGGGCTGATGACGGCGGGAGGCTCCGGGGCAATGCTGCTGGTACGGCATCGCTTCCCCCTCGATGCCGATTCCCCCCAGAAAAGAGGTGGTCCACATGGATCAGCCCCAGCTCGCCCAGCCGGCAAGCGTCCAGCCCGCCAACGACCAGCCCGACAACGACCAGCCCGCCAACCAGAGCACCGCCGCCCAGGCCCACGCCATCCATCCGGCCAACCGCACGGTCAACTCGCTCAAAGGACGGATCCTCTTCTGGTCCTCGGCCAACGGACAGATCGCCATCGACGCCATGACCGTCCCGGCCCGTTCCGAGTATCTGCCCGGCCGGCCGGTCACCATCGCCGGCACTCTGCCGTCGTGGCGCCTGTCGTATGTCGCGCTGATCACCCTCGACCGGTGGACCACTGACGGCACCGTCCTCCGTTTCGAGGAGCAGATCGGCTCGGACGGCGGCCGCCAGACGCGAATCTCCGACGGCCGCACCTGGCTCATCCTCGACACGTTCCCGAGCATCTACCGCTCCGCTCTGGCCGCCTGACCCGGGCGCCGTTACAGTTCCGGTCCATGGTCGAATCCGATGCGATTGTCTGGGACGCCCCGGACTCAGATCACCCGGCCCGCCTGGCCGCCCAGAACTCCAAGGCCACCGTCGCCCGCGGCGTGAAAGAGGACTGGATGGCGCTGTTCGCATCCGACGCCCTCATCGAGGACCCGGTCGGCCCCTCGTTCCTCGATCCGGACGGCAAGGGACACAAGGGCACCGACGGCATCTCCGCCTTCTGGGACTCGTACGTCGGGATGATCAAGAAGTTCCACTTCCACGTGACCGACTCGTTCTGCAACGGACCGGCCTGTGCCGACGTCTGCCGTATCACCACGACCATGGAGGACGGCAGCACGATGGACATCGACTGCGTCCTGATCTACACCGTCGATGACGACGGCCTGATCAAGTCGCTGCGGGCCCACTGGGAGCCGGAGCGGGCCCTGGCCACCATCACCCGATCCAGCTGAACCGAGCGGCCCGGCCGCCCAGATCGGCAGCCGGCCGGCCGGCCCTCAGGCGCTGAGCCCGGGTAACCCGTCCAGGCTGGTCACATTCTTCTCGCCCCAGTAGGCAGTGATGCCCTCGGGGCCCTTGCGTTCGGCCCACTGATCCATCGTCTTGCGATGACTGTCAAAGGTCATGAACGGGACGCCATAACCGCACGAATCCGAGATGCGCTCGGCTTCGACCACGATCACCGACCGCACCCCGATGTCGTGGCCCCGGCCGAAGTGGTCGGCCAGTTCATCGAAGCCGTCGTCGCCCCGACAGATGGCGGCGCCCCGCCCGTGGATGCGGACGATGCGGGGCGGTCCCTCGAAGGCGCAGAACATGAGCACGATGCGGCCGTTCTCGGCCAGGTGGGCGACCGTCTCGATGCCGCTGCCGGTCTGGTCCAGGTAGGCGATGCGGCGGTCGTCCAGCACGGCCAGTTCGCCGCGGTTGCCCTTGGGTGAGCAGTTGATGTGGCCGTCGCCGGCGAGTGGCGAGGTGGCCACGAAGAAGACCGGCTGGCCGACCAACCAGTCCGCCAACCGGTCGTCGATCTGATCGTACGTGCGACCCATCCCACCATGATCCCGGGCCGGCGCCGGTTAGGCAAAGTGGTTAAGTCACGGGTTGTCGTTCTGGGCCTGGGCCGAGGTCCCGGCGTTGAAGTCGGAGCTGCTCTGGTTGTCGGCGCCGTCCACCGAGTTGAGGTCGGATTGGATGGCGGACAGGTCGCTGTCGTTGATGGCGGCGGCGGGCCCGGCCGGGTTGGCGGGAGGGGCGGTGGTGGTGACGGCCGGCTCCTTTGACATCACCGAAGTCGGGGAGATGACCGTCGTCGTGGCGGGCGGGATGCTCACGCTGACCGGCGGCAGGGGATGGACGGCGGCGCTGTGGCTGCTCCCGCACCCGACGGCGAGCATGCTCGCGCCGGAGAGGACAAAGGGGAGGACGACGGCGTGCCGCTTCATGACTTGATGGCCTGGACGACGTAGGCGATGTCGGCGCGGGCCTGCTTGGCGTCGGATCGGGCGGTGCGGAGTTGTGACACTGGTGCAGTCAGAATGTAGGGGTTGGCGTCCCACTGGGCCGGTGTGAACGACAGGATGGTGGCGGCCAGTCCGTTGGTGTCGGTGGTGATCGCCGAGATCTGGTTGGCCAGATCGTCCATCTTGGCCTGCACGGCCGGCGTGTCCTTGGACTTGTCGGGCCCGCTGAGAAGGGCCTGAAGCTTGGTCTGGGCGTCGGTCAGGTGGGGGACGACGGTGCCGGTCAGGTCATCGGTGGAGGCGGCGAAGCGCACCTGGGGGAGGGCCAGGGCGAAGACCCGGTAGCCGGTGAAGATGAGCTTGTAGTCGGCCTCCGCCTTGGCCACGGTGGTGTCGCCCTGGATGGTCTGGCCGAGGGTGGTCAGGCCGGACTGGTCGTCCTGCAGGGTGTTGAGGAGGGTAGCCCGGTCGGCGTCGGTCAGATACTCGTTGGCCCGTACGTCGGAGACAGCCAACTGGAGGGCGTTCTGGCGGACGGAGATGGCGGTGGCCGCCTTGGCCTTGATGTTGGCCAGCGTCTGGCCCGACGCGGTCGCCGGCGATGTCGCCACCGTGCTGGAGGTGGTGGCGGCCAGCGCCGGTGAGGCGATGAGCCCGCCGGCGCCGGCGGCGAGGGCGGCGCACGTGCCCACCTTGGTCAGGATTCTCTTCATCGTCAGCTCCTTGGCAGATCGGAAGGGACGATGGAGAGACTAAAAATCAGAGATTTCGAATCCTTGCGGGGATTGTGCGGATTCTGTGAGGTGCGGGCCGGTGACGACCGCCCGGGCGGTCAGCCGTGGGCCGGACGGCGACGCCGGCCGATGTAGACCTCGGCGGCATAGGCCACCCCACAGATGGCGGCGGACCCGACCATCTCTACGATCAGCGACGTGAGGCGGCTCTCGTACCTCATAGGACAAGTGATCGGCAGGACGACGGCCCATCTGAACCAACGATCTACCTGATCTGTTCAGCGGTTGGCGGTGAGAAAGACCGGCCAGCACACCTCGGTGCGGTGCCGGGACTCATCGTCAGTGTGGGCGTATCCGACCAGGTAGTACTCCCGAATCGGACCGTCTATCCCTATCGATCTCTCAGCCACCGTAGCCCCGATAAGGGCATATGTCCGGTCAACGTCCTCGGCCGGTCCCTCGTGCACGGCCACCGCTACATCGACCGCCGGGATCTCCAGCGCCTCGACCCGGCCCCCGGCCAGGGCGGGCGGCTGTTCACATGGCATGAACAGTGTCACTTCCGCCCGCTCGAGCTCGAAGAACTCGCCCGGGTAGAGGCCGCCGGCGATCGAGTCGTTGGCGGGACCGGCGGCGGCCAGGAGATCGTTGAGAGCGGTGGGCCACCACTCGCCGAACCGCTCGACGTCGACCACCTCGCGCACGGCCAGGGCCCGGGTGGTCGGAATGCTGCGGTACTCGATCGGAGCGGAGTAGGGCGGGCCCTCCAGCAGCGAGCGGACGTCGGCCACCCGCCGTTGGGTGAGCTCCAGCTCCCGTTCGACGCGGGTGAGGTAGGCGGTGATGGTCTTGTTCCTTGTCTCGATATCGGGGGCGTCGATGACAGCCCGTACCTGGTCGAGCGGCATGCCCAGATCCCGGAAGCGACGGATGACCTGGGCGATCGGAATCTGGGCCGAGGTGTAGGTCCGGTAACCAGTGAACCGGTCGATGTCGTCCGGCTCGAGCAGGCCCAGCTCGTGGTAGTGGCGCAGCGCCTTGATGCTCAGGTGGGTCATCCGGGAGAACTCCTCGATGGAGAGTTGCGTGCTCATTGCTCGTCAAACTCCCGAGGGCTCGACGACCGGCGCCGGCTCCCGGGTCGGCGGGGCGAGCAGCCGGGCGGTGATGGCGGCCACGCCCACCAGCAGGAGCGCCATCTCGGCCAGGGCCCGCTCGTAAGCGGTGGCGTACCCGCTGTGCAGCGCACCGTAGAACACTACGCCGCTGATGGCGACGCCTATGGCATTGCCCATCTGCTGCATGGTGGACAGGGCGCCGGACACGGACCCGGCGGTCTCAGGTCGGGCCTGGCCGAGGACGATGGCGGTCAAAGGAGTGATGCACAGTCCCTGACCAGCCCCCATCAGGAACAGGCCGGGCACCAGGAAGGCGATGGAACCGGCCACGCCCACGTGGTCGACGGCGGCCAGCAGGGCGACGTCCCCGGCGGCGGCCACCAAGGCGCCGATGAGCACGATCTTGCGTCCGTAGCGGGCGGTCAGGGCGGGCGCCCGCAGCGACGTGGCCAGGTAGCCGGCGGCCAGGGCGGTGAACACGCCGCCGGAGGCGAGTGGCGACATGCCTCTGCCTTCCTGCAGGTACAGGGCCAGGAACAGGTAGCTGGCGGCCTGCTGGCACCAGAACACAAGTTGAGTGGACAGGCCGGCGACCAGCGCCCGGGACGAGAAGACGGCGGGGGACAGGAGCGGTTCGTGGCCGGTGGCGGCCCGCCGGCGCTGACTGACCACGAACACGGCGAACAACACGGGGGATGCGGCGAGGGAGGCGAAGGACCAGATGGGCCAGCCCTGTTGACGACCTTCGACCAGGGGGAGGATCACGGCGATCAGAGCGGCGGTCAGAGTGACGACGCCCACCGGGTCCAGCCGCTTCGTGGTCCCGTCCCGGGACTCAGGGATGAGCCGGGGCGCGGCGACCAGGGCGGCGACGCCGATGGGCAGGTTGATCCAGAAGATGGAGCGCCAGCCCAGGCCGAGCACGTCGCTGCGGATGAGCAGGCCGCCGATGATCTGGCCGGCGGCGGCGGCCAGGCCCATGACCATGCCGTATATGGAGATGGCCTTGACCCTGGCCGGGCCGGGGTAGACGACGCCCAGGATGGACAGGATGTTGGGGGCCATAAGGCCGGCGGCGATGCCCTGCAGTAGGCGGCCGGCGATGAGGACCTGGACGTCAGGGGCGGCGGCGCAGGCGGCGGACATGGCCACGAACAGGCCGAGACCGAAACTGAACGCTTTACGCCGTCCGATGATGTCGCCGAGGCGACCTCCGGTGATTAGGACGGCCGCCGTTGTCAACCCGTAGCCGGCCACGACCATCTCGATGGACCCGGCGCTCGCCTTCAGGCCGGCCTGGATGGACGGCAGGGCCACGTTCACGATGAAGAAGTCGAGAACGAACATGAACGTCCCGCACATGAGGACGACCAGCGGCCCCCAGTTCGGCTTCTCCGTAGTCGGATCGGGCTCTGCAGGGGTCGGTGGACGACGGATCGTTTCGGTCATGCACCGACCCTCGACCCTCCCGCTAGGGGAGAGTCAAGGGCCGTTGGAGAAGCCGTTGGTGACGGTGACCGAGCCTCCGTCCGGATTGGTAACGGTGATGTTTCCTGTCGCCTTGTTTCCTCCGTTACCGGTCACGTTGATCGTGAGTGAAGTGGACGAACTAAAGCTGACAGAGTTGACGGTGCCATTTGCACTTATTGTAACAGTTGCTCCATTGATGAAGCCTGTGCCGGTGATTGTGCAGTTAGCCGTCCCGTCGTGTCCGGGGTTACAAGTATTGGTAGCCGTGGGCGAGATCACCGTAGGAGCGGCGTCGACGGTGAACGTCGCCGTGTTGGAGCTCGTGGAGTTGCCGTGGACAGTTCCGGCGGCCTTGATCGTCACCGTCCCGGGCACATTTCCCGTCACCGTATCGGTAGCCACACCAGCCGAAGCTGTCACCGCGTTGAGCCCGGCTACCGATCCGGACCCTGTCGTCTTGGAGAAGGTCATCGCGTCGGCTGAATCCGCACCTGAGGTGATCGTGTTACCGGCGCCGTCCTCGATCGTTGCCGTAAAGGTCCGGGCTGCATTCGAACCGAGATTGGTGGTCGAGCCTGAGAGCACTACCTGCGTGGCGGTGCCGAAGGTGGTAGTCGAAAAAGCGCCGCTGGTGGCAGAGAGAGTCGGCGGGGTCGTCGTATTTGCTGACAGGGTGTAGCTGGTGCCAACTGTGCCTGCGAAGGTGCAACCAGACAAGTTGAATACACCCCCCGTGGCCATCAGACCCGAGCAGGACGACAAGGTCCCGCCGCTAGTATTCAAGGTGATGGTCTGAGTATCGCTGGTCACCACGTTGCCAACTGAGTCCTCGACTTTGATCACCGGCTGCGTGCTGAAGAGTGCACCCGATGCAGCGGCGATTGGCTGAGTCGTGAATACCATCGCTGTGGCCGAACCGGCCGTAACGTTTATGGTTCCGCTCGAGTTTGCGGTGCCGACGCCGGTGGCATTGGCGCGAAGAGTGTAGGTGCCGGCAGCGGCGGTGCCGGTGATCTGGCAGCCGGTGAAAGTCGCGACGCCGCCAGCGGGTGTGAGCGGATTGGCCGTGCAAGCGGATACGGAACCCTGCGCGCTGCCGCCGTTGGCAGCGCTGTAGGTGTTGACAGAGAGAGTGATCTGCGCGGTGGAACTGGTAACGGTGTTGCCGCCTGAGTCCTCGACTGTGACCGCGGGCTGGGTAAAGGCGACGCCTTCGTTGACCGAGCCCGCGGGCTGTGTTGTGAATACCAGCTGCGTGGCCGCTCCTGTGGCCATTGTGATGCTCGAGGACGGTACAGAGATGAATCCGTCCCCACCAAAAGTGAGTGTGTACACATTGCCGGTGACGCCGTTAAGAGTCAGTCCGGTGAAAGAGGCGACACCGGCGGAGAATGTACTGGAGGTGCCACCGGCTGCTATCGATCCACCGCTGCCGAAGGCGATGGACGCCAAGGCAGTGCCAGAGTTTACGTTGGTGACCACGTTTCCTGCAGAGTCCTCAACCTTGACCACGGGCTGCTGAGCAAGACCGGCGCCGCTGTTTTCGGTGGACGACGGCTGGGTGGTGATGACCAGCTCGGCGGCCGTGCCAAAAGTCGAGGGTGTGAAGGCGCCGCTCGTCCCCGTGAGTGTGGGTGTCGTCGTAGTCTGGGCGCTGAGCGTGTAGCTGGTACCGACCGTTGCGGCAAAGCTGCAGTTCGCCACGGATATGACGCCTGACACAGCCGTCAGGCTGGAGCAGGAGGAGAGACTTCCGCCGCTGGGGGTGAGGGTAACTGTCTGAATATCAGTGGTGACAACGTTGTTTCCGGAGTCCTCGACCTTGATGACGGGTTCAGTCGTCAGGACTGCTCCAGAGGACCCGGCGACCGGCTGGGTAGTGACGGCCAAGTGGGTCGCAGCCCCGGTGGCCATAGTAATTCCTGACGAAGCGACCGAGTTGAGTGTGTCACCGATGAAGGTGAGGGTGTAGACGGTGGCATTGACACCATTGAGGGCCAGGCCGCCGAAGGAGGCGACTCCGGAAGAGAAACTGCCGGAGGTGCCGCCGCCCGCGATCGAGCCGCCGCTCCCGGAATTGATGGACGCTGTGGCGGTGCCCGAGTTGACGTTGGTCTCTACGTTGCTGTTGGCATCCTCGACTGTGACTGTCGGCTGCTGGGCTAGCGCGGCCCCGCTGTTCTCGGTGGACGATGGCTGGGTGGTGATGACCAGCTTGGTGGCCGGCCCGGCGATGATCGTGACAGTGCCGGTGGAGCTCACGGCGGAGAAGCCGCTTGCGGCGGCGCTGAACGTGTAGGTGCCGGCTGCGGCGGTGCCTGTGATCTGGCAGCCGGTGAAGGCGGCCACACCGGAGTTGGCGGTGAGCGGGTTTGCCGCGCATGTGCTGATCTGGCCCTTGGTGCTGCCGCCGTTGCCGGCGCTGTAGGTGTTGATGGCCAGTGTGACCTGGGCCGAGGAGTTGGTGACAACGTTGTTGTAGGGGTCCTCGACCTTCACGGTCGGCTGCGTGAACGAGGCACCCTCGTTGACCGAGCCGCCTGGCTGAGTTGTGAACGCCAGCTGTGATGCCGTAGCTGACCCCACGATGAAATTGGCTGCGCCTGTGACGGCAGTTGCACCGGCGTCGGTCGCAGTCAAAGTACTGCTGGCGGCGTTATAGGCGGTAAAGGAACTTGCCGGGGAGGCGATCCCGTTAGTGAAGATGACTGCGCTGGAGGGATACGATGGTGCCTGACCTGAGGGGCTGTTCGGTAGTCCCGACCAGTTAATCGTCTTGGACCCTGTGTAT
>DASZNC010000104.1:0-42027 GCA_035551615.1 Acidimicrobiales bacterium
ACGACCGACTGGCGACGGCCGTCGACGGTCGGGCCGGATCCGGTCATGTCACCGTGACCCCATCCGGTGCAGACCACGCGGGTGTCACCGGTGAGGTGCCACTCGGCGGCGAAGGCGGTACCGGAGACGGTCACCCCTCGAAGGAGTCCGGGCATGGGAAAGCGGGGCCGGTCGGTTGGATCAACTGCTACTTGAGGAAGTCGGGGACGTCGAACTCGTCGCCAACCGAGCCGAGATCGTCTTCCTCGCGCAGCTCTCTCTCGGTTTCGAGCAGGCCGATACCCCCGCTCCCACCGGACACGTTCCGTTCCCGCTCGACGGTGCGGCCACCGTCCCAGCCCTCGAACCCGGCGGCGATGACGGTGACGCGCACCTCGTCGCCCATGGAGTCGTCGATGACCTGACCGAAGATGATGTTGGCGTCGGGGTGGGCCACGCCGTGGATGATCTCGGCCGCCTCGTTGACCTCGAACAGGCCGAGGTCGCTACCGCCGGCGATGTTCAGCAGGATGCCCCGGGCGCCTTCGATGGATGCCTCGAGCAGCGGCGACGTGATGGCCAGCTTGGCCGCGGTGACGGCCCGGTTGTCGCCCGATGCGGTGCCGATGCCCATGATGGCGGTGCCGGCGTTGCTCATGATCATCTTCACGTCGGCGAAGTCGGTGTTGATCAGCCCCGGCGTGGTGATCAGGTCAGTGATGCCCTGGACTCCCTGGAGCAGGACCTCGTCGGCCATCTTGAACGCGTTGACCATCGACGTCTTGTCGTTGGACACGGTGAGCAGACGGTCGTTGGGGATGACGATGAGGGTGTCGACCTCTTCCTTCAGCCGTTGGATTCCGGTCTCGGCCTGGACCGAGCGGCGGCGGCCCTCGAAGCCGAACGGCCGGGTCACGACCCCGATAGTGAGGGCGCCCAGGGACTTGGCGATCTGGGCCACCACGGGCGCCCCGCCGGTTCCGGTCCCACCGCCCTTGCCGGCGGTGATGAAAACCATGTCGGCCCCCTTCAGGACCTCCTCGATCTCCTCCCGGTGCTCCTCGGCCGCCGCCCGCCCGACCTCCGGGTCGCTGCCGGCGCCGAGGCCCCGGGTCAGCTGACGCCCGATGTCGAGCTTGACGTCGGCGTCGCTCATGAGCAGCGCCTGCGCATCGGTGTTGACGGCGATGAACTCGACGCCTTTCAGGCCGGCGTCGATCATGCGGTTGACCGCGTTGACACCGCCCCCGCCGATACCGACCACTTTTATGACGGCGATGTAGTTCTGGGCGGCACCAGCCATCGAAACCCTCCAGGGCCAACGACACCTTTGCTCACCGGCACAGGCATCTATGAATGTCACAGACGGTCTAGAGCGTGGCACGCCCCGGACCAAAAACCGCGGATACCCCCCGACCGTTCGGTGCGGAGGAATCCTCTTCCTGATGGCTCGGGGGGAAAACCCTTGACTTCAGGTAGAGGGTTATGTCAACCTACGGCGTGGGTTGAGACTGTACCCGGCGGCGTGTCGCGCCGTCAAGGAGCCTCCCCCTATTCAGCCCTGACGGCCGGTTGCGCCGACCAGCGCCGGGCGGCTCGGAACACTCAGGTCGATACCGGCGATCCCGGCCAGGTCGGCCTGGCCGACCAGGGTGGACAGCGCCGTGACCTTGGCCTGGAGCTGTGATCCGTCACCCATCTGCACCGTGATGGGCCCCGAGGCCAGCGGCGGCGCCATCACCATCGACATGGCGCCCGGCGCAGCATCGATGGTCGCCACCTCAGCCCGCACGGACGCGGGCAGCGACTGCAGTACCGCCAGGGCGGCGGCCGTCGGCCCGGGTACGTCGGACGCGTCCGCCGCCGCCCCCAGGTCGACCAGCGAGCCGGCCGGTGCGCCGGGGGCGGCCGCCGGACCGGCCGACCCGGCCAGCCACTGCCCGGTGCCGGGGACCGTACCGGCGCCCTGCAGGAGGGGCATGCCCAACGGCAGGTCGGCCATTTTGGCCAGCACCCGCCCGGTGGGATCCACCTCGACGTACTGGTTGCCGTAGGCGACGGCCGCCAGCGGGGTGCGGACGGCGACCGAGACGGTGACCGTGCCCGGCCAGTGCCGGGCCACCCGGGCCTGCCCCAGCCACGGGTCGGCGTCGATCCGGGTGGTCACAGCCGCGGTGTGGACGCCGATCATCAGGCTGTGGGTACTGAGGCCCGACAGCTGCTGGATGGTGGCCGCCGCCATCGGGCCGGTCACCGAGATGCGCAGGTGGCGGACCCGGAACAGCGGGGTGAAGAACGACCCCACCACGAGCACGGCCACGGTGGCGGCGGCGGAGACGACGACGACGAAGTGGAGGCGGCGACGGCCCTCCTCCCGGCGGGCGTCTATCCAGCGCCGGGCGAACCGGGGATCCATCCGGGGACGGTCCTCGGTCGGCGCCGGGGGTGGGAGCAGATCGGTCATGAATCCTCCTTCGGCTCGCCCTCGAACCCTGAACCTCTACTCGAGGGTTCGAAGCCGATCAGGCGTACTTCGTGGTGCAGGTCGACGCCGGAATGGTGGCGGACCATGGCCCGCACCTCCCCCATCAGGCGGTAGACGTCGTCGGCCGACCCGTCGGGATCGGCCTGGATGAAGTTGGCGTGCTTGGGCGAGACCATGGCCGTGCCCCGCCGGTGGCCCTTGGCGCCGGCGGCGTCGATGAGGCGCCCGGCCGAATCCCCCGGCGGGTTGGTGAAGACCGAGCCCGCGTTCTGGCCACCGGGTTGATGCTCGCGCCGCCACCGCACAATCTGGCGGATGGTCTCGCGCCCCTCGTCGGCGTCGCCGGGGGTCAGGGCCAGCCGGGCTTCGATGACCACGTGGCCGGGCCCGATGGTCGAGTCCCGGTAGCGGTACTCCAGGTCGGACAGGGCCATCTCCCGGCCGGTGCCGGCGTGCAGGTCGAACACCGACGCCGACACCAGGTGGTGGGCCATGTCCGAGCCGTGGCCGCCGGCGTTCATGCGCACCCCGCCGCCGACCGAACCCGGCACTCCCACCGCCCACTCGAAACCGGTGAGGCCGGCTTCGACGGTCTGGCGGGCCAGCGCCGGCAGCGCCACCGCGGCGCCGGCGGCGACCCGGTCGCCGTCGATGGATACGGCCCCGAAAGCGGCCGGGTCGAGAATGACGGCGATACCGGGGAAGCCGGCGTCGCTGACCAGCAGATTCGAGCCCCGCCCGACAACCAGGACGGGCAGTCCGCTGGCGGCTACTGCGGTGGCCACCACATCCAGGTCGGCGGCCGAGCCGGCTGTCACCCGCCACGCCGCCGCCCCACCGACCCGGTAGGTCGTGAGCGGTCCGATCGGGCCGCCGGCGACCACCCGGTTGCCGAGCGGACGCAGCCGCTGACCGGCCGTGGCGACGGCGTCGCTCATCGAGCGCGCTCGTTCATCTGCTTCTGGATCCGGTCGGCCAGGGTGGTGATGTCGCCGGCGCCCAGGGTCAGGCACAGGTCACCCGGGCGCAGAATGGTGGTCACCAGGGCGCCGGCCTCGTCGAGGCCACCCGCGTAGCGCACGTCGGCTTCCGGATGGGCCCGCCTCACGGCATCGGCGATCAGGTCGCCGGTGACGCCGGGCCGGGGCGCTTCGCCGGCCGCGTAGATGCCGGTGATCACCACGACGTCCGCCCCTTCGAACGCATCGGCGAAGTCGGCCCACAGCGCCTCGGTACGGCTGTATCGGTGCGGTTGGAACACGGCGACGATCCGCGACCAGCCGCCGCTGACGGCCGTGGCGATGGCCGCCGCCACCTCTGTCGGCAGGTGGTCGTAGCCGTCGACGAACGAGACGCCCTGGACCTGGCCCCGGTCCTCGAAGCGCCGGCCCACACCGCGGTATGCCCCTATGGCTTCGAGGGTGGCGGGCCACTCACCGCCCAGGCTGGTGACCAGTGCGATCACCCCCGCCGCGTTCAGAACGTTGTGCCGGCCGGGCACGGCCAGTTCGACCCGGCCGCTGGACCCGGTCAGATCGGGCCGGCCCAGCGCCGCACCGTCAACGACGGTCACAGTGAACATGGCCGAACCCCGGGCCAGCTCGATGTCCGACACGCGCAGGTCGGAGCCGCTCGACGCGCCGTAGGTGGTCGGTCGCCGGCCGGCCGCCCGACGGGTCTCGGCCAGCCGGATGGCGCCGGGATCGTCGGCGCACACCAGGGCCGGGCCCGGCGGCTCGACCACGAACCGGTCGAACGCCGCTTCCAGGCCGCCCAGGCCGCCGTAGTGCTCGAGATGGTCGGCCTCGACGCTGGTGACGATGACCGCCTCCGCCCCCAGCTCGATGAACGTGCCGTCGCTCTCGTCGGCCTCCACCACGAACCAGTCGCCGTCAGGCGCCCACGCCGCACCCGGCCCGAACCCGGCGATCTCGCCGCCGACGATCATCGACGGCTGCCATCCGAGCCGGCGCAGGGTGATGGCCAGCATGGACGAGGTGGTGGTCTTGCCGTGGGTGCCGGAAACGGCAAGGGTGCGCTTCAACCGGCATATGGCGGCCAGGACATCCGCCCGCCGCCAGACGGTCCGGCCGGCCGCCCGGGCGGAGATCACGTCGGGGTCGTCGTCGGGGATGGCGGTCGACCGCACGACGACCTCGGCGGTGGCCGCCGTCGCCGGGTCGTGGCCGACGGTGACCTGCGCCCCCAGCTCCCGCAGATGCCGGAGGTACGAGGAGTCGGCCGTGTCGCTGCCCGTCACCCGGTGGCCCATGGCCACCAGGACGGTGCCGATGGCGCTCATGCCCGATCCTCCGGCGCCGATGACGTGCACCCGCCGGGACCGGCTGAGATCGGGCCCGGTGACTTCAGCCACGGGCCTTCTCCTCGACCAGCGCGGCCACCCGGGCGGCGGCGTCGGGCCGGCCCAGGGCGATGGCTGCGGCCGCCATCGATCGGCGCGTTTCGCCCGAGTCCAGGAGGGGGGCCAGCTCGGCGGCCAGCCGGTCGGCGTCCAGCTCCCCGTCGGGGACGAGTACGGCGGCACCGGCGTCGGCCAGGCGGCGGGCGTTGAACGTCTGGTGGTCACCGGGGGCACCGGGCAGGGGCACGAGCACCGACGGCAGGCCGGCCACGGCCAACTCGGCCACGGTGCTGGCGCCGGCCCTCTGCACGCCCACATCGGCGGCGGCGAGCAGCAGATCCATACGGTCCTCGAACTCGATCTGGCGGTAGTCGATGCCGCCGGCGGGGACCTCCGGCCGGCGGGCAGAGCTATCGGCGTAGTCGCGCCGGCCGATCACGTGGTAGAGGCAGACGTCCGAGCGGTCGGCCCAGCGGGCGGCCAGCCCGAGGACGGCGTTGTTTATCCGGCGGGCCCCGAGCGATCCGCCGGATACGGCGATGACCAGGCGGTCGGCCGGCAGATCCAACTCGGCCCGCGCCGCCGACCGGGGGGCCAGGTGGGTGATCTCCTGGCGCACCGGATTCCCGGTGACGACGGTACGGGGCAGGGCGGTGCCCTCGAACGACACGGCTGACGCCGCCGCGAAGCGTCCGATCAGCCGGTTGGCCAGGCCGGGAACGGCGTTCTGCTCGGCGACGACCACCGGCACCCGCCACAGGACCGAGGCCAGCGCGGCCGGCACGCTGGCGTAGCCGCCGACCGACACGGTCACCCGGGGCCGGAGCCGGGCGATCAGCGCGAAGGCCTGGAAGAAACCGGCGACCAATCCGAGAACGGCGCCCACGTTGTCTATGGTCAACCGCCGGGCGATGCCCCGCCCGGGCAGGACGGTCAGGGGAAACCCGGCCGCCGGCACCAGCCGGCTCTCGACCCCCCGCTTGGAGCCGACGAAACGGATCGATCCGGCGTCATGGCCGCTCTCGACCAGGGCCCGCCCGATGGCGATCGCCGGCACGGCATGTCCACCCGTGCCTCCGCCGGCGATGACCGCCCATGCTCGGCGCTCCGCAGGCAACGCAGCTACGACTGCTTGGCGATGTTGGCCAGCACGCCGACACCGAAGAGCGAGATGACGAGGGCGGACCCTCCGAAGCTGACGAATGGCAGGGGCACGCCGGTCACGGGCAGGAGACCGACGACGGCCCCGATGTTGATGATCGCCTGGCCCACCAACCAGGCGGTGACGCCGGACGCGACCAGGGCGGCGAAGCGGGACGGGGCCCGGCAGGCGACCCGGGTACCGACGAGCATGAGGGTGACGAACAGGCCGGCGACGAAGAAGCCACCCACCATGCCGGTCTCCTCCCCGATGACGGCGAAGATGTAGTCCGTCTGGGCGTTCGGCAGGTAGCCGTAGCTGGCGATGCTCGAGCCGATCCCGTCGCCGAGCACGTGGCCCTGGCTGAGTGCGTATATGCCCTGGGCGGCCTGATACCCGGTGTTCTGAGCGTCCTTCATCGGGTGCAGGAAGGAAGTCATCCTGGCCCACCGGTAGGGAGCCGCCTTGGCCATCACCAGGCCCCCCATGACGCCGACACCGCCCATGCCGGCCAGGAAGCGGCCGGGCAGGCCGGCGGTGAAGAGCATGGCCACGGCGATGGTGACCAGGACCATGGTCGTGCCCATGTCCGGCTGGGCCATGACCAGGACGATCAGGAGACCGAGGACGGCCAGCACCGGGCCGGCCTGGTACCACCACGAGCCCTTGCCGCTACGCCGGTCGAGCACGTCGGCGGCAAACAGGACCAACGCCAGCTTGGCCAGCTCGGACGGCTGCAACTGGACCGACGAGGTACCGATCCAGCGGGAGGCGCCGTTCGAACGGACTCCGACGCCGGGCACGAGCACGGCCAGCAGGAGGAACACGCTGGTGTACATGAACAGGCGGGCCGGCTGGCGCCACCGCTCGTGGTCGATGCGGATGGCGGCGACCAGCCCGGCCGAACCGAGCATCAACCACACCCACTGCCGCAGGAAGAAGTGCCACGGCGACCCGTAGCCGCGCAGGCTGAGGATGGACGACGCCGACAGGACCATCACCAGGCCGACCAGGCACAGGATCCCGACCACGGTGAGGAGCAACCAGTAGGTACCGCCCTTGCTGGTGGCCCGCCGGTGAACGGGCCGGCCGACCGTCGCGGTGGTGCGGGGCGGGCGTGGTTCTACGGTCAGCATGGTGCGGTGTCCCCCTGGGTGATGGTGTGCGTGACGATGCGGGCGAAGTCGTCGCCCCGTTCGGAATAGGACCGGTACCAGTCGAAGCTGGCGCAGCCCGGTGACAGCAGGACGGCGTCGCCCGGCCGGGCCAGGGAAGCGGCCCGCTCGACGGCCTCCTCCATGCTGGCCGCCGTGACGGTGGTGACCGATCCGGCGAGTGCGGCTTCGACCTCGGCCGCCGCCTCGCCGATCCCGACAACGGCCCGGACCGGAGGCACGGCCGAGGCCAGCACCGACAGGTCGAGGCCCTTGTTGCGGCCGCCGGCGATCAGCACGACCGACGGGAAACCCCGGCAGGCGGCGAGAACCGAAGCCGGTGTCGTCGCCTTGGAGTCGTCGTACCAGTCGACCCCGTCGGCCGAACCGACCAGGGCCACCCGGTGCGGCAGCGGGGCCGTCGACCGCAGGGCGTCCCGGCAGGCTTCGGGCGTGGCTCCGGCCGACAGGGCCACGGCCGCCGCAGCCAGGGAGTTGGACACGTCGTGGGGCAGCGCTCTCGGCAGTTCGGAGATGGCCATGAACGGGTCACCACCCGGTCCGGTCAGATCGTTTCCGGATATCGAAAAGAGGGCCGGGCCTTCGGTCGAGTACGAAATGCGGGCTACTCCCGCCGGCGTCTCAGACGCGCGGGTGGCGACCATCGGGTCGTCGGCGTTGAACACGGCCCGGTCCCCTGGGCCCTGGCGGGACCAGATCTTGGCCTTGGCCGAGGCGTAGTGACCCATGTCCGGGTGCCAGTCGAGGTGGTCCGGGGCCAGGTTGAGCCAGCAGCTGACCGACGGCCGGAAGCGGTCGGTGTACTCCAGCTGGAACGACGACACCTCGGCCACCACGAACTGGTGGTCCCCGTACACCGCCTCGATGAGCGGGACGCCGATGTTCCCGGCCGCCACCGCCCGAAATCCCGACCGTTCCAGGATGGCCGTCACCAGTGTTGTGACAGTGGTCTTGCCATTAGTCCCGGTGACGGCGATCAACCGGGTGTTGGCGCTGTCCTGGCACACCTCCGACGCCAGCTCGATCTCCGAGCGGACCGGGACGCCGGCCTCGGCGGCGGCCGCGTAGACCGGGTGGCTGACCGGCACGCCGGGGCTGGGCACGAGCAGGCCGGCGCCTCTCAGCCGCGACGCCAACCGACCACCGGTCGGCGTCGCCTCGATGGTGATACCGCCGGTCGCCGCGCCGGCAGCCAGTCCATCGTCGGCCCGATCGTCGAACACCACGACGTCGTCGCCCCGCTGCAGCAGCCAGGCGGCGACGGCCCGCCCGGTCACCCCGTAACCGACCACGACCGACCTCATCCGGTCCCGCCGTGGTTGAGGAAGTCGGCGTAGAAGGCCCCCAGGGCCAGGGCGGTGAAGAGCCCGGCGAGGATCCAGAACCGGATTATCACCGTCGTCTCGGGCCAGCCGGCCAGCTCGAAGTGGTGGTGGATCGGCGCCATGCGGAAGATGCGCCGGCGGAACAGACGGAAGCTGGCCACCTGGGAGATGACCGACAGAGTCTCGAGGACGAACAGGCCGCCGATGATGGGCAGCAGGAGGTCCACGTTCTCGAGCAGCGCGATTACGGCCATGGCCGTACCCAGCCCGAGCGACCCGGTGTCACCCATGAAGATCCGGGCCGGGGCGGCGTTGAACCAGAGGAACCCGGCGCATCCGCCGATCAGTGCCGTCGCCATGGCCGCCTCGTCGAGCGGGGCCGGGTTGCGATAGAGCCCGAAGTGGCGGAACTGGTAGAAGCCGATCACCGTGAAGGCGGCGAAGGCGAACGTCGATGAGCCGGCGGCCAGCCCGTCCAGACCGTCGGTCAGGTTGACGGCGTTGGCGCAGCCGACGATCACGATCACGGCGAAGATGACCCAGCCGACCTTGCCCAGGTTGATCCCGATCGAGTTGTACCGGGTGAACGACAGATGGGTGTCCACCTTCAACCAGGTAACCGACACGATGGCGAACACCAGGGCGACGGCCAGTTGACCGCCGGCCTTGGCCCGGGCGTTGAGGCCCAGGCTGCGCTGGCGGTGCACCTTGATCCAGTCGTCGGCCAGGCCGATGAACGCGGCCGCGCACACGGTGAGCAGGGCGACGATGCCGCGGGTGGTGAACGTGGCCTGCACGTGCGAGACCAGCCAGCCGGCCACCGCCGATCCGATGAGCGTGACGCCGCCCATCGTCGGCGTCCCCGCCTTCGTCAGATGCCGTTCCGGGCCGTCCTCACGGATCTGTTGGCCGATCCCCCGGTTGTGCAGCCAGTTGATCAGGAGAGGGGTGGTGACCATGGCCAGCACCATGGCCACGCCCCCGGCGAGCAGGAGGTCGGTCAACCGGCACCCCCGTGTCGCGAGCCGGTGATCCTCTGGATGGCTTGCGTGGCCACCTCGACATCATCGAACGGCAGCACCCGGCCGGCGATCTCCTGACCCTTTTCGTGACCCTTGCCGGCGATCACCACTACGTCGCCCGGCTTGGCCGTGGCCAGGGCGGTGGCGATGGCCGACGCCCGGTCGACCTCCGCCTGGACGTTGCCGGCGTCGCCGACGCCGGCCCGGATCTGGGCGATGATGGCCTCCGGATCCTCGCTGCGCGGGTTGTCCGAGGTGATCAGCGCCAGGTTGGCCAGGCGGGCCGCCACCTCGCCCATCATCGGCCGCTTCTCCCGGTCCCGGTCGCCACCCGCCCCGAACACGACGATCAGCCGACCGTCGCAGATCTGGCGGGCCGCGCTCAACACCTTGGCCAGACCGTCCGGGGTGTGGGCGTAGTCGACCACCACCGTGAAGGACTGTCCGGCGTCGACCAGCTGGAACCGGCCGGCCACCGATTCCAGGCCGCCCAGGCCGTCGGCGATCACTTGGCGACCGATGCCGAGCGCGGAGGCACAGGTGGCGGCGGCCACCGCGTTGGCCACATTGAAGGCCCCCCCGACGCGCATGCGTACCGGCTGGCCCTGCCAGCGGAACGTCGAGCCGGACGGGCTCAACTGGAGACCTTCGGCCTCGTCGGGGGTGAACGTGACCAGGTCACCGCCCTGCGCCCGGACCCGCTCGGCCAGCCGGGCGCCGTAGGCGTCGGCCGCGTTGATCACCGCCACCCCGAGCCGGCCGGGGCCGAACAGCCGGGCCTTGGCTTCGAAGTAGGCGTCCATGGTGGCGTGGTAGTCGAGATGTTCAGGGCTCAAGTTGGTGAAGACGCCGGCCGCGAATCGGACCCCATCGGTCCGGTGTTGTTCGAGGGCATGGGACGAGACCTCCATGGCCACGGCCCGGCCTCCGCCGGCCCGCCAATCGGCGAGCAGGGCGTGCAATTCCGGTGCCTCGGGGGTGGTCCGGCGTTGGTTCAGGGTACCGATCGAGGTGGCCGGCCATCCATTCGCCTCGAAGATCGCTTCCAGGAAAGCGCAAGTAGTCGTCTTGCCGTTGGTACCGGTAACGGCGGCGACGACCAGGTCGCCCGACGGGTGTCCATAGGCGGCGTCGCACACCGGTCCCAGCGCGGTCCGGACCGACGGCACGATCATCTGGGGTGCGTCCACCTCCAGACGCCGTTCGCACAGGAGGGCGGCCGCTCCATCGGCGATCGCCCCCCCGGCGAACTGATGCCCGTCGACCGTGCCCCCGGGGACGCAGGCGAACAGGCAACCGGGGGTGATATGGCGGGAATCCATGGTCACCCCGGTGATCTCGGTGGACGCGTCGCCCACCACCTCGGCGTAGATGCCGAGCGACGGCAGGCTGGCCTCCGCTATCAACCCGTCGAGCCGCACGGCGTCAACCGGTTGTGGGGCTGGATCGGGACCGGGTGAGGGCGGTCGTGGTCGGTGGCGTCGAGGTCACCGAGGGTGGAACCGTCGTGGTCGTCGTTCCGCCCGATGGCGACGGGCCGGTCGTCGATGTGGTCGACGATCCGGTCGTCGATGTCGTCGTACCGCCCTTGTCGCCACCGGTGGTGGCCCCCGAGGGGACGGTCGTGGTGGTGCTCACCGAAGGCGGGGTGGTCAATCCGGGGAGGGCGGTGCCGGCCACTTCTCCGGCACCGGTCGCCGACGCGTTGGTCGACAGGGGCACGCCCGGAGCCGGCGGCTGCTTGGGCTCCGACGGGATGCTGAACTCCTCCAGTGCGGCACGGGCAATGGTGGCGAACGTAGGCGCCGACGCGGCCGCCCCGTAGTCGGGGGTGTCGTCGACCACGACCATCCCGGTGATCTGCGGCTTCTCGGACGGGACGAAGCCGGCGAAACTGGCGACGTAGTGGCCGGACTCGTAACCGCCGGTCGCCGACGGGACCAGAGCGGTGCCGGTCTTGCCGGCCACCGTGTACGGGTCCAGGTTGGCCGCCGTTCCGGTGCCGACCCGGACCACCTCGTCGAGCATGGTCGTCATCTCGGCCGCCACCGTCGGCGAGACCACCCGGTGGGTGGCGCCCATCGGAATGGTGTGCTCCCGGCCCTGGCTGTCGACGGTGGCGTTCACCAGGCGGGGGGGCACGTACACGCCGCCGTTGGCCATCGTGTTGTAGGCGGCCAGCATCTGCACCGCGGTCACTGCGATCCCCTGGCCGATGGGCACGTCGGCGATCGACGTGCCCGACCAGTAGGTCGGCAGCAGACCGGCTGATTCACCGGGGAACCCGACCGGGCTGACGGCGCCCAGCCCGTAGTCCGAGATGTAGTGGAGCAGGTTGTCCTTGCCCAGCTTCTGGGCGATCTGGATGGTGCCGATATTGGACGAGTTGGCCAGGATGTCGGTGATCGTCCAGTGCTCGGTGGCGTGGGACTCGGCGTCGTGGAACGTGGTACCGGCCACCTGGTACGAGTCGGGGATCGAGAACGTGTCGGAGGGCACGATCACGCCCTGCTGCAGGGCGGCCGAGATGGTGATCAGCTTGTTGACCGATCCGGGCTCGTAGACGTTGGTGAAGCTGGTCGCCGACGGGGCCTCCACCGGCTGGGTCTGGGGGGTGGCCGACGCCGCCTGGCCGGTGATGGTCACCGGCAGGGCCTGGGCCTGGTGGCTGCCGGCGGCCGGCATGCTCAGCTCGGCGTCGGCCAGGATGTCACCGGTCTTGGTGTCCATCAGCAGGGCGATCCCGGAGTGGGCTTTGGCGGCGACCAGGGCCTGGGCCAGCGCCTGCTCGGCCTGGTACTGCAGTGGTTCGTCGATGGTCAGCACCAGATCCTGGCCGGCCTTCGGGGCCTGGTAGTCACGGATGCCGCCGGGCACCAGCTGGCCCTGCGGGTCGATCTCCTCGACCTCCTTGCCATCCGAGCCGGACAGGAGGGTGTTGTACTCGTACTCCAGGCCCGACAGTCCGGTGTCGTCGGTCCCGACCTGGCCGAGCAACGGCGTCGCCAACTGGCCGGCCGGATAGAAGTTCTTGGAGTCACTCAGGCTGTACACGCCGGCCAGGTCGAGCGCGGCGACCTTCTTGGCCTCGGCGTCGGGAATGGTGTGGGCCAGGTACACGAAGGACGACCGACCGGTCATCTCCTGCTGCAGCTTGGTCTCCGGGACACCGAGGACGGGGGCCAACTGGGCGGCCTCGGTCGCCGGGTTGTTCACCTCCTTGTCGTCGGCGTAGATGGTCGTCTGCGGGATGGACATGGCCAGCTCGTAGCCGTTGCGGTCGAGGATGGCCCCCCGTTCACCTGGGAGATTGACCGTCTCCTGCCACTCCGAACCGCCGGTGGCCAGGTAGGACGAGGACTCGAAGCCCTGGATGGCCACCAGCTTGACGCAGATGATCACGAAGGCGGCGGTGCTGAAGATCAGCATCTTGAAGGCGCGGGTGCGGCCGGTGGACCCGAGACCGCGGCGCGGCGCGCGATGAGCCGGGCGGTATCGGCCGCGGCCCCCCGCCGGGGAGGGCCGCCCGGTCACGGGTTCCCCGCTAGCTGGGATTTGACGGTGGGCCAGTTGGCGTCACCGGCGGGAGCCTGGGCCGGCGCCACGACGGTCGACGTGCTCTGGTGCCCGAGCGGTGCCGCGCCGGGGGTGGACCGGACGCCCGAGGAAGTGCCGGTCGGGGTCAGGTACGTGACCTTGGCCGGCTGGATCATCCCGAGCTGGCCCTCGGCCATGGTGATGATGTGCTGCGGGGAGCTCAGCTGGGCCACCTGCAGACGGTCGGACTGGTAGGTGGTCTGGGCCTGCTGCAGTTGGGAGTCCATCTTGTCCAGGGCGAACTGGCGCTGGGCCAGGACGACGTGGAAGTAGACGAGAGCCAGGGCGATCATGGCGCCGGCGCCGATACTGCCGAGGACCACCACCCGGGCCCGCCGGCGCCGTTGGGCGGCGGTGAGGCCCGGTTCGGGGACCACCCGCAGATGGCGGGGCTCGGGATCGGCGGCATCCGGGTCGGGCCGGGGCACGGCAACCGCGGCCAAGGCGGTCGCCCCGGCCGACGAGAAGGTGGGCCCGGCCGCCGGCGCTGCCGGTACCGAAGCCGGAGGCGCCGGCTCGGGGGCCAACACCGGAGACTCCGTAGCCGGTGCCGCCGAAGCGAATGTCCTCGGCGCGGGCGACGGCGCCGAGTGGTCGAAGCCGACCGGTTCGTCGTTGGCGAACAGATCAGCCAGATCGACCTCGCAGGTGGCGTCGCGATCGACCGGCCACGCCGATGCCGGCCGGTTGGCCGGCGCCGCCTGCCGGGCCCGGGCGGCGGCGTCGCGCATCCGATCAGTGACGTGGCGGTAGCTCGAGGGCGCGCCGGCCAGCACGGCGGCGGCGGCGGCCCGCTTCACCGACGGCCGGCAGCGGGTGAGCACGGCCTCTGCTTCCGGGTTCAGGTTCCGCCTCACTGCACTCCCTCCACCGCCCGCAGGCGGGCACTCTCAGCCCTGTGGTTCGTAGATATCTCCGTGGCCGAGGGCTTCCGGGCCCCTCTGGTCATCAGCCGTACGGTGGGCTGCGCCCCGCATACGCAGGGCATGCCGGGCGGGCAGGTGCACCCGCCGGTGGCCGCCCGCCGGAATCGGTCCTTCACGATCCGGTCCTCACCCGAGTGATAGGCCAGCACCGCCAGGCGGCCGCCCGGAGCCAGGTGGGCGAGGGCGGCATCGAGGGCGACCGGCAGGACGTCCAACTCCTCGTTGACCGCGACCCGTAGGGCCTGGAACACCCGCCGAGCCGGATGCCCGCCCGTTCGGCGGGTCGCCGCCGGGATAGCCGCCCGGACCGCCTCGGCCAGCTCGGTGGTCGTGGCGAAGGGGCGGGCGGCGACCAGCCGGCCGGCGATACGGCCGGCGAAGCGGTGCTCCCCGTGCTCCCGGAACAGGCGGGCCAGGTCCCGTTCGCTCCACTCGTTGACGATGTCGGCGGCGGTGACCGGACCGTCGGGATCCATCCGCATGTCCAGGGCCGCCTCGGCCCGGTAGCTGAAGCCCCGTTCGGCCCGATCCAGCTGCGGTGAGCTGACGCCCAGGTCGAACAGCACGGCGGACACCGACTCGATCCCCCACTCGTCGAGCACGGCGGCCAGGTCGTCGAACCGGCGGCGGACCAGAGCGGCCCGGTCGCCGAAGCGGGTCAGCGCAGTGCCGGCGGCGGCCAGGGCCATCGGATCCTGGTCCAGCCCGATCAACGTGAGTTGCGGAGCGGCGTCGAGTACGGCGGCGGCGTGTCCGGCGCCACCGAGGGTGGCGTCCACGTAGACACCGGGCGGTACGGTGGCGAACAGCTCGACGATCTCGTCGAGCATGACCGGCTGGTGGGCGAAGTCGCCCGTCCAGCTCATCCGCAGCCCTTCGACAAGCCTGCCGTCGGGATTTCTCCCCGATCGAGCGGAGTGGAAGCGGGCGGAGAAGGGGACTCCCACCCTGCTGGTCGAAGGGCTGCGCATGAGCCGGTGGTGGAACAACGGGAAGGTGGCGTCGGTCACCCTCCGATGAGCGAGGCGTCCCCGGCCGCCCCGTGGGCCTCCCAGAGCTGTGGGTTCCACAGCTCCACGTGCGTGAGCGCACCGTGCACCAGGACGGTGCTGCTCTCGGGCATCTCGGCGAACTCCCTCAGATACTGCGGCAGGGCCACCCGGCCCTGACGGTCCAGATCGACCTCGGTCGATCCCATGGACCAGGCCCGGGCCCGGGCCCGTTCCTCCGGCGTGCCGTCCATCAGCAGCGCCATCTCGTCGGCCTTGCGGTCGAACGCCTCCGGGGTCCAGATGGCCAGGCAGCGCTCGTTGTACTTGGAGACGACGGCCAGGGCGTCGAAGCTGGCCCGGAAGCGCGCCGGGAGGATCACCCGGCCCTTCAAATCGAGGGAGTGCTCGTACCTCCCAACGAACCTCGTCGCCACTTTCCACAGACTCCGTCCCGAATGGCCTCAGGGCCCCTCCCCTTCGCGCCACTTCTCACCACTCTATGACCTATCGCGCCACCATGTCAACGATTTCCCCCACGTCAGACCCCATCCGGGCGCGCCGGCGCCGGCGCCGTGACGGCCGCCTCTAATCAACGGGAATGACGGGGATGCGCCAATCGGTTGAACGTGGCGTGAACGGCGGTGAGGGCGCTACCCATCCGGTGTCGGCGCCTTCTAGCATCTGATTCCGTTTGGACGTAGAGGTCGAGCGGGACTGATAGGGAAGAGCATTTGATGGGCATCCATTCCAAGCCGAAGGACCCCATGGGGTGGGTCGCCCGGGTCGGCCTCATCTCGGCTGGCGTGCTGATCCTCCTGGGGGTGGCAGTGGCCCTGCTGCTGTCATTCGGGCGCCCGCAGATCTCGGTGTCGGAGTCCGACCAGTCGCTGTTCGCCGTTCACGTGAGCGGCATGGGCAGCCGGCTCAGCTCCCTCACCGTGACGAGCGGGGGCCACCCGGTCACTCTGCGGCAGAAGGCGGGCGGCTACATCCCGGCGTCGCCGATGGGCCAGGGCCAGACGGTCAAGGTCTCGGCCCGGGCCACTTCACCCTCGTGGCTCCATTGGCTGGTCGGCTCCGGCACATCGACGGCGAAGACCATCAACACCCCGTCCGCCGCCCCCGCCGTGAAGGTCGCCATCTCGTCGAGCCCGGGCCAGGTGCGGGTGAGCTTCACCCATCCGGTCACCGTCGTGTCGTACCGGGTGGCCGGCAGCGACACGCCGAAGACGGTCACCCTCCCCTCGGCGTCGACCTTCGCCGACCTGGCCGTGCCGCAGGCCGCCGCCGGCTCGGTCGAAGTGGTCGACGCGCCCCAGAGCTGGGAGAGCCTGTCGACCACCCCGAGCTCGGTGACCTGGTTCGTGATCCCGGCCGACGGGGAGACCGTCGCCCTGGTCAGCCCGGCACCGGGCAGCGCCGCCGCCAACGCCAACCAACCGATCACGCTGACCTTCGACGGACCGGTCAGCCAGGCGCTCGGTGGGCAGCATCCGACCCTGACCCCGGACGTGCCCGGTACGTGGTCGCAGCCGAACGAGGACTCCCTGGTCTTCACCCCCAGCGGTTTCGGGTTCGGCCCCGGGGCCACCGTCAAGGTGACGTTCGCCAAGGCGGTCAAGGCGGTGGGCTACAGCGCCACCACGACCACCGACAGCGCCTCGGCCACCTCGGCCTACACGTACTCGACCGCCCCCGCCTCGCTCCTGCGGATGGAACAGATCCTGACCCAGCTGCACTACCTGCCGTTCACCTTCACGCCGTCCGCCGGGGCCAGCCTGCCGACTGACATGGCCGGGCAGGTGTCCGACATGACCCAGCCGCCGGCCGGCACGTTCCAGTGGCGGTGGGCCAACGCGCCGGCCACCCTCCAGGCCAAGTGGACGACGCCGGGCACCGACAACGAGTTGGTCAAGGGTGCCCTGATGGCCTTCCTCAACGTCGATCCGAGCTACCACTACGACGGTTACAAGGCGGAGGAGTCGACGGTGGCCGAACTGGCCACGCCGCAGGTGTGGCAGCAGCTGCTCCAGGCCTCCATGGCCAACAGCGTCGATCCCGACCCCTACACGTACGTGTACGTCACCAAGCACGCGCCCGAGACGCTGACGCTGTGGCAGGACGGCGTGGTCAAGATGACCTCGGCGGCCAACACCGGCATCCCCCAGGCGCCCACCGCCGACGGCACCTTCCCGGTGTACATCCGGTTCGCTCAGGCCCACATGAAGGGCACCAACCCGGACGGCACCAAATACGACGACCTGGTCAGCTGGATCAGCTACTTCAACGGTGGCGATGCCGTCCATGCCTTCCCGCGAGGGGCGTACGGCTATCCGCAGAGCCTCGGTTGTGTCGAGCTACCGGGGTCCTCCGGTGAGTCGGCCTACAACCTCATGGCCATCGGCAACCTGGTCACCGTCGCCGGCTGAGGCGGCCGTTCACACCAGATCGGGCCGCACCCACTCCTGACCGAGGACGTGGTGCTCCAGGAAGGCGTGCACCGTCTGGTACCAGACCTTCACGTTGCCCGGCTTCAGGATCCAATGACCCTCGTCGGGGAAGTAGAGGAACTTGGCCTCCACCCCGCGGCGGGTCAGCTCCGACCACAGTCCGAGGCCTTCGCCGATCGGGACCCGGTAGTCACGGTCGCCGTGGATCACCAGCATCGGCGTGACCAGAGCGGACGCGTGCCGGTTCGGGCTGTTGCGCTCGTATCGGTCCGGCTCGGTGTCGGCGTAGCCCCACTCGAGCATCCATGCCCCGGGGTGATCGGTACTGCCCATGAACGACTCGAGGGCCCACAGGCTGGCATGGGTGACGAGGGCCTGGAACCGGTCGGTGTGGCCGGCGATCCAGTTAGTCATGTAACCGCCGTACGAGCCGCCCATGGCCGCTGTCCGGGTGCCATCGATGTCCGGGCGGGCGACGGTCGCATCGGTCACCGCCATCAGGTCAGCGAACGGCACCGGGCCCCAGTGGCCCCACGCCCGCTGCACGAAGTCGTCGCCGTAGCCGTCGGACAGGCCGGGATCGGGCAGCAGGACGGCCCATCCGCGGGCCGCCATCAGCCACGGATTCCATCTCCAGCTCCAGGTGTCCCAGGACATCAAAGGACCGCCGTGGACCCACAACAGCAGCGGCGCGGGAGCATCGCCTTCGGGGCGGACCAGCCAGGCCCGCACCCGGGCGCCGTCCGGGGCCTCTGCCTCGACCTCCTCCATGCGACCGGGCAGTTCGGCGACGGCGCCGGGCGCGTCCAGGTAGACCGGGTCCTGGTCGGCGGCCCGGGCATCGAGGCGGACCGGGCGGGGCGGCGAGTCGATGTGGTTGCGCAGGGCGTACACGTGGGCCCCGTCGGGCGACGGGCAGATCTCGGAGTAGGCCCCGGATCGGCTCAGGCGGGTGACCTGCCCGCCGTCCAACTCGACGCGGAACAGCGGGCAGTGACCGGCCTGATTGGCGAGGAAGAAGACGGCGCTCGAGTCGGGCGCGAACACCGCCTGTTGGGGCCAGAGCCCGAATCCGGCCAGCAGGTCACGGGTCTCGCCGGTCGCCAGGTCGGCGACGACGAGGGTCTGGGTCGGCGCCCGCTGGCCGGACTCGGTGCGCACGTCGACGTGTACCAGGAGCCGCCCGTCGGGCGAGACGGCCGGGCCGGTGTAGTCGTGCTGGTCGCCCGGATCGTCGTCTCTCGCTGCGAAGACCCGGCTGGTCCCGGCGGCCACGTCCAGCGCCTGGAGGCGGATCGATTCCCGGCCCCCGGGGTGGACGGTGCGCCACGAGGTGAACACCGTGGCCCCGTCCGGGGTGATGGCGGTGGCCGCCTCCACCAGGGCGGAACCGGCGTCGGGGGTCAGGTCCCGCAGCGGGCACCGACCGGACGGTCCGGCCTCACCGAGGACCAGCAGGCGGTCCTGTTCGGGGCCCAGATCATGATCCCAGTGACGGACCGGAAGGCCCTCGTGCAGGATGGCCGACACGTCTCCGGACCGGCGGTCGGCCCGCTTCTTGGCGTCGTCGTCGGCCGCCCCGTGCAGCACGCCGGCGGTGACCACCACCGTCGCCGAGTCGCGGGCGATCAGCGGCGCGCCCAGGCCACCTGGCCGGGTGGCGATCAGCTGCGCGTCCCCGCCTCCGGCCGGCAGCCGCCAGAGGCCGGGGCCGTCGCTGTCCTCCGTGGCGCCGGGGTCCGGGGCCGGGTCGGGCCGGGCGGACACGAACAGCAGGTCACCGTCGGGCAGGAAGGCCGGCGCCGTCTCCCCCGGTGACGACCAGGTGAGCCGGCGGGCCGGCCCTCCGTCCGGATCGATCCGCCACAGCGCGCTCAGGTACTTCTTGCCATCCGGGGCCAGCGTCTGCACCGGCGCGACCAGGGTGGAGCCGTCCGGCGACAGCACCAGACGGCCGACGCGGGGCACGGCGAGGAAAGCGTCCATCGACGCGAACGGCGATTGGGTCTCCATCCGCCCGACGCTATAGCCCGGCCGGGCGAAGGGCCTTGACCGCAATATCGAGCCGTCCTAGTATCGATACGAGACAGTTTCGTATCTAGGGCGAGGGACGACGGATGGCTCAGGCCGCGGACAGGACGGTGGTGGGACGACCGCTCGAACGCGCCCGCGACGGCGAGCTGCGCCGGGCCGCCCTCGAGCTGGTCGGCGAGATCGGCTACGACCGGCTGACCATCGACGCGGTGGCGGCCCGGGTCAAGGCCGGCAAGGCCACCGTCTACCGGCGCTGGGAGAGCAAGGCCGACCTGGTCGTCGACGCCTTCCTGGAGGAGATGTTCGGCTCCATCGCCACGCCCGACACCGGCAACCTGCGCGACGACCTGGTCGGCCTGTCGGCCCAGATCTGGGTGGACGGCGATGGTCTGGCCCGGGCCCAGATACTGGCCGGTCTCATCTCCGCCCTGCTCAACAATGACGATCTCCAGGCCGCGTTCAACGACACCTGCAAGCCGCCCATCGAGATGTTCGACCAGCTCGTCACCCGCGCCGTGGCCCGGGGCGAGATTCCCGAACCGGCCAACCGGTTGCTCATCGGCTGGATCATGCCCGGCCTCTGCATCTTCCGCATCACCACCTCGGGGATCGCTCCCGATCTCGAGTTCATCGAATCCGTCATCGACCACCTGGTCGTGCCCGCGCTCCTGAAGGGAACCCCATGAACGAGCACCACCGCCATCCGGGGCTGGCCCTGGCCGTCCTGGCCTGCGCCCAGCTCATGGTCATCCTCGACGCCACCATCGTCAACGTGGCCCTGCCGACGATCAAAACGGCGCTGCACTTCTCGCCCTCCAACCTGGAGTGGGTCATCACCGCCTACTCCCTGACCTTCGGTGGGCTCCTCCTCTTCGGCGGCCGCACCGGTGACCTCTACGGCAAGCGGCGCATGTTCATGATCGGCATCGCCGTCTTCGCCGGTGCGTCGCTCCTGTGCGGGCTGGCCACCGGGGAGACCTGGCTGATCATCACCCGCGGCCTACAGGGCATCGGCGGGGCTATCGCCTCCCCCACCGCCCTGTCACTGGTCGCCATCAACTTCGCCGAGGGTCCGGAGCGCAACCGGGCCATGGGCATCTACTCCGCCATGTCCGCCGTCGGGGGCGCCCTGGGCCTGCTGCTGGGCGGCATCCTGACCAGCTACGTGTCGTGGCGCTGGATCTTCTTCGTCAACGTCCCCATCGGCGCCCTCGGACTGGTCCTCGCCCCCCGGGTCCTCGAGGAGTCCCGCCCGGAACCGGGCGCCCTGGACGTCCCCGGAGCGGTGACGGCCACGGCCGGCATGCTCAGCCTGGTCTACGGCCTCACCAACGCCTCCCTGCATCCGTGGTCATCCACCGGCACGGTGGTTCCTTTGATCATGGCCGCGGTGTTGCTCACCATCTTCATCGCCATCGAGCTGCGGGCCGCGGCCCCGCTGATGCCACTGTCGATCTTCCGCAACCGGAACCGCTCGGGCGCCTACGGGATCATGATGATGCTGGGCGTGGCCGTGCTGTCACTCTTCTTCTTCCTCACCCTCTACCTCCAGTCGATCAAGGGTTGGTCAGCCGTCCACACCGGCCTCGGCTTCCTGCCCATGTCGTTCGGCATCATGATCGCCGCCGTGACCACTGCCCGGCTGATCGGACGGGTCGGCATCCGGCCGTTCCTGATCAGTGGTCCCATCTTCGCCCTGGCCGGGCTGATCCTGCTGACCCAGATCACGGCGTCGTCGAGCTACCTGGCCGTGGTCGGCCCGCTGGTGCTGATCGCCCTCGGCATGGGCCAGTGCTTCGTGCCTCTCACCGTCACCGTGATGGCCGGGGTGGCGCCGCACGAGGCCGGGTTGTCATCGGCCCTGCTCAACACCGGCCAGCAGGTGGGCGGCGCCCTCGGGCTGTCGATCCTCGGCACCATCGCCTTCTCGACCGAGAAGCGCTACCTGGCCCACCGTCACCCGCTCGCCGTCTCCATGGTCCACGGCTACACCGAGGCCTTCGCCGTGGGAGCCGGACTGATCGGCGTGGCCGTCGCCATCGCCCTCCTCGTCATCCGCTCCCCCCGCCCAGGCGAGGATCCGGAGCCGGCCCCGGAGGCCCTGGCCCACCTGGCCTGAGCCGGCCCGGGTCGGGCGCCGGCGGCCCGGCGCTAGAGGATGGCCGGCAGTTCCGCGGCGATGGCGTCGATCGTCCAGCGGTCCGACCGGGAGATGCCGGGGCGGCGACTCCACCCGGTCATCGGGGCGATGGTGCCGCCGAAGCAGTAGAAGACAGACCCGGTGACCGGGCAGTCGGCCCCGGCCAGCCAGGCGACCAGCGGCGAGGCGTTGGCCGGGTCCCACTCGTCGAAGCGCTCCGGGTCGTCGGGGGGCGCCACCATGTCGCCCAGCCCGGGCGTCGATTCCGTCAGGCGGGTGCGCGCCGCCGGTGCGATGGCGTTGACCCGGATGCCGTAGCGCCCCAGCTCCTCGGCGGCGATCAGGGTGAGGGCCCCGACGCCGGCCTTGGCCGCGCCGTAGTTGGTCTGACCCGGGTTGCCGATCAGCCCGGAGGTGGAGGACGTGTTGATGACGCAGGCGCGCACCTCGTCGCCCGCCTTGGCCCGGTCCCGCCAGTAGGCGGCGGCGTGACGGAGCGGGACGAAGTGGCCCTTGAGGTCGATGTCGATCACGGTGTCCCACTCCTCTTCGGACATGTTGAAGATGAGTCGGTCCCGCAGGATGCCGGCGTTGTTGACCAGAACGTGCACGTCGCCGAACGTGCCGACCGCCGTCTCGATCAGGCGGCGACCGGCCTCCCAGTCCGACACGTCGTCGGTGTTGAGGACCGCCTCACCTCCGAGAGCCTTGATCTGGTCGACCACCTCGGCGGCCGAGTGGGAGGAATCGGGCCGGTCGTTGACGACCACCTGTGCCCCCTCTGAGGCGAACAGCAGCGCGTGCTCCCGCCCCAGGCCGCGCGCCGCTCCGGTGACGATGGCGACCCGGCCGTCCAGAAAACCCATCCGCAGATCATGGCATCAGACCGGTGGCGATGGCGGACTCCGCCGCCGCCACCCGACCGGCGCCGAGTCCGGTGGCCGCTTCCGCCAGCTCCGATTCGTCACCGACCGGAGCGGCCAGCAGGCGCAGGTAATCGGCCGGCTGCCAGTCGATCAGCGCGGCCGTCTGGAACAGGGCGCCGGCGGGCGTGCGGCGCTGGCACACACCGACGACCTTCCGGCCGCCGACGGTCACCTCCCCCGGGGCCAGCCCGGCGAAACACACGACCGGCGACCAGTCCGTCCGCCGCATCGGCCGACGCCAGACGTCGGCCCCGGCGATGGCCTGCGCCCACAGCTCGCCCACCCATATGGCGGCCCGACCGACGTCGTCGTCCCACAACGGGTCGGACGACGGGATCACGAAATCGACCCACGACACCCGGCCGGCACCGACCAGAACGGCGCTCCCACCGGAGCGGCGGCGGGCCAGCTCGATCCCGTTGCGTTCCAGCGCAACGAGGTCGAAGGCACCCTCGTCCTGGTGGCTGCCCAGCACCAGGGCGGGGGCGCCGGCGGTCATGAACGTGACCGTCCGTTCGACGGGAGCGCCGGTCAGGGCGGCGGCCGACGCGGCATGGAGGGTGCCCGCCGGGGCGCGTTCGTGGCGGATGCGCCAGCCACCGACCAGAGCTGCTCCTTTGACCAAGAAACTCAGGCCGACAGCGACGACTGTTGCTGCAGGTAGGCCTCCCACTCCGAGCGGATCCGGCCGCTGGCCACCAGGATGAAGGTGCGTTGGCGGGGCACCGTCGGCGGGTGGCGGAGCTTCATCCCGCTGTCTTCGAGCAGGTGGTCGCGTTTGCGGGAGTTGCACGGCCGGCAGGCGGCGACCACGTTGTCCCAGGCGTGCGGGCCGCCCCGACTGCGGGGGATCACGTGGTCGATGTTCTCGGCGGCGGCTCCGCAGTACTGGCAGCGGTGGCCGTCGCGGGCGAACACGGCGCGCCGGTTGAGCGCGATACGGGCCTGGTAGGGCACCTTCACGTAGTGCGTGAGGCGGACGACGGAGGGCTCGGGCAGCACCATGCGGGCCGACCGGAAGAGCTGTTCGGTCGGATGCAGGAGCTCCGCCTTCTCGTCCAGCATCAGCATGAGGGCCCGCCGGGTCGATACGACACACAGCGGTTCGTAGGTGGCGTTGAGCACAAGCGCTTGTGTCACCGCCACCGCCTGGCTACAGGCCCGCTGGACGCGATGGCATTGGCACGGCCGTAGATTACCTCGCTCGCCGGGCCATTTCGCGACACCATTCGAGGTACCTGACCAGGTCATCGGGGACCAGCCGGCTGTCGGCGCCGTACATGGTCTCGTGGCGGAATCGCAGGTACTGCCGGGACGGGAGCGGGACGGGGGGCCACCGCCGCCACCAGCCGGTCGGCACAAAGCGGCGGGCCGCCGGCCACAGATCCGGGCGCCGGGCCAGCGCCAGGACGACCTTCATGACCGGCGGGCCCGGAAGGCGACGGCGGCGGCGCCCAGGATGGGGCCGTCCGACCCCAACCCGCTGGCCGCGATCGAACAACCACGGGCATACGGCATGCAGGCAACGGCGTCGAGCTCGGTCTGGGCGGCGGCGAAGAACGGGTCGCCGTAACCGAGCGCCACCGACCCGGCCACAGTCGCCAACCGGAGATCGAGCAGGTTGGCCACGCTGCCAACGGCCCGGCCGACCAGCCGCCCGGTGCGATCCACCACGTCGGGCCCGGCCTCGGCCGCCGGCCGGCCGGTGAAGGCGGCGATAGCCGCCCCGGATGTCTCCGCCTCGAGACAGCCCCGGGCCCCGCACACGCACTGACGCCCGCCGGGCACGACCACCACGTGGCCGATGTGGCCGCCGTTGGCGGTGCGGCCGTCGATGAGCCGGCCGTCGCTGACGATGCCCGCCCCCACCCCGGTGGACACCACCATGGAGATGTAGTCGTCCACCTGTTGGGCCGCCCCCCACCGGCCTTCGGCCAGGGCCAGGGCCTTGGCGTCGTTGTCCACGGCGACCGGGCGACCGGTCAGTTCGGCCAGTCGCCGGCGCAACGGGAAGCCCCGCCAGGCCGGGATGTTGAGGGGGGACACCGTCTCGTTGCGGTCCTCCATGGGACCACCGCAGCCGACGCCCACGTCGAGCACGGCCGTGGCGGCCAACGCCCGACCGACGAGCGCGGCCAGCGGTCCGAAGAGCTCCTCGGCGTCGAGGGTCCGCATGGTATCGATCCGCTCGCGCCACCCGATGGTGCCGTCGTCGTCGACGATGGCCACCATCATCTTGGTGCCGCCGATGTCCACCGCCAACGCTGGGCCGGACGGCGGCGCCGCGCCGGAAGGCACCGAGGATTGCATCGAAGGGCAGGCTACGCTACGCCAGCACCACTTCCCGGAGGACTGAATGGCGCGACAACCGGCGGCGCAGAGCACCAACGCTCCGACCTTCGCGTCGGTGTTCGATGCGATCGTCGCCAACGTGTCCCGGGTGATCCACGGCAAGGAGGAGCCGATCCGCCTGGCGCTCGTCTGCCTCCTGTCCGAAGGTCACCTCCTGCTCGAGGACGTTCCCGGGGTGGGCAAGACGACCCTGGCCAAGGCGCTGTCCAAGTCGTTCGATCTCGAATGCCGGCGTATCCAGTTCACCCCGGACCTGCTGCCGTCCGATGTGACCGGCACGAGCGTGTACGACCGGGCCACCGGGTCGTTCTCGTTCCGGCCCGGCCCGGTGTTCGCCAACGTGGTCATCGGCGACGAGATCAACCGGGCGTCGCCGAAGACGCAGTCGGCCCTGCTCGAAGCCATGCAGGAACGCCAGGTCACCATCGAGACGACCACCCACCTGCTGCCCTCCCCCTTCCTCGTGATCGGCACCCAGAACCCGATCGAGCACGAGGGCACCTATCCGCTCCCGGAGAGCCAGCTCGACCGGTTCCTGCTGCGCATCCGTATGGGCTATCCCGACCGTGACGCGGAGCTGACCATGCTCGAGTCGTCGGGGGCCAGCGCCGCCGGCGCCAACTCGATCGCCCTGGTCGAGAGCCTGCCCACCGTGGCCGACATGGCCACCGTACCGGCCATGATCGACGCCGCCCGCCGGGTGCACACCGCCGCCGCCCTGCGCGGTTACGTGGTCGACCTGGCCACCGCCACCCGCAACCATCCGGCGCTGGCACTCGGCATGTCCCCCCGGTGCACCCTGGCCCTGCAGGGTGCGGCCCGGACGCTGGCCGCGGCCGACGGTCGGGACTACGTGATACCCGACGATGTGAAAGCGCTGTTCGGACCGGTGGTCGAACACCGGTTGGTCCTGTCCCCCGAAGCAGTCGTCAGCGGCATCGAGTTGCGGGAAGTCCTCACCGACGTCCTGCGGGCCGTGGCGGTGCCGAGCGGGCGAGCCGGCCTGGCCGGCTAGGACATGGCGCCCGGCCGGGGGCAGTCGACCCTCACGACGCGCGGCCGGGTGGTGCTCGGCGGGGCCGGGGCCCTGGCCTTGGCCGGATGGCTGTTCGGCATCGGCGAGCTGTACTGCATCGCCCTGGCCGCCCTGGTCCTGGTCCTGGCCGCCCGCATCTGGGTGGACGCCCGCAGGTGGCACCTGCAGGTCTCCCGGTTCGTACACCCGTCCCGGGTCACCGCCGGACAGGAGGCCCGTGTCGAGCTGGCCGTGCGCAACCCCAATCCCCGATCCAGCCCGCCGGTCGAAGCCCGCGACCCGTTCGACGGCGGCCGCCGGTGGGCCCGGTTCGCCATCGCCCCAGTCCCGGCCGGCGAGGTGCGCCGCAGTTCGTACCGGCTGCCGTCCACCCGTCGCGGCGTGTACCGCCTGGGCCCGCTCGAGTTGCGGCTGTTCGACCCGCTCGGGCTGGCCTGCTCGGTGCAGCAGACGGCCGCCGATACGTCACTCACCGTGCATCCGCTCTACGAGATCGTCCCGGTCACCGGCTTGTCCGTGCACCGCGACGAGGACCGGCGGCAGCCCCAGCCGGTCATCGGCAAGGGGGGCAACGAGTTCTACATGCTGCGCGAGTACGTGCCCGGAGACGACCTCCGCCATGTCCATTGGCCGTCGACCGCCCGCCAGGACGACCTGGTCATCCGCCAGCCGGAGAACCTACGCCGGGGCCGGCTCACCATCGCCGTCGACCTGCGGGCCGGGATCCAGGACGACCAGACGGTCGAGCTGGTGCTGTCGGCGGTCGCCACGCTGGCCATCTCCTCCCTCCGCTCCGGCATGCAGGTGCGGGTGGTCACCACCGGCGGGTGGGACTCGGGGCACGGCACCGGACGGGACCACGGCCCGGCCCTGCTGGACGGCCTGGCCGCCGCCACTCTCCACCGGCCCCGCCCGGGCGCGGCGCCGTTCCGCCTGGCCGGCGGCCAGGAGCCGGTAGTGGTGATGACCACCGATCGGGTCTCCGACGCCGACCTGCAGGCCGCCTTCGGGATCAGTGGCCCGACCAACACCACGCTGGTCGTCTTCGAGACGTCCGGGGCCGGCGGCGGGGGCGGCCGGGTCCGGCGGCCGGGCGGGCGCCGGTTGGTGCCGGTGCCGGTGGGCGGTTCGTTCGCCACCTCCTGGGCCAGCTACACCCGGTCGCGGCGGTCGCGGTGAGGCCGCCGTGCTGACCGCCCCGCCGGCGACCCGCCGGACAGCGGGCGAGTCGGGGCCGGCGGCCGCCCCCATGGCCGGTGCGCAGGCGGCGGCCGGGGACGGCCGGGCGTCGGCCACGCTGGCGCTGACCGGGTTGACGGCGGCGTCGGCCGCCGGGTTGCTCCGCGTGTTCAGCGGGGGCCGCTGGGTGGGGCCGGTGTTCGCCACCCTGCTGGTCATCCACCTGGTGTGTTGGCTGATGCGCCGGCGCCACCTGCCCCACCTGGTGGCCGCCTTGGGTGCGCTGGTCGCCACCGGCCTGACGGCGACGTGGACGATCTTCGGCTACACCACCTACTACGGCTTCGTCACCGGCCGGACGTTCCACCAGGCCAACCTGGCCCTGCAGGCGCTGAGCGACGAGTTCGCCACCACGCTGGCCCCGGTCGTCCCGACACGCGGCTTCGAAGTGCTCGCCGTCGGCGGTGCCGCCCTGGCTGCGGCCCTGGCCGACTGGTGCGCCTTCAGGTGGCGGTCGCCGCTGATCGGGGTGCTGCCCGGGCTGGCCATATTCATCTTCTGCTGCACTTCCGGCGACCTGAAGGCGCGGGCCGCGCTGATCGGGCTGGAAGTGGCGGCCATATGCGCCTTCCTCCTGGCCGAGCGGGCCACGTCCGATGCCGGCCAGGTCTGGTTCGCCGGCATCCGGTCCGGGATCGCCACCTGGTCGGCAGCCGCCGGCAGCGTGATCGCCGCCGCCGCCATCGTGGCCGCCATCGCGCTGGCGCCCGCCCTCGCCCCTCACGACGGCAACGGGGTCCTGGGCTGGAACCACGGGCTCGGCCAGAACGGGGGCGAGCGCATCGTCCCCAACCCTCTGGTGAACCTGACGACCGAGCTGATCCAGGACCAGAACGTCAAGGCCTTCACCGTCACCAGTTCGGCGCCCTCGTACTGGCGCCTCACCTCGCTCGACGACTTCACCGGCCAGACCTGGATCTCGACCGGCTCCTACGGTGGCGTCGGCAAACGACTGCCGGGCACCGTCCCGGCCACCGGCGCCACCCGGTCGGTCCAGGCCCAATTCGTCATCCAGGCGCTTGACTCGCCGTGGCTGCCGGCCCAGTTCACGCCGGTCTCGGTCGAGGGTGTCCACCACGTCACCTACGACCCGGATTCGGGCAGCCTGCTCACCTCGGCGTCCACCGCCGACGGGCTGCACTACTCGGTCAGTTCGTACCAGTTCCTCGACACGCTCAACGCCGCCCAGCTGCAGGCCGCCCCGTCGTTCAGCATCACCGGGTCACTGGCCCAGGACCTGCAGCTGCCCAACGATCTCCCGGCGACCATCGGTCAGCTGGCCAGCACCGTCACGGCCGGCGCCAACACCGAGTACGACAAGGCGCTGGCCATCGAGACCTACCTGCGCGGCCCCCAGTTCCGCTACACGCTGCACCCGCCGACGGACGGGTCGGGGAACAACGCCCTGACCAACTTCCTGTTCGTGACCCGCGCCGGCTACTGCCAACAGTTCGCCGGCGCCTACGCGGTCCTGGCCCGGGCCGCCGGCCTGCCCACGCGGTTGGCCGTCGGTTTCGTGACCGGCACGCAGTCCCACGGCGGCTACCAGGTGTACGACCGCGATGCCCATACCTGGCCGGAGGTGTACTTCGGGCCGCAGTTCGGGTGGGTGCCGTTCGAGCCGACCCCCGGCTTCGCCATCCCCGGCACCCAGTCCTACACCCAGACCAAGGGCGGCTCCCCCACCGGGCCGAACCAGACCACCCCGACGACGGTCCCGTCGACGCCGGCGACCACCGATCCGGGCAGCAACCCGGCCTCGGCCAAGCCGAAGCTGTCCGTACCGAGCGCGTCCCCGTCTACCGTCACCGGCCACCATTCCGGCGGGCCCAGCCCGTGGCTTCTGGTGGTGCCCGGCGCGGTCCTGGCCTGGCTGGCGTTGAACGGGCTGGGACCTCTGCTCATCACCCGGCTGCGCCGGCGCCGGGCGGTCGCCGGAGGGGCCCGGTCGGTAGTCCTCACCGCATGGGACGAGGTCATGGCCGAGTTGGTGTGGCACGGGTTCCGGCGGGAGGCGGCCGAGACCGACGACGAGTTCGCCGACCGGGCCACGACCGGCTTGCGCCGGGCCGGCCTGGGCGACGCCGGGTCGCCGTGGGCCCACGGCGGGATGGTCGAGCTGGCGGCCATCGCCCGGCGGGCCCGGTTCGCGTCCAGCCTCCCCGACTCGGCTCCGGAGCGGGCGCGGGCGGCGGCCGGCGAGGTCGTCGCCCGGCTCCACCACGGACTGACCGGTAAGCGCCGGCTGGCCCGCTGGTGGACGCCCACCCCCGGAACCTGGCAGAAGGCGGTGGCTGCGGTGACGCCCGGCCGGAGCGCCGACGACGAGTTGGCCGATAGGGCGTGGGCGGCGGCCGGGGCCGGTTCCCTGTCGGCGCCCGGGCTGGGGTTGATCAGCGCCGGCGAGGAACCGGGCGCCAGCCGCCGCCGGTGGCGGCACCGGGACTAGTCGGCAGCGGCCGCCGGCGTCGGCGCAGCCGGCGGGGGGACGGTCCTGGAGTCGGGTCAGTCGTCTTCGTGGCCGAGCCGGCGGCGCAGGCGGCGGGAGAAGTCCTCCACCGCCTGGTTCAGGTTGCGGCCACCTATGGACCGGCTCACCTGCTCCAGCCCGAGCCGGCTCATCTTGTGCAGGTTCTGGATCAGCACGACGGCGCTGGCCACCATCACCAGGAAACCGAAGATGCCCAGTATCCAACTGGACGCGAACGCAGCCAGCAGGATCAGCAGGCCGACGACGAACCCGACCGCCGCCCACTTGCAGTTGCGGGCCAGATAACGCTGCAGCGTCGTGGTGCCGATGCGCTTGGCCGATTCCGGATCCTGGGCGTGGAACTGCCGTTCGATCTCCGCCAGGATTCGCTCTTCGTCTTCGTTAAGCGGCACTTCGGACCCTCCGCGGCCATCATCCCACTGACCGAAAGTTACAGCAACGCGCCCGGTTAGCGGGAAGGACTGACCTCCTGGTCGGCCGAAGGTCCCCACTGCGTGTCTCCCGGCCGTTTGACCCGCAGCCCGTCGGCGCCGAGCAGGGCAGCCGAGCCCACCGCCCCCGGGCCGTAGCGGGCCCGGATGGCATCGACGGCCTGCGTCGTGGCGCCGGCGACCGCCGCTGGACGTAGTGGGCCGGGGCCCACGGCGCCGACCAGGTCGAGCGTCAGCTGCTCGTCCGGTTCGGGCCGGCCCCCGCCGATCAGGTTGGACATGCCCACCCCGAGCAACCGTATACCTCCGGAGAGGTCGACCCCGGCCAGGAGCTCGTGGCCGATGCGGGCGATTTCGGCACCCTCCGCGGTCGGGGTCACGGTGAGCGACCGGGTACGGGTGGAGAAGTCCCCGAAGCGGTACTTCAAGGTCACGGTACGCCCGCTCACACCGGCGCGGCGCATACGGGTGGCCACCGAATCGGCCATGCGGATGACCTCGACCCGCAGACCATCCAGGTCGCGCCGGTCAGTCGCGTAGGTCTCCTCGTGGCTGATCGACTTGACCTCCCGGTCCGGCTCGACCTCGCGATCGTCGATCCCGCGGGCCAGGTTGGCCAGATGCCGGCCGGCGGCCCGGCCCACGGCGTTCTCGATCACGGTCGGGTCGATGCCGGCCAGGTCGCCGATGGTGGCCAGGCCGAGGGCCCGCAGCCGCTTGGCGGTGGCCGGTCCGACCCCCCAGAGAGCCTCGATCGGATGCGGGTGGAGGAAGGCCAGCTCCTGGCCGGGCTCGACGATGAAGATGCCCGGTCCCTCCCGGCGACCCGATTCGTCCGCCCTCGGCTTGGCCGCCACCGACGCCAGCTTGGACAGGAACTTGACCGTGGCCCCGCCGACGCAGCAGGAGAGACCCAACTCATCCAGTATCTGTTGCCGGATCTGAGCTCCGATCCGGCCCGGCGTCCCGAACAGTCGCTGGGAGCCGGTGATGTCGAGGAACGCCTCGTCGAGGGAGATGCCTTCGACGAGAGGGGTGAAGCGTTGGAACACGGCGTGGATCTGGCGGCTGACCTCGGCGTAGCGTCCGTGCCGGCCGTCCAGGAACACGGCGTGGGGGCACAACCGGCGGGCCTGCCCCGACGGCATGGCCGACCGGACGCCGAATGCTCTCGCCTCGTAGCTGCACGAGGCGACCACACCCCGGGGGCCGGTACCACCCACGATCACCGGACGGCCCTTCAGGCTGGGGTCGTCCTCGGCCTCCACGGACGCGTAGAACGCGTCCATGTCGACATGCAGGATCCACTTGGAGGGATCCAAATCCACGACTTCAGTCTTCCAGATGGGTGTGACCGTGACGCGGGTCCTCGGTCAACCGGCCTGGCCGATGAGCGTGCACGCCCGGTCGATGCCGGCGTCGTCCACGTCGGCATGGGTGACCAGCCGGACCCGGCCCGGACCGACCGTCCCCCCGACAACCCCGCCCGCCTCGAGGTGGTCGAGGAGGCCGGTCGGGTCGGGCGGGGCGAAGGTCACGATGTTGGTGTCGACAGAGGTCGGGTCGAAACCGATGTCCGGCCACCGCTCGACGACGGCCGCCGCCAACCGGGCGGCTCGGGCATGGTCTTCGGCCAGCCGGTCGATCCGGTCCAGCCCGACCAGGCCGGCGGCGGCGATCACCCCGGACTGACGCATGGTCCCGCCGAACCGCTTGCGGTGCAGCTTGGCTTCCTCGATCAGGTCGGCCGGCCCGGCGATCAGGGATCCCACCGGCGCCCCCAGGCCCTTCGAGAGGCAGCACATGACGGTGGTGGCGGCGGCCGCCCGATCGGCCGGGGACCGCCCGCTCGCCACTGCGGCGTTCCAGAGGCGGGCACCGTCCAGATGGATGGGCAGCCGGTGCTGGCCGGCGATCGCCGCGACCTGGTCCATGGCCCCATGCGGCCAGACCCGGCCACCCGCCGCCATGTGGGTGTCCTCGACCGCGATGAGCGACACATGCGGCTGATGGTGCTGCCCGGACTCGATGGCCAGGCGCACGGCCTCGACGTCGAGCGGCCCGTCGGCGTCGTCGACCGAGAGAAACGTCACTCCGGCGTTGATCGGGCCGGCGCCCTCCTCGTAGACGATGATGTGCTGGCGGCGGCCGCATACGACGGCGTCACCCGGTCGGGTCAGGCAGCGCAGGGCGATCTGGTTGGCCATCGTCCCGGACGGCACGTACAGGGCCGCCGCTTTGCCCAGCATCTGGGCGAAGCGGTCCTGAAGCCGGTTCACCGTCGGGTCCTCGCCGTACTCGTCGTCTCCCACCTCCGCCTCGGCCATGGCCCGCCGCATCTCGGGGGTCGGGCGGGTCACGGTGTCGGATCGGAGGTCTACCAGCACTCCACCCAAAGCTACTAAGCAGGGATGCATGACCGACGGCGCATCCCCCCGGAATTTCGTTGGCTGCACCCCGGAATTCACATTTGCCCTCGACGCCGGCGGGAACCCGGACCGGTACCTGGCCGGCCTGGCCGGAGTCGCCCTCGAGGCGGCCCAGGCCGCCGCCCTCATCCTCATCTCCGACCGCCAGTTGTCCGGCCTGGAGACCAAGTCCTCGGCCACCGACATGGTCTCCGATTTCGACCTGCTGGCCGAACAGGCGGTGGCCCAGGTGATCGCCGCCCGACGACCCGACGACGGGCTGCTCGGCGAAGAAGGCAGTAACCGCACCGGTTCGACCGGGGTCCGGTGGGTGGTGGATCCGTTGGACGGCACCACGAACTTCCTCTTCGGCCTGCCCCAGTTCTCGGTTTCCATCGCCGCCGAGATCGACGGCCGGCCGGTGGCCGGCGTGGTGATCGACCCGAGCCGCGACGAGGTGTGGGCCGCCATTCGCGGTCACGGCTCGTTCCTGAACGGCCGGCGCTGCCGGGTCGCCGAGGGCCGCTCCACCCTGGAGCAGGCGTTGTGCGCCACCGGCTTCGGCTACCGGGCCGAACGGCGCCGCTGGCAGGCCGCGGTGGCGGCCCGGGTCATCCCCGAGGTACGCGACATCCGGCGCCTGGGCTCGGCCGCGCTGGATCTGTGCTGGACCGGAGGTGGCCGCTATGACGCCTACTTCGAATGGGGGCTCAACCCATGGGATCTGAGCGCCGGATCGCTGGTGGCCTCCGAAGCCGGGGGGATCGTGGAGGCCGTCGGCCACCGACTGATCGTGGCCACGACGCCCTCGCTGTTCGAACCTCTGTGCCGGCTGCTCGACGATGCCGGGGGCTTCGATGCCCCGCCCGGCCCCGAACCGACCAACTGGTAGCCCTAGCCCCAGAAGATCTCGGCCACGTTGTGCAGCATGTCGTGGTCGACCGTCTTCAGCTCCTGGACGGCGTCGGTGAGCGGGACCCGCACGATCCGGTCCGCCTGGAGGGCGACCATCTGACCGAAGGCGCCGTCCTGCACGGCGTCGGCGGCGGCCACCCCGAACCGGGTGGCCAGCACCCGGTCGTACGCGGTCGGGGTACCACCGCGCTGGATGTGACCGAGGATGGTCACCCGGGTCTCGTAGCCGGTGCGCTGTTCGATCTCATGGGCCAGCACGTTGGCGATACCGCCCAGGCGGGGATGACCGAACTCGTCGACGTCGCGCGACGCGAGGGTCAGGGTGCCCTCCGCCGGCACCGCTCCTTCGGCCACCACCACGATGGAGGCGAACCGGCCCTTGGCGTGGCGGTTTTTCAGGTTGGCGCAGACCAGATCGATGTCGAACGGTTCCTCCGGTATCAGGATCTCGGCCGCCCCGCCGGCGATGCCGGCATACGTCGCGATCCATCCGGCGTGGCGGCCCATCACCTCGCACACGATCACCCGATCGTGCGATTCGGCCGTGGTGTGCAACCGGTCGATGGCGTCCGCGGCGATCTGTACGGCGGTGTGGAAACCGAATGTCACCTCGGTGGCCGACAGGTCGTTGTCGATGGTCTTGGGCACACCCACCACGGCCACGCCCTCACCGCTCAGCTTGGACGCCACCCCGAGGGTGTCCTCACCACCGATGGCCACCAGGGCATCGATCCGCTCCGAGCGGAGGGTGTCGAGAGCCCGTCCCACCCCGCCTTCGATCTTGTACGGGTTCGTCCGGGAGGTGCCCAGGATGGTCCCACCCCGGGGCAGGATGCCACGGCACCGCTCGACATCGAGTGGTGTGGTCCGGCTCTCGATGACGCCCCGCCAACCATCGAGGAACCCGACGAACTCGTAGCCGAACGAGACCTCTCCCCGCCGGACGACGGCGCGGATGACGGCGTTCAGCCCGGGGCAGTCACCGCCGCCGGTGAGGACACCAACTCTCATGGGACACCTCCGTGATCTCGGAGACGAGGCTACCGCTGCTTGGGTGCCGTCGATTTCAGCAGGCCGGCTTCCCGCTCGAAGTCCCCGGCCGCCGAGAAACCCTTGTACACGCTGGCGAATCGCAGGTAAGCGACCTCGTCGACGGCCCGCAGGTGGTCGAGCACCGCCAGACCGACGTCCTGAGACGGGATCTCGGTGCCGGCCATACGCAACGCCTCTTCGATCTCAGCCGCCATCGAGGCGATCTGCGCCCCGGTCACGGGCCGGTTCTTCATGGCCGCCTCGATGCCGGCGATGACCTTGGCCCGGTCGAACGGCTCCTTCGAACCCGACCGCTTCATGACGACGAACGGGATCTCCTCCAACCGTTCGTAGGTGGTGAACCGCTGCCCGCAGTTGAGGCACTCCCGGCGCCGGCGAATGGCCGAGCCGTCGTCGGCCGCGCGCGAGTCGACGACCTTGTCGTCCTGATTGGTGCAGCGGGGGCAGCGCACGCCCCGACGCTACCGCTGCCACGCCACGGACCGTTGGAGACGGGTCGATCAGACGGCGCCCGGGCTACGACCCGGCCGGAAGCGTGACGACCTGGCCCGGGTACAGGGTGGCGCCGTGCAACTCCTTGACCAGCGCGTCCACCAGGGGCCGCTCGTCGCCGCCATGGTCGAGCGCATTGGCGATACTCCAGACGGTGTCGCCCGGTCGGACCACGTACTGGCGGGCGCCGGCCTGGATCATCGGGCCGGCCGAAGTGGCGGCAGCACCGGTGGTGGGGAGGGGACCACCACCGATGCCGGCCTGGATGAGCTGGGCGAAGATGAGCACAGCTGCGACGGCGAGCAGGAGGAGTCCGCCGGCCAGGAGTCGGCGGCGCCGGTACACGGCCGGGTCGAGGCGGGGCCGGAGGCGCACCACCGGAGCCAGTGCGTCCGGCCGGGGACGGCGGGTCGGCGGGGCCGGGCGGTACACGGTCAGATGGCGCTCGCCGGGAGCGGCCGATGCGGAGCGGCGGGGGGTGAGAGTGGCAACCACGGAGGACCTTCCTCGTCTCGACTGACAGTAGTGCTGTCGAACGTTTGTTCCTCCATACGACCACGAACGCTCGTTCGATGTCAATAGGTCGACACGAACAAATGTTTGATTACGGCGCCCTCACCGGTTATCGTGAAATCGCGTGGATGCCAGCGACAAGCGGCTGCCCCGCACGGACCTACCCGAGAGGCCCACCGGACAGGAGAAGACCGAATGCCCGACAACGAGTTGACCGGAAAACGCAGGGAGATCCTGGAGTTCATCGCCTCCCACCAGCGCGACCGGGGATATCCGCCGTCGGTCCGGGAGATCGGCGAGGCGGTCGGGCTGACCTCGTCGTCGACGGTGCACACCCATCTGACGACCCTCCAGCGCCAGGGTTACCTGCGCCGCGATCCGACCAAGCCGCGCGCCATCGAAGTTCGCTACGACTCGCTGTCGGGTGCCGCCATCGAACGCCGGCCGGCCCAGCATGTACCCCTGCTCGGGGACGTGGCCGCCGGCACTGACGTGCTGGCCCAGGAGAACGTCGAGGAGCTCCTTCCGCTGCCGGAGGACTTCACCGGCGACGGCCAGCTGTTCATGCTGCGGGTGCGGGGCGAGTCGATGATCGACGCCGGCATCCTGAACGGCGACTACGTCGTCGTCCGCCAGCAGGAAGAGGCGGTCAAGGGTGACGTCGTGGTCGCCGGCATCCCCGGTGAAGAGGCGACGGTCAAGACCTACGGCCGCAAGGGCAACAAGATCGTCCTGCAGCCGGCCAACGCCCGGATGGATCCGATGGTGTTCGACCCGGCCGACGTGCAGATCTTCGGCAAGGTGGTGACCGTCCTCCGACGGCTGTGACCGGCCGGCGCCGGCAGCGACGGTCCGGCGCCCTGTAGGGATCGGCTGCCGCCGCGACCGTGCGACGCCGGCGTGCCGGCCCGGCCGGAACGGGCGGTCCACATCCGGGTCCCACTACCCTCTCGACGATGAGCCGCCCCGCATGGGGGGACGGGCTGGCGACGCGCCGTGACGGCCGGGCGCTGGACGTCTTCTTCCCCCAGCCCCACCTCGGTGCCGTCCCCGACGGCCAATCCATGGACGCAACCATCGCCTCCGTCCGCCGGGAGGATGCCATCCGTGGCGTTGTGGTCGAGCCGGTGCGCGTCACCGTCGACCTGGACGAGGCCATCACCGACGGTCCCGATGCCTACCTGCGCCTGCACCTGCTCTCGCACCGGCTGGTCCGCCCCAACCAGGTCAACCTGGACGGCATCTTCGCCGCCCTCCCCAACGTGTGCTGGACCAGCCTGGGCGCCGTCCATCCCGACGACCTGGCGACCGTACAGCTCAGGTGCCGGGCGGCCGGTACCCATCTGGAGGTACACGGCGTGGACAAGTTTCCCCGCATGGTCGACTACGTGGCCCCGTCGGGGGTGCGCATCGCCGACGCCAGCCGGGTCCGGCTGGGCGCCTATCTGGCCGAGGGTACGACGGTCATGCACGAGGGCTTCGTCAACTTCAACGCTGGGACCCTGGGCACGGCCATGGTCGAAGGCCGCATCAGCCAGGGGGTCGTCGTCGACGACGGCAGCGACATCGGCGGCGGCGCCTCGATCATCGGCACGTTGTCGGGCGGGGGCAAGGAGAAGATCGCCATCGGCAAGCGGTGCCTGCTCGGGGCCAACGGCGGCCTCGGTATATCCCTCGGTGACGACTGCACCGTCGAGGCCGGCCTGTACCTGACGGCCGGATCGATCGTCACCCTGCCCGACGGTCGGGCGGTCAAGGCCAAGGAGCTGAGTGGGCAGTCCGGCCTGCTGTTCCGGCGCAACAGCCGCAGCGGTGCGGTCGAGGCGCTGGCTCGCAGCGGCACGTGGGGCGAGCTGAACACCACCCTGCATTCCAACCAGTAGCGATCCCGACGGCCCAGGCGGCCAGGGCGCGTCCCTACCGACCCCGAGGCGACCGGTCGGGACCCGACCGGCCCTCAGCCACCGGCCAGCCGGGCGGCCAGCCGATCGAGGGCCTCGTCCGGCGCCACGACGGCGATCCGGATGTAGCCGCCCCCGGCCGGCCCGTAGAACGATCCGGGCGACACCAGCGCCCCGCCATGTTCGGCCAGCCAGTTGGTGAAACCCCATTCGTCGCCGTAGGCCTCCGGTACCGGCACCCAGAGGTAGAAGCCGCCACCGGGCAACGGGCACGGCGCGCCCACGTCGGCCATCAGCGCCTGCACCCGGGTCAGCCGGGCCAGGTATCGGGCCCGCTGATCGGCCACATGGGACTGGTCGCCGAGGGCGACGGCCGCCGCCCGCTGGGCCGGCCCGGGCACCATGAATCCGGCGTGCTTGCGCACCTCCTGCAGGTAGTGCACCAGCTCCGGGTCACCGGCGTACCAGCCGACCCGCAGGCCGGCCAGGTTCGACCGCTTGGACAGGGAGTGCACGGCCACCACCCCGTCCAACCCGTCGGCGCCGGCACCGTGGCCGAGCACCGTGCGGGGCGGGCCCTCCCAGGTGAACTCGGCGTAGCACTCGTCGCTGAAGACCGGCACCCGGTGCTCGGCACCCCACGACGCGGCCGCGGCCAGATCGTCGAGGCCGCCGGCCGGGTTGCCGGGCGTGTTGACCCACAGCATCAGCGCCCGGCCGGCGTCTTCGGCCGAGACCTGCGCCAGGTCGATCCGGAACCGGTCGTCGACGGGGACGGGCACGGCCCGCAGCCCGGCCAGGGTGGCCCCCATCTCGTAGGTGGGATACGACACGGCCGGGTACAGGACGGTGTCGCGGTCGGGTCGGCGCAGCTTCAGCCATTGCGGCGTGGTGGCCACGAACTCCTTGGTCCCCACGCAGGCGGCGACCGCCGAGAGCGGGACGGAGACACCGAAGCGCTCCTCGGTCCACGTGGCGATGGCCGTCCTCAGGTCCAGCGACCCGATCGACGCCGGGTAGCCGCGGGCCGCGCCCGACCGGTCGGAGGGCTCGCCCAGGGCCTGCAGGACGGCCGTCGGCGGCGGGTCGGTGGGGGTGCCGATCGACAGGTCGACGATCCCGCCCTCGTGGGCGGCGGCCACTCTTTTGGCGTCCTCCAGGCGGTCGTAGGGATAGGCGGGAGGGACGAAGGCGGCGGTCACGGCGGCGACATCCTGCCCGGCCCGGCCGCCGTCACGTCGGCGTGACCACGAAGTCCCGGAAGCGGGCGGCGCCGGCACCGTCGACCCGGACCCGGACATGGGCGCAGTCGTCGGCGTGCTCCTCGGTCAGCACCTCCCCTTCCCGGTGGACGGCGGCCAGCACGTCGCCCCGGTCGTAGGGGATGGCCAACTCGACCACCTCGGCCGCCGCCCGCAGCCGGTCACCGATGGCTTCGAGCAGCCCGTCGATGCCGTCGCCGGTCAGGGCGGACAGGGATACCGAACCGGGATGGCGGTCCACCAGCCGCTGGAGCTCGGCCGCCGGGAGGCTGTCGCTCTTGTTGAAGGCCAGCAGCTCGGGGACGGTTCCGGCGCCGATCTCCTCGAGGACGGCGCGTACCGCCTCGATCTGCGTGTCCGGATCCCCGGACGTGGAGTCGACGACGTGCACCAGCAGGTCCGATTCGGTCACCACTTCGAGGGTGGACCGGAACGCCTCGACCAGCTGGTGCGGCAGCTTGCGTACGAACCCGACGGTGTCGGACAGGAGCACGGCCTCGCCGCCGGGGAGATCCAGGCGGCGGGTGCGGGGGTCGAGGGTGGCGAACAGCCGGTCCTCGACCAGCACCCCGGCATCGGTCAGCTGGTTGAGCAGGGTCGACTTGCCGGCGTTGGTGTACCCGACGAGCGAGACGTTGCCCAGCCGGCTGCGCCGGCGGGCCTTGCGCTGCAGGCGCCGCTGCTCGGTCAACCGCTTCAGGTCGCTCTCCAGCCGGTTCATGCGCCGCACCAGGCGGCGCCGATCGACCTCGAGCTGGGTCTCGCCCGGTCCTCTGGTGCCGATGCCGCCGGCCAGCCGCGAGAGCTGGGCGCCGCGGCCGCGCAGGCGGGGTAGCCGGTAGCGGATCTGGGCCAGCTCGACCTGGGCCTTGCCCTCCTGGGTCCGGGCGTTCTGGGCGAAGATGTCGAGGATCACCGCGGTGCGGTCGATGGCCGTCCGGCCCAGGATCTTCTCCAGGTTGCGCGACTGGGCCGGTGACAACTCGTCGTCGAAGACCACCGTGTCGGCGTCCACCGCGTTCGACAGGTCCCGCAGCTCCTCGGCCTTGCCCCGGCCGACGAAGGTGGCCGGATCCGGATGGTCCCGCCGCTGCAGGACCCGGGCGGCGGCATCGGCACCGGCCGTGTCGACCAGCAGGGCCAGCTCGTCGAGGTGCATCTCGGTGTCCGACTCGCGGTTGGGCGGGACGGTCACGCCGACCAGGATGATCTTCTCCCGGAACGACCGTTCGATGAGGCTCACCGACGATCACCTCCCGGGTCCGCGCCCCGGAACGAACAGTCGGCGATGCGGATGCTCGGGCCGGCCAGGGTGGCGGTGCCGTCCGGTCGCAACTCGACGGCGACCGACCCGCCCGGCTGGTGCACCGTAACCGCCCGCCCGACGCGGCCGGCGTGGTGGAGGGCGGCGGCGGCCGCGCACGATCCGGTGCCGCAGGCCTGGGTCTCGCCCACTCCCCGCTCCCAGACCCGCATGGTGATGCTGTCCGGTCCCGGGCCGAGGGTGACGAACTCGACGTTGAGCCCGGCCGGGTCCGATCGCTCCAGTTCGGGGCCGAGGCGGCCCACGTCGACGTGCGCCGGGTCGGGGCCGAGCACCACCAGGTGGGGGTTGCCGACGTCGACCATGACGGCCCCGTCCCCGACGTTGCACACCGATGCGCTGTCGGTGCCGACCTTGACCGGGCCCATGTCGACCGTGGCCCAGGTGTGCCCGGGGGCGGTGTGGCGGACGGTGACCAGGCGCCGGCCGGCTGCGGTCAGGGCCCCGAACGGGGTGTTCTCGGTCACCCATCCTTCGTCCAGGGCGGCATGGGCCAGGCAGCGCATGCCGTTGCCGCTCATCTCCGCCTCGGAGCCGTCGGCGTTCCACAGCCGGAAGGTGAGGTCGCCATTGGCCTGGCGGCCGCCCTGGATGAGGCCGTCGGCGCCGATGCCGGTGTGGCGGTCGCAGGCGGCGCGGGCCAACCCGGCGCCACCGGCGCCGAAAGCCACCAGGAAGTCGTTTCCCAGTCCGTGGAGCTTGACGAGAGGGATCATGGGCGCGTCCAGTCTCCCAGGATCTGGGGGATGACGGCGAGAGGATTCTCGGCCGCCCCGTACCACGACAGGCGCGGGTCCCGTCGCCACCACACCCGTTGCCGGCGCGCGAACGACCGGGTCCGGCGGTCGGCCTCGGCCACCGCCTCCTCCAGGGAGCAGCCGCCGTCGAGGTGGCGCAGCAGCTCGCGGTAGCCGAGGGCCTGAGCCGCCGTGCGCGACAGGGGCCGGGCCCGCAGCCGGCCGACCTCTTCGACGAACCCGTCCGCCACCATCTGCTGGAGGCGGGCGCCGATGCGCCGGCCGACTACGGCCCGGGGCAGCCAGACTCCGGCCAGGCGCCATCCGGTCGACGGATAGGTGGCCAGGCCGGGTCCGAACGAGGAGAACGGGCGCCCGCTGCCGAGGCCCACCTCCAGGGCCCGGATGACCCGGCGCCGGTTGGTCGGCTCCATCCGCGACGCGGCCAGCGGGTCGATGGCGGCCAGCCGGTCGTGCAGGGCGACCGTGTCGGGCTGGGCCTCCAGTTCGGCCCGCACCGCCGGGTACCGGCCGGGCGGGGTCAGGCCGTCGACCACCGCCTGGAAGTACAAGCCGGTGCCCCCCACGAGTAGCGCCCGACGGCCCCGGGCCTCGATCCCGGCGATGACCTCGGCCGCCGCATCCGCCCAGCGGGTGACACTCCAGTCGTCGGCCGGGTCGGCCACGTCGATCAGGTGGTGGGCAACGGCAGCCTGTTCCTCCGGTGTCGGCTTGGCCGTGCCGATGTCCATGCCCCGGTACACCTGCATCGAGTCGACCGTGACGATCTCCACGTCGCCCAAACGGCGGGCCAGTTCCAGGGCCACGGCCGACTTGCCCGAGGCGGTACAGCCGACCAGGGCCAAGTGCCGGATGGGACGGCTCAGCCGGCCACCACGGGGATACGGGTGCGGTGCGTGGGCCGGGCGGTGACCTCGACCAGCCGTCCCTCCAGGAAGTGGGGGGCGCCCCGGGTGATCTCCACGTCGGCCCAGGCGCCGGCCGGCAGCGTGCCCGGCGGAGCCGGTATGTGCACGATCTTGCCCTGGCCGGTGCGGCCGCTCGTGACCATCGGATCGCGCTTGGACGGACCCTCGATCAGAACTTCCTCGATACGGCCGGCCCGGGCCTCGTGCCGGGCCAGCGCCGACCGCTCGACCACCACCCGCAGGCGCTCGAAGCGCTCGGCGATGACGTCGGCCGGGACCATCCGGTCGGCCCACTCGGCCGCCTCGGTGCCGGGCCGGGGCGAGTAGATGAACGTGTAGGCACTGTCGTAGGCAGCCTCGGCCACCACCTCGAGGGTGCGCTCGAAGTCG
>DASZNC010000105.1:0-19498 GCA_035551615.1 Acidimicrobiales bacterium
GTTCGTCGCGAGCCTGTTTCACCGCCAGGTACCGCTCCTGCAGACTGCGCGGCACCCTGATGGTCCACGTCTTGTCGCGGAAGTGGCGCTTGAGCTCGCCCAGCACGCTGGCCGTGGCGAAGGTGGAGAACGATGTGTTCCGGTCCGGGCTGAAGCGTTCGGCCGCCCGGAACAAGGCCAGCTCGGCCACCTGCACGAGGTCCTCGATGGGCTCGCCCCGGTGGGCGTAGCGGCGGGCCAGGGCCTTGGCCAACGGGATGTGCGAGCTCACCAGCTGATGGTGGCGCGACCATGACGTCAGAGTCTGGGGCGGGCCCGGCACCAGTCGGCTCGGCTCGGGGCTGGAGATCCTCTCCCAGAGCCGGGGATCGCCGTCGACCAACCGGAAATCGTGAGCTGCGTCGAAATCGGCCGGGACGCCGTTGACGAAGAAGGCCAGGCCGCCCTGCCGGAGGCGGGCCACCATCGAATAGCGGCGGGCGGCCACTTCCGGCTTGGCCGAGTGGCGGACCACTGCGAAGTCGGGCTCGGATTCCGGTTCGCTCATCAACACCTGATCGGTCAGATTCGCCTTCGGGACCCACCGGCGATCGAGGTATTCGAAGTCGTCGGTGGGGGACAGCCCGACATGCTCCATTTCCCGGGCCCCGAAGCTCACCGTGGACGGCATCGGGCCGTCGGTGGTGAGATAGATCTTGGCCGGCCCGTTCCAGTGGGCGGCCTGGAGGGCCCAGGACATGGCGACCGCGTCCTGACCGGACCCGATGGCCCAGGCCACGGTGACGCGACGGCGCCCACCGGGCAGACGAGGCAAGACCAGCCGCTCGATTTCACCGAGCAGACTCGGTCTAGACGTATCCATGTTGCACCTCGGGTTTCCGCGACGCGCCGGGCTGACCCCTGGTATCTCAAGGAAAGTTGGGCGCAAGGAAATATGTACCCACAGGTCCCGCCGGCCATGCCTGGACCGGTTTGACCCGAACCGATGCGGGTACGCAGCGGATCATGACAGGACAGCTGGTAGGACGGAAGTTGGCCTTCCTCGTCGCCAACGAGGGGGTCGAGCAGGCCGAGTTGACCGAGCCTTGGCAGGCGGTGGAGGACGAAGGCGGCAGCCCGGTGCTGGTGGCCCTCGACGACGGAAAGGTCCAGGCTTTCAACCACGTGGACAAAGGAGACACCTTCTCGGTGGACCAGACGGTCGCGGCAAGTGACGTCGAGGATTTCTACGGTCTGGTGCTACCCGGAGGAGTCGTGAACGCCGACGAGGTGCGCGCCGACGAGAAGGCCGTCGCCTTCGTCCGCGCCTTCTTCGACACCGGCCGGCCGGTAGCCGTCATCTGCCACGGTGGGTGGGCCATCGTCGAAGCCGACCGGGCCCGGGGCCGGACGATGACGTCGTGGTCCAGCCTGCAGACCGACATCCGCAACGCCGGCGGCAACTGGGTCGACAAGGAGGTCCAGGTCTGCTCCGAAGGGCCGAACATCTTGGTGAGCAGTCGCAAGCCGGACGATCTACCGGCGTTCAACGCCGAGATGATCCGGGCCTTCGCCGCCGGCCGGTCATAGCGGACCGTCAGGCCGTCCGGCGCCGCTCTCGGAGCGGGGTCTGCCGGGGTCCCGGCACCCGGGTCGGCGACCGGCCGGCCCGGCGCCCGGCGGCGGCGAACCACCTGGCGTCGCGCGGGGCGCAGCCGTTCGTGTCGTTGTTGAAGTAGCAGAACACGTCGTCAGCGTCGGCCCACAAGGCGGCTATCCGTCCGGCCCGTGTCTCCAGCGCGGCCCGCGAGTAGCACGGTGCCGGCTGGGCGTGGCCCCGGTGGAAGCGGACGTAGCCCCAGTCGGTGGTCCGCCAATCGGCGGGCCCGATAGGTGACGGATCGGCGATGACCCAGGCCGCCGACCGCCGCTCCAGTATGCGTCGGACCTCGGCCCCGTCCCCCTGCCAGCTGGGATGGCGTCCTTCCACGGCGACCCGCGCCCCCCGGGGAAAGGCCTTCAGGGCCCGGTCCAGCCGGTCGGCGTCGAAGGCCAGGTTGGGCGGCAGTTGCAGCAGGTACACGCCCAGCTTGGCGCCCAGACCCTCGGCCGCCCGGACCAGGCGGCTCACCGGCTCGGCCGGGTCGTTCAACCGCTTGACATGGGTCAGGTAGCGGCTGGCTTTCACCGCCACCACGAAGTCGTCCGGAACCGCCGCCGCCCACTCGGCGAACTGCTCGGCATCAGGCAGCCGGTAGAACGCGTTGTTCAACTCCACCGTGGCAAACCCCTGGCTGTAATAGGCCAACCAGTCTCCCGACCGCAGTTCGGCCGGGTAGAACCGACCCTTCCAGTCGGCGTAGTGCCATCCCGAGGTACCGATGAGCAGGGTCATCCAACGGGTGGCTCGGACTGGCGACGACCGCTCAGGAGCGGCCCACCGCCGACTCCAGTTGGGCCTTGTTCATCTTCGAGCGGCCGCTGATGTGCTTGCGCTTGGCCTCCTGGTAGAGCTGGTCCCGGGTGCGCCCGCCCGATCCCTTGTGCGAGCGCAGCCCACCCCTCCGGCCGGAGGAGATGTCGTCGGTCGACGTGCGGCTCGATTCCTTGGCCTCGCCGGCCCGGGCCCGTTCCTTGTTGACCGTGCGCGACGCGATCTCCTTCGCCGTCTTCTCGCCGCGACCGCGCTCTTCCAAGCCTTCCTTGATGTGCTCGTACTGCCGTTCCCGCTTGTCGCTCCAAGCCGCCTGGGGCATGTGTCATCCCTTCCTCTTCGAGTGGTCTCCCGACAGACGGTTACCCGCTGATCTCCCGGACGAAAAGGCGATCGTCAGGCGAGCGGGCTCGAGCGCCATTTCTCGAGCAGGTGGGCGCAGGAGTCGTAGACCGCCAGCGCACCGGCCCGCATCAGCGCATCGGCGTCCATGCCGCCGGTACGTAGCCCGATAGACGCGATCCCGGCCCGACCGGACGCGGTGATGTCCCATTCGGCGTCGCCCACGGCGACGACTTGATCGGGTTCGAAACCGCTGCGCTCCAGGGCCATGTGGAACAGGTCGGGGGCCGGCTTGGCCCGGCCGCCCTCCTCTCCGTGAACCACCTGGCCGAAGAGTTGGCCGGTCGGGCCGAGCGGCTCCATCACATGCGGCAGGTCGCCGGCCTTGGACGACGTGACCAACACCAGTTCGATACCGGCCTGGTGGGCTGCGCCCAGGAGGTCGACGGCACCCGGTAGAGCCCGGATGAGCGGGTAGTAACGGGCGAACTCGCGGCCCTGCGCTTCACTGATCGCCGGCTCCTCGCGCCCGAGCAACCGGCCCATGAGTTCGGTGCCGCCCATCCCGATCAGGGGATGGATCTCCGCCATCGGGCGGGTCTCGGACGCCTGGTCCAACGCCCGCCACCAGGCCAACGTGTGGAGGTAGACGGTGTCGACGAGGGTGCCGTCGAGATCGAAGAAGATGGCGCGGTAGCCGATGTCGCTACCGCTTGCCGTTCTTGGTCTGCTCCAGCGCCTGGTCGACGGACTCGGCCCGGCGCTCGGCGGCCAGCGCCTGCCGGCGGGACTCCAGAGCGGCGCGCTCCTGGCGGATGCGGACCTTCTCCGCCTGCCGCTCTTCCTGCCGCAGGTCCTTCTCGGCCTGCGCCTGCCGGCGATCGGCCTCGGTCTTCCTCGCTGCCGCCTGCTTGGCCGCGCGCTGCTTCTTCTCCGCCTCGGTCTCTTCGATGTCCTCGCGGACAGAGGCCCTGCGCTTGTCGATCAGCGACCGGGCCTGCTCGGCTTCGGCCCGGGTCCGGTCCAGTTCCTGATCGGCCTCGGCGCGTACCCGGTCGGCGTCGGCCCGCACCTCGCTGGCTGCGGCCAGGCTCATGAGCCGTTGCTCCTGGTCCTTGCCCTCCTGGCGTAGCTCCTGGTCGCGCAGGACGATCCCGAGAAACTGCAGGGCGATGGCCTCGGCCGTCTCGTACATGTAGGTCGGCGTCCAGGTCGAATCACCCTCGTGATGGGTGAGGCTCTCGGCGAGCGTCAGCGGGACGCGCAGATTCCGGCGCCCGATTCGGACCAGGGTGGCGGCGGCCGTCACTGCCGCTCCTCGACGGTCGACTCGATCTGGTCGGCGACCTGCTCGAGCTGGCGGGCCTGCGCCTCCGCCTGGCGGCGATCCTGGACGGCGTCGAGTTCTTCTGCTTCGGTGCGGTGGTAGGCGTCGGCCGCCTGGGCGTTGATGGCCGCGGCTCGGACCGACTTCTCCACTTCGGCCTGCTCCTGAGCTTCCTTCTTCTGCCGCTCTATGCGCTCCTGTTCCGCCACCCGGGCCTCCTCGGTGTCGAGGCGGTCCTCCTCGGCGCGCAACGCCGCCTGGCGGGCCACGATCTCGGCTTCTTCCTCCTTCTCGTCGGCCATCCGCCGCTTGGCTTCGGCCGCCTCCGCCGCCGCGGTGCGCTCCTGTTGTAGCTGCCCCTGACGCTCGAGTCGTTCGTTGCCGCTCAACGAGCCGGCCGTTTCCTTGATCTTGCCGACCACCCGGTCCATCACCGGGCGGCTGGTCACTCCGCCTTGCCTGTCTGACACGTGTTTCCTCCGTAGGGTTTTGCGGTGGGGGGATACCGCCGCGACCGCCGCCGCGTACGAAGTCGGTCTACCCAGAACATGGCGCCCGTGACACCGAATGCCGGCATGCCATCGGGCACATGTACGTATACGCCGCCGACGGGTACTCACTACCGACATGAGCGACATCCCCGAAGATCCCCCCGACGACAACGAGGCCTACGAGCAACTCGATGAGGCGTTGGACGGAGAGGACCTGCCCGGCCACGGGGGCGGGCCCGAGGGTGCCCACGACGTCGACGACCTGATCGCCGACCACGCCGCGCTGGAGGACGCCGGCGCCGAACTCGACGACCCGGACCGCATTTCCCTCCTCGACGGGGCCATGGACGACCCCGACGGCGCCGGTCCCGCCTGACCGGAGGTGCGCCTCCGCCGCTCGGACTGCTCCGGTCCGGGAATACGAAGACAGGTCAGAGGGCGCGGCTTCAGCTACGCCAATGCCGACGGAAGCCCGATCACAGAAGAGGACGGGGCCCGCATCGCCGAGTTGGTGATCCCACCGGCCTGGACCGACGTCTGGATCTGCCCCTGGTCGAACGGTCACATCCAGGCCACCGGCACCGACGCCGCCGGTCGGCGCCAGTACCGGTACCACGACGTCTGGCGCATCCACCGGGACCGGGAGAAATTCGAACGGGTGGTGGAGTTCGCCCGCCTCCTGCCCGGACTACGCCGGAAGGTCGATCGGGATCTGAGTGGGCCCGACCTGGACCGGGCCCGGGTCCTGGCCGCCATCGTCCGACTGCTCGACGTCGGCCTGTTCCGAATCGGCGGGGAGGAGTACGCCGAGGAGCACGAGACATTCGGGGTGGCCAGCCTGCGCAAGGAGCATGTCCACATCCGGGACGGCGCCATGGTCTTCGACTACCCGGCCAAGGGTTCCATACAGCGCAAGGTCGAGGTGCGCGACGAACCGGTGGCGGCCGTGGTCGACTCACTGCGCCGGAGGCGGAGTGGCGACAACCTGTTCGCCTACAAGAACGGGAAACGGTGGTGTGACGTGCACGCCGCCGACGTCAACGAGTACATCAAGGAGTTGGCCGGCGACCGGTACTCGGCCAAGGACTTCCGGACCTGGTCGGCCACCATGCTGGCCGCCGTCGCCCTCGCCGCCGCCGGGCCGATGCCCGATTCGAAGACCCGCCGGAAGCGGCTGGTGGCCGGCGCAGTGAAGGAGGTGGCGGCCCAGTTGGGGAACACTCCCACCGTCTGCCGGTCGTCGTACATCGACCCCCGGGTCATCGACCGCTACGACGCCGGCGAGACCATCGCCGACCTGGTGAGACGGCTCCCCGATCTCGAACAGCTGGCCGAGGGGGGCGCCGCCCGCCGCCGGCAGGTCGAGCAGGCCGTCATCGCCCTCATCGAGGCGGACTCGTGACGATCGGCCACCGTTCGGGTAGACCCCCGACACGATGGAGAACAGAAATGCATCAGGTGGCGACGAAGAGCGGCCCAGCGCCCCTTCCCGTGAGGAGCACGAGGGGGCGGCCGACGAAGCTGAAGCGGCGGCCGAGACCATCGAACCGGCACCCGGCGCGCCCATGCAGCGTGGCGAGAACCGCTGACCTACTGATCCCGAGGAGACCGCTTTCGATGCCCAAGGACCGTGACCAGATGACACCGGTCGAGGACGAGGACCAGGCCAAACTGGCCCCCCGACGCAGCGCCGCTCGCCAAGCCGACCAGCCGGGGGACGGATCCACCGGTCGCGGCCCCGGATCGGCCCCCGACCCGGCGGCCGCCGAAGAGGCGGGCGCTGACGACAAGGACAAGTACCGCTAGCCGCGGGCCCTACGAATCCGCGTCCTGCAACCGGGCGTGGGCGAACTGCAGGGCGTCGCTGCCGGAGGCGGCGGCCAGGATCGAGCACGCCAGTCGGGTAGCACGGGGGAACATGACCAGGCCGAAGGCGCCGACGGTGGCGATCCACACGGCGATGCAGAACGGGCAGCTGATCCACTCGCCAATGGCGTGGCGGAGGCCTCGCCCGATGACCTCCTCATTGACCTCGCCGCTGCCGGCCGGCTCCTCGAAGCGGGTGAACGGGGCCCGCAGGAACGCGGTGATGGAGTCCTTGGCGATCAGGCGGCTGGCCCGGTAGGTCCCGACGGTCAGCAGGGCCAGGTCGGCGGCCGGCACACGGGTCGGGAGCGGGGCCCGACGAAGGCGAGCCAGCGCGCTGAGGGCGCCCACCAGCGCCCCGTAGGTCCCCATCAGGATCATGTACGACCCCAGGGGCCGTTCGGCGCCGGCCGAATACCGGCGTTCGATCTCCGACGGGCGGTCGGAGAGTGTTTGCTCACGGGGCGCTGCGGTCATCCTGCCTCCGGGGTTTCTGATCGGGATGGACATTTGATTACCCAGAGCGACACGCCGGACCCGACGTTTCCTACGCCTACCAGCGGGTATCGGACGGTCCCGTGGCATCCTCGCCGGCCGATGAGGAAGCGGCGTTGCCCTACTCCATCCGGGTGGGGCGCATGGGCGTCAGGCTGGGTAGGAGCTAGGGGTGATCGAGCGACTCGAGCGCAGCGATGCGCTGGACGCCTACAGCGCGTCCGTCCGCGACAAGGTGGCCGCCGTTCTGGACGGGGGCCGCCGCCGTGATCTGCTGAGCGGTGTCCGGCTCGGCCACCCGCTCCACCCGGCGCTGGTCGCCGTCCCTCTGGGGATGTGGTCGGCCGCCCTGGTCGCCGATCTGATGGGTGAGACCGACGTGGCGCAGAAGCTGACGGCGGTCGGCCTGGCCGGCGCCGGGCCGACGGTGGCCACCGGGTTGTCGGACTGGATGGACACGGCCGATGCCGAGCAGCGGGTCGGCCTGGTGCACATGGGCGCCAACCTGATCGCCACGGCCATGGTGGGTGCCGGCTGGGTGGCCCGGCGGCGGGGTCACGGGCGCGTGGGGGCGGCACTGGGCGGAGTTGGTCTGGCCGCGGCATCGGTGGGTGGCTGGCTGGGCGGCCACCTGGCCTACGCCCTCGGGGTCGGCGTCGACACCAACGCCTTCGACGGCGGCCCGACAGAGTGGACCGACCTGGAGTGGGACGATCCCGCCTCCGAGGCGACCGTCCGGTCAGCGCAGGCCGACGGCGTTTCGCTGGTCGGGGTCGACGTCGACGGCCTGCAGGTGATGGCCAACCGTTGCAGCCACCGTGGCGGTCCCCTGTCGGACGGTGAGGTGAACGGCCGGTGCATCCGCTGTCCGTGGCACGGCAGCCGATTCGATCTGGCGACCGGACAGGTGGTGCAGGGTCCGGCATCCGTGGCCCAACCGGTGTACCAGGTCCGCTCCGCCGAGCACGGTCCGCAGGTCCGACGCGAAGAACCGCGGGCTCTCCGGGTCAACTCGGTGCGCACCCGACCGTGACCGGGGCGGCCGCAGTGGACGATCCGGCCGACCGCCGGCACCTGCGTGACGGCGGCCCGATCGATGCTCTGGCCCGGCTCTGCGCCGGGGCCGACCGCTGGCCGCGCCCAGCCGGAGGCCGGACCGCCCGGCGTTGGCTCCTATTGGCGGCGGCCGCCCGGCGAGACCTGATCCTGGGACGGTTGGTGGAAGCCCACGCCGATGCCCTCGCCATCTGTGCCGAACTCGACTACCCGGCGGCCGCCGGCCGGAGATGGGGGGTGTGGGCGGCCGGGCCACCGGCGAGTGTCACCGCCCGTCTGGTCGACGATGAGTGGCGGTTGAACGGCATCAAGTCCTGGTGCTCGGGCGCCTCGCTGCTCAGCCATGCACTGATCGACGCGTCGGCACCCGATGGCCAACGGTTGTTCGCCGTCGGGCTGCGCCAGTCCGGGGTCACCGTCCTGCCGGCCGAGTGGGAGGGCCCCGGCATGCAGGGCGCGGATACCCGTTCGGTGGCATTGGACGAGGTGCCGGCCGATCCGGTCGGGCCGCCCGGCTCCTATCTGACCCGGCCCGGCTTCTGGATCGGCGCCATCGGGGTGGCCGCCTGCTGGCGCGGGGGGACCGGCACTGTGGCCGCCCCTCTGTACGAGAAAGCCAGGCGGACCGGCGCAGGCGATTCTCTCCTTCTGGCCCATCTCGGCGCCGTCCACACCGCGCTGGCCGAGAGCTCCGCCGCCTTGCGGGGCGCCGCCGGTCAGGTGGACCGCCGTCCGACCGCCGACCACTCGTTGCTCGCCCTGACCGTACGCCAGACGGTCGAGCGCAACGCCGTCCACGTCATTGACCACGTGGGCCGGGCCCTCGGTCCGGCCCCCCTCGCCCACGACCGGCGCCACGCCGCAACGGTCGCCGATCTGACTGTCTACATCCGCCAGCACCATGGCGACCGTGATCTTGCCGAGATCGGTCGCCGCATCGCAGAAAGGGATAGATGAATGGTTCAGTTGTCGGCCGGTCCCGAGCTCAAAGGACCAGGCACGCCCGAAGCCACATGGGCCCGGTGTCCCGAGTTGGCCGGTCTGCCGGCCTGGCAGCCGGCGCTGCCGCCGACCGGCCGGGTGATCGTCGTGGCCCCCCACCCCGACGACGAGGTGTTCGGTATCGGCGGCACGGCCGCCCGGTTGCGGTCCGAGGGGGCCCAACTCGAACTGGTTGCCGTCACCGATGGCGAGCGGAGCCACCCGGGCCAGGAGGATCACCTGCGTACCGTCCGGCCCCAGGAGACGCTGGCCGCGGCCGGTCGACTGGGCCTCACCTTCGGTCCCATCTACCGGTTGCAGCACCCCGACGGTGAGGTCGACGAGCACCTGCTCGAGAGCCAACTGGTGAAGATCGCCGCCGCCGGGGATCTGGTGCTGGCGCCGTGGTCGCGCGATGGCCACCCCGATCACGACGTGGTGGGGCGGGCCAGCGAGCGGGCCGCCATGCGGGTCGGGGCCACGTTGATGCAGTACCTGGTCTGGGCCTGGCACTGGGCCACACCGGAGGACCTGCCCTGGGGCCGCGCCCAACGCGTCGACTTCCCGAACCTGGCCGATCGGAAGCGGGACGCGGCCGCCTGCTTCGCCAGCCAGATCACCGGGGACCCGGCGATCCTGCCGCCGCATGTCCGCAGCCGGCTCCTGCGATCGTTCGAAGTGCTGCTGCGCGCGTGAGCCTGCCCGTCTCGTACTTCGATGAGATGTACCGGGAAACCGACGACCCCTGGGGTTTCCGGTCCAGGTGGTACGAGGCGCGGAAGCGGGCCGTGGTGCTCGCCTCCCTCCAGTCGGAGCGGTACCCGTCGATCTTCGAACCAGGGTGCTCCATCGGCACCCTGACGGCGGACCTGGCCGGGAGGGCCGATCGGATACTTGCCATGGACGTGTCGTCACGCGCCCTCGAGACGGCGGCCGCGTCAGTGCCCGGCCATGTGGAACTGAGGCAGGGCGGTGTGCCCGGAGATTGGCCGAGCGGTGAGTTCGACCTGGTCGTCATGTCCGAGGTGGCCTACTACCTCGATACCGGTGGTTGCGAAGAGGTGGCCGCCCTCGCCGTGGGCTCGGCCGCCGAGCTGGTCGTCGTCCACTGGCGTCATCCGGTGTCGGACTACCCGTTGGGCGGCGATGAGGTGCACGCCCTATTCGGGGCGGCCGCCCGCCGGCAGGGGTTGGAGCACCTGCTCTCGCATGTAGAGCCCGACTTCCGCGTCGACAGTTGGTGCCGGGACCATCGGTCGGTTGCCGTCCGGGCCGGGTTGGTGGGCCGTTGACCAGAGTGGCCCAGGTGGCCGTCGTCATCCCGGCCCGCGACGAGGAGACCCTGATGCCCGGTTGCCTCGAGGCGGTGGCGGTTGCCGTCGACCATTCACCGGTCCCGGTCCGGACCATCGTGGTGCTGGACACGTGCCGCGACCGGACGGCCGATGTGTGCGCCTCGTTCGGAGTGGAGACGGTGGTGGTCAGCAGCGAGAACGTGGGCCGGGCCCGCCATGCCGGTGCCACCCGGGCCATCGGAGGTCGGACTGGGACGGGCTCCATCTGGATCGCCAACACCGACGCCGACAGCCGGGTGGCGCCCGACTGGGTGGACCAGCAGGTCCGTCTGGCCGACGACGGCGCCGACGTCCTGCTCGGTCTGGCCGAAGTCACCTTCGACGTCCCGGCCGTCGTGATCAGCGCTCACCGGGCCGGCTACCAGGACCGGATCCGGGTCGACGGCACCCACCACCACGTGCACGGAGCCAACCTGGGAATTCGGGCCAGCACCTATCTGGCCGCCGGCGGCTTCCCGCCGCTGACCGACCACGAGGACCAGCAACTGGTGCTGCGGGCCCGGGCCCTCGGCGACGCCGCGGTGGTCGCCACCACCAGTCTGGTCGTCGAGACCAGCGGCCGGCGGGCCGGGCGGTGCCGGCACGGGGTGGCCCGGACGATGGCCGACCTGATGGCGGCTACCTATCCGTCAGAAGTTCGGCGCCCGGCGTGAGCCGCGCCGGCTGAGCCGCAACAGTCGGGCCCGGGCGCCCGACCAGCCGGCAATGGCGGCCATGGCCGCGTTGGCGCCGGCTGCGCCGTGGACGCCGCCTCCGGGGTGGGCCGACGCCGAGGCCAGGAACAGGTTCGGTACCGGTGTGTCGGCTCGCCCCAGGCCCGGCACCGGCCGGAACACCAGTTGTTGATGGATCTGGGCGGTACCGCCGTTGATGGCGCCACCGACCAGGTTGGCGTCCGCCTCTTCCAGACCCGAGGGGCTGAAGCAGTGGCGACCGAGGATCGAGTCCCGGAAACCGGGCGCCATGGCCTCGACCCGGTTCTCGATCCGCTCCATGAACGCCGGGAGCCAGGCGTCCTCGCCGGAGCCGGGATCTACCCGAACCTCGCCACCGGCGTCACCGCGGATGGTGCGGGGGACGTGGGTGTAGGCCCACGCCGTCTCCGCACCTTCGGGCGCCCGGGTCGGATCGGCCCGGGACTGCTGACCGAACAGCAGGAACGGTCGGGCCGGGATCTGACCCATGGCCAGGTGCGCGGTGAACTCCGTGAGGTTGTTGAAGTCGTCGGCGATGTGGACGGTGCCCGCCTCGGCCGCCTCGGGCGCAGCCCAAGGGACCGGCCGGCGCAGAGCCCAGTCGATCTTCACCGTGGACGTGTCCCATTGGAAATGGCGCAGGTCGGCGAACAGACCGGATGGCAGATGCTCCCGATCGATCAACTCGGTGTAGAGCGCCGGAGCCGTGACATCGGCCAGGACGGCCCGGCCGGCGGACACCTCGTCGCCGTCGGCGGTGATGGCGCCGACGGCCCGCCCGCCGCGGATGATCACTTTGGTCACCCGCTTGCCGCACAGTACCTGCCCGCCCCGCGATTCGAGCCGGCGGACCATGGCCTGGGTGAGCATGCCGGCGCCGCCTTCGGGAACCGGGAACCCGAATGTCTGGCCGAGACAGCACAGCAGCCATCCGTACAAGCCGCTCCCGGCCGCCTCCGGGCAGAGGTCGGCGTGGAGGGCGGATCCGCCGAGCAGCAGACCACCGCCCTCACCGGAGAAGAACTCCTCGGCCATGCGGCGGACGGGAAGCAGGGCGTGGCGGACGAAGCGGAGAGTGCCCCCGACCTTCAGCTGGCGGAGCAGGGAGGCGGCCGCCCGCACCGGGGGAAACGGGCGCAACAGGGCGTTCAGGAACTGATCCGAGACGTCGTTCCAGTCGGACATGAGCCGCCGCCAGCCGTCGCCATCACCGGCGGCGAAGCCATCCAGGTTGGCGGCCGTCTGGTCGATCTGGGTGGAGAGGGTGGCGCACCGGCCGTCGGGCAGGGGATGGGCCAGGACGAGGGGGGACTGGCGCCAGCGCAGACCGTAGCGCTCCAGTTCCAGATCGACGATGGCGGGCGATGCGACGGCGAGGGGATAGAACGCACTGAACAGGTCATGGGTGAATCCGGGCACGGTGATCTGGCCGCTGCGGACCGCACCACCAGGTTCTGAGTTGGCCTCCAGCACCGTGACCGACCAGCCGCGGTCGGCCAGATGATTGGCGGCCACCAGCCCGTTCTGGCCAGCGCCGATGACGATCGCGTCAGCCATCGCCCACCCGCGCCGCGTTGTCCTCCCGCTTGTCCACGAGCTGGCGGAACCGGCGGCACAGCCAGCGGTTGCGCAGGATGACGGCCGCATCGGCCGCCACCTTGAGGCCGGGGAGCCCGGCCAGCCCCCCCGTGGCATGTTCCTCCACGGTCAGCTCGGAGCCTTCGGGGTGGGGCGAGATCCGAAAATCCACCGAGAACGATCCGAACAGCTGGACGCGGGCGTGCAGCAGCAACCGCTGGCCCGGTTCGCACATGACCACCTCGGTACGATCCCGGATCACCAGCGGCTGGATCCCCACGGAGTGGTCGATGGTGGTTCCCGGGTCCGGCCATCTGGGGTCGAAATGCCGGATCTCCCGGGCCCCGGCCACCAGCAGTCGCAGGGCGCGGGGATCCTCGAGCAGTTCGAAGCAGCGAGCAGCGGAGACGGGCAGCACGCAGGTCACGGCGCCCATCTTCAACGCACCCCCGCCGCCAAGGTCATCCACCGGTCCGAGAGGCGGTCGGGCATGACCTCATCGAGGACCCTCAGCCAGCGGGCCCCGGGTCCGATTCTGATGTGGGCCGGCGGGTCGCCCTGGGTGAGGGCCCGGGCGATGGCCCGGCCGACCTCGACCGGGTCGCCCATCATCGGCTCCATCCGCTCCATCCGATCGAGCACGCGGTCGTACAGGTCCTGGCGGGAGGAGCCGGCCCGGCGCTCGGAGAGCTCCTTCCGGGCGCCGTCCCAGATCCCGGTCCGGTACCCGCCCGGCTCGATGTCGACCACATCCACGCCGGTGGCGTGCAGCTCCAGCCTCAGCGAGTCGTTGATCTCGCGCAACGCCGACTTGGCCGCCTGGTACCAACCGGTCAGAGGAGTGGCGGTGTGGACCGCCGACGACGTCACATGCACGATCCGCCCCTGGCCGTGCCGGATCATCCCCGGCAGCGCCTGCCTGGTCAGGTCGGTCGGGGCGATGACCATCACCTCGAACTGGCGCCGGGCGTCGTCGAGAGGGACGTCCCGGATCTGGCCGGCGTTCATGTAGCCGGCGTTGTGCACGATGCCCCAGGGTCGGAGGTCCGCCGCCACCGACGCCCGGGCCGCCGGGTCGGACAGGTCGGCCACGACCACCCGGCATTCCGGGACCTCGGTGGTGAGGGTGCCGGCCGCCTGGTCGTCGACGACCAGCCCGACCACATCGAAACCCTCTCGGATCAATTCCTTCACGGTGGCCAGACCGATGCCGGAGTCGGCACCGGTCACCAGGACCGTTCGCACCATTCGATCCGGTCCCGGCCTCAGGGCTGCAGCAGGATCTTGACCGCCCCGTCGGTCTTCTCCTGGAAGATCCGATAGGCGTGGGCGGCGTCGGCCAACGGGATGTGGTGGGTGGCGAAGCCGTCCACACCGAGAGGATCGTCATCGCTCACCAGGGGCAGCAGGTCGTCCACCCAGCGGCGGACGTTGGCCTGGCCCATCCGCATCTGGACCTGCTTGTCGAACATCTGCAACATCGGCATCGGGTCGGCGGCGCCGCCGTACACCCCGGACAACGAGATGGTGCCGCCCCGCCGTACCAGGTCGATGGCCGAGTAGAGGCTGGCGAGCCGGTCGACTCCGGCTTTCTGCATGAGCCGGGCGGCCAGCGCATTGGGCAACCAGGAAGTGGCCTGGTGGGCGGCCTTGGCGAAGGGCGAGCCGTGGGCCTCCATGCCGACCGCATCGATGACCGAGTCGGGTCCCCGACCGTCGGTGAGGTCGCGAACCGCATCTCCCAGGTCGCCGACCGTCGTCAGGTCGACGACGGTGACCCCGTGGCCCTGGGCCCGGGCCAGGCGTTCGGGGACCAGATCCACACCGATCACATGCTCGATCCCGCGGTGGGCGGCGATGCGGGTGGCCATGTCGCCGATCGGTCCCAACCCGAGGACGAGCAGGCTGCCCCCCTTGGGAACCGACGCGTATTCCACCGCCTGCCAGGCCGTGGGCAGCACATCGGAGAGGTAGACGAAACGATCGTCGGGGGGACCGTGGGGCACCTTGATCGGGCCGAACTGGGCCTGTGGCACCCGGAGGTACTCGGCCTGGCCGCCCGGCACCTGCCCATACAGCTTGGTGTAGCCGAACAGGCTGGCGCCAGTGCCGAAGTCACGGACCTGCGTCGTCTCGCACTGGGAGTGCAGCCCGTGACCGCACATGAAGCAGTGCCCGCAGGAGATGTTGAACGGGATGACGACCCGGTCGCCGGCGGTGATGTGCCGTACCTCGGGGCCCACCTCCTCGACGATGCCCATGGCCTCGTGGCCGAGGATGTCACCCTCGTCCAGGAACGGGCCGAGGACCTCGTAGAGATGCAGGTCGGAGCCGCAGATTCCGGTGGAGGTGACCCGGATGATGGCATCGGTGGGTTCTTTGATGATGGGATCGGCGACCTCGTCGACGCGGACGTCGCGCTTGCCGTGCCAGGCGACCGCCTTCATCGCTCGGTCGTTTCAGTGGTGGTGGGCATGTGAGTTCCTCTTTCGTGAGTCAGGTGACCCGGTACTGCTCGAGTCGGTCGGTCAGCAGCGTCATGCCGTGTCCGGGGCGGCCCGGATCGGGCACCATCGCGCCGCCCTGCGGTGACAGAGCTCCCTCGAAGTACGTCGTCTCGATGCGGTGGTGGTCGTGGAAGTACTCCACGTGTCTGAGGTTCGGCACCGATACGGCGACCTGGGCGTGCAGGTTCGGTGCGCAGTGACCCGATATCTGGAGATGGTGGGCGTCGGCCAGGGCGGCGACCTGGCGCCAGACGGTGACGCCCCCGCACCGGGTGATGTCGGCCTGCAGGCAGTCCACCGCCCCGGCGGCGAGCATGGCCTGGAAATACCCGAGCGTGAAGCCGTACTCGCCGGCGGCGATGTCTATCCCGCTGAGTTTGCGCAGCCGGGCCAGCCCGGGTAGATCGTCGGACGAGACCGGCTCCTCGAACCAGGTGACGCCGTACCGGTCGCCCATCACCTGCCCCAGGCGGTGGGCCTGCTTCATCTGGTAACCGCCGTTGGCGTCCACGAACAGGTCGGCGTCGCCGATGATCCGGCGAGCCAGGCCCACCCGGGCCAGGTCGCGCTCCGGCCGGGTGCCCCAGGACTCGCCGATCTTGATCTTCACTCGCGGGATGCCCCAGTCGTCGACCCACGTCGAGAGCTGCTTTTCGGTCTGCTCGTCGTCGTAGGACGTGAAGCCGCCGCTGCCGTAGACGGGCACGTCATCGCGGGCCCGCCCGAGCAGATCGGCCAGTGACAGGCCGAGCTGGCGGGCCCGTAGGTCCCACAGGGCCACGTCGACCGCAGATATGGCGCACGCCGCCACCCCCGGCCGGCCCAGATTGCGGCAGGCCCGGGCCATCTCCTCGGCCGTCTTGGGGATCTCCGCAGTGTCCGATCCTCTGACCACGCCGGCCAGATGCTCAGCGACCACTTGGACCGCCGCCGGGCTGGCGTAGGTCCATCCCAGTCCGGTGGCACCGTCGTCGCCGGTGACGGTGACGGTGACCATGGTGGTGGCGTCCCAGGTCAGTGTCCCATCGGCTTCGGGGCTGTCGGTCGGGATGGTGTAGGCGTGCGCCTTCACGCTGGTGACGTTCACCTTCGGGTCGACTCCGGCTGGAGCCCGGAGCGGGCCCCGGCGATGAGCCCGGCGGCGCTGCGGGCGGCGAGCGCCATGATCGTCAGTGCCGGGTTGGCCGATCCCTGGGTGGGCAGCACGCTGCCGTCGGTGACCATCAGGTTGGGGATGGCGAAAGACCTCAGGTCGCCGTCGACGACCCCGTCCTCGGGGCGGGTGCCCATGCGGCAACCACCGACCAGGTGGGCGTAACGGTCGATGGTCATGACCTCGGTGGCGCCGGCCGCCTTCAGGATGTCCTCCATCACCGATTGGGCGGCCCGCAGCAGCTTGTCGTCGTTCTCGCACTGGGAGTACGAGAAACGGGCGACCGGCAGGCCCAGGCGGTCCGTCTCCTCGGCCAGGGTCACCGAGTTCTCGTAGCGGGGCAGGAACTCGCACAGCGCGCCGAGGGTGGCCCAGTGGACGTAGTCGCGCATGTACTCGCGCAGCACCTCGCCCCAGTGCCCCTGGGCGGCCACGTGTTCGGCCCAGGTGATGGGGAGGGGGGACACATTCTGGATGGCCCAGCCCCGCTTGTAGTCCTTGGTCGGGTCGGTTTCGTAGAACTGTTCCGAGACCACTTCGGGAGGGGGCGCCTTGTACATGCGCACCTCGTCGTCGAAGCGCCCGGCCGTCTGCGGCGCGCCCTGGACCATGATGTAGCGGCCCACCAGGCCGTGGTCGTTCAGCAGGCCGTCGGGCCACTCGTTGGTCGCCGAGAGCAGCAACAGGCGGGGTGTTTCGATCGAGTAGCCGGCGACCGCCACCATGCGGGCCCGCTGGAAGTGCTCGACGCCGTTGTTGACGTACACGACCCCGGTGGCCCGGCCCTTCTCCACCACCACCCTGGTGACCATGCTGTTGGCCCGGATCTCGGCTCCGTGCGCCAGCGCGTCGGGCACGTGGGTGATGAGCGGCGAAGCCTTGGCATTGACCTTGCAGCCTTGGAGGCAGAACCCCCGGTAGATGCAGTGTGGACGGTTGCCGAACCGGCCGTTGGCGATGGCCACCGGGCCCACCCTCGTCTCGACGCCCACCTTGGACGCGCCGCGCTGGAAGATCTCGCCGTTGCCGCTGACCGGCTGGGGGGAGTACCGGTAACGGTGCGGGTCGCCCCACGGCCAGTCCTGGCCCGATACGGGCAGCTCCTCTTCGATCTGCTCGTAGTACGGCTTCAGGTCGCGGTAAGAGATGGGCCAGTCCGCGCCCACCCCGTCCCGGGTCTGCGTCTCGAAGTCGGACGGATGGAAGCGGGGGGCGTAGCCGGCGTAGTGCACCATCGACCCGCCCACCCCGCGGCCGGAGTTGTTGGAGCCGAGGGGTACCGGGTCGTCACCGTCGATGACACGGGGCTCGGTCCAGTAGAGGCGGTGGGATCCGGCCTCGTCGCTCACCCAGTCGGCGTCCGGGTCCCAGAACGGCCCGGCGTCGAGGGCGACCACCCGCCAACCGGTACGGGCCAGGCGCTGCATCAGGGTCGATCCTCCGGCCCCACACCCGACGATGACCAGATCGACCTCGTCGTCGTCGGCGAAACGGCGCATGTCCTTGCGCAGCTGGTGATTGGTCCGGGTATCACCGTCGGGCACCAGCCAGGCCGACTCGTTGCGGGCCCGGATGGCTTTGTCACTGAACCGGTTCATGCCCCCTGGTCACCCGTGACCTGGGCGTGCGAGGCCGTAGCCCGGTGCACCCGCTGCTCGAACTGCACCGGATCGGACTGGTGGTGGTCGGCGACCTCCCACGGCTCCCGCTTGCCCACGCCCAGCGCCTTGTATCCGCGCGGATAGGCCGGGCCGCCGAAACCGATCTCGTTCCACGCCCACGGATGGGAGTAGAAGGCGGTGGACGTGTACCGGGTCCACAGGCTCCACACCCGTTGCGCCGGTAACCCGTGCCAGTGGTCCTTGGTGCGGACATCCTCGATGATCGAGCCCTGCTCCTCTACGGCCAGGGCATGGAACGGGCGGCCGAACCGGCCGTTGGCGTCGTCGTCGAGGGCGGCGATGGTGCGCCGCCAGGCGTCGCTGTCCTCGGGCATGTCGGCGTACCGCCAGCCGTCGGTCTCGCCGGCGGACAGGCGGCGGTCGACGAGCAGCAGGACGGGGACCTTGGGCTCGTCGTCTTGGGCCAGGAGCCGGTCGCACAACGCCCCGGCCGTCGCCTGCTCGGCCGGAGTGAAGAAGATCATCTCCGGTTGGGGGTCCAGCCGGCTCAGGACCACGCCGGCGGTCACGTCATCCCAGAACTCGACCTGATCGAGAGTGTCGAACCCGGGAAAGCGGCCCTTGCCGCCGGGGGTGACGGCGCGGGCGTGCGGGGGGCGGTACGGCACTCACTCACCTTCCCGGCGCAGAAGCGAAGCCAGCAGGCCCATGCCGCCGACCAGGGCGGCCAGCCCCGGCGCGAACGCCGGCGGCCCCATTTCCCAGTTGTAGCGGAAGTTGGAGAACCCGCCCGGTTTGCGGGCGATGCCACGTAGGTGGAGGAAGGTCCCCTGGGCCCCGTTGGCGATCACCAGCAGCGACGCCAAGGGGAGCACCGTCTTGGCCGCCCGGTGGCTGAACACGGCGGCCACGCCCGCCGGCGCCAGGGTCGGCATGACCACGATCGGCCACCACATCATCTTGTTGCCGAAACTGGCGCTGTCGTGCTCGCTGAAGATCTCGGCGGTGGTGATCAACGCACCGGCCGCGGCCAAGCCGGCCAGAGACCGTTCGAAGCGACCGGTCTGCACGTCATAGAGGGCCCGGCCGACGAAACCGGGCTTTCCTTTGACCATCTACTGGTCCTTACGACCGGGCAGGAACTCCTGCACCTTCTGCTTGATGCCGGTGCGGATCATCTCGCCGGCGTCCTCGTCGCCGTGCAGGATGGCCATGCCGGCCAGCTTCATCTGCTCGAACGTGGCATGCGGCGGGATGGGCGGCACGTTCGGGTCGGTGTGCACGTCGAGCAGGGTCGGCCGGTCGGCGGCCAGCGCCTCACGCCACGCCGACGCGACCTGATCGGGCGACGTCACCTCGATCGACCGGAGACCGACCGTCTGCGCGAACGCGCCGTACGAGTAGTCGGGCAGGCTCTGCGATTCGACGAACTTGGGCGCCCCTTCCATGGCCCGCATCTCCCACGTCACCTGGTTGAGATCGTTGTTGTGCAATACGGCGACGATCAGGCGGGGATCGGACCATTCCTTCCAGTAGCGGGAGATGGTCAACAGTTCGGCCATCCCGTTCATCTGCATGGCGCCGTCGCCGACGATGGCGATGGCCGGCCGGTCGGGG
>DASZNC010000106.1:0-23330 GCA_035551615.1 Acidimicrobiales bacterium
CTTCGCCAAGGCCTTCGACATCCAGTTCTCGAGCGAGACGGGGAGCCGCGAGTACGCCTGGCAGACGTCGTGGGGGTCGTCGACGAGGTTGGTGGGCGCTTTGATCATGGCCCACGGCGACGATGCCGGGCTGCGGCTGCCGCCCGCCCTGGCGCCGGTCGAGGTCGTCGTGGTGGTGGTGCGGGAGTCGGATGCGACCAATGCGGCAGCCGCTGACCTCGTTTCCTCGTTGCGGGCGGCCGGACGGCGGGTGCGGCTGGACGACCGGGTGGCGGTCAGCTTCGGCCGGCGGGCCGTGGAGTGGGAGCTGAAGGGCGTGCCCGTGCGTATCGAGGTCGGCCCCCGGGACCTGGCCAACGGCGAGGTCACCGTCGTCCGACGCGACAACCTCTCGAAATCCTCGGTGGCGGTGGACTCGGCCGTCGGGGTGGCGCTCGAGTTCCTCGACGCCATCCAGGCCGAATTGCTGGAGTCGGCCCGCTCGAGCCGCGACTCGCGGACGGTGTCGGTGTCATCGGTGGCCGACGTGGCGCCGGCGGTCGGCGACGGCGGGTTCGCCCTGGTGCCGTGGTCCGAGGTGGGGGTGGAGGGCGAGGCCCGGCTGGCCGGCGACGGGCTGTCGGTGCGCTGCCTGAGGCGGCCCGACGGGTCGCTGGCCTCCTCCGACGACGAGGCCGACCTGGTGGCGGTGGTGGCCAAGTCGTATTGACGCTTGGTTGGCCGGGCCGCTCCCGCCACCCCGTCGCGGCTGGCCCTTCCCCGTCACCCGGTCCGGGCCCGGCCGTTCCCCCCCGCCGGTCCGGGCTTGGCCGTACCCCCAACCCGCCGGTCCGGTCTTGGCCGTTCCCACCCATCCGATTCGGGCGGCCGGTTCCCCCAACGCCGCCGGTCCGGGCTTGGCCGTCCCCACCCACCGATCCGGGCGGCCGGTTCCCCCAACGCCGCCGGTCCGGGCTTGGCCGTCCCCACCATCCGATTCGGGCTGGCCGTTCCTCCCCGCCGGGCCCGTCACGATATTTCGATGTTTTCCACTCTTGATTCTGTGGTCGTTCCGTCGTTCTGTGGTCGATTTTGCTGATCTAGTCCACAAATTCGACCACAGAACCGGTCGTCCCCGGGCGTCCGTCGGCTCCGCACGTGGCGGGGCCCGCCGCCGGGGCGGCTCCGGGTGCCGGAGGTATAATCTGCCGTGCCGCTCACCCGAGCGGACAGCTGGCGTGGGCCGCTCCTGCGTTGAGCAGGATCTGCCCACGTTTTTTGTTCTCAGGGACCGGGAGGAGGTGCGAGGCAGTTGGGAGTCACAGCCGTACCTTCATCCGACGCCATTCGTGCCCTCGTCCAAGCCGCCCTGGAGACCGATGGGCTCGAGTTGTGGGACGTGGAGATCGAGCGGGACGTCGTCCGGCTGCTCGTCGACCGGCCCGGCGGCATCGACCTGGACGCCCTGGCTTCGGTGGCCGGCCGGGTGGTGTCGCCCCTGCTCGACGAGCATCCCGAGGTGACCCCTGACGGGCAGTACTCGCTCGAGGTGTCCAGCCCGGGGGTGGAGCGCACGCTCCGCCGGCCGGAGCACTACCGGCGCTACGTCGGTACCGAGGTGGCGGTCAAGACCCGCGTAGCGGTGAACGGCGCCCGTCGCCACCAGGGCCGACTGGTCTCGGTCGACGACGACGGGGTGACCGTCGCCGCCGAAGGCGGCCTCGTGACCATCGCCCACCGTGACATCGAACGGGCCCGCACGGTGCTGGTCTGGGGGCCCGCCCCCAAGCCGGGCCACGGCTCCAAGCCCGGCCAGGGCTCGAAGCCGGGCAAGGGAGCAGCAAAGAAGCAATCGGTGGCCAAGCGATCCGCCACCGACGGCCGGGCTCCGGCCGATCAGCCGATCGCATCCAGAGAGAGAGATTCCGAATGATGAAAGACACGAGCATCGACTTCCTTGACGCTCTGCAGCAGATAGCCAAGGACAAGGGCATCAGCGTCGACACGCTGCTCGACGCCCTCGCCAACGCGCTCCTGGCCGCCTACAAGCGGATGCCGGACGCGGAAGAGTTCGCCACCGTGACCGTCGACCCCGACACCGGGGAAATCCGGGTCTACGGCCAGGAAGTCGACGACGACGACAACGTCATCCGGGAGTGGGATGTCACCCCCAAGGACTTCGGCCGCATCGCCGCCCAGACGGCCAAGCAGGTCATGACCCAGCGCATCCGCGAAGCCGAGCGCGACCTCAAGTACGAGGAGTACGCCGGACGCGAGGGCGACATCGTCACCGGAATCATCCAGCAGACCGACAGCCGTTACACCCTGCTCGACCTGGGCAAGGTCGAAGCCCTGCTGCCGCAGGCCGAGCACGTGCCGTACGAGAAATACGACCACGGATCGCGCCTGAAGGCCTACATCGTCGAGGTCCGCAAGACCTCGAAGGGCCCCCAGATCGTGGTCAGCCGGACCCACCCGGGCCTGATCAAGCGCCTGTTCGAGCTCGAGGTCCCGGAGATTTCGAGCGGTGTCGTGGAGATCAAGGCGGCCGCTCGCGAGCCGGGGCACCGGACCAAGATCGCCGTCTGGTCGAATGACCAGAATGTCGACCCGGTCGGCGCCTGCGTCGGTGCCCGGGGCGCCCGGGTCCGCATGGTCACCAACGAGCTACGCGGTGAGAAGGTCGACATCGTGCCATTCTCCGACGAGCCCCGAGAGTTCGTGATGCGGGCGCTGCAGCCGGCCAAGGTAAAGGACGTGCTCCTCGACGACTCGACCGGCACCGCCACAGTGGTCGTCCACGACTTCCAGCTCTCGCTGGCCATCGGTAAGGAGGGGCAGAACGCCCGCTTGGCCGCCCGACTCACCGGATGGCGTATCGACATCAAGAGCGAGACCCAGATGGCCGAGGAGCAGGCCTACGCCGAGCAGGAATGGGCCGAAGGCGAATGGGTCGAGACCGAGTCGGGGGAGATGGTCTGGCAGCCGGCCGAAGGCGGCGAGGCCGTTTCCGCCGAGCAGTGGTCGGCCGGCGTTGAGGCCGACGACGGCGACGACGGCGCCGCCCCGGCCGACGGCGCCGCCCCGGCCGATGAAGCCGCCGACACGGGCGCTGCGGACACGGGTGCGGCCGCCGCCGGAGCGCCCGCGGCCGACGCCACCGCACCAGCCGCCGGCGCGGCGCCGCTCACCGACCATGCCCCGCCCGGCGGTGGAGCAGCGCCGGCCGCCGGCGCCGCCACTGATCACGCCGCCTCGGCCCCGGCCGCCGTTGCCCACGAGGCCGTTGCCGAACCGGAGGCGACGGCGTAGCCGGAGCCGAGGAGGCGGCCGACGGGCCGGTCCGCACGTGCGTCGGATGTCGCAGGCGCTCCGGGACCGGTACGCTGGTACGGGTCGCCCGTGCAGAGGACGGGTCGCTCGAAGTCAGCCGGACCACTCCCGGTCGTGGCGCCTGGCTCTGCCGGGAGCCGGTGACCGGAGGTCCAGTGTTCGACTGCCTAGCAGCCGCTGTACGCCGGAACGCCTTTTCGAGGGCCTACCGGACGGAAGTGCCGGACGTAGCTATCACCCTGCTGAGAGCAACTCTCCCGGAACGTGGGAACATGTAACCAACTGACAAAAGCAGTACCAAGAAGGGACTGACGCAGCAACTTGCCGAAGAAGATCCGGGTCTACGAGCTAGGACGAGAGCTCGGCCTCACGAACAAAGAAGCGCTCGACCTCTGCATCCAACTGGGCATCGGGGTCAAGAGCCATTCCTCGAGCATCGAGGAACAGCAGGCCGACCGGGTCCGCCGCAAGGCCGATCAGGAAGGGCTGCGTCGCCCTGTCCAGCCGGAAGAGCCGGCCAAGTCCGATGCGCCGGCGAAGTCCGAGGCCCCCGCGGCCGAGGCCCCCAGGACAGAGGCGCCCAAGGCCGACGAGCGCCCGGCGGCGCCGAGCAGTGCGCCCTCACGCCCGGCGGCGGCGTCGAATGCACCCCGCCCCGACGAGCATCGGGCTCCGGCGGCGGCCAGCAGCGCGCCGGCCGAGTCCCGTCCGCCGGCCGATAGCCGCCCCCGCCCGGGTGTGGTCTCATCCGCCCCTCATTCCCCGGCCGCCCCGGCGCGGCCCGCCACCCCGGCCCCGCGCCCGGCGGCGACCAACGTGCCCAGCCGACCGGCGGCCAGCTCGGCCCCGCCCGAAGCACCGTCGGCCCCCCGCCCGCCGGCCAGCGCCCCGGCCGCCCAGGCTCCGGCGGCCAGCCCGGCGGCACCGAGCGCGCCGAGCGCCCCGCCCGCCCACCGTCCGGCCGCCGCCCCCGCTGCCGCCGCCCACGCCTCGGCTGCCGCCGCCCCCGCCTCGGCTGCCCACGCCCCGGCCGCCGCACCCGGCGCGCCGACCACACCGGCGGCCCCCGCCGTCCAGTCGGCGCCCGCGGCGCCGCAGCCGGCCCACACTGCGCCGCAGTCGGCCCCCGCCGCCCCTGCCGCCGCCCCGGCGGCACCGAGCGCACCATCGGCCGGCGCCCCAGCCGCCCCGCGTGCCCCCGGCGCACCGGCTGCTCCTCTCGCCCCGGCCGCGTCGGCCGCCGCCCCATCGGCCCCCCGCTCGGCCGGCCCGCCCCCCGGCGGCCCGCGTGCGGCGGCGCCCCCGCCCGGCAACGGGCAACAGGTGCTGTCGCCCAGCGGCAAGCCCATCCCGCCCCCGCCCGGTGTCCGGCGCCCGCCGATGTCGCCGAGCGGCAAGCCCATCCCGCCTCCGCCCGGACGTGGCCCCGGCGCCCGCACGGGCGGCCCGGCCGGCACCGGCGGACCCCGTACCGGCGGCGGCCCCGGTGGCCCGCGCACCGGCGGCGGTCCCGGCGGTCCCCGTACCGGCGGCGGCCCGGGTGGCCCGCGCACCGGTGTCGGTGCCGGTGGCGGCTGGCGACCGGGTGGCCCCGGTGGCGCCCGTACCGGCGGTGCTCCCGGTGCCGGTGGCGGCGCGCCCGGTGGCGGTCCCGGCGGTCGCCCCGGTGGCGGCTTCAACCGTGGCGGTCCGCCCCGGCGGCGGCGCAGCGGTCGGCGCCGGCGCAACATCGAAGAGCTCGAAGCGCAGGAAATTACCCATTACACGCCGTCCAACGCCCCCGTCCCCGACGGCGAGGTCATCATCGAGCGCGGCTCGACGGCGCAGGAGCTCGGCCCGAAGCTGAATCGCTCGGGTGCCGACGTGGTCCGCTTCCTGTTCGGCCAGGGTGAGATGGTCACGACCACCCAGTCGCTGTCCGACGACATGATCGAGCTGTTCGCGGCCGAGCTGGGCGCCGCCATCCGCCTGGTCGACCCGGGTGAGGAGAAGGAAGCCGAGCTCCAGGCCAAGTACTTCGACGATGAGGAGGAGGACGAGGAGAACCTGCGGCCCCGGCCGCCGGTCGTCACCGTCATGGGCCACGTCGACCACGGCAAGACGCTGCTCCTGGACCGCATCCGGGAGACCAACGTGGTGGCCGGCGAAGCCGGCGGTATCACCCAGCACATCGGCGCCTACCAGGTCGAGTACGGCGGCCAGCTGGTCACCTTCATCGACACCCCGGGCCACGCCGCCTTCACCGCCATGCGGGCCCGTGGCGCCGAGGTCACCGACATCGTCATCCTGGTGGTGGCTGCCGACGACGGCGTCATGCCCCAGACCATCGAGGCCATCGCCCACGCCCGGGCCGCCGACGTACCCCTCATTGTCGCCATCAACAAGGTCGACCGTGACAACGCCGACCCCAACCGGGTGATGCAGGAACTGTCCCAGCACGAGCTGGTGCCGGAATCCTGGGGCGGCGACACGATCATGGTCGAGATCTCGGCCCTTCAGAACCTGGGCATCGAGGATCTGCTCGAGCAGGTCCTACTCGTCGCCGAACTGGAAGAGCTGGTGGCCAACCCCGAGGGTCGGGGCCGGGGCATCGTGCTCGAGGCCAACCTGGACCCGGGCAAGGGCCCGGTGGCGACCGTCATCGTCCAGTCCGGCACCCTGCGCACCGGCGACCCGATCGTGGCCGGAGCCGCCTGGGGCCGGGTCAAGGCCCTGCTCGACGAGAACGGCGACCAGGTCAAAGAAGCGGCCCCGTCGACCCCCGTCCAGGTGCTCGGCTTCGGCGCCGTGCCGGCGGCCGGGGACGAGTTCCGGGTCACTGACAAGCCGAAGACGGCCCGTGACATCGGTGAGCAGCGGGAGCAGCGCTTCCGGGCCGCCGACCTGCGCCGGACGTCCTCGGCGACCGGCACCGGCGCCAAGCTGGAGGACATCTTCGAGCAGATCCAGCGGGGTGAGACGGCCAGCCTCAACCTGGTCCTCAAGGCCGATACGCAGGGTTCGCTCGAGGCGGTCACCGAAAGCCTGCGCAAGCTGGAGCGCGACGAGGTCAAGGTCAGCTTCATCCTCCGGGGCGTCGGCGGTATCACCGAGAACGACGTCACCCTGGCTGAAGCGTCCAACGCCACCATCCTCGGCTTCAACGTCCGGCCCGACCGCGGCGCCCGCGACCTGGCCGATCAGCACGACGTCGAGGTCCGCACCTACGAGATCATCTACAAGCTGATCGAGGACATCGAAGCGGCCATGGTCGGCATGTTGGCCCCCGAGTACGAGGAGGTCATCACCGGCGAGGCCGAGGTCCGGGAGATCTTCCGGGTGCCCCGTATCGGCGCCATCGCCGGTTGCTACGTCCGCGACGGTGTCATCAGCCGTGGTTCCAAGGTCCGCTTCCTGCGTGACGGCGTCATCATCTGGAAGGGTCAGATCACGTCGCTGCGCCGGTTCAAGGACGACGTCCGGGAGGTGCACGAGAACTTCGAGTGCGGCATCGGGCTGTCCAACAACCAGGACCTGCAGCCGGGCGACATCATCGAGACCTTCGACGAGCGGGAGATCCCTCGCACGTAGTCTCGCTGGAGGTGGACCTCCGGCTGCGTGCCGTCCACTCCCTCAAGGAGAAACGATCGGTGGTGCGCCCCATACTCGAGGGCGCCCATCGTCGTTTCGGGGCGGCCGCCGCCGAGGTGGCCCATCAGGACTCGCTGCGCCAGGCCACCCTCGGCGTGGCCGTCGGGGCCGGCTCGGCCGCCCACGCCACGGAGGTAATGGATGCGGTCGAGCGTTTCGTCTGGTCATTCCCGGAGGTCGAGGTGCTGACCGCCGAACGCAGTTGGATGGAGGGTTGATGTCAGGTCAAAGGAGCAACTCCCGTGGCTACGCCCGCACCGCCCGCATCAACGAGGTGCTCAGGCAGGTCCTGGCCGACCAGTTGGAGCGGATCGAGGAGTTGGACGAGCGCCTCGGGATGCTCACGATCACGGCCGTCCGATGCGACCCCGATCTGCGCCGTGCAACCGTGCTGCTGTCATCGCTCAGCGAAGAGGCGGCGAGCGCGTTGGAGGAGAGCCGGGTCCGCCTCCAGGCCGCCGTCGGCCGGGAGGTGCGGATGAAGTGGACCCCGCTGTTGAAGTTCGAGGCCGACCCGGCCGTGGCCGCCGGCCAGCGCATCGAGGACATCCTGCGTCACATCGATGAGTAGCGGGCGATGACCACGGACGGCCTGGCGGTGGTCGACAAGCCGGCCGGCATGACCAGCCACGACGTGGTCGGCCGCTGCCGGCGCATATTCGGGCAGAAGAAGGTGGGCCACGCCGGCACCCTCGACCCCGACGCCACCGGCGTTCTCCTGGTCGGCCTGGGCCGAGCCACCCGCCTGATGCAGTACATGAGCGGGCTGGACAAGGCCTACACCACCGACATCGTCCTGGGCACGGCCACCTCCACCCTCGACGACTCCGGGGAAGTGACCGGCACCTGGGACATGTCGGCCGTCACGGTGGACGACGCCCGCCGGGCCGCGGTCGGGCTGACCGGAGCCATCGCCCAGGTCCCGCCGATGGTGTCAGCGGTCAAGGTCGGGGGCCAGCGGCTCCACCACCTGGCCCGCCAGGGGATCGAGGTGGAGCGGGTGCCGAGGAACGTGACCGTGACCCGCTTCGACCTCGAACCGGTCGAGCCGGGCGTGCTGCGGGCCCATGTCGAATGCTCGTCGGGCACCTACATTCGGGTACTGGCCGACGACCTGGGCCGGTTGCTGGGGGGTGGTGCCCACGTCCGCAACCTGCGCCGGACGGCGGTGGGGCCGTGGCAGGAGGCCGACGCCGTCCCGCTCGAGTCGGTCGGGGCCGAGGCGGTGCTCCCGCCGGTCGACATGCTGCCCTGGCTCGAAGCCGCCCGGGTGTCGGATGAGGTGGGGCAGGCGGTGCGATACGGCCGTCCTTTGACCGCGGAAGCACTAGGCGTGAGCGGACCGGGGCCGTGGCGGGTGATCGGGGCGGGCGGTGACCTGCTGGCCGTCTACGAGAAGGATCGCCGGGTCGTACTGGACGGCGCCGGTTAGCCTCTGGGTTCAAATGGAGGTTCTGCACCACCCGGGCCACTGCGAGTCGAGCCGACCGTGCGCCGTGACCATCGGCGCCTACGACGGCGTCCACACCGGGCACCGGCTGGTCATCGACCGGGTCCGACGGGTGGCCGCCGAACAGGGGCTGCAGTCGGCCGTCGTCACCTTCGACCGCCATCCGGCCGGCGTGGTGCGGCCCGACTCGGCGCCCAAGCTGCTCACCGACCTGGACCAGAAGCTGGAGCTTCTGGCCGGCACCGGGGTGGACTACGTCCTGCTCGTCCACTTCGACGAGGAGCGGGCCAACGAGACGGCCGAGGACTTCGTGCGCCAGGTGCTGGTCGGCTGCCTGGACATCAAGGCGGTCGTCGTCGGCCACGACTTCCACTTCGGCCACGGCCGCAAGGGCAGCGTCGGCCTGCTGCAGGACATGGGCGCGTCGATGGGGTTCGATGTGACCGGGCTGCGCCTGTTCAGTGGCGGCCTGGACCGGGACCCGATCTCGTCCACCCGCATCCGCCGCTTGCTCGAGGACGGGGCGGTGGGGGAGGCGGCCTCGCTGCTCGGCCGTCCCCATCAGGTCCGGGGCACCGTGATGCACGGCGACAAACGGGGCCGGGAGCTCGGTTTCCCCACCGCCAATGTCTCCCTCCCCGAGGCCATCGCCCTGCCGGCAGACGGGGTCTACGCCGGCTGGTACATCCGCCCCGACGGGATCCGCCGCCCGGCCGCCATCTCGCTCGGTCGCCGCCCGACGTTCTACGAGGAGTCCGGGATGCGCCTGCTGGAGGTCTTCCTGCTCGACTTCGAGGGCGACCTGTACGGCGAGGAGGCCAGCGTCGAGTTCGTGGCCCACCTGCGGTCCCAGGCCCGCTTCGAATCGGCGCAGGCGTTGATCGACCAGATGGGCCGGGACGTGGCCACCACCCGCCAGGTGCTCGGCGCCCGGGCCTGAGCCGCTCTGCTGCCGACGGCGGGTCCTGTCGGCCCCCGTTGCCCCCGGGCTCCAATCGCCGGGGTTCCCGCCGCCCGGCGCGTGGGATTGTGGTCGATAGAACGTCATAGTGACGTTGTATCGACCACTATCACTCGTCGGGGGGGTCCTTGCGGTCCCGTTTCAGCTGGGCCCGGTGGCGTTTGGCGTCGAGGCGGCGGCGCTGGGACGCCTTGGTCGGGCGGGTCGGTCTCCGGGGTGGGGGAGGCGGGGCCAGCGCCGCCCGGAGCCGGTCGGCCAGCCGGCCGAGGGCCAGATCCCGGTTGCGGGACTGCGAGCGGGTGTCGCCGGCGGCGACGGTGACGACCCAGCCCAGCCGGGTCCCGATCTCCTGCTTGGCCCACGCCGGCAGACCGGACGCGGCCACGTAGACGGTGGCTTCGGCCCGGGTGTTGGATGTGTTGACGTGCTGGCCGCCCGGGCCGCCGGCGGTGGAGAAGCGCCAGGCCACGTCGCCGGCATCCAGGTGGACACCGCGGCCCAGGTCGATGCCCTCGGGGGGGACGGTCAACGGGGCAGCCGGGTGCTACTATGTTCGGCTGACCGGGTGACCCGGTCGCGCCCGGTCTGCCGGTTCCGTCGGAACCCCGTCCAACCGGGCACCAATGGTGGGCCGTCAGGTTGGCGAGCCATCGAAGACGTCAAGGAAACCCGCATTCATGCCTGATAAAGCCGCAACGATTGCGACTTACCGGACCCACGAGACCGACACCGGTTCTCCTGAGGTCCAAGTTGCCATCCTGAGCGAGCGTATCGCCCACCTGACCGAGCATCTGAAGGTGCACAAGGGCGATCACCACACCCGGCGCGGCCTGATGAAGCTCATAGGTCGTCGCCGCCGGCTCCTCGATTACGTCCGGAAGAACGACGTGGAGCGTTACCGGGAGCTCATCTCCCGCCTCGGCCTGCGCCGCTAAACCGCACTTCCACCCTCACATCAAGAGCGGCGGTAGGCGGTCAGCTGCCAGTCGAGGACTCCCCCGGAGGCCTTCGGGGGCGCGTCGACTGGGAACTGGCCGGGCCGCTCTTTCTCATAAGAAAGGAGCGTGCCTAAATGGCCGCTAGCACAGTTACCGGAACATCGGTCAGTGGACCGATCACCGGGACCACCAAAACCCTGAAGTTCGAGACCGGCATCCTGGCCCCTCAATCGCAGGGCGCCGTTGTCGCGACTATCGGCGAGACGACCGTTCTCGCCACCGCCAATGCCGCCTCCGGCATCCGGGAGGGGATCGATTTCTTCCCCCTGACCGTCGACGTCGAGGAGCGGATGTACGCCGCCGGGAAGATCCCCGGCTCGTTCTTCCGGCGGGAGGGCCGACCGGCCGACACCGCCATCCTCACCGCCCGCCTGATCGACCGGCCCCTCCGGCCCAGCTTCGCCGACGGGTACCGCAACGAGACCCAGGTGGTCATCACCGTTCTCGGCGCTGACCTGGAGAACCCGCACGACGTGCTGGCCATCAACGCCGCCAGCGCCGCGCTGATGCTGTCGGGCATCCCCTTCGAGGGTCCGATCGGGGCCGTACGCATCGCCTGGAACTCCGAGGGCGAGTGGGTGCCCCACCCGACCTACCAGGAAGGTGACGGGTCGGCGTTCGAGCTGGTCGTCGCCGGCCGGCAGCTGGACGACGGCGACGTCGCCATCATGATGGTCGAGGCCGGCGGCACCGAGGCGGCCTGGGAGATGTACCAGTCCGGGACCCCGCACGTGACCGAGGAGGCCATCGCCGACGGTCTGGCCGCGGCCAAGGCGTGGATCCGCGAGAGCGTCGAGCTGCAGAAGCAGCTGGTCGCCGATGCCGGCGCCCGCCCGCCGTTGTCGTTCGTGCCCCAGGTCGATTACGGCCAGGACGTGGCCGACCGGGTGGCCGAAGTGGGCCGGGCCCGGGTCGACTCCGTCACCACCATCACCGCCAAGGCGGAGCGGGAGGCGGCCGAGTCCGAGGTGGCCAAGTCGATCGTCGCCGAACTGGCCGAGGAGTTCGCCGGCCGCGAAGGCGAGATCAAGGCCGCCGTCCGGTCACTGACCAAGAAGTTGGTCCGCGAGCGCATCGTGGCCAGCGGCGTCCGTATCGACGGGCGGGGCCCGACCGACATCCGACCTCTGTCCGCGGCGGTTGGGATCGTGCCCACCGCTCACGGATCCGGCTTGTTCCAGCGGGGCGAGACCCAGGTGCTCAACATCACCACGCTGGGCATGCCCCGCATGGACCAGTTGCTCGACACCATCGGCGTCGACGACAAGAAGCGCTACATGCACCACTACAACATGCCGCCCTACGCCAACGGCGAGACCGGCCGGGTGGGCAGCCCCAAGCGCCGCGAGATCGGCCACGGCCTGCTGGCCGAGCGGGCCCTGCTGCCCGTCGTCCCGCCGGTGGAGGAGTTCCCCTACGCCCTCCGTCTGGTGTCTGAGGTGCTGTCGTCCAACGGCTCCACGTCGATGGGCTCGGTGTGCTCGTCGAGCCTGTCGCTCATGGACGCCGGTGTGCCGATCAAGGCCCCTGTGGCCGGCATCGCCATGGGCCTGGTCAAAGTCGATGACCGCTACATCACCCTGACCGACATCCTGGGTGCCGAGGATGCTTTCGGCGACATGGACTTCAAGGTGGCCGGTACCACCGATTTCGTCACCGCCCTGCAGCTGGACACCAAGATCGACGGCCTGCCGGCCGACGTCCTCGGCGCCGCCCTGCGCCAGGCCTACGACGCCCGGGTGAAGATCCTGGAGGTCATGAACGAGGCCATCTCCACGCCGCGCGACGACGTGCGCGACACCGCCCCCAAGATCGTCAGCATCGAGATCCCGATCGAGAAGATCGGTGAGGTCATCGGGCCCAAGGGCAAGGTCATCAACGCCCTGCAGCAGGAGACCGGGACCGACATCGCCGTCGACGACGACGGCCTGGTCGGCACCGTGACCATCGGCGCCAAGGACGGCGGGGCCGTCGCCGAGGCCCGCCGGCGCATCGAGATGATCCTCGACCCGCCCAAGGCCGAGGTCGGTGCCACCTACACCGGCCGGGTCGTCAACATCACCAAGTTCGGTGCGTTCGTCAACATCCTCCCCGGCCGTGACGGCCTGGTCCACATCTCCAAGCTGGGCCGGGGCAAGCGGGTGGAGCGGGTCGAGGACGTCGTCGACCTGGGCCACGAGATCGAGGTGCGGGTGGACGACATCGACCCGCAGGGCAAGGTCTCGTTGTCGCTCGCCGGCGATCCGGCGCCGGCATCGGCATCGGCACCGGGTGGGTCCGACCGCCACCACGACGACGAGCAGTCCGGCTCCGACGGTGGTTCCTCCGAGCTGTCCTTCGAGGCCAGCTGGGAGGAGGAGGCCACCGCCACCTTCGGCAATCTGGGCCCGGCCTCGGCCGGCGGCTCCGATGACCGGGGTGGCGACCGGGGTGGCGATCGCGGCCCGCGGCGGAACACCCGCCGGCGCCGCCCGTAACCGGGTGACCCATCGTTCGACGACCCTCGACGGTGGGTTGACCGTCGTCACCGAGACGATGGCCGACGTACGGTCGGCCAGCATCGGTTTCTGGGTGGGCACCGGCTCGGTCGACGAGCCGGACGCCCACGCCGGAGCGTCCCACTTCCTCGAGCATTTGTTGTTCAAAGGAACCGCCGAACGGTCGGCCCGCAGCATCGCGCTGGCCATCGACTCGGTGGGTGGGGACATGAATGCCTACACCACCAAGGAGTACACGACCTTCTATGTGAGGGTCCTGTCCGAGGACGTGGACATGGGCGTCGACCTGCTGTCGGACATCGTCTGGTCGCCCGCCTTCCGGCCCGAGGAGTTCGAATCCGAGCGCCAGGTGATCCTCGAGGAGATCCTGATGCACGCCGACGACCCGGCCGACCTGGTCCACGACGTGCTGGCTGGAGCCATGTGGCCCAACCACCCGCTCGGCCGGGAGGTGCTGGGCACGGCCGACACGGTCACGTCGGTCGACCGCGACGAGGTGGCCCGGTTCCACGCGCACCACTACCGGCCCGGCAACGTGGTTGTGGCCGCCGCCGGCGCCGTCGACCACGACCGCATCTGCGAGTTGGTGTCATCCCGGCTGCCGTCGGGCGGCCCCGGGGAGCGGCCGTCCCGGACGGCTCCGTCTGCTGCCGCCGCCGCCCAGGTGGCGCTGGGCCGGGACACCGAGCAGACCCACCTGTGTGTGGCCGTACCGGGTCCCGATCGCGATGACGAGGACCGGCACGCCCTGTCGATCGTCGAGCACGTGCTCGGTGGCGGGATGTCCAGCCGCCTGTTCCAGAGCATCCGCGAGGAGCGGGGCCTGGCCTACTCGGTGTACTCCTACCGGCTCGGTTTCCAGGGCACCGGGGCCCTCGCCGTGTACGCCGGGACGTCGCCGGCCCAGGCCGCGTCGGTCCAGTCGTTGATCGAGGAGGAGCTCGACCGCATGGCGACCGACGGCATCACGCCGGAGGAGCTGGACGCGGCCCGGGGCCACGTGCGCGGCGCCATGGCCCTCGGCTTGGAGGACTCCGGTGCCCGCATGGGCCGGATCGGCCACGCCCAACTGGTCCACGGCCGGGTGTTGACGCTGGACCAGATCGAGCACCGGCTCACGTCGTTGCAACTGGACGACATCAATCGGGTGGCCGCCCGCTGGTTGGCCGCCCCCCGCACCGTCGTGTCGGTCGGCCCGGAGGAAGCGGCGTGACGAGCGGGTGTTCGCGCCGGGTGCCCGTCGGGCCCGCGGTGATGGCGGATCGCGTGAGCGCGGTGGAGGAGGCGGCGTGAAGGTCGGCGTGATAGGGGCGGCCGGGCGCATGGGCGCCACGGTCTGCGGCGCCGTGTCGGACGCCGACGACATGAGCCTGGTCGCCGGTATCGACGTGGACGACGACCGTCAGGCGCTGGCCGCAGCCGGCGCCGAGGTGGCCGTCGACTTCACCGTTCCGAGCGCCGCGGTCGGCAACGCGCTGTGGTGCGCCGAGCACAGCATCCATTGCGTGATCGGCACCACGGGCCTGTCGGCGGACGATTTGGCCGCGCTGCGAGACGCCTACCCGGCCAGCGGCCCACTGGGTTGTGTTGTGGCGCCCAACTTCGCCATCGGGGCCGTGCTCATGATGCACTTCGCGGCGCTGGCCGCCCCCTGGTTCGAGACGGCCGAGATCATCGAGCTGCACCACGACAACAAGGTCGACGCCCCGTCCGGCACGGCCATGCTCACCGCCGAGCGGATGACTTCGGCGTCGGCCGAGTGGGGCGCCGATCCGACCAAGGTCGAGGTCGTCGCCGGCGCCCGGGGCGGCGTGTCGGCCGGCGGAGTGCACATCCACTCGCTGCGGCTGCGCGGCCTGGTCGCCCACCAGGAGGTCATCCTGGGCACCACCGGCCAGACCCTTACGATCCGCCATGACTCGATGGACCGGGCGTCGTTCATGCCCGGCGTCCTGTTGGCCGTGCGCTCCGTCGCCGGCCGTCCCGGCCTCACCGTCGGGCTCGAGCACCTGCTCGGCCTGGCCTGACCCGCCTCCGGGTCGTCCGCAGCGATCGACGTGTGCGCCGCTGGTAGGTAACCCCCGGCCCAATGCCGCCGACCATCCCGCACCCGGCCGTTAGGCTGACAGCATGCCCACGATCGGACGGTTCGGCGCCGTCGGCTGCGCCATGGTGACCCCATTCGACGGGGAGGGCCGCCTCGACGTGGACGGCGCCGTGGCCCTGGCCCGGTGGCTGTGCAGCCACGGCAACGACTTCCTGGTCCTGGCCGGCACGACCGGCGAGTCGCCGGTCCTGACCAACGACGAGAAGGCCGAGTTGTGGCGGAGCGTGGTCGAATCGGTCACGGTGCCCGTCGTGGCGGGCACGAGCGATGCCGATACGCAGCATTCGGTCGAGCTCACCCATCTGGCCCGCCAGTGCGGGGCCGCCGGCATCCTGGCCGTCACCCCGTACTACAACCGTCCCGGCCCGTCCGGCATCGAGGCCCACTTCCGGGCCATCCACGGGGCGGCGGACGGGCTGCCTGTCCTCCTCTACGACATCCCGGTGCGCACCGGGCGCAAGATCTCCAATGACGTGATGGTCCGCCTGGCCCGCGACGAGGTCATCGTCGGGGTCAAGGATGCCACGGCCAACCCGGCCGGGTCGGCCGCCCTCATGGCCGAGGTGCCCGACGGGTTCGAGCTGTACAGCGGCAACGACGGCGACACCCTGCCCCTGCTGGCCGTCGGCGCCGTGGGGGTCATCTCGGTCGAGTCGCACTGGGCCGGTGACCAGGTCGCCGAGATGGTCGCCGCCTTCCAGAAGGGCGACGTCGATCACGCCCGCGAGTTGAACGCCCGGCTGGTCCCGTCCCACCAGTTCCAATCGACCGACGCCACCCCCAACCCCATCCCGGCCAAGGCCATGATGCGGGTGTTGGGCCACGAGGTCGGCGAGTGCCGGTTGCCGATGGGGCCGGCCCCGGAGGGCCTGGAAGCCGAGGCCCGCCGTGTCTACGACCAACTGAGTGGCTGATCCCACTCCGCTAACAGAACCGACCAGAGAACTGACAACAGACCTGACAGAATCGGCAACACCGACAGAGCCAGCCGCATACATCACCGACCTGAGAGCACGACGTGGCTGAGCCGGTACGCATCGTCTTTCTCGGCGGGCTGGGTGAGATCGGCCGCAACTGCGCCTGCATCGAGGTCGAGGGCCGCATCATGCTCCTCGACTGCGGGCTCATGTTCCCCGACTCGGAGATGCCCGGCATCGACCTGGTCCTGCCCGACTTCACCTACCTGCGCGACAACCGCGACCGGGTCGAGGGGTGCATCGTCACCCACGGCCACGAGGACCACTGCGGCGCCCTCAGCTTCCTGCTCAGAGAGCTGGAGTTCCCCATCTACGGATCGGCTCTCACTCTGGGCCTGGCCCGCAGCCGCATCGAGGAGCAGGGCCTGATGGGCCGCACCAAGCTCATCCAGGTCCGGGACGGGGAGCGGCGCCAGATCGGGCCGTTCGACGTGGAATTCATCCCCGTCACCCACTCTGTGCCCCACGGGTTCGCCACCGCCTTCCACACGCCCCAGGGCGTCATCCTCCATACGGGCGATTTCAAGATCGACCTGACGCCGGTCGACGGCCGGGCCACCGATCTGTCCCGCATCGGGGCGCTGGCCGACGGGCCCGGGATCCGCCTGCTGCTGAGCGACTCGACCAACGCCGAGGAGGAGGGCCATACGGCCAGCGAGCGCACGGTCGGCCGGGTGCTGGCCGACCTGTTTGCCGCCCACCAGGACAAGCGGGTCATCATGGCCTGCTTCGCCAGCCACATACACCGGGTGCAACAGATCGCCGAGGCGGCGATCGCCAACGGCCGCACCATCGCCACGCTCGGCCGGTCCATGGCCCGCAACGTGGCCCTGGCCCGGTCGATGGGCCTGCTCCGGATTCCCGACGAGAGCCTGGTCGACATCGAGAAGATCGCCGATCTGGACCCCCGCCGGGTGTGCGTCATCAGCACCGGCAGCCAGGGGGAGCCGATGTCGGCACTGGCGCTCATGGCGGCCGCCGACAACAAGTGGATCAAAGTGGGCGACGGTGACCTGGTCGTCCTGTCCTCGCATGCCATCCCGGGCAACGAGACCAGCGTGGGCAAGGTGATCGACGGGCTCACCCGGCTCGGGGCCGAGGTGGTGCATTCCGGCCTGGCCGAGGTCCACGTGAGCGGCCACGCCAAGCGGGATGAGTTGAAGACGATCCTGTCGCTGGCCCGGCCCGATTGTTTCATCCCGGTCCACGGCGAGTTCCGCCACATGACCCACCACGCCCGACTGGCTGAAGAGATGGGGGTCCACCCGGACCGCATCCTGCTGGCCGAGGACGGCGACGTGATCGACCTGAGCGACAAGGGCATCGATTTCGCTGGCGAGGTCCCAGCCGGTTACCTCTACGTCGACGGCATCGTCGGCGACGTCGGTCAGGGCGTACTGCGCGACCGGCGGGTGCTGGCCGAGGAGGGCGTGGTCATCCTGGTTGTCACTGTTGATGCCAAAACTGGAGAGGTGCTCACCGGCCCCGAGATCATCACCCGCGGGTGGGTCTACGCGCCCGAAGCGGAGGAGATGCTGGGCGAGGCCCGCCAGGCCGTGCTCCAGGCCCTCGAGGAGGCGGCGGACACCGGGAACGTCGATTTCGAGACCCTGCGCCGCCGCGCCCGCCAGGCCCTCGGCCGTTTCGTCAGCGACCGCACCCGCCGCCGGCCGATGATCGTGCCGGTGGTGATGGAGGTCTGACCGGCCGAGAACCGGCCCCGCTCTAACCGGCCGGGCAGCCGTCGCCGGTCAGGTCACCATTGACGACCGGATGGCCGCCCAGCCGGAAGGCGAAGCCGGAGCAGAAGTAGAACGACAGGTTGCCGTTGCGGGCGAACGACACCAGCTTCCGGCTGTCGTTGGCCCCTGGCATCAGGTACCGGATGGTGGGCGACTGCAGGGCGGCGCCCGCCCAGGGGGCGTGTTGCAGGTACTCGCCCAGCCAGGCCTGGATGTAGTAGCTGGCCATGGCCTGCCCGAGCTGTGATGCGGGCAGGATGGGCGGGGTGTCGGTGAAGTCCAGGTGGGTGGATGCCCGGGGCACGATGACGGCGCTGGACACGCCGGCCCGCCGCCAGGCGTCGAAGCCGGTGGCCTCCTCCCGGTTGGGATCGGGGGCCTGCGTCGGCGAGCCCTGGCACGGTTCGAACGACGAGCAGTTGGCCAGGAAGTAGGGCTGCGCCTCGAAGCCGTACTCGGCCTGCACGCCGAGGGTCGGCACCCTCGGGTACCACCGGTCCGGGCAGCGAACCGGTCTCTGCCTGGTCGTCGCTGATGGCCGCCGCGGTGGCCGTGATCTTGTCCAGCGCCACCGCCACCTCGATGCGCTTGTCCACGCCCTGCAGGTAGGAAACGGTGACGGCGCCGGTCGAGTGACCGATCAGGGCGAGGGGCGTGGTCCGCCCCGGGGTCACCGAGTGGCGGTCGGGTCCGTGGTCGATGTCCCGGAACAGCGGGTTGTACCCGCCCTGCCATTTCGAGGAAGGGGTCGACAACATGTACGAGATGGCGTCCTCGGCGCCCTCATCGAAGTTGGCCTGGGATTCGGAGGGCACGCCGTCGAGGGTGCCGTTGTGGGGGAGCGTCTCACTCTGCCCCTGGCCCTGGACGTCGAAGGTCAGCACGACGTAGCCCCGCTCGGCCAGGTCCTCGGCGGCCCAGTCGTAGACCCCGGCCGACGACTGGATCGACCCGGTCTCGAACACGACCGACGGGAACGGTCCCTGCAGCCGGGCGCCGGTGTAGGGGTCGCGGGCGCCCGGTAGCGGTGCGAAGAGGGTGCCCTGCAGCAGAGCGCCGTCAGAGGCGTCGAAGCTGACCGGTACCTCCTGGCCCCGGTGGCCGGCCCAGCCCTTGCGGTCCGGGTTGCCGACCCCCTCGGGTACGGCCATGCCCACCGTCGCCGACGGGCGGGTCGGCCGCCCGGCCTGGCCCTCCAGCTGGGCCGCCTCCAGATCGACGGCATCCTCGGTCAGCGCCGGCAGGTAGCCGGGCGTCTGCAGCTGGGTCCGTCCCCGCCCATACGCCGCCTCCATGTTCTGCACGTCCCGCTCGATGTAGGCCGGGCTTCCCGGCTTCGGGGGCGTGGTCGCCGCCGCCGGCAGGGCGGCGAGAGGTAGGGCGGCCAGTCCCACGAGTGCCCACCGCCCCCGACGCATGTATTAGGGATTCTCCGGACAAAGGAGACAATCCTCTCCGACCCCGCCCACCCCGACCAGACCGTCTCACCCCCGGAATACCCTGGTTGGCGATGTGGCTCCTGTTACTCTCGTGGCTGCTGTGACTACTGCGACTCGCCGGCCCCGGCCCAACCGGTCCCGGACCGGTTCCACTGGGCGTAAACCGGCCGCCAAGCGCCCTGCGGCCGCCGCCAAGCGGTCGCCGGCCGCCCGGACCCGGCCGGACGGCCTGTCCCGTCTCATCGGCCGCCAGGCGGACGACGTCTGGGGTCTCCTGCTGCTCCTCGTGGCCGTCCTCCTGGCTCTCGGCGTCTACGGCGACGGGCTGGCCGGCCCGGCCGGCCGGGCGGTCGAGCACGGCGCCGCCGACACCGTGGGCTGGGCCCGCCTGCTCCTACCGGTCCTGGTCGGCAGCATCGGTTGGGTGCTGATCCGCCAGGTCCACCCCCGCCGGGGGGCCGCGCCGCCGGCCGGCGAACGGGTGGTGCGACCGCCGGTGAGGGTCACCGTCGGTTCGATCATCGTTCTTCTGGCCGGTGCCGGGGTGGTCGACCAGATCCACCGCCCGGCCCACTGGGGCGGCATCATCTCCCACCTGCGCACGAGCGGCGGCATCGTCGGAATGGGCGTGGCCGGGCCGGTGCGGGCCGGACTGGGGGCCTGGGGCTGTGGGCTGGTCCTGGCCGTACTGGTTCTGATCGGGGTCCTGATCGTGACCGGCGTGTCGGCCCGCCAGGCCCTGGACGCGTCGGCGGTGGCCGCCGCCGGGGTGGGCCGCGGTGCCCGGGCCACCGCCAAGTGGCTGGCGGCCGCTCCGGAGCGGGCCGAGCGCCGGCGGGCCCTGATGCGCCACCCGGCCACGCCGGGCGGCGTGTACGACGGCGAGGCCGACGTGGCTCCGGCCGATCCGCCGGCCAAGGCACCCCGATCTCGATCCAAGCGGGCGCCGGTCGACGACGCCGCCGAACCACACGACCATGTCGTCCCGGCGCCCGAGGAGACGACCAAGGCCCGGGCGGCGGTGCCGATGCACCTGCCGGCCGAGGTCGCCGATGCCGAGCAGCTGTCGATCTCCCTCGGGCCGGCCGGTGAGCCGGGCACCTGGCGGCTCCCGCCGGTGGCGCTGCTCAAGCGGTCCAAGGCGGCCGAGATCGATCGCAAGCACATCGAGGCCATGGGCCACACCCTGGAGGATGCCCTGTCCGCCCATGGGGTGGAGACCCGGCTGGTGGGCATGACCGTCGGCCCCACCGTCACCCGTTACGAGCTCGAGTTGGGCCCCGGTGTGAAGGTGGCCAAGGTCACCAACCTCCAGCGCGACATCGCCTACGCCATGGCCGCCGCCGACGTCCGCATCCTGGCCCCCATCCCGGGCCGGTCGGCCATCGGGGTGGAGGTGCCCAACCTGCAGCGCCAGTTGGTCGCCGTCGGCGACATCCTGAGCTCGCCGGAGGCCCACGCCGCCACCCACCCGCTGGAAGTGGCCATGGGCCGCGACATCGCCGGGCGGCCGGTGCTGGAGAACATGGCCACGATGCCGCACATCCTGATCGCCGGGGCCACCGGCGCCGGGAAGTCGTCGTGCATCAACTCGCTGATCACGTCGATCCTGGTGCGGGCCACGCCCGATCAGGTCCGGCTCATCCTGGTCGACCCCAAGCGGGTCGAGCTGGGCCAGTACAACGGGCTGCCCCACCTGCTCACCGGCGTCGTCACCAACCCGAAGAAGGCGGCCAACGCCCTGTCGTGGGCGGTGCACGAGATGGAGCGCCGCTACGACCTGCTGGCCGAGGTCGGCGTCCGGGACATCACCGGCTACAACTCGGCCTTCGACCGCGGTGAGCTGTCGGCCCCGCCCGGACTGGGGGAGGAGCCGAAGCAGTACGAGCGGCTGCCGTTCATCCTGGTCGTGGTGGACGAGCTCAACGACCTGATGATGGTCGCCGCCCGCGACGTCGAGGAATCGATCTGCCGCATCGCCCAGATGGCCCGGGCCGTCGGCATCCACCTGGTGATCGCCACCCAGAGGCCGTCGGTCGACGTCATCACCGGCGTCATCAAGGCCAACGTCCCGTCCCGGCTGGCCTTCGCCGTGTCGTCTCTGGCCGACAGCCGGGTCATCCTCGACCAGCCGGGCGCCGAGCGGCTGATCGGCAAGGGCGACATGTTGCTGCTGACCGCCTCGTCCAGTGTGGCCCGGCGCATCCAGGGCTCCTGGGTGACCGAGGAAGAGGTCCGCAAGGTGGTGGTCCACTGGCGCCGCCAGTCCGAGCCCCGCTACGTGGAAGGCGTCGAGGGGACCGACGACGGCCATGGTGGAGTGACGGGCGGGCCGACCGACGGCGATGACGACGACCTGCTCGACGCCGCCCGGGAGCTGGTGGTGCGTTCGCAGCTGGGCTCGACCTCCATGTTGCAGCGCAAGCTGCGGGTCGGTTTCGCCCGGGCCGGCCGGCTGATGGACCTGCTGGAGCAGAGGGGCGTGGTCGGGCCGTCGGAGGGCTCGAAGGCCCGCACCGTCCTCATGACCGTCGAGGAGCTGGAAAATCTGCAGGAGCAGGGCGGCTGAACCCCTTTTAATGGCGGGGTGACCTTCCCCCCCGTACCCGTGCTCGAAGGCGATCTGGTGCGCTTGGAGCATCTCGGCCCGCAGCACATAGAGGACCTGACGGCGGCGGCCATGGAGGACCGTGACACCTACGGGTGGACGTGGGTGCCCGACCACGACGAGGGCGCCGCCTACGTGCAGGCCCAGCTGGAGCGGGTGGCCACCGGCTCGATGGTGGCGTGGGCCCAGGTCCGGCGATCCGACGGGCGGGCCGTCGGTGGGACCGCCTACTGGTACCCGCGGCCGTGGCCGGACGGCACCGGCCTCGCCGCCGTGGAGGTCGGGTTCACCTGGCTGGCCGCCTCGGCCCAGCGTTCGGGTATCAACACCGAGGCCAAGTTCCTGCTGTTCCGGCACGCCTTCGAGGAGTGGCGGGTGGCCCGTCTGGACCTGAAGACCGACGCCCGCAACGAGCGGTCCCGGCGGGCCATCGAAGGGGTGGGTGCCCGCTTCGAGGGCGTCCTGCGCAACTGGTCGGACTCGAGGGTCAGAGGCGAGGAGGGCCGGCTGCGGGACTCGGCCATCTTCTCGGTAACCGATGCCGAGTGGCCCGAGGTCGCCCGCCACCTGCGCGCCAAGCTGGCCCGCCACTCCGACTAGCGTTCCGCAGCCATGCGTGCCCGGGTCCCTGCCTCGTCCGCCAACCTGGGCCCCGGATTCGACGTGCTGGCGTTGGCCCTGGCCCGCTACGTCGAGGTCTCCGTCGAGCCGGCCGCCCGGCTGGAGGTGGAGACCTCGGGCGAGGGGAGCGACCTGCCGGCCGACGCCGGCCACCTGGCCGCCCGCATCGCCATCGAGGTGGCCGGCCACGACCGGCTGCGTATCGAGGTGCACTCCGACATCCCGGTCGGGCGGGGCCTGGGCTCGTCCGCCTCCCTGGCCGTGGCCGCCGCCGCTGCCGCCGGCGCCGCCGACCCGTTCGGCTGGGGGGTGCGCGTGGACGGCCACCCGGAGAACGCCGCCGCCTCCGCCTTCGGCGGGCTCATCGCAGCCGCCACCGTCGACGCGGTGCCGGTGTGGCGACATCTCCCGCTCGACGCCGAGCTGGCGTTCGTCGCCGTCGTGCCGGACAGGGAGCTGCTGACCGAGGACGCCCGCCAGGCGCTGGCCGAGCAGGTGAGCCGCCAGGATGCGGTGTTCAACCTGGGCCGGGCCGCCCTGCTCATCGCCGGCCTGGCCGACCGCCGCCACCTGATCGCCGAGGCCGGCGACGACCGCCTCCATCAAGACGCCCGGGCCCGCCTGTTCCCCGAGTCGGTGCCCATCCTGGCCGGGCTGCGCCGGGCCGGCGCCCTGACCTCGTTCTGGTCCGGGGCCGGCACCACTCTGTTGGCGGTCTGCGATCGCACCGCCGCCGGGGCCCTGGCCGACGCCGGCCGGCACCTGCTCGACCAGCATGATGTGACCGGGACGTCACATGTCCTGGAGGCCGATCGGACGGGGATCACCCTGCTAAGCCCTCACGCTCAGTAGCGTGGCCCAGTCCCATCGGAGATCCCGTAGCGGGGGCGTTACCCCGCGGACCATGTACCAGGAGGACCAGCCATGGCGACCTATGAGGGTTACTGCGTCAAGTGCAAGGAGAAGCGTGAGTTCGAAGGCCAGGAG